>CAKOND010000001.1 GCA_934096945.1 uncultured Bacilli bacterium
ACTTCAACATTAACAAGAATTTCATTACTTTCTAGTGCTACATCAACTTCACTATTAACTGAATTTTCATTTACACTAACATCAGGATGAAGTAAAGTAAATGTTACGTCTTCTTCAGAAATATCTAAAACTTTGCATACAATTTTACTTAAATATTTAAGTCCATCTTCGGTTGAGGTAAATATCTTCTTGACAATACTATCTCTGGCATTTATTTTCTTAATTTCTAGTCTTTGCATGAGTTGGTTCCTCCTTTCTTGCCTAGCTATTATACACGCATTTTTACCCGTTTCAAGGCTTTCGACAAAACCTCTCATGGTTCGACCCACCATTTTGTGTGAGTTAACACTTCTTTACATTTTTATGTAGTTATCAGTGTAAAGTATTTACACACAAAAAAAGAAGTATTTCTACTTCTCTTCATACATCTTTAGCCAAAGCATAAAATCATCAAGCAAATCATATTTAGTATCTTTATATTTTTCATAAATAAGTTTTAACATTTCAATTACATTAATGTCTTTATCTTTATAAGTTACTACTCTAATAAATCTTGATTTAACATATCTTTTCCTAATCGTATGCATATTCCAGCCTTCCATATCAGTATTAGAAACATTACTATATTCACCATACATTTCTTTCATAAGAAGATAATCAATAGAACTGGTATCTTTATTAAGTCTAAGTTTAACCTCATCATAATCATTTTTATCATAATCATAACCATTAGTTAAATTAAGTACCAAATAAACATTTTCTAACATATCATGATAATATTTAGTAAATAACATATTCTTTTTTTCTTCATCTTTTTTATATTCTTTGGTTAAAAACTCTTGAATCCAATCATGAAGTTTAGCACTATACCTATCATCATCATATTTTTTCTTTAAATTACATTCTCCGAACATTCTATTCATCATCCATTTAAGCCAAACGTCTTGTAGTTTTAATATACCACTAGCACCAATTGAAAAGAATATTTTTTCGGTTTCTTCAATCATAGATGCATTTTCTCCAACTTTAGGCAACAAATTATTCTTTTCAATTCGATCAACATTATCCAAATTTGTAAAATGAAAATATGACTTTTCTAAATTTATATTACTTTCATTAACCCTTCTAAGCATTTTTCAAATCTTTCTATTTATCTATTTTAATATGAGCTTCCTTAAGTTGCACTGCAAATGCTTCACTTGGACAACCCATCATTGCATCAGCTCCATTTGCGCCGATTGGGAACGGTACTATTTCTCTGATATTTTCTTCATTTTTAAGAAGCATTATAATTCTATCTAAGCCAGGTGCCATTCCAGCATGTGGAGGTGCCCCATATTTAAATGCTTCATATAAACTTGGAAATTTAGATTTAACAACATCTTCATCATATCCTACAAGTTCAAAAGCTTTCTTTAAAACTTCTGGTGAATGATTTCTAACTCCCCCACTAGCCATTTCATAACCATTACAAACAAAGTCATATTGATAAGCTTCAATTTCAAATGGATTTTTATTATTTAAAGCATCCAAACCACCTTTTGGCATACTAAATGGGTTATGAGAGAATTCAATTGCGCCAGTTTCTTCATTTTCTTCATAGAATGGAAAATCATTAATAATACAAAACTCATATTTATTTTTATCAATTAAATCAAGTTCATTTCCAAGTTTAGTTCTTAAATTACCCATTATTCTTGCACATCTCTTAGGATCAGCTACAATAAATACAGCATCATTTTCTTTTAAATTAAGTCTATTTATAAGTTGTTTCTTAACATCATCATTCATAAATTTAGCAAGTGATGATTTAAATTCTAACCCTTCACCGACTTTAATATAACCTAAATTACCATGAATACCTTTAACATATTCTTCAATAGATTTAAACCAGGAATTAGATTTCTCTAAGTTTTCAACTTTAATACATCTAACAACAGTATTTTTAAATGGAGCAAAATCACTTTTTTCCATAATATCAGATATGTCTTCAATAACAAGTGGGTTTCTTAAATCTGGTTTATCACTACCATATTTAAGTATTGCATCTTTAAATTTAATTCTTCTAAAAGGTGGTTTACTTACCTCTAAATCACTAAATTTAGTAAATACATCATAAAATACTTTTTCACCAACTTTATAAACATCTTCATCAGTTGCAAAACTCATTTCAAAGTCAAGTTGATAAAATTCTCCATATAATCTATCACTTCTTGGATCTTCATCTCTAAAACATGGTGCTATTTGAAAATATTTATTAAATCCTGAAACCATCAATAATTGCTTAAATATTTGTGGTGATTGAGGAAGTGCATAAAACTTGCCTGGGAACTTTCTTGATGGAATAATAAAGTCTCTTGCACCTTCTGGACTAGTAGCAGTTATAATCGGAGTTTGAACTTCCAAAAAATCCATATCTTTCATTGTACTTCTAATAAAATCAATAACTTTACTTCTAAAAATAATATTATCATGTACATCCTTATTTCTTAAATCTAAATAACGATATTTAAGTCTAGTATCTTCATTAGATTCTTTTGATTTATTAATTTCAAACGGAAGCACATTTATGCAGTCACCAAGGATTTCAATAGTTTTAACTCTAACTTCAACTTCTCCAGTTTTCATATTTTTATTAACCATATCTGTTGTTCTTGCTTCAACAAGTCCTGTAATTGTAACTGTTGCTTCCCTATGTACATCTTTAAATAAATCACCATCTTCACTAATAAGTTGTACTATCCCTGTTTCATCTCTTAAAGTAACAAATATTAAATTGCCTAAGTTTCTTATACTATTAACCCAACCAGCTAATTTAATTTCTTTGCCAATATATGAAGAATCAACTTCTCCACAATAAATATCTCTATACATATTACCTTTCATAATACCTCCTTAATATGTAAAAAAATTCTATAAATTAATATAGCTTAAGGACGAGTATAACCCGCGGTGCCACCTTAATTCATAGAATCTATGCATCTTCATTTATCTGCTATATCGGGCTTACCCGTTTACTTTTTAAGGCGCTATCTTCATTAATTTCCATTTACTAACTTTCACCAAACGTTAGCTCTCTTTAAAACTTCCATTAATTACTGGCTTGCCAATAAATTTATAAATACACTATACTACTTTTTTTAACTTTTGTCTAGTATTTTTTTCTGAAGTGCAACTAAGACATTTAAAAAAATGACTTGAAACAAAATATTAACTTCTATTGGGAAGTATTCTATAATAAAAACTACTTTAGGCGGGGTGGTACTTCATGAATATATTTTCTAAGTTTATTAAAAAATCTAAATTAAGCCAAGAAATTTTATGCCTTGTAAATTTACAAGATAATATAATGATTTTCTAAGAAAAGTAAAAGAAGCATATAAAAAACTACAATATATCGCAACATATTGCAGTTATTAATTTGTTTTAAATATAACATACTTTTGTAAAAAATAATTAATAATAAATATTAAACCATCCACTACTACTTTAATCAATGTAGCATTATAATGAATAAATTTATATATTTTAGTAACCAAAGTCCCAGATATTGTAATATTTATTATAACTAAAATAAAATATTCTACAAAAGCTTTAACATTTTTCTTATCTTTATTTTTAAATACAAGCTTTTTATTTACTACATAATTAAATAAACTTGATATAGCCCTTGCTATATATGAAGAAATAAGTATTGCTTCAGCTAGTTTATTTTTAAAAAAATACAAAGTAATACTAAATGCCAGCAAATCTACCCCAAAAGACAAAAGACTTGACACTAAATAAGTAATAATGGTTTTATACTTACTCAAAAAATTCATCTAAAACTCCATAATTATAGTAATTGGCCCATCATTTGTAATATTAACTATCATTTCAGCCCCAAAAATACCAGTTTTAGTGGGAACTAATTTATTCATTTCTTCATTAAATCTTTCATAAAGTTTAATTGCTTCTTCACCATTTAAAGCTTTAAAGTAAGATGGTCTATTACCCTTAGATGTATCAGCATATAAAGTAAACTGCGAAATAGATAAAATTTCCCCGTCAACATCTAAAATAGACTTATTCATAACTCCAGCCTCATCATCAAATATTCTTAAATTTGCTATTTTTTTCACCATCTTAAGGATATTTTCTTCAGTATCCCCTTGTGTAAATGAAACCAGCAAAACCATTCCACTATCAATTTCATTTACAAGTTTTCCATCTACTACTACACTACTTTTTTTACTTCTTTGTACAACTACCTTCATTTAAACCTCATCCTTTACTTCTATAACATTATGTATTTTTCTAATATTTTTCATAATACTTTCTAATTCTTCTTTATCTTTAATTCTAATATTAAGTTCATACATAGTTCTATTATCAAATTCTTTAGTATTACAACTTCTTACAATGCATCCCATTTTACCAACTTCAGTTATAATATTAACAAGTAAATCAAAACCTGCAGCAACATAAACATAAATATTAGTAAAATAATAATTACTTGCATCCATATTCCATGAAACACTTATCACTCTATCATTATTTGGAAGATTACTGCATCCCTTTTTATGAACACTAATTCCTTGTCCTTTTGTTATAAACCCTACTATTTCATCGCCTTTAATTGGCATACAACATTTTGCAATATTAACCATAATATCAGGAACACCTTCAACTAATATATCACTTTTATAATTAATTTTTGGTGTATTAACTTTTCTTTCAAATAAAGCATCATCTACTTCATGTTTATCTACTTTAGTTAAATTAATTATATAACTTGCAGTAAATCTCAAAGAACCAATGCTTAAATATATTTCATCTAAATCTTTCATTTTTAAATCTTTAACAATTTTATTTATTGCCTCATTATTTAAAACATCATTAAATGACAATTTTCTTTTTCTAAGTTCTGCTTCTAAAATACTTTTACCCTTTTGAATATATTCTTCTTTATCTTGTTTACTAAAATAAGCCTTTATTTTATTTTTAGCTTGACTAGTTTTAACAAATGTAAGCCAATCTTTATTAGGTGAACTATTATTATTAGTTTTAATATTTACTACATCATCATTTTTAAGTTCATAAGAAAGTGGTACAATTTGATCATTTACTATAGCACCAACTGTAGTGTCTCCAACATGAGAGTGTATTCTATAAGCAAAGTCAATCGGAGTTGAACCTATTGGAAGCTCAACAACATCTCCCTTCGGAGTATAAGTATAAATTAAATCGCTAAAGATATCACTATTAACAGTCTTTTCAAAATCTGCATCTGTTTCATTATGACTAGATTCAATAACATTTCTAAACATTTCTAGTTTTTGTTCCATCATATTTTGAATCTTCTTAGTACCTTTTTCTTTATATGACCAGTGACTTGCTATACCTTTTTCGGCTATTTCATCCATCTCATATGTTCTAACTTGTACTTCAAAAACATGTCCTTCCACTCCATAAACTGTGGTATGAAGTGATTGATACATATTTTCTTTAGGGCTTGCAATATAATCTTTAAATCTTTTAGGCATTGGTCTAAATCTTGAATGTATTAAACCAATAACTTGATAACACTCAGACTCTTCATTAACAAATATACGAAGTGCTAATATATCATATATTTTATTCCATTCTTTACCATTAGAAAGTTTATTATAAATACTATATACGCTTTTAACTCTTCCCTTTATTTCAAACTTTATTCCTGCATCAGTTAAAAGTTCTATTAAACTTTCTTTCATTTCTTCCAGACAATCATTAAGTTCATCAACAGTTTCATTTAATTTTTCAAGTATATCATTATATACATCTGGTTTTAAGTAATATAGTGATAAATTTTCCAGTTCACTTTTAATTGAGTTAATACCAAGTCTATGAGCAATTGGCACTAAAACAGACATTGTTTCTTCAGCTTTTTGTTTTTGTTTCTGAGGATTAACTGCCCAGTTAGTTCTCATGTTATGAAGTCTATCCGCCAGCTTTATATATAAAACTCTAACATCTTCAGCAAGACCCACTAGTATTTTTCTTAAATATCTAACACTTGACTCATTATTATCAGGTAGTTCTAACTTATTAATTTTAGACACACTTAAAACAATCTTAGCTATATCTTCTCCAAAATCCTCTACTAAATCTTCATATGTCTTTGATCCATTATTAATAACTTCATGTAAAAGTGCTGCAATAATTGTAGTATCATCAACATTTAGTTCCATAAGTATTTTAGTAACTTCTAAAGGATGAGTTATAAATGGATCACCAGTAAGTCTTGTCATATTCTTATGTTCATTATAAGCATATTCATAAGCTTTTTTTATAGTTTCAAAATCTTCTCTTTTTTCTAAAAGCGGTACTAAATCATCAAATGTAATTGTATCTGGCAAAATAACCACCCTCCAACATATATTTATTATATAACATTTTTGCATTTAAATAAAGGAGAAATAGCACAACATGAAAAAAAACTTATTTATAAAATCAACTTTAATACTTATCTGTAGTGGTTTTCTAACTAAAATATTAGGATTTATTATCAAAGTTATTTATACTCGTATAATTGGAGAATACGGCATAAGTTTATATGCTATCGCTGCACCCACATATTCCCTTTTACTTACAATTGCCACCCTTGCCATCCCTATTTCTATATCAAAACTAGTTTCAGAAAACAAAGGTCGTTCTATCCGTATTCTTACATCCGCTGCCTTTTTAATTCTATCTATAAACTTTTTACTTATTTTACTTATTTTACTTACCCGAGATTTTCTAGCAATAACTCTTTTAAAAGAACCCTTAGCATCTCCAATATTACTTGCTTTTGCCCTTACCTTACCTTTTGTATCTATTTCATCTGTTTTAAAAGGCTACTTTGCGGGCAAACAAAACATGGTACCACATGCAACCAGTAATATAATTGAACAAATTATTAGACTTATTATAATAGTTATAGTTTTACCAATTCTTATGGAAAAATCAGTAATGCATGCCGTCATAGGTTTAATACTTTTAACTATAATATCGGAAATATCATCAATTATAGTATTTTTATTTTTTATTCCTAAACATATCAATTTTAAAACTAATTTACTTCCAAGTAAAAAACATACTAAAGATATACTAGATATTTCAGTGCCAACAGTATCAAGTAGAATAATTGGTAATATAGGTTATTTTCTAGAACCAATTATACTTACCAATTTACTTTTATTTTCAGGTTATCCTTCTTCATACATATTACGTGAATATGGTGCATATAATGCTTATTCTCTAGCTCTTCTTACTATGCCAGGTTTCTTTATTGCTGCCATATCTACATCCCTTTTACCTGAAATAAGTAAATTTCATGGTGAAAACAATAATAAAATGATAAAAAGAAGAATACACCAAAGCATATTATTTGCCCTTTTAATAGGTATATTCTTCTCATTTATTATTTTTACCTTTAGAGATACTTTATTATTTTCTTTATATAATACCACAAGTGGTTCTAATTACATCAAAATCTTAGCTCCATTCTTTGTCCTATTTTACTTAGAAGGTGTTCTTACATCAAGTCTTCAAGCTTTAGGTTATGCTAAAATTACTATGAACATAACTTTATGGGGAGTTATATTAAAACTTCTAGTTATGGCAATTCTATCACTTTGTCACATTGGCATTTACAGCCTAGTTATAGCGGAGATAATAAATATCTTATTCGTAGTACTTCTTAATTTTAAATATTTAAAAAAGTATGTTTAAAAAAAACTCAATTTCAACATCTTTGCCTTTAAAAGCAAAGACCATTTTTTTATTTTTGTATAACCTTCTTTGATAAGTTCATCATCACAAAGTGATAAATAATTTTGAAATAAATAACTAGATGTATCATTTATAATTTCAAAATTATCATCAATTTTATGAATATAATTTACAATTGGGTTATCACCAACTATTGCATTAACATTAACTTTGACATTATTCTCAGTAGTATTAAACCCTAATTTATTAATTGATATATTTCTTTCTTTACAAATGTTTATAAGTTTAATTGATACACCCTTATTAACTTTTATAAGTTAACCTCCTACGGGTAATTGTATCAATTAAAGAATATAATTTATTAACCATTCATAGTTAAGTTGTAAAAGCAATCTTTTTAATCATATTTTATTTGACAACTTAAGCATTATGTGATAATATGTATGTAGCAAAGGAAATTTGCATAAATTAAAAATGGAACATCCAGTTTTTCGCGAGATTGGACGCTACCGAATAAATATTGGTTGCATCTAAATCAACCTCGTTGATTTAGATGCTTTTTTTATTGTATAATTAATAACAAGGTTATTATAATTAACAAATAAATTATAATGCAGAATTGCATTAAGATAAAAGTATCTTTTGCATTCATTCGCATCACCTCACCTTCATTTATGAATAAGTGAGGTAGCATCCAACCAACTGGATATTCCATAAATAAAGTATAACATAGCATTCAAATTAAAGCAAGTATTTTTATCAACAATAACTAACATTTTAATAAAACATTTTTAATAAAACAATATAAATTTTAGCTACATTTATGCTTGACAAATACATATAAAATATGATAATATTTATTTAGCAAAGAGAATTTGCATGAAAACATCCAATCAACTGAATGTGAAAACTTTTTGCACAAATAAAAACGATCTTTTATAGGTCGTTTTTTAAATTGTAAACAGAAAATTTATTAAATTAGTAAACTTATCAAAGTGAAAGAAAACTATAAATAAAGCCCCTGCTAAGAATGGTCCATATGGAAACTCATGTTTTTTCATAACATTTACACTTGCAACAGCATATGGAAGAGCCAAAAACGTCGATAAAATCAAAGCCACAATTCCAAGTTTTAAATCAAGTGCAAGTCCCATTAAAAAGGCAAATTTAATATCACCGCCACCTAAAGAATCTTTCTTTAAAATAAGTGTTCCCAGTTTTTCAATTAAAATCATAGTCAAAAATAATATTAAACCAGAAAAAATACTATAAACAACCATTTTAAAATCAAAATAAACTAACTTTAAAATAATTATCAAAATTATAGAAACTATCAAAGGTGAATCTAAAATAATCATATACTTAAAATCAGAAATAAATATAATAATCATTAAAGAAACAATAATTAAGCCCATCAAATAATTATAACCAAAAGAAAAATAAATACTTGTAAGTAAGAATAACAAACCCGTTATAAGTTCCACAAAGAAATGTTCACCACTTATTTTCTTTCCACACTTAGAGCATTTCCCTCTTTGAAATATATAAGAAAATAAAGGCACTAAGTTATACCATTTAAGTACACGCTTACAATGATCACATCTACTCCTAGACTTAAGTATATCTTCTCCCTTTGGAAGTCTCGTAGCTAAAACAAGATAAAAGGAGCCCAAAATGGTTCCTAATATGAATGATAACAATTTCATAATATCCCCCTAACTATTTTGAATAGTTCCATATAAACTAAACATTGGCATAATTACAGCAATAATAATACCACCTACAACAACAGCTAAAAACGCTATCATAATTGGTTCAATAAAGGCTTTTAAACTATTAATCAAATTCTTATGAAGACCTTGATAATAATCACTTACCTTCTGCATCATTTCTGCAAGTTCACCAGTAGATTCACCAGTAACAATCATATAATAAGCAACATCAGGTATAGCCCAATGATCTTTAAAAGCATCACTTATTTTGTCACCTTTTATTATATTTTGAATAGTTTTATAAAGAATTGATTTATATATTTCATTGTTAGTAATTTTACTTAAAATATCCATACTATCAGTAATAAAAACATTATTACGTAAAAGTGAAGCAAACGTTTTACTAAAAATAGTAAGTTCATTATAAATAATTATATCTTTAATAACAGGTATTTTCATAAGTAATATCTGCATAATTGTTCTAAACGCCTTAACATGTTTATATAAAAGAATAATCATTGCTATAATAACTCCGATAATAATAACAATTACATACCAATCATTTTTAAGAAAACTACTAAAATTAACTACAAATTTTGTAATACCCGTAACTGGTGCCCCCTGCTGAGCATAAATAACTTCAAACTTAGGAACAACATATACCATAATAAATATAATAACGGCTACTGAAAACACTGATACAATCATAGGATATGTCATTGCACTCTTCATTTGTTTTCTAGTTTCATCAATTTCTGTATAATACGCAGCCATATCATCTAACGTTTCCACCAAAGTACCACTTGCTTCAGCTGCTTTAATCATATTAATCAAAAGTGCAGGAAACATATTTCCTTGTTTTTCCATAGCTGTAGAAAAATTTTCCCCCAAAGTAAGCTCATAAGAAATAGCTTTAAAAGCAGTAGTTCTTGCCTTATTACCTTTCATTTGTGTTGTAAGTATTTTAATAGATTCATTTAATGTCAAACCTGCTTTAATATAAGTAGATAATTGGGTAAGCCAAAATATTAAATCTTTGGTTGACATTTTCTTTCCTAAAAAAGAAGAATCTTTATATGCAAAATCAATAAATTTTGAAGTTTTAATTGAGTAAACATCATAACCCTCATTAAGTAAATAAGCATTTATATCAAGTTTACTTAAACCATTCATTGTTCCCGTTATAATTTTACCTGTATTATCTCTTACTTTATAATAATATACATGTGGTTCCTTACTTCTAGTTGCACCCGCAGTTTGTAAATCTACTAAAAGTGCTTTCTTTTCATTTTCTAATTTAGCAAGCACCTTTTGACTATATGTATAAACTTTCTCTTTCTTTTTCTTTCTCTTTGTTCTTTCATATATTCTATCTTCTTCACTAGCAAAAGCTTGTTTAGTAGTTTGATATGTTCTATCTAACGTATAACTAGTCCCAGTATATAAATTAGCCCACATTTCATATGTGACATATTTTAGTCCTAAAAAAGCATATTTAAAAATATTAAAAAAAATTATAAATGGATTTGCACTATTATTTTTAACTTCATCTGCATTCATATTACAACACCCTTTACTATATTTAAGTATAACAAATTTCTTATAATATTACAATCAATTATTAATATTTTTTTCATATAATTATATAGGTGATTATATATGTTTGGCACAAATATTGTTAAAAGTTCACTTAGTATAGGCAAAATATTATCAGGGATATCTAAAGGCCTGGGTATCGTAAATCAAGCAATACCAATCTATAAAGAAATTAAACCAATGATGTCAAATGCCAAAAAAGTATTAGAAATTGCCAAAGAATTTAACAAACCTAGCACAACCAAAATAATGGATGTCACACCTAAAAAAGAAGTAACTACCACAGTTACTCCTTCTAACTTAACTAATTCTTCCAATCCAGTTTTCTTTCAATAATATTAATATATTCCAAATATTTTTCATTTTTTGACTTATTATATATCGTTTTATACTTATTTAATAAATACTCTTCATATTCTAAATCATTACTTTTTCCCACTAATAACTCATACTTATTTAAAATTTCTTCTCCTTTTTCATACTTAATTATATCATAATACACATTATTTTCTTTTAAAACAATTTCTTTTACTATTCTATACTTTTTTTCATTCATAAACAATCGTAGTTCATCTACATTTTTATGACTAGAAATTATTAATTTATTAGGTATATTATCTATATCTAATATTTTTTTTATTGTATCTGTACCCATTCCAGAAATAACTGCAATATCATATTCTTCGTTTAAATTTTTAAAGCCATCACTTACAACTAATTTTATTTTATCATCCAAACCATGCCTAGCTAAATTAATTCTAGCATATTCTAAAGCATTCTTAGAAATATCACTACCTGTAACATTTTTAGTTATTCCATTTTCATATAAATAGATAGGTAAATAACCATGATCTGTACCAATATCAACTAATTTACTATCTTTATCAACTAAACTAGCTATAGTCTTAATTCTTATCATTCTTCTAAGAAATCCTTTAACTTCTTAGCCCGAGATGGATGTCTTAGTTTTCTTAACGCTTTAGCTTCAATTTGTCTTATACGTTCTCTAGTTACATTAAACTTTTTACCTACTTCTTCAAGAGTATGACAAGTTCCATCAAGTAAACCAAACCTAAGCTCCAATACCTCTTGTTCTCTTGCTTGAAGACTCATTAAAACTTCTTTAATTTCTTCTTTTAATATTTCATTTTCTGTATATTCTTCTGGTGATAAACTAGATTCATCTTTTAGAAAATCACCTAAATGTGAATCATCTTCTTCTCCAATCGGAGTTTCTAAAGATACTGGCTCTTGACTAATTTTTAACACTTCACGTACCTTATCAACTGGGCATCCCATTTTTTTAGCAATTTCTTCTTCACTTGGTTCACGATTGAGTTCTAGGGTAAGTTGTCTTTGAACTCTACTCATCTTATTAATTGTTTCCACCATATGAACTGGAACACGTATTGTTCTAGCTTGATCTGCGAGTGCTCTAGTAATAGCTTGTCTAATCCACCATGTAGCATAAGTTGAAAATTTATATCCCTTGTCATAGTCAAACTTTTCAACAGCTTTCATAAGACCAATATTACCTTCTTGTATTAAATCCAAAAACAAAAGCCCACGTCCAACATATCTTTTAGCAATTGATACAACTAAACGTAAATTAGATTCTGCCAAAATTCTTTTAGCTTCAGGATCATCTACTTCCACTCTTTTAGATATTTCTGCTTCCTCATCAGTTGATAAAAGTGGAATTCTCCCAATTTCTTTTAAATACATTCTAACTGGATCATTAATATTAACATCTTTAGTAATATCTTCATCACTAAGCATTATTTCTTCTTTTTCTTCTTCTTTAATTCTAGCTTCACCAGTATCACTATCAACATCAGCTTCTGCTACAACTGCAATATTATTTTCAACTAATTTATTATATAAATTATCTAAAGCATCATTATCAATTTCTAATCCCTTTAACTCGAGTGCCAATTCTTCATATGTAATAAACCCATTAACTTTACCTTTTTTTATTAAAGTATTTTCTCTTTCTTCTAATGTTTTAATTGTTTCCATTATTCACACTTCCTTTTTAAATCAATAAGCTTTCCAAGTAACTCTTCCTTTTTACTTTGATCAAGTTCTTGTGCTATTTTACTTTTAATCTTTTCAATCTCTTCTTTTTTATAAATATTTAATATAGCTTTTACACACGATTCAAATTCTTCATCACTTATAGAAGTATTTCCATTTTCACTTAAAATTATTTGTAAAAGTTGGTATTCATCTTCTTTATCCATCATATACGTTGTAAAATCTGCCACATCAATATTATTATTTTCTTTAGCAAAATATTCTATTTCACTTGCTAAAACTCTTTCCATCCTTTCTTTAAAGTACCCAAGGGTATTTTTATATATGTTTATGTATTTTTCATCCATAAGCATATAATACAGTACTTTATGACTAGCCTTTTGATATTTAGATATTTTAGGCTTTATTATTTTTTCTTTTATTTCCTTTTTTTTAGGAACATTTACTAATCCTTTTTTCAAAACATCTATATCAATTTGGTAGTCCTTGCTTATTTTAGATATAATTAGCTCTTTTGTCAAGTCATCTTGATTATTTAAGCTACGTAATACTTCTTTTACATAAGTAATCATATCTTCCATATTATTCAAATTTTTATTTTTCTTTAAATATTCTATTTTAAAATCTATATAATTAATTGCATTATTTATATTATTACTCATGGCATCTATGCCAAATTTTTCTATGTATTCATCCGGATCTTTAGCACCACTTAATCTTATTACTCTCGTATCTATACCACTTTCAATTAAAACCTCACCATTTTTTACCGTGGCATCTTCTCCAGCATTATCATTATCTAGCATTAAAACTACTGGTACCTTTAATCTTTTTAAAATATCAATTTGTTCACTAGATAAAGCTACCCCCATAAGTGCCACAACATTTTTAAATCCCATCGCACTCATTTTTATAGCATCCATGTTACCTTCAACTACAATAACGCATCTTTTTTCTCTAATAAAATTCTTAGCATTATGATAATTAAATAACAAACTACTTTTCTTAAATATCTCTGTTTCCTTCGTATTTAAATACTTTGCTGTATTATCCTCACCATTAAATATTCTTCCTGTAAACCCAACAACTTCTCCATTTAAATTCTCTATTGGTATAACAATTCTATTTATAAACGTATCATAAATATTTGCATTAACCTTATTAATAAGCCCAAGTTTATCTAGAGTATCAATACTCCATCCTTTTTTACTTGCTATTTTATAAAACGTATCTTTTTCACTTAAAGCAAGACCTAACTTAAACTCTTTTATAATGCTTTCAGTAATGCCTCTTTTACTTAAATAATCACGAGCTTTTATTCCATCCGTAGTATTAATGTTATTAATATAATATCTACTAGCAAAATCATAAATTTCAAAGTCTATTTTATTTTTACTTTGAGCACTCACATTTAAATCTTTAACACTCAAATTATAACCAATCTTATCTGCTACAATTTTAATTGCTTCCATAAATGATACATTTTCATACTTCATAACAAAAGAAAAAACATTTCCTCCGGTTCGACATGTAAAACAATTAAATATTTGCTTTTCTGGTGAGATTATTAAACTTGGTGAATGGTCATTGTGAAACGGACAAAGGCTTACATAGTTTTTACCTTTCTGACTAACATTTAAATAGCTAGATATGATATCAACTATATTAGCACGACTTCTAATTTCATTTATTTCTTCATCTTTTATATAAGCCATAACATTCCCCTTTATCCCCTTGTTAAAAATCGTAACTATTATAACACTTTTTTTGACATATTGCAAACAATTTCACGCATATTTCCAATATTTTTGCAAGGAAAAAAAATATAACCCATAAATTGAGCTATATTTTATTACTTTTCTTAAATATCAAACTCTACAGCTATATATAAATTAGTTTTTACTTCTTTAACTATTCTATAGTGTCCTTTATCGAGTTTACCATAATATCTTTCCCAATTAATTTCTTGAGTATAAGTATTATCTCCATTTTCCATAACATTATCTGTAGTCATGACAGTAACTTCATTTTTAAATTTAGTCTCAAGCCTATACCATTTATCATTTTTCTTATAATCAATCTTAAATTCTCTATTTGTTAAATTTACATTTTCATCACCGGATAAATTTGTAATAATAACGGTTGCACCAATATTTGTAAGGCTTCCCTCTTTAATTTCCATAGTAATATTTTCTGCTAAATTTATATTCTTAATTTCTCTTGGTTTAAAACATATAATTAAAGCTAGTATTACTATTAATAACGTTAAAACACTAAGTACAATAATAACTCTTTTTTTCATAAGCAACATCCCTACCATTAATATACTATATATTAAATTTTTTTATAAGTAAAATATCATAAATTATAGAAATTACCGCAGTACTTAAAACCATACCATAATAAGGATTTAAAATCTTCATAAAAATAAAGCCGTGCATTCCAACTAACAAACCGTAAATAATCATATATTTTTTTAAAACTGGACTTTTATCTGAAATAGTGGCAATAAACAAAATAGTTAAAACTGCATTACCATTTATTAAAAATGCATAATCTTTAAATAAAATACTTAATATAGAAAAACTAAGAAATCCAAATATACTAATTAAATATTTATAGTTATTTATAAATGTAAGAACAACTGCTATAATAACACCTAAAACAATTGATGTTGATCCAATGCCTCCGATATTTCTTCCCCACAAATAGTCCCAAATGCTAAAGGCATAAAGACTTGTATCATCCATGGGGCTTGCAAATTTGCCAAAGAAAGATAAAACTAATATTACTAAAGCAATATTATAATATTTTCTAAAAAGTAGGAAGATAAAAACAATACCAAAATAAACAAATAAATTAATACTCAAAGGCATAAACAAAGGAATTAGAAACAAACTCAAGAAAGTTAAATCAAATTTAAACTCTTTTTTTAATATTTTATTAGTTAAAAAGTAAGCCCCAACAGATAAAACAAGCAAATATACTATTTTAAACATTTCTAAAAAACTAACATAATCTTTAGAATAAAGAAGTATTCCATTTTTATAAAATCCATACAAATAAAGTGGTAATAAACAAATAATATATTTTATAATATTCTTTTTTAAATCATTTTTATCATGTAAATAAACATTCATACTACTTTAACCTTTCTCTTAAATTTATATAACAAGGACAGATATATGTACATAAACCACAATCTACACATTTTTCTTTATCCTTTAAGCTTACTGGATTTACACCATAAGGGCAAATACTTATACATTTACCACATCTAATACATTTACTTTTCTTAATATTTCTTTTTTTCATAATATTTATAGATTTTACTTCTTCAGTAATAATAAAATTATTTATATTATCTATTTTAAAACCATTCATTAAACCATTAATAATATAATCACAAGTTTCATTAATATCAATAAACTTATCAATTACATCTTTTAAAGAAGTATTCGACTTTACCTTTAGAACTTTATTTTCCTTTATAGCATCACCAGATATAGTAATTAACTTGGTAGTACTTACTTTACCTTTAAATAAGTTATATATTTTAACAAGTTCTGTAACGTTTAAAAATAATGTATTACCCTTTAATTTCAAGTATTTACCTAATACTTCATTATTTTCTAATAAATATTCATCATTTACTAAACTTAGTTTAATCTCTGGATAACTACCCAAAGTACTTAAGCATTCATCTATTACAAAAGCATCTGTATTTTTTAAAACAAGTAAATTATTACTACATGTATAAAGATTAAATAATTTATCATAAAACCATAATATATCATTAATATTTTCTTTAAGTAAAAATACTTCATTATAAACATAAGGATTATCATTAATAGCAAATACAACAATATTATCAAAAGATTTACTACTTTTAAATTTATCAAATAACACTTTATCTTTTTCCAAGATTTTCAGCATATTAGGTATAGTAAGTTTCATTTTCATATTATTATCTTTAAAGTATTCTCTATAATCATTTTGAATAACCAAAGTATTTTTAAGTTTTCCCATTATATTACACTTTTTAATACCTAATACTTTACCAGATACTGATGAAGATGTTTTATCAGCTATAATTTGATTTTTATAAACATATTCTCCATCTTTAACATAAATATTTTTGGCAGGAACATATATATAATCAGGATTTAAAAAGTAAGTAATATTTTTATTAGGTACAATATTTTTATTCTTTGTTAGTATCACTTTTACCCCTACTTTCTAAATACTTTTTTAAATTAATTGCCACAGCTTCAGGTATTATTAAAGACAACTCTTCAACTGATGCTTCCCCCATTTTTTTAACACTACCATATTTTTTAATAAGTTCTTTCTTTCTAACACTACCAATACCATCAATATTATCAAGTAAACTTCCAATAGAACCTTTATCACGTAAAGTCTTATGATAGTAAATCGTATACCTATGTACTTCATCTTGTATTCTAGTTAAATAATGAAAAACATCACTCATTCTAGGTATTTCAATTGCATTTAATGTATCACCATCAACAAGTTCATTAGTTCTATGATGATCATCTTTTCTAAGACCACAAACTTTAATATTTAGATGCAGTTCATCTAAAACACTCTTGCAAGCATTTATTTGACTTACGCCACCATCAACAAGTATTAAATCTGGCATTTCGCCTTGTTCAATCATACATCTATAATATCTTCTGTAAACAACTTCTCTCATTGTATTATAATCATCATTTTTATCTACACTTACTTTATATTTACGATATTCTTTCTTAGCTGGTTTCCCATTTTTAAACACAACCATTCCAGATACCGCATAAGTACCAAATAAATTTGAATTATCAAATGAATCTATTCTATTTAGAACTTTCATATTAAGTAGTTTTCTTAACTCATCATTAGCAAGTACACTTCTTTTTTCATCATTTTTAATCATTACAAGCTCTTGGTCGAGAGCAATTTTAGCATTTTCCTTAGCCATATTAAGTAAATTTTTCTTTTTACCTTTTTCAGGAACTACAACTTTAGTACCTAAAATATTACCGATAATTTCTGTATTCAAGTCTTTTTCCACTAAAAGTTCTTTAGGTATTTCATGTCTTTCATAAAATTTCAAAATATATGAATTAACTTCATCTAAAATATCACTCATTAAGTAGAATTTATCATTATTTCCACCCACTATTTTACCATTTCTAACAAATAGTATTTGGACAGATACAATACCTTCATCAAGATAATATGATATTACATCTCTATTTATATAATCATGAAGTTCAACCTTTTGTTTATCAAGAACTACTTTAATATAATCAAGTTCTTTTTTTAGTTCTAAAGCAGCTTCAAAATTAAGCATATTACTAAATGTATTAATCTTTTCCATTATTTTATCAATTAATATTTTATCATTACCCCGTAAAAACTCTAAAATATCTTTTTCCATTTTATCTAAAGCTTCTTTATCGGTCTTTTTAGAGCAATAACCTAAACACTCACCAATGTGAAAATATAAACAAACGTCCTTAGGCATTCCTTCACATTTTTTCAAAGGATATAATCTATTTATTAAATTAACGATCTTTCTAGCAGCATAAGCATTCGGATAAGGTCCAAATAAAAGCTTTTTATCTTTTCTTTTAACACTTAAATACCTAGATACTTTAAGTTTTGGATAAGGTTTACTTATGTATTCAATATAAGGGTATGATTTATCATCTTTAAGTAAAATATTATACTTTGGATCATATTCTTTAATTAAATTAAGTTCTAAAATAAATGCCTCTTGCTCAGTTGATGTTGTAATATAAGTAAAATCCACTACTTCACTAACCATTTTAGCAGTCTTTCCCGTAACATTACCTTTAAAATAACTATTTACTCTTTTATACAAATCTTTAGCTTTTCCAACATAAATAACTGTATTACTTATATTACGCATTTGATATGATCCTGGTAAATGAGGAATAGTTTTTAACTTTTCTTTTAACATAAGTGCCTCCATAAATATATTATACTACAAATTTTGACAATTTTACGATATAATTATTACATGAAAGGAAAATTTTATGAAATTAATAAAAACAAATAAAGAAGAAATAAAAAAATCTAAATTTATAGCTTATTTTTATGAACTTAATGATATTAGCGATATAAAAACAATAATAGATGAACTTAGAAAAGAACATAAAAAAGCCAAACACATTGTTTACGCCTATAAATTTGGAAATACTGCAGGTAAAACTGATGATAAAGAGCCTTCTGGTACAGCAGGACTACCTTTATATAATCTTTTAGAAGCAAATAACTTAAATAACAAAATGATCGTTGTTGTAAGATACTTCGGAGGGATAAAACTAGGTGCTGGGCCTTTATTAAGGACATACAAAAATGCTGGAGTTAGTGTAATTAACTAACTCCAGTTTTTATTTTATGAATTCAAGCAATTCTTCCTTAGTTTTAAAGCCAATACTTTTCTTTATTTCATTACCTTTATCAAATATTATAAGTGTTGGAATACTCATAACCCCATATTTATTAGATATATTTTGAAATAAATCAACATTTACTTTCAATATATCTACGTCTTCAATTTCTTCAAGTATAGTCCCTAGTCTTTTACAAGGCCCACACCAATCAGCATAGAAATCAACTAAAACTTTACTTTGAATTAGACTATTAAAATCTTCTTCTTTTTCCAAATATTTAATCATATAATCACCTATTTAATTCTATTTCACTATCAAACTCAATTTTCCTATTATCTATTAATTTTTGTGCTTCTTCAACAGTTATAACTTTCCAATAGATTAATTGATGAAGAACTTGATAATTAGCATCAGAACGATTCGAATCTTCTTTTAAAGAATTAACAATCTTATTAATATCTTCTAAAGCAAGAGTTGTACTCGTAGTCATTCTTCCAATAAATGGTGCTCTTTCAAGTAAAATAATAGCAAGTTTACTATCCATAACATATTTTTCTGTCGGAGCTAAATGTAAAAATACAAAAGATACTAGAAAAGCAACTATAATACCTTCGATTAATCCTAGTAAAGCCCCAAGAATTTTAGATGGTATAGCAAGAACAATAGTAAGTTTTAATAATTTTTCAATTAAACCAGATAAAGTAAGTAAAATGTTAAGTATACAATATAAAATAACAAATACTACTATAAAAGATATCATCTCATACATTAAAATATTTATTGATGTTATACCTTCAAAAACCCCACCAAAATTAAAAAATGGTAATTTTTCCATCAAGAAGTTAGCAATAATATCTTTTAAAACAAAAGACACAACTAACACAGCAATCGTTCCAATTAAAGAAACACCAGTTTTAATAACCCCTCTCTTCAACCCCAAGACTACGTAAAATAATACAATCAATATTATTACGGCACTCATTATATTCATTTTCTACTCTCCTTACATTAATTATATTATAAATATTAACAAAAATAAAGACAAATATTATTATTTTTAAAAAAAATATGTTAAAATATAAAAGAAAGGAAGAATATTATGACAATAGTTTTTAAAGTAAGTGACAATGTAAAATCCAAAATGATAAAGTACTATGAGGATTTAAAAAGAGATAAAACACCTCCATACGCATTATTTCAAGCTGAAGAAGGAGGAACAATCATAACTTTATATGAATCAGGAAAAGCAATGTTTCAGGGAATTTCTGCAGATATTGATGCAAATATCTGGATTGATATGGAAAAAAAATTTAATGGAAGAATCATAGACACTAAAACTGGAAAAGATAAAAATGCAAAAAAGGATGAAAAGAAAACATTTAATTATGATAAATATTCAACCATAGGTTCTGATGAAGTTGGAACTGGTGATTACTTCGGACCAATCGTAGTATGTGCAACATTCGTATCAACTGATAATGTAAAATACCTACATGACTTAAAAGTAACAGACTCAAAGAAAATAACAGATGAATACAATAAACAAATAGCACCAAAAATTATGGAAAAGATTCCTTACTCAGCATTTGTTCTAACTAATAAGGAATATAACAATCTAAATCATGAAAATGTTAACATGAACAAAATAAAAGCAATACTTCATAATAAAGTATTACTAAATCTAGTAGAAAAACAATATCCATACGATAAAATTGTTGTGGATCAATTTACACCACCAAAAAATTACTTTGGATATTTAACAGATACTCCTAAAAAAGTTACAGATATAACATTTACACCAAAAGCTGAAGAACAATGCTTAAGCGTAGCATGTGCATCAATTATAAGCAGATATATATTCTTACGAGAAATGTATAAAATGAGTAAAGAACTAGGAAAAGAAATTCCAAAAGGAGCAGGAACAAATGTAGATGAATTTGTTCAAAAATTGGTAAATGATAAAGGCAAAGATATCCTAAACAACTATGTAAAATTAAACTTCAAAAATACTCAAAAAATTAAATAGATAAAACTGGTAAAGGCATTCTTTACCAGTTATTTTTAATTTATCAAAATTGGATTAATAGATGTGCCTGTTCCTCCGGCATAGTTGATGTCTGTTTTAAAATAAAATACCGGGTGAACGCCAATTTTTCATCTACATCAAAACTACCAACATTACCAATAATAGTCACATAGTAAACCATACTCGAATTTTGTGCATCACGGGAAATTGTCCAGTTAGAAGAATTTAAATACAACCAATTTATGGATGTTATCGTTACTCCATTGTCATAGTTATCTTTATAATTATATAACTTTTTGCGCTATATTCTGCTTTACCATCCGTTGTATTTGTTGTTACATTTAAATTTGCTGATCGCGGGTCTCCCCCTTGAGCTGTAAAGTATCTATCAACATTTTAACTACCACACTATACACAATTATTATATTTATATATTTTTCGTTAGTCAATATCTCACAAACTCGTTTTACAGCCAAAACAAAAAAATATCAAAAGCATTAGCTTTCGATATTAATTAATTTTGTTCACTCGATACCCAATAATAACTATCTCCATCTTTTTGAAATGTATGCTTATATACTGTACCATATTTCTTCATAAAATTATAATCTATATCCTTTTTAGAATCATATTGTTTTGTGCATTTATCATTCTTATCATTAGTCATAAAACTTTCATAACATTCATCATTTATAACTCTTACAAAATAATCGTATATAATTAGTTTATCATTCTTTTTATAAGAATTTTTTATAGTTCTATAAGTATGAGGTTCAGCCCCAAGAATATATGTGTATTTTTCAGACAAACCACAATAATATGAATCATCACTAAAATAACATATACTTACATTATCAAGCTTAAAACTTTCATCAGTTTTAAGTTTCTCCCCAAATAATTTTTTATATTGTTTATGTACCTCATCTTTAGATATCTTAGAAACAGTACATATATCTCCTTCATAATTATCTATAGCAAATACTAAATCATCTTTTAAAGTACAAGTATTGCTTTTTTTATTCTTATCAAGTTTAACTTCTTCGCCTTTGACATCTAAAAGAGCATAAGATAAACATATTTTAGTAGTATTATCTAAAGTATCTTTTGTAACTTTATCTTTACTATACATTACAAGTCCATTACATTTTTCTAAATCTTTATTACTCACATATTGATATGCATTTGTAACAATACTATTTTTAGAATTAATAGGTAAGCCTTTCTTTATAAGAAGTATTAATATAACAATTATTAAAATTACAATAACTATACTTAAAAATACAATTAACTTATCTTTCTTTTTCATAAAACCTCTACACTTTTCTAGTTTGAATCTCTGCCATTTTCTCAAATACTTCTGATGCATTTTCTGTATTTATATCATCATATCCAAGTTCCCTTAAAGCTTGAATCTTAACTGTACTAAGTTGTTGAGTTCTAGTTAATTTTTCTTCATTTTTTTGTTCTATTTCTTGAATAAACTTTTTATGACATTCAGCAAGTTTACTTTTAGATGCTCCCCCATTATTATAAAGAGTTAATGCTGAATAAAGTATTCCTTCAAAAATAAATTGTTTATCTTCATCAAACTTATATTCTTCAGGTTTAATAAAACAATTTGACTTAGCCATATAACCCATTATATATTTAATTTCAGGAACATTATCCATAGATTGAAGCATATAATACATATACTTAATAGCACTACTTGCTTCTACATCATTACCATCTAATTTTTCTTTAAGCAAGAAAATAAAATCATTGAATAATTGTTTATTATCTTTAGTAAGACCATTCATATCTATATAGGCTTCAATATTATTAGTTTGCTTTATAGCATTATTAAGTCTCTTTTCAACTTCCATTAAATAATTAGTATCTACTACTATTGAATCAATACTTTTTTTACTAGCATCTTTAACATCTAAAAGTTGTAAAAGTAATACTTTCTTTTCTTTAGGCCATTTATCTAAACTATCTAAAACTAAATAGTTATATACCATCTGACGGCTTACTCCCAAATATTTTGCAAGTTTTACTTTAGAAAGCCCTAATTCTTGTAATAATTCATTTAATCTATCCATTTTTTCACTACCTTTTCTAACTTTACACATCAATTATACATAACTTAACACTAAAAATCAAGATTAATTGTGTAAATACCATAAATATTCATCATTATTTTTAATTTCGTCAATAAAACCACAACCAAGACATTCTTCACCAAGATATAAAACGCATGCTTGACCCGGAGTAACAGCCTTAACTTTCTCAGGATATTTAACTCTAATTTTGCCATCTTCCAAGTATTCTAATTCAACCGCATGATCTTGATCTCGATATCTAAACTTTGCTGTACAAAATGTAGGTCTTAAACTACTAATAAAATTAACATTATCTATAGTGCATTCATCGCTCATTAAATATTTATTATCTTCACCAAAAGCTACGTATAATATATTTTTTTCCACATTCTTACCACATACATAATGTCTTTCTAGATTTCCACTTATGCCTACATTTCTTCTTTGCCCAATCGTATAATTCATAAGGCCTGTATGTCTTCCAATAACTTCTTTAGTATCAACATCAACAATGTCACCAGGATTAGGTCTTAAATAATTTTCAATAAACTTTTGATAGTTTCTCTCACCTATAAAACAAATACCAGTAGAATCTTTTTTATGAGCAACATTCAAATTGTTTTCTTCTGCTATCTTTCTAATTTCAGGTTTTGTATAATCTCCAACTGGGAACAAAACATTCTTTAAAGCTTCTTTTTTAACATCTGCTAAAAAATAAGTTTGATCTTTATTTAAATCAACTGCCCTTTTAAGTTTGCCATCTTCCATTCTTGCATAATGACCTGTAGCTATATAATCAGCCCCTAATCTTTTAGCTTCTTTAATAAATAAATCAAATTTAATAAATTTATTACATAACATATCTGGATTTGGTGTTCTTCCCTTTTTTAGTTCTTCCAAAAAGTAAGTAAACACATAATCCCAATATTCTTTAATAAAATCTATTCTATGAAGCTTAATACCTAATTTGTTACATAACTCTAAAGCGTCATTATAATCTTTTTCTTGAGGACATATATCATTAAAATCATTTGGATTTCCTAAAAAATCATTATTAATATTACTATCCCAATTACGCATAAAAAGTCCTTCAACATCATAACCCTCTTTTTGTAAAAGAAGAGCACCTACTGCAGAGTCAACTCCCCCAGATATTCCAATAATTACTTTTTCCATAAACATCACGTAAATATTATAACTTATTTTATTAGAAAATTAAAGATATTTATGAGTTTAACTCCCCCAAAATATAAAATTATATCACTAATCATAATAATACCAATAAAAACTATACTCCTTTTCATAAACATAATTATAGACTCTTTATTACTTTTTTTATAAACTAAATAATCTATTACACATTTAACTATCTTAAATAAATTAACACTAAATATAATAAATAATACTACAAATACTAATTTACTTATAATTACATATAATACTCCAAATAGCATTCCTTTAATACCAAATATACATGTAATAGAACTTATTATAAAACCTATGGTAAATCCATTATAAAACATAAAAAATATTACAAGTGGTCCTCCAATCAAAAAGATACTTAATATGAGTAATGTAGAAAGTATTACTAAATGTTGCATTAATATACTAATATTACTTGCATCAAAACTTTGTAAAAAGTTATTTATATTCAAAAACAATATTTCTTTCGTAGCTTCATCTAACATAATAACAAAAACTACTCCAGTTATAATACCTATAACTAAAACAATACCCATAAATAAATATAATTTCTTACTTAAGCTTGTCCACATTTCTATCACCACTTAATTATATTGCAAATTTATTAAAATTATGATAAATTATTTATATAAACAAAAGAAAGTGGTGAATTATTTTGAATAAAAAAGCTCAAAAAATCGTAGTTTGGATTATGCTTCTAATCATGGTAGCAAGTGTGATTGCAAGTTTCTTTATAATGTAAACAACAGCTATACTTTAAAGCAAATAACTATTTGACAAAAATAAATAGTTATGTTATTATGTATACAGCAAAGAAAATTTGCATAAATTAAAATAGGAAACATTCAATTTGGTATGTTGAATGCCTGCCTTATATAAGTTACAGACATTTAGTCTTTGACTAAATATCTTTTTTTATGCAAAGAAAAAAGGCTTTCTCAAGCCTCTTAGTTATTTTCTTTTAATATTTCTAATGCTTTATGCATCTTCATATCATATTCAATAACATCCATTGAACCGTAAGCTTTTAAAAGTTCAGCTTTATCTACACCATAAGATGCAGCAATTTCATTAGCTCTAGCTTCAACTTCTTCTTTAGTGAATTTTAAATCTTCTTTTTCTGCAATAGCTTCTAACATGAAACGATATTTAACACGTTTTTCAGCTTCTGGTTCCATTTGTTTATGTAAATCTTCTTCTTTAGTACCAGTTATTTTCATAAATTCATTGAAATCCATACCTTGCATTTTTAATTGTTCAGCATATTGATTAATCATTCTATGAACTTCTTCATCTACGATTTCAGGATTAATTTCTACTTTCATATTTTTAGCTGCAGCTTCTAAAACTTTATCCATGAATTCATCTTCTAAATGATGTTCTTTTTCATGAACTAATTCTTCTTTAACTTTAGCTTTTAAACCAGCTTCATCTTTAACATCTTCATATCCTAGATCTTCAAAGAAATCCTTATTAATTTCAGGTAAAACTCTTGTTTTAACTTCATTTACTGTAACAGTAAATGTAACATCTTTTCCTTTTAAGTCTTCAACATAGTTTTCTGGGAACTTAAGGTTTAATTCTTTAGTTTCTCCAGCCTTCATTCCTACTACGCCTTCTTCAAAACCAGGAATAAATGAATGACTTCCTATTTCTAGAGGATAATTTTCTCCTTTAGCACCTTCAACTTCTTTACCATCAACTACACCAGTAAAGCTAATAACAGCAGTATCACCTTCTACAACAGTGCCATCTTCTTTAACAACAACATCAGCCATATGACTTCTCATATGTTCAATTTCATGTTCAACTTCTTCATCAGTTACTTTAGCTTCTTCTTTTTTAACTTTTAAGTTTTTGTAATCCCCTAGAGTAACTTCTGGTTTAGTAATAATTGTAAATTTAAAAATAACATTTGTATCACTAATTCCAGTAACATCAACTTGTGGTTCAATAACTGGTATTAATTTTTCAGCATCTAATGCTTTTTTATATGCAACACTTATACAAGCATCAATTGCATCAGCATATAATGACTCAATACCAAAATGTTTTAAATAAATTTCTTTACTTGCCATTCCTTTTCTAAAACCATCAATTTTAACTTCTTTGTTTTTCTTTTTAAATACAGCATCTAAAGCAGATACCCATTCATTTTCAAGTTTAATTTCAACTTCATGTACGTTTTTCATAAATACTTCCTTCCTTAACTACTCTATTATAATATAACTTCACTTATTTTACAAGAAAATAAGCTTAATTCCTTAGAATTTAAGCTATTTTTACAATTTTTATTGTATATCCACCATTTGGACTAGCAACTTCAACTGCATCACCAATTTTATGTTTAAGAAGAGCTATACCTAGAGGTGATTCATTAGATATTTTATTATCAAATGGATCAGCTTCCATTGAACCTACTATCTTATATTCTTCTTCTTCGCCATCATCATAGCCTATTGTAACAGTTGAACCCAAACTAACTTCATTTTTACCTTTATTATCAATAATTTCAGCATGTTCTAGTTTATATTCAAGTTCTTGAATTTTAGCTTCAATTATAGCTTGTTCATTTCTAGCTGCATCATAATCTGCATTTTCTGATAAGTCCCCTAGTGCTCTAGCTTCTTTTAATGCTTTAATTACTTCTGGACGACGAACATTTTTAAGTTCATTTAATTCATTTTCAGCTTCTAAAAAGCCTTCAGCAGTCATAATAAATGTATTTTCTTTTTTCATAAATTTAATCTCCTTTTTTATTTCAATTTACAGTTCATAATCATACTATAAATTATCCTGTTTGTCAATCATTTTTAATCTCATCATATCATTTTTATCTAAGTATTTATCTACCGGCAATTTAACAATACTTTTAGGATGATTGCAAACATTTACTTTTTCATCATTATCATCATATATTGTATTAATAACATAACTAAATGTTTCATGATTTGGGCCAAAGAATTCTACTTCATAACCATTTTCAAAATAATTTCTAACTTCTAAAGTAACTAGTTTACTATTCTTATCATAATCTAAAACTAGTCCTAGGAAATCTTGATTAGAAACTTCAGTTCTACCATTCCAATATTGTTCATTTTCCCCAGGTAATTTATCAAAAAACTGCGGAGTAGACTCTCTATTTGCACATCTATTTAAAACTTTTAAATAGTAATTTTCTTTTTCCAAAGTAAGCGAGCCATTTAAAGCAGCATCAATCATTCTTCTATAGGCAAGAAGTACTGTTGAAACGTAATAAATTGAGCGCATTCTTCCTTCAATTTTAAAGGAAGAAACCCCTAAATCAATTTGGCCTTTAATAAATGGTACCATATTTAAATCCTTTGGCATAATAGTTAAATTATTTGTATTTTTAGTTTCAAATTCCCAGCGACACACTTGAGCACATCCTCCACGATTTGAATCTCTATTTGTCATATAATTTGATAAAACACATTTGCCACTAAAAGAAGTACACATAGCACCATGAATAAATGTTTCAATTTCAATACCAGTTTTAGAAATATTAATTAAATCTTCACAAGATGCTTCACGAGCTAAAACTATGCGTGTAACTCCAAGTTTTTGCCAAAATCTCACAGTCCTACTATTTAAAGTACTAGCTTGTGTAGATAAACATACACTTAAATCCAAATTAAGCTCTTGACAAGCCTTAATAACAGTAATATCACTAGCAATAATGCCATCAATATGAATGTTGTCTAAATATTTCAAGTAATCTTCTAAGCCATTTAAATCATCATCATGAAATACAATATTAACAGTAACATATATTTTCTTATTTAAACTATGGGCATACTCTGCAGCTTCTTTTAACTCTTCTAAGCTAAAGTTTTTAGCATTAGCCCTCAAACTAAAATTTTGGCCACCACAATAAATAGCATCTGCACCATAAAGATAAGCAAACTTCATTTTTTCAAAATCCCCAGCGGGTGCGAGTAACTCAGGCATCTAAATCACCTACTTTATATACAGTTTTTTTATCTAAAAATAAAGAACTTGTTTCAATATTACTTGTATCACCATGAAGAACTTTTATAATATTATCAATATCTAAAAGAATTGGATCATACCAAAAGTATAAAACATTATCTAAATCAAGTAATTCTAAAGCATTATAATATGGATAAGCGTAAACTTTAGTACCTTCCCCACTTTCAATAAATTTAAAATATTTATTATTAATGCTTGCATCTAATATATTATTTTCATCTATTTTATAATGTTTTTCATAATTAGTAACTAAATTTCTTCTTGAATACATAAGTGCTTTAAGTCCAAAAGCAAAAACAACTACTTTTTTATTTGCATTTTTAACAACTAACTTAATTTCTTCCTTACTTAAATCGCTAGATACCACTACACTATCTACATATTCTAGATAATAATTTAAAGATTTACTATTATTAGCTATATGATCAAGTAAAAGTATTTTAGTTATATTTAAATCCTTTATTACATCAAGAATACCTAAATCATCAAAAATAATCCCTTTTACATGACTATTTTTAAGCATTATCTCTAGTTTACCTAGATCACTATCAGTAAGTATTCTATTTATTAAAGCAAAATCATCTATATCATTTATATCAAAATATTCTTCATAACCAGTGGAAAAAAATCTAAGAGGATAAACAAGCGTTACATCCTCTTTTTTTAATTTACTTATATAATTTTTATTTGTAACCGTAACAAGTTTATTCATGTTTCCAAGTACTTACTGAAAGTCCATCACCAATATCATAAAATTCAGTATCAAACTCAGTATTTGTCTTTAAAAATTCAATATATTTTTCTATTTTTTCCACTAAACTTTTTAAGTTACCCTTATCTAACTTATTAGATTCACCAACATAGCCATGAAACTTAATATTATCAGTTATAATAGCACCATTTGGATTCAAAAAATTCTTATATTTTTCAAAAAATTTTGTATATTGTCCTTTAGCTGCATCGATAAATATTAAGTCGTATCTTAAATCTTCAGACAAATTAAGCTCTAATGCATCTTGATATACAACATTAATTTTTTTATCCATGCCACACTTTTTAACATTTTTAAGACATTCCATATATCTAGTTTCATCTCTTTCAATAGTTGTAACAACAGTCTCTTGATTAGATGATGCCATAAGTATCGCAGAATATCCAATTGCACTACCTATTTCCAAAACACTTTTAATATTATTATCTCTAATATATTTCATAATAAACGCTATTGATTTTTTTTCAATAATTGGTACATTATGCTCAAGCGCATAATTTTCCATTTCTAATATTTGTTCTTTCACTTTTTTCACCTTTACTTTACATATTTTTTAACTAAAACATTAAATTCTTCATTTGTTTTAGCAAAATATACTTTACCAGTATTAATATCAGCCACAAAATATAAGTAGTCAGTATCAGCTGGCTCTAATGCTGCATTTATGCTTCCAATAGACGGATTACAAATAGGTCCAACAGGAAGTCCAATAAATGTAGTAACCCTAGTATTATAAGGGTTTTTATCATTTAAGTCAAGTTTTGTTATAGCCTCAGTCATTTCTTTTTGAACTCCATAGTAACTTGTAACATCCATTCCAAGTGCCATATTAAGTCCTAATCTCTTATAAATAACTTGTGTAACCATTGCTCTATCACTATTTGTATTTGCTTCTTTTTCAGCAATACTTGCAATAGTTAATAGTTCATGAATATTATATTTACTATTTTCTATTTTACTTTTAATCGGTTCTAATCTTTCATTTGTTACATTAAGCACTTTTCTTATTACTTGTTCTATACTTGTTTCTTTATAGAAATTATATGTTTCAGGATATAAATAACCTTCTAAAGGAAAATATATATTCTCTTCAAGTATATCATCAGTTAAGAACCAATAATCTGCAATTAGTCCTTTTAAAAATGCTTTATCACTAAGTTTTTTTATAGCTTCATCATAATCAATATTTGTTTCATTTGCTACCATCGTAACAAAATGTTTTAAAGTATCTCCTTCTTTAAAAGTAATTCTTACTTCATCCTTCTTTACATTAACTATATCTCCATTATTTAAGCTTGTTACAATATCTTTAACACTCATATCACGAGAAAATTCATAGTTACCTGCTTGTAAATTTTTTTTACCTGATAAAACTATATACACAAATGTTGCATATTTACTTTTAATAAGTTTTGCATCTTTTAAATTTTCAACAATTTTTTCTTTACCTTCTCCCTTTTTAACACTAAATTCAATAATATCACTATTTTTACTAACTGGACTAAGTAATATCATAAATATTATTATTCCTACTAAAACTATTCCTATAACTACACTTAGTATCACAACTAATTTCTTATTTTTTATCATTTAATCACTACTTTCCTTTTTATTTAATAAAACAACCATTTGTCTAAATATTTCATCCAAATTTTCAAGTATACTTACATTTTCAATTGGAATTATTTTTTGCATACCTTTATCAATTTCATATTTTCCCACATAACAGATTGTATCACCAATATTATTTACTTCATCCTTTGTATAGATAAGATAGTCTCCATCATTCGTAGACACTTTCATAATAATTTTATACGTATCTTTGTTTTTATTATCAATTATTAACTTATTTACCATAATTTACCTTCTTTAAATAATCATTTAATATTAATGTTGCAGATATTATATCAGTTTTTCCTTGTTTATTTATCTCTTTTAATCCATTATTTTTCATAATATTAATAGCTTCCACTGTAGTAAGTCTTTCATCTTGTAATTCTACCCTTATATTTTCTTTTTCAAGCATTTTTTTAAAATTTATACTTCTCTGCGCAGCAAAGCCCATACTATTATCCATATTTTTAGGTAATCCTAAAACAACTACACCAACATCCTTAGAATTTATTATTAAAAGCACTTCTTTTAAAGCTGTATCATAATCTTCTCGAGCAAATTTTATAAGTTTAACTGGACTTACAATTGTATTAGTTTTATCAGTTATTGCCACTCCACAAGTTGTAGTCCCTAAATCCAATCCCAAATATCTCATTATCTACCCAAATAAGCATTAATAATTGCCATTAATACTTCACTTCTATCAAACTTAGATAACTTACTTCTTGAATGATTAAATGTTGTAATATATTTTAAATCACCCGTTACTAAATACCCAACTAATTGATTGGTGGCATTATATCCTTTAAACTCTAAAGACTCAATTACTTCATTAATAGTCATAAGTATTAATTCTTGCCTTAATTCTTTGACATTAAATATTGTTGTATTATTATCCATAAATTCACCCACTTATATAATTAACTCAAATTAATTTTATCAAAATTTTAAAAAAAATGCAATATAAAAAGGATGCTCGAAAGCATCCATGTAGAGGTTTTTAAAGTACTCAACAACAGTATTTATTGTTTATATTTTTTAAAAGAAAACTTTAATACTTAATATTGTAGGAACTATAAGACTATAATTTATATTATAGAAAGGTTTGTAAAAGAGTTAATGATTAATAAACAAAATGTCTTTCCTAAAAAACCTCTACAACTAATACTAACAATTAATTGTGATAGTTTTGTGAAGAAATTGTGAAATTTTGTTTTGGCTCAAATTTTGCTGAATTTTGTTTAAAAAAATCATAATATAATTTCATATTTTCAAGTTCCCAGAAGTTTTTAGACTTAACTGGACTACTATCCAAATCATAAATGGTAACACCAGTCATACCAAGTAAAAACGGTGAATGCGTAGCAATAATAAACTGACAATTAAAGAATCTCGCAGACTCTTCTAAAAATTTAGTAAGTTTCAGTTGCATCGCTGCAGACATACTATTTTCAGGTTCATCAAGCAAATACAAACTATTTTCTTTTATTTCAGATACAAAATACATAAGGGCAGATTCTCCATTAGATTGTTCTTTTACATCTTTATCAAGTACTCTACTTCTAACATAATTTGATGCACTTTTTCTTTTAGCATCAATTGAATTTTTCAAATTTTGATAGTCATTCATATCATCAATCGTTTTATCTTTATTATCAAAGTATTCCCTAAATAACTTTTCTCTTTGGCTAAAGCCTCGATTATTTATTCTTCTTACATTAGATATATAATCAAATACATCATCACTTCTAATTATTTTAACTTCTTCAAAATAATCCATAGACATTTCATATTCACAATTTTTCAAATATTCTATTTGCATTTCTCCTTGTGCCCCAAAAGATCCATCGCAATTAAGTTTATTAGCAATTATATTTAAAATTGTTGATTTTCCAGATCCATTACCGCCATAAAGAATAGTTACATCACTAAACTCGATATCTTTAAGTTCTTTTTTAGGAAATATTCTAAATGGATACTGATTATGAAAATATGTCCTTCTTTCACTACTTAAAATCATATTTTCTACATTTTCACTAACTAAACTAAAATTCTTTAAATAAACCATTATAACCACCTAATAATATAATATCATATTTATACATTTAAAGCAAACATTTATTTGTTAAAAATACAAAATAAAAAGCTCAACATGTTTAGATTGAGCAAACAACGGGATCATTTATTACTCACACCACCCGCTAGTGAGAAACATTGCCGATCGGGATCATTTATTACTCGCACCACCCGGAAGCGAGAAACATTTTCATGCTATACTCTTTCAAGCACATTTAAATTGTACAATAATATAATACTTTTGTCAAGAACTTTCTGATTTAATTTATTGCTATTTAGTTTTTATTTCTACAATAGTTTCTCCCAAATTCCAATTATTTTTATAATATCTTATTACATCTTTATGCTTTCTTAAAACATTATGAACTTCTTCCGTAAGTATATTAGTACTTTTCCCATGAATAATGATAATTGTATCATTATTCATAACCTTATTATCTCTAATAAATTCATTAACAAGTACTTCTACCATAGAAACAATTTCTCCATGTAAATCCAGTCTAGGAGTTTTGCTTGTTATCATTATTATTTACCACACCATTCTTTTTACTATAATAATCAAGCACTTCAGAAAGTGTAGGAATAGATAATCTAGAACCAATTTTAGTAACAGATAAACCTGCTGCAATATTTGCAAGAGTTATAGTCTTTTCCATATCAAAGTTATTTGCTATACCATAAGTAAATGCTCCATGAAATATATCACCAGCCCCCGTAGTATCTACTGCATTTACTTTAAGTCCTGGCATTATTTTGATTTCATTACCTACTTGATATAAACATCCTTTTTCTTCTAAAGTAATTACAATACTACTATTTGGATATTTATCTTGTAATTTATTATATATAGCAACTAATATACTTGGATTACTATAATCAAACTTCATACCAGTTACTGTTTCTGCAAAACCTTTGCTACATACTATATATTTAATATATTTACATAATTCAAGTAATTCTGGTGTTACTCTACCAGCATCAATTATACTAATTGCATTTTGATATTTACTAATTGCATTTTGACTTGCTCCATAATCATGTCCATCTGTAAAAATAATGTCCGGAGTAAAATCATAACTTAGTTTTTTTAATGCCGGATGTTCTGTTGCAACATTAAACACAGTTCTAGAACCATTCTTTTTATTTATAAGGATAAAGGATAAAGATGTATCTTTATCATAACTAGTTTCTATATAATCAGTATTTACATGTATATCTTGGAATTCTCTTTTTATCTTAGTACCAAAATCATCAGAACCTATAGTACTAGCAATAACAGTATCTACTCCCCACTTACCAAGTAAATATGCAGCATTAGATGCAGGGCCACCACCAGCACTATATTTTTCACTATATCTATATTTAGTATTTTCAATTGGATAATCATCTACAGGAACAGTTATATCCCAGCTTGAATGACCTATACATAATATTTTCATTTAATCAATTCCTTTCATTAATACATTAAAATTTTGTTACTTGCCTTTGCTGGCGCCACTGCCACGCCTGCACTAACCGCAGACGCGGCAGCCTTTTGTTTCTCTCAAAGTCTACCTCTTCCTTCTCACTCCAGCTGAATTTTGTCGCGGCTTGCCTAGCACGCGGACGCGCGCTGGCAATGGCCTAAAGTACTAGTTTATTACCATCGGGTCGTTGGCACTGCCACTCCCCGATACATATGTTGTGGAAGACAAAAGACTGAAGGACGGCCTGCACCCACGGCTGTTGAACACGTCGCTGAAGCTCACGCGGCCAGTGCTATACACACTGAACGCATTGCTCGAATCGTCCGCACAACGGGAAATAGTCCAGTCATAAAAGCCCATATACATCCAATTAACATTTTTAATGACTTCGCCATCATAAGTGTTTAAATTTGCTGTCCATGCACTTTGGGCTGCTGCAAATCCATAATCACTTACATACATTAGACCAATTTTAGCACTATATTCTGTTTTACCATCTGTTGTATTTGTTGTTACTGGACTTACTATTTCATTTTGATATGCTGTTTTCGCTGGTTGAGTTCCTATATGTGCCCATGTATTTCCTCCTACTTTCCATGTTGTCATTGCTATCTTTTGTGCCCATTCTGTTCCTATATTTGTTATAAAGTTTGTATTTAAATTTGTTTTATTTAGTAAGCTTGTACTCCACGTATTTGTTGCACTATTTGTAGCTTTGTAATTCCAAAAATATTTATTTACTGTTGTTAAACTTCCCTTATAATATGATGAATCTGGTGTTCCTGTTCCTTGATAATCTCCATCATTTCCTAATAAATTACTATTTGCATAATCATATTTAATTAGTTTTACTTGGTCTCCGAATACTCCGATTATTCTATACAAGTTATCTGTTGGACATGGACTTAATGTTGAGCCAAAACATACAAAGTTATTTGGATTTGCTCCAGCATATCTGTAACTATTGTCACCTGCTCCATTTGTTAAACTGCTATCATGATAATAAATTTTCGTTATATCACTTTTACCTTGTGTACCTAAAGTTGAAATACACGTTGCCAAATTATCTCCATTTGTGCATACATCTGTTATTGATTGAAGCATTTTATCTTTTTGTAAATATACATTAACTCCCATAGTCTTACCAAAGTTACCTGATTGATCAACTGATAAATTGAGATAAGTTAAAGTAATATTCCATACTTGATTAGTAAATGTTGTACTTGAATTAGAAGTAATTTGATAATTATTTGCTATATTAAATAAACCACTTTGAGTAGTAATATCAAAACCTGACACACCATTAAAAGTACCATAAGTAAGTCCATCAATTGATGTAATTTCTTCCCCATTTGGATTAGATACAGTAAGTATTATTTCTGGTGTAGAACCATCAGTATATGTAAATGTATTATTTTCTATTTCAAAATATAAATAATAATTATAAGTAGCAGTGTTTTTAGTACTATTAGCTTTTAAAGACGCTGTTGCTGTTGTACTCGTTACATAATTAGTACCATTTTCTTTCAATGTAGTTGGTGTAGCATCTAGCTTAAGAGGATTTCCCACTTTTAGCTTAAACTCATCTACTGTATCTCCTTTTATGGCAATATTACTTTGTGCTTCATTAATTATTGGTGCTAAAAAAGCATAAGTTATTCTAAAAATAAGAGCTAGAAAAACCCCAACAATTAAAACACTTAATATATATAAAAATTTATTACTTTTAATTTTTTTTATAAATTTCTTCATAAGTCAATCACCCTACTATTAATAGTTTAGCATAAATTTTATAAAAAGAAAATATTAAAGTAATAAATTTTTATAATTTTATATTTTTATTTTTGCAAGTATATTATTTAATATTTCTTTATCTACAATAATAAATCTATCATGAAATGTATCATTATTAATAAATGTTATATTATTATATTGTTTTAAATATTTATTTTTAGTTATTTCATCTATATTTTTTGAAACAATTATAATATTTTTATTTATATTTTTAAGAATATCTAAAAGTTCTTTACCTGCATAATTATCAATGATAATTATGTTATCTTCAGATTTATTTAAAATTTCTAATAAAAGAGAATATGCATCATATATTTGTCCTTCATAGAATAATGAATTAATTTTAGGCTTAAATTCATCAAAAGTTTCTTTAAGTATTTTTATATCTTCCGTATTTTTAAGAACTTGATTATTTATATATTTTTGTTCCACTAAGTTTGTAGAAATATATCTTCTCATAAGTACAAAGGCATCCATTATTGCAATACTTACTTTTGTTGCTGTCTGGGATTTTAATATTGTTGCAAGCATGGCAACACCCTGTTCAGTAAATACTCGTAGACTATATCTTCTTCCTCCATAACTTGAGGTCGCAAATTGCGACCTCAAGTTTGAAACATCAAATTCATTTAAAATCCAAGAAAATCTTTCCGGAAATTTTTCTGAATTTCTTCTTACTGCTTCATTTATTCTTTTGGTTTCTACTCCATAAAGTCTAGCTAAATCACTATCTAGCATTACTTGTTCGCCTCTTATTTCATAAATTAAACTTTCTATTTTTTCAGTGTCTTTAATTATTAAATTATTCATTTTTACCTCCATTATTTTTCATTAGCTACCCCCTTTTTCAAAATTATTTTTTGACTTTTTGCGGTCACAATTTGTGACCGCAAAAGTTTAAATTGTTTTAAAAAAAGCGCTCCCATAGGAAACGCTCCGAATAGATATATTATGCTTGCCCCAAAAATATAAATTATCGACTTTAAGATTTGTGGTATTAACACTTGGCAAGTTAATTAATACATTTATATTATAATATATTAGGTTAATAAAAACAATCAATTTACATCAGTTTTCTTAATAATAAATATTTTATTATTTTTATAAAAAGCATAAAAGATATCTTTAATAAATAAATTATTTTTAGCTAGTTCTTCTTCTACCCATTCTGGTGTTTTTTTAATGTATTTAAGCACTTTAGTTTGAAGTTGCCCATCAAGTATTAATCCTTGCGGATAAGGGCTTTTAAACTTAAAGAAATTATATTTAAACACTGATAACTGTCCATTTGGTTCTAAAAATGCATATTCTACCATATCAATATCTCTAATTTCTTTTTGTCTTAAAGAAACAAGTAAATCATCTAAAGAATATCTTTGTTTAATCATTTCTTTATAATTTATTTTACCATTTACAATAATTAAAGATGGTTTACCATCAAAAATAGTTCTAAACTTTCTTGATTTAATAGAAATAAATGCAAATAACACTTCAAGAATAACTAAACAAGTTATTGGTATAATAGTATAAGCCATAGGCTCTTTAAAATCTTCAATACTAATAGCGACTAACTCTGCGATTAATATTGACACTATCAAATCTATTACTCCAAGTTGACCTATTTCTCTTTTACCCATAATGCGATAAGCAATAAGAACAAAAAAATAAAAGAAAATAGTTCTAAATAATACTGTAAATATTTGCATAATATCACCAAATATATTATGGTAATAATGTAAATATTTTAAACATAATATTTATTAGGTGATTATATTTTGAAAAATTTATTAAAATATCTAGGTTATTATACATTATTTTTAATAACTATAGTTTTTATTACTAGTTTACTTAATTTAATTGGTGTCAACTCTACCATAACTAACCTTTTAATATTTATATTTAATATTAGTTTATTCTTCATATTTGGCTTTAAAAATGGTAAAAAATCAAGCAACAAAGGCTATCTAGCAGGACTTAAAGTTGGTGGTTTATTTTTACTTATTTTAATTATAATAAGTTTATTTACATCAAAAAATATATTTAGTTTAAGTACCCTCATTTATTATTTAGTCTTAATTCTTGCAAGCACTTTAGGTGGATCTCTCGGCATAAATAAAAAGAGTGAATAAAACACTCTAGTTTATAAATACATATTCATTATTTTTTAAAGTAACATAGGCATCCATACTATAATACTCTTTTGTAACAGGATTAACCTCTTTTTCTAAATAATTTAAATCATATAATTCTTTAAGTGTAATAGTATCATTATTACATTTCTTTTCTATTTTACACTTTTTAGCTGCCTCTATTATATATTTTTCTTCCACTAAAAGTAGTTTTTCATTATGTTTACTTACTACTTTAAATGAAGTAACACCAATAACTAAACCAAATATAATAATAATTGTTGCAGATATAATCCACTTATTCATGCTTTTCTCCATAATAATTTTTAACAAATTCATCCCTATATTCTTCCATCGTACCATTTTTAATATTTTTTCTTATATTTTTCATAATTTGATGTAAGAAATATATATTATGAATTGATAAAAGTCTAGCCCCAAAAGTTTCATTTGCTGTAATTAAATGTCTGATATAAGCTTTAGTATAGTTTTTACATGCATAACAATCACAATCATCTACCGGAGTAAAATCTTCTTTATATTTACTATTTTTCAAATTAATTTTACCATATTTAGTATAAGCATGACCATGTCTTGCTAGTCTAGTTGGACTCACACAGTCAAATATATCAATACCCCGCATAGAGTTTTCAATTAGATCTATTGGGTCACCTACTCCCATTAGATAACGAAGTTTATCTTCTGGCAAATATGGAGTTGAATATTCAACCATTTTATACATGGTAGGTTTGTCTTCACCAACAGATGTACCCCCAACAGAATAACCATCAAAATTCATTTTAACAAGTTCTTCTGCCGAATGTTTTCTCAAATCTGGATACTCTCCCCCTTGCACAATACCAAATAATAATTGATCATTATCTTTTTTAACAGCTTTACCACGTGCTGCCCATCTAAGAGTTCTTTCTACACTTTTTTCCATATATTCATGAGTACTTGGCCATTTAACGCATTCGTCAAAACTCATCATAATATCACTACCAAGTTTAGTTTGAATTTCAATTGACTTTTCCGGCGTTAAAAATAAATTATCACCATTTAAATGATTTTTAAACTTAACTCCTTCTTCAGAAATATCTTTAGGTTTAGCAAGGGAAAAAACTTGATAACCACCAGAATCAGTTAAAATTGGACCATCATAATTCATAAATTTATGTAACTTGCCAGCTTTATCCACAATATTCTCACCCGGTCTAAGCCACAAATGATAAGTATTAGCAAGAACAATACCAGAACCAATTTCCTTTAATTCTTCCGGAGATAAAGTTTTAACAGTTGCATTTGTCCCAACTGGCATAAACATCGGGGTTTCATAAGTTTTACCATTATAAGTAATTTCCCCAAGTCTTCCCATTGTTTTATTATCTTTATATTTTAATTTAAATTCTAATTTCATATAATACCACTTCCATCTCTATTTATTGTATCAAAATTTTTCAAAAATTTAAACAAAAAAAATAGACAAAAATAATAATTTATCGTAAAATGGTATTAGGGTGATAAAACATGGCTAAAGATATAAGCATAATATTTGTAATTTTCTTTTCAATATCAGGTATTTGCCTTTATAAATGGATTGCTATTTATTCAAAAGTTAAATACATGAACTTAATAAAATGTCATGTAACAGATATAATAAATAGGACTACCTATCAAAAAAATATTTACGACTATCATTACACATACAAAATCAAAAATGAAGAATATGGGACTAGTGACAGACTAAAATACAATTATTTATGGAATCCCAAAATAAATGATGAACTAGAAATGTATGTTGCTAAAAACAACCCAAATAATACCATATCACCATGGCAAACTTATCTATACAAGTTATATTTTATTATAATGATTATTTTTTTTATAGTTCCATTTATTATTTTAATATAAACCTATAGGCTTTTATTAGTTCTTTCTTTTAATTTAAGATATATTAAATAAATTGCACACATTATATCTTCATATTCTATATTTATATCTTCATTAATTGTTTTAAATAATATCCATTTATTCTTTAAAGTTCTATTATTACGTAATTTATTTATTTTATAAGCAATACTATCACAATTAATATTTTTACAAAAAACTTTAAATATGTTTTCTAAAGATATTCCCAAATCATGAAAATTAATATTATCATAATATAAAAGGTACAAATTATATAGTTCTCGAGCATTCACAGATAAATTATTTATTATTCTATAAAACAAATCTACTAAAAGCTCTTCTCTTTTATATTGTTTAAACATAATTTTTTTCTTTAAATTTTTTAATGTATACGTTTGATATGTTCCGATCAAAAACCCTTCCACAGCATTACCAACATTTATATTCATAAGCCACTTAACTCCTTTATAATTAATGGCAATTTTTGCATTATAAAGCTGATAATAATTAGTATGATACTCTTTTTTTACTTGTAATACTGAAAACTTTACTTTCTTGTAATGCTTAAATATTGTACTTAAAAATATATTAACTGAATACATATTTACTTTTACATTTAATAAATTAATAGATAAATTATCTAAATCTTTATAAATTACTTTGTCTTTATATCCACTTTCATATATCGCTTCTAAAAAATAATCATTAAATATACTTGGATATACACATTCACTTCCAAAAGCTTTTTCTTTCATAATAACCTCATCTTTCTTTTCCCCATTTTATTTTTTTCTTTAAAACATTTAATTTGGCATAATATAACCTCCTTTGGATATATATTAAAGCACATTTGAAACGCGATATTTGTTGTTTTTTGTCAAACACCTCAAAAAAATTTATTTTTTTACACAAAAACAAAAAGATTAAGGCCTTTTTCTTAATCTTTTTACATTTTTCTTGTCAACATTTTAACATGTAACATAAATTTTATAACTATTTACCTTGTTTTCTTAAAATAGCTGCTCTAGCTGCTGCAAGGCGAGCAATTGGTACTCTATATGGAGAGCAAGATACATAATTAAATCCTAATTTATCACAGAAAGCAACACTAGCTGGATCTCCACCATGTTCACCGCAAATACCAAGTGAAAGATTTGGATTAACACTTCTACCTTTAGTAGCTCCCATTTCCATTAAAAGCCCTACACCATCAAAGTCGATGCGAGCAAATGGATCAAATTCAAATATTCCTTTTTCATAATAAGAACTTAAGAACTTACCAGCATCATCTCTAGAAAAACCATATGTCATTTGTGTTAAGTCATTTGTTCCAAAACTGAAGAATTCTGCTTCTTCTGCTATTTTATCAGCAAGAAGTGCTGCTCTTGGAATTTCAATCATTGTTCCAACTTCATATTTTAAATCAATACCAGCATTTTTAATTAATTCATCAGCAGTTTCACAAACAACATTTTTAACATACTTAAGTTCCTTAACTTCACCAACAAGTGGGATCATTATTTCTGGAGTAACATTAATACCCTTTTTAGATACATTAATAGCGGCTTCAATAACTGCTCTAGTTTGCATTCTAGCAATTTCAGGATAAGTTATAGCTAAACGACAACCTCTATGTCCCATCATTGGGTTAAATTCTTTTAATGAGTCAATTACTTCATGTAACTCTTCAACTGTTTTACCTAAATCTTCAGCAAGTTCTTTAATTTCACTTTCTGTTTTTGGTAAGAATTCATGTAGAGGTGGATCTAAATATCTAATAACAACACTATATGGAGCCATAGCTTCATATAACCCTTCAAAGTCTTTTCTTTGGTAAGGTAAGATATTTTCAAGTGCAGCTTCTCTTTCTTCTAAAGTTGTTGCACAAATCATTTTTCTAAAGTTAAATATTCTATCTTTTTCGAAGAACATGTGTTCAGTACGGCAAAGTCCAATACCTTCAGCACCAAATTTTCTAGCTTGAATAGCATCTTTTGGTGTATCAGCATTAGTTCTAACGCATAAGTCTCTAGCACTATCAGCCCATGACATAAATGTTTCAAAGTCACCACTAATAGATGCATCTTGCATATCAAGCTTTCCAGCATAAACTTTACCAGTTGAACCATCAATTGATAGATAATCTCCTTCTTTAAAAATAGATCCATCAGGCATTTTTAATGTCTTTTCTTCTTCATTTATAACAATTGATGAAGCACCACTAACACAGCAAATACCCATTCCACGAGCAACTACTGCAGCATGACTTGTCATACCACCACGAATAGTTAAAACACCTTTACTTGAATTCATTCCTTCGATATCTTCTGGTGATGTTTCAAGTCTAACTAAAATACTATCAATACCTTTTTTCTTATTTTCAATTACATCACTAGCTGTAAAGTAAATCTTACCAGTTCCTGCTCCAGGTGATGCTGCCAAACCTTCAGCAACTACTTTACCAGTTTTTAAAGCACTATCAGTAAATGTTGGATGTAAAAGTGCATCAAGTTGTTTAGGATCAACCATTAAAACTGCTTCATCTTTAGTAATCATCCCTTCACTTACTAAATCAACAGCAACTTTTATAGCAGCTCTAGCTGTTCTTTTACCATTTCTAGTTTGTAAAATGAATAACTTACCATTTTCAATAGTAAATTCCATATCTTGCATATCTTTATAATGTTTTTCAAGACTTTCAGCAATATTTGCAAATTCAGTGTATACTTCTGGCATTTCATCTTTTAAAGTTGCTATTGGACTTGGTGTACGAATACCAGCAACAACATCTTCACCTTGTGCATTAATTAAATATTCTCCGAATAATGCTTTTTCTCCAGTTGCAGGGTTTCTTGTAAATGCAACACCAGTTCCTGAATTATTTCCACTATTACCATAAACCATTTCTTGAACATTAACTGCAGTTCCCCAACTAGATGGAATATCATTTATTCTTCTATAATAAATAGCCCTTTCATTATTCCAACTTCTAAATACTGCTTTAACAGCTTCAATTAATTGAGTAAATGGTTCTTGAGGAAAATCTTCCCCAGCAAATTCTTTATAAGCTTTTTTAAATAAATTTGTAAGTTCTACCATATCATTTTCATCTAAATCAATGTCATTTTTAACACCTTTTTTAGTTTTAACTTCATCAATGATAGTTTCAAATTTACTCTTAGAATAACCCTTTACTACATCTGCAAACATTTGAATAAATCTTCTATATGAGTCATATACAAATCTTTTATTGCCAATTTTTTCAGCAAAAGATGAAGCTATTTCATCATTTAAACCTAAATTAAGTACTGTATCCATCATACCAGGCATACTAGCACGAGCTCCGCTTCGTACACTTACAAGTAGTGGATTTGTTTTATCACCAAAATTTTTACCACTTTTTTCTTCAAGTTTAGATAAAGCATCTTTAATTTGGCTTATTACTTCTTCACTTAATACCTTTCCGTCATCATAATATTTGTTACAAGCTTCTGTTGTAACGGTAAATCCACTTGGAACAGGCATACCAATATTAGTCATTTCTGCTAAATTAGCACCTTTACCTCCAAGAAGATTTCTCATATCTTTGTTTCCTTCTTGAAACAAATAAACATATTTTTCCATAATTACCTCCACATTATATATTCTACCATGATATTTAATAATTGCACAAGAAAAATGGGATAATTTTACACAATTTTGAAAGAAAAAAGATGCTATATATCTTTCTTTATAAACATAGCATCTCCAAATGAGAAAAATCTAAAATCATGTTCTTTTGCATATTTATAAGCATTTAAAATATATTCTTTAGTTGCAAGTGTAGAAACTAGCATTACTAGAGTACTTTTAGGTAAGTGAAAATTTGTAATAAGGCCATCAATTGCTTTAAATTCAAAAGCACCGGGATAAATAAATATATCAGTATCACCAGAACAAGCTGTAAATTTATCATATTTATGAGCTACTGTTTCTAAAACTCTGGTTGATGTTGTACCCACCGCATATATATTTCTTTTTTCTTCTTTAGCTTTATTTAATTTATCTGCAACATCTTTAGTCATTATATAATATTCACTATGCATGTGATGTTTAGTTATATCTTCTACTTCAACAGGTCTAAATGTGCCAAGACCTACATGAAGTGTTACATAAAGAATTTCTACTCCTTGTTTTTCTAACTTTTCAAGTAATTCTTTAGTAAAATGAAGGCCTGCAGTTGGTGCTGCTGCACTTCCAATATTTTTAGCATAAACAGTTTGATATCTAGACTGATCTTCTAATTTTTCATGAATATACGGCGGAAGGGGCATTGTTCCAAGTTTATCAAGTATTTCCATTAGAATACCTTCATAAATTAGTTTAACATGCACTATACCTTCATCAAGTTTTTCTATAACTTCTGCTTTTAGGAAGCCATCACCAAAAGAAATGACTGTACCTACATGTAATCTTTTAGCAGGTTTTGCTAGGCATTCCCAGATATCTCCTTCTATATCTTTTAAAAGAAGTAGTTCTATAATGGCTTTAGTATCTACCTTTTCTCCGATAATTCTAGCAGGTATAACTTTAGTATCATTTAAAACTAAAACATCACCCTTTTTTAAATAAGAACCTATATTTTTAAATATATCTTCTTTTATATTCCCATTTTCTTTATTTAGTAATAATAATTTAGATGCAGTCCTATCTTTAAGAGGTGTTTGGGCTATAAACTTTTCAGGCAAATCATAGTTGTATTCTTCTATATTCATTTTATTATTTCCTCAATTTTAGCTACTACTTCATCATTTATATCATCAATTGTTCTAATTATATCATCTTTAACACAAGTTATTTTTTGATACCCATATTTTTCAGTTAATTCTAAGTATGCTTTTTCAGCTTGTTCAAGATGTGCTTTGTTTGATTCATGTTGATCAGGAGTTTCCGCTCTATTTTTCTTAAGTATTGCTGCATATTCAAATGGCATGTATAAAAATATTACAGCATCTGGACGAGGTAATTCCATTATTTCAAATTCTAACTGATCTAGTTTTTGATACATTTTTTCTCTTTCTTCGCGTGTTTTTAATTTACCACCTTGGTGAGCCATGTTTGATTCAACATATCTATCAAGAATAACTATGTCACCATTTTCTAAGTGATTGTTTATAATGCCTATGTTGTATCTACGGTCTGCGGCATAATAAGCTGAAGCTGCTAAGGCATCAACATTTGGAGCTCCTTCTTTAAACCAGCCTTCACAGATATAAGATTTCCCTAAATATGGACCTCCGACAATTTTACCTGTTGGTGTATCATACATTGGAAATGAATAGTTATAAATATTTATTCCTTTTTCTTTAAATCTTTCTACTACTTTTTTAACTTGAGTTTCTTTTCCTGAACAATCAGTTCCTTCGATTACTATTAATTTACCTTTTTTCATTATTTAGTCCCTCTTTCTTTAATATTAATTTTAGTCTTCCACATGATTCTTTTCCTTCACCACATATGTGTTTTGTTACACAGTCAGGTCCAAGATTAGCTGAATAATACGTTGATACTTCACCTATTAATTCATGCATTTTTGTAACTATATTACGGATACACCATTGGGCTTTTGTGCATTCCCTAAGGCGACATATCCAACGGAACGCTTCGCCATCAAAGTTTATAATAATATTTATTGTATTACCACTTAATGTGAAATATACTAAATCTTCTTCTTTAATGTTATATGATTTAAATTCTTCCCAGATTTCTTTATTTTTTCTAAATATTTCTTCATATTTTTGATTTAACCCGTCATTTTGTTTTATCTTTGGTGGTGTTGTATATTTTAATAAATCATTATTCGGTGCAAAATCAGGGATTGATAAAGATAATCTTCTATGTCTAGTAAAGTGAGTAAGTATTGCATATGGAACGGCAAATTGGAATCTCATATTTACTTGTCTTAAATCTTCATGATTTACTTCATTAAAGATTGATTTCATTAACTTAGCTTTTAACTCATCATTATTTTTAATTAATTTATCATACATTAATTTTGCATCATGAACACTCTTACCACTTATTCTTGCTATGGCATTGATAAATATTGTTTCATCTAAATTATCAGTGTGTGATAAAAGAATAGGTTCATCAAGTAAATCATATTCTTTTGTTATACCTAAGTCTTTTAGTATTCGTTCAGTTTCACTTTCTAATACTATTGGTTCTTTATCTACAACAGTATCTATATATGGTGCTCTAGTTTCTGATATTTTTTTTAGGGATTCACCCAGTTCTTTTAACTCAGTTATATTACTATACTTTGTTTTTGTTAAAAGACTAATCATTCTAGCTAAGCTAGTTCCATCTAGACCCATGATAATTTCTGAGTGATATGAATATGGCAAAACAAATCTTGCATCTTCTTTAGTTATACCAGATGAAACAAAATATTCATATGAATCAAAAAGACTTTGCATATATTCATTATATTTTTCTTTTAACAATTCATTATCCGGAGAAATGCTTCCATCTTCGGTATGAAAATCTGGTGTGTAAAAACCAACACGTGAGAAATCTACTTCACGTCTTGATTTAATGGTAAATGATGAGAATCTTTCAGCAATGATTGTTTGTTCTACGACTGGAGTTACTCCAGATAAGGCAAAAACCATATAATCATGATCTATTGTTGAAGTGTGTCCCATTCCAATAACCATTTTAATAAATTTTAATGCTTTTTCATAATCACTCATAGATGTGTAGGCATCAAATACTGTCCCAGGCATTCTTGATAATTTTCCTGCTGCAGCACAAATTTGTACTTCTTTTTTTATGTATTCTTCATTTGTTACACCTAATAACTTTACTTCCATTTTTTTACCTCCCTTTAATACCATAATGGATATTTACTTGTAAGTTCAAGTACTTCTTTTTCTAAATTATCGATTATTTCTTTGTTATCACTATTTTTTAAAGCAGTTGCTATTATTTGCCCTATTTTTTCAAAGTCTTCTTCTTTTAATCCTCTTGTTGTCATTGCTGGTGCTCCAAGTCTTAAACCACTTGTTATCATCGGAGGTTCAGTGTCTTTCGGAATAGTATTTTTGTTTGTTGTTATATGAATTTTATCTAAAACTTCCTGAGCTTTCTTACCAGTTAAACCACAACAACTTTTTACATCTACTAGAATTAAATGATTATCTGTTCCCCCAGATATAATTCTAAATCCTTCATTTGCCAAAGTTTCAGCTAATGTTTTGATATTCTTTAGAACATTTTCTTGATAAATTTTAAATTCTGGTTGCAAAGCTTCATAAAAACACTGTGCTTTAGCAGCTATAACATGCATAAGTGGTCCACCTTGAAGACCTGGAAAAACTGTCTTATCAATTTTCTTAGCAATTTCGGGATCATTAGTTAATATTATACCACCTCGTGGTCCTCTTAAAGTTTTGTGAGTAGTTGATGTTACAACATGAGCGAAAGGTACTGGTGATGGGTGCAATCCCGCAGCAACTAACCCAGCTATATGAGCCATATCGACCATTAAATATGCTCCAGTCTTATCACATATTTCTCTAAATCTTTTATAATCTATTTTTCGTGAATATGCCGATGCTCCAGCTATAACCATCTTTGGTTTTTCTTTTAAAACTATTTTTTCTAACATTTCATAATCTATTGTTTCAGTTTCAAAATTTAAATCATATGGAATTATTTCATAATCTTTACCACTAAAAGATGTCTTATGTCCATGGGTTAAATGACCGCCATTAGAAAGACTCATGCTAACAATTTTATCACCATGATTAAGTAGTGCTCTATAAACAGCCATATTGGCGCTAGAACCTGAATGAGGTTGAACATTTGCATAAAGGCATCCAAATAACTCTTTAGCATAATTTATAGCTTGAGTTTCAAAAACATCAATATTTTCACAACCACCATAATATCTCTTACCTGGATAACCTTCAGCATATTTATTAGTTAAAATACTTCCTTGTAGTTTTAATATATCGTTTGAAACATAGTTTTCACTAGCAATTAGTTCAATATTGTCTTCTTGCCTTTTTCTTTCCTTTCTTAATGCTTCCTCAAGTATTTTATCCATATTATCTTTCCCCTTCTTTCATTTCTATCAAATTATCAATTATCATTGCAACTGTCATTGGACCAACACCGCCTGGATTTGGTGCAAAATATGATGCTGCCTCATATGCTTTTTTGTCAATATCCCCTATAATTTTACCATCAATTTTAGATACACCAACATCAACTAGAACAGCTCCAGCTTTAACCATATCTTTAGTTATCATGTTAGCTTTACCTACGGCAGCCACTAAAATATCAGCATTTTTTGTGATTTTTTCTAAATTTTTAGTCTTACTATGACATAATGTAACTGTGGCATTCCTATTTTCTAAAGCTAAAGCTAAAGGCTTACCAACTATATTGCCCCTTCCCACAATCGCAATGTTTGCTCCTTCAATTTGAATATTATAATGTTCAAGCAATTTTATAATTCCTTTAACTGTACAAGGAAGTATATTTTTTCTATTCAAATATAGATTGTAAACATTTTCTTTTGTAAATCCATCAACATCTTTATTTTGCTTTATCAAACTAGAACATTTATCAAAATCTAAATGTTTTGGTATTGGACTTTGTAAAATAATACCTGTTATAGTTTCATCTTCATTAAGTTCATTTATTAAATTTATTAAATCACTTTCCAAAATATTTTCATCTAAATGATAAACTTTAGCGTCAATACCAACATCCATACAATACTTAACCTTATTATTTATATAGATTTTGCTTGCATCGTTTTCTCCAACTTCAATTATAGCAAGTTTTATTTTAAAATTATTATCAATTATTTTTTCTTTATATTTTAAAAGTAATTCATCTCTTAATTTTTTTCCATCTAAAAGCATATGTACCTCCCTAAAATAGTGACATATTATGATCAATGCCTAAATGTTTATACGCTTTTTCACATGCAACACGACCACTTCTTGTTCTTTTTATAAATCCTTCTTGTAAAAGAAATGGCTCCACGACATCTTCAATTGTTGATATTTCTTCGCCAATTGCTGTTGATATTGTTTCAACTCCAACAGGTCCACCATTAAATTTAGTAATTAAAGCCTCTAAATACTCTATATCTACATTATCAAGTCCGTAAGTATCAACATTTAATCTATCTAAAGCATTTAGGGTTATATCTAAATTTATTAAGCCATCACCTTCCACAAGGGCAAAGTCGCGAACACGCTTAAATAATCTATTGGCAATACGTGGTGTTTTTCTACTTCTTTTAGCAAGTTCCATTGCTGCATCATCATTTATTTTCATGTTTAAAACATGGCTTGTTCTTTTTACTATACTTGCCAGTTCTTCATCTGTGTAATACTCAAGTTTGTTTACAATACCAAATCTATCACGAAGAGGATTAGATAAATCACCCGCTCTAGTTGTAGCCCCAACTAAAGTAAATGGTGGTAAATCAATTTTTATTGATCTACTTTTACCTTCTTGACCAATCACAACATTTATTGTAAAATCTTCCATTGCTGAATAAAGCACTTCTTCAACAACTGCAGGAATTCTATGAATTTCATCAATAAATAATACATCACCAGGCTCAAGTGTTGAAAGAATCGCCGCTAAATCTCCACTTTTTTCAATCGAAGGACCAGTCGCAGTTTTCAAATTACTGCCAAGTTCGTTAGCAATAATATGTGCAAGCGTAGTTTTCCCAAGTCCTGGAGGCCCATACAAAAGCACATGATCCAAAGGTTCATCACGCATTTTAGCAGCATCAATAAAAACATGAAGATTTTCTTTTATTTTTTTTTGCCCAACATACTCATCTAAGCTTTCTGGTCTTATATTCTTATCAAAAACATCTTCGACTGTTAAATTACTATCAATTATTCTATCGTCCATTATTTATCCCCCATTTCTGCAATAACATTTTCAATTTCAAACCAATTTTTAACTATTTTATGTTTGCTTATTTTATCATTTGTCACTCTTAACGTTTTAATATTAGCATTTTTTATATCATCTAAAACTTCTTCTTTATCATCTATAAATACATTCAAATTATACTTTAACGCAGTATCAACTTTACTATTTTTAAAAAAGACTAGTTCGTCAAAAGGAATCTTCATCTTTTCAAAATACATACTAGTTAAATAAAGGGTTTTAAGATTAACTAAACTATCAGTTTTTTCATCTCCACGAGCAGTAATAAAAATTATTTTATAGCCAAGTTGATGCCATTTTTTTAAAACATTTATAGCTCCATCCTTAATTTTAACATCATAAACTATTTTTTCAAGATATCTAGTTAAAAATTCATTCATTTGTTCAGCATTTAAATCATGATAATCCAAAGTTCCATTAAATTCTCTAGCTAAAGCATTAGCTATAAATGATGTTTCAGTTATTGTATTATCTATATCAACACCAATATTCATTTATAACCACCACCTTACATATTAACCTTATTATATAACATATTTTCAAATTATCCAACAACATTTTCAAATTTTTATCACAAAACCATTTTAACAAACAAATGTTTATAAGTCAATAGAAAACTTACATGAAATTTTAATCAAAAATAATTGAAGAATTTTAAAATATAGTGTATAATAAATAAAGAGTAAGGGATTGTGTGATATAGATGTTCAGAGATTTTGACTATGAAAATAAACCTGTTGTTGATATCGTAAATGAAATGATCATTGATGCCATCAAGAAAAAAGCATCAGACATTCATTTTGATCCAACTGAAGAGTATCTTAATGTCCGCATTAGAATAGATGGGGAGCTTTTAGAATATGCCAAAGTTCCTACTTTTGTTAAGAAAAATCTTTTAACTAGAATTAAAATTATAAGTGGTATGAATATCACAGAATCACGACTTCCTCAAGATGGAGCTATCAAAAGTATTGGAGACATTGAAGATTTAGACCTCCGTGTTTCTTCTCTACCCATAGTGGATGGTGAAAAAATAGTTATTCGTATTTTAAACTATACCATGTCATCAGGTGGTCTTGAAAATCTTGGACTTTCTCAAAAAAATTTAGATAAAATAAATAAACTAATAAAAATGCCAAATGGTATAATATTGGTAGCTGGTGCTACAGGTTCAGGTAAATCAACTACTGTTTATAGTATGCTTCAAATTCTAAATACTGTATCAAGAAATATAATTACAGTTGAAGATCCCGTCGAAATGAAAATCGCTGGTATCAATCAAGTTCAAGTAATGAGTGACATAGGACTTACATTTGGAAACACTTTAAGAAGTATTCTTCGTCAAGACCCAGATGTAATAATGATCGGAGAAATTCGTGATGATGAAACGGCACGTATCGCTGTTCGTGCATCTATTACTGGTCATTTAGTTTTATCAACAATTCACACCAATAACTCTTTAAATACAATTGAAAGATTACTTGATATGGAAGTAGAAAGATATTTACTAGGTAGTGCACTAACAGGTATCATCTCTCAAAGACTTGTTAAAAGATTATGTCCTAAATGTCGAACAAGTAGACCCACTACAAACTACGAAAAAGTTTTATTTGAAAAAGTTTTAGGAAAAGAAGTAAATGAAGTATATGTTCCTCATGGATGTAGTGAATGTATCAACGGTTATACAGGACGTATTGCCATTCATGAAGTTTTAGAAATAACCCAAGAAATACGTGATGCCATTACAAACAATATAAGAAAAAACGAACTTCGAAATTTAGTATATAAAAAATCAGACGTAACCTCCCTACTTGAAGATGGACTTGAAAAAGTTGTCGCAGGACTTACAAGCGTTGATGAAATACTAAGAGTAATAGATGTTGATGATGACATTGGTGAAGAAGATACAGATATAAAAGATGCCTTCATAGGCAAAGCATCAAAAAACGTAAACGAAGAAATTGAAACGCTATAGTTTCTTTTTTTTGTATCAAAAAAAGATCAAAATATTTGACCATTTTTAATTTTGTAAAATACCACTATAATTAGCATACACAATATCATTTTCAACATAAACATATATAATTACATTATTTACATAGTATCCATTTATAAAATTGTTATTCTCATTATCATCTTTTTCAATTGTTTTATTTATAACTACTTTATAGTTATCTTGTCCATTATAATTATTTATATATTCTTTTGTATTTAAATAGCCTGTATTTATAAGTGTTTGCACAGTTATATCCAAACAATGATTTATAGTTGCATCTCCAATTTTACAAGATTTATTTAAATTTTTAATATATGCTTTTTTATCAGTTCCAAAACTTTCTGCAGAGGCTTCAATTAACTCAACATTACTATTCCATAAACTTTGATTAATTCCTTTTTTAGCAGCAGCAATACCAATACTTCCCATTAAAGCAATAACAGCAATAATCACTATCGTTGCAAGCAACTCTACTAGTGTAAACCCATTTTTTTCCATACTTCACCTACTTAAGCAGTAATCTCAAAGCCTCTTTAACTTGTTCTTCCAAGGACTTACTATGATCAATATTACCAATAACTTTTTTAATTTCTGCAGTTTTATAACCTAAAGCACTTAAAGTTTCCATTAAATCTTCAGTACTATCATCTTCCACTTCTGTTACATCAATATCAATTTTGCCCTTTAAATCAAGCACAATTTGACGAGCAAGTTTTTCTCCAATCTTTGGAAATTTAGTTAAATATAAAATATTTTCTCTATTAATAGCATCAACTATACCACTTATAGAACCAGTTGCAAGTATAGGAAGAGCAAGTTTTGGTCCTAAACCTTTAACACTAATAAGTCTTAAAAAGAGTTCATATTCATCCTTTTCTTTAAAACCATATAAACTATATTCATCTTCTCCAATTTTATTATAAACATACACCTTATATTCTTTATTTATTTCATAACAAAATGGATTTGGAACATATATTAAATAACCTACTCCGCCAGCTTCAACAACAATATTAGTTGTACCTATTTCAGTAACATAACCTTTTATATAACTATACATTTTATCACCATTAATATAATATCAAAATTATGCAAAATTATCAATACATTGTTCTTTTTAATTTAACTTTGAAAAAATATTCATTTTTCACCTCCTTAAAGTAAAACTTGGTTTTAAATCATCCACCATTTTATCACAAAGCATTTCAGCTTGTTTTACTAAAGAAATATTACTTGCACACTCTATTTCATAAATAAATTCTTTATTATCTGATAAACTTTTTAAACAAATCTTTTTAGGAGCAATCATTCTATGAGCATTTAATTTTTCCATTTGGTCTTTATATATATCCGTTAAAAATAGAATAAATTTTTCCTTATCATTAAATAATTTTGAATTTTCATAATCCTCAAAAATAAACTTTGAGACAGAGCCAAGAACTCCCTTTATATTTTGAACACTACTTGGAATAAATAATTGATAAATATACCCTACTGCCCAACAAACTAACTCTTCAAGACCATCATTTAAATAAAGATTGGAAATACGACAATCAGGATAATAAAGATCAGATTTTCTTATAGATTCTGGAAAATAAACTTTATTTCTTTCAAAAAGTTCGCAAATATTTAAATATTCATTATAATCTTCAAAAGATTGAAAATGTCCTTTAAGTAGATTCTTTTTATTTTCTAAATTAAAAGCATAAAACACATTTTCATCATCAAGTATTTTTTTATAAAAGAACATATAACTACTATATTTATTTCTATCTAACTCTTTTGTTGCATCTTTTAAACAATCACCATAGCTTTTAAAAGTATCTTGAGTTTTTTGTACATATGCCTTATAATGTTCTTTCTTCACACTTGTTTGACAGTATAACATCATTGCAAAATTTGCAAGTGACATTTTCTTTTTGCCACAATATTGATTAACACGAGTATTATCAAATAAATATCTTAAGTTATCTAAATTATCAATATTAAAAATAAAACTTAAAGCTAAATTATCATACAAAAGATTTTCAAGAATAATTTTTCCTTGAGAATTTGTTATAATTTTTTTTAATATATGCAAAACAAATCTTTTATTATTTTGATAGACTTTTTTAATATTTTCAAAATCATCTCTAAAAATGCTATCTATATCTTTTTGTAAATAGTTAGTTAAATACTTTATTTCTTCTTCACTATAATATTTAAAAACAGAATCTTTAACAGTAATATTTTTTTTATAAGTACTCTTTAATAAATTATATTTAGCTTCATAAAGTTTTTTTAGCCAAACTTCTCCCTTTTCTCTATCAAATAAATCTCTGATGCATTTTGCCTTTGTTATTAAAATATTTACTATTTCAAAGTTTATTTTATCTTCATTTAAATCATTTATTTCTTCTTCCAAGCTTTTAATAACATTATTTCTTACAATATACTTTTCCAAAATTATTTCCATCGCTACCACATCTGTGATTGTTTTTTTAAAGTTTCTTTTAAGATTAAATACTTTCAAATAATCATTTAATTTTTTAATTTTGCGATTGACATAATCAAAATCATCATTTAACTCATACAAACTCATCATTTCATAATAATTAATTATTTCTAAATTTATTGCATGAATATAATTTGATAGTACCACAATTTTACCAATTATATTATTAATTTCATTTTTTACAGCATTTCTTTTGCCTCCGAGTAAAAATAGTTTTTTATCTAATATATCTTGTAAAACCTTCCATTTAATGCATAAATTATCTCTGTAATTTTCCATTTCATGCTGATAAAATTTTAATTTAAGAACAATTACTTTAAGCCCAAATTTATTTCTATGAGAACTCTGATTAATAGGGTTTATTATATATGATAAGTCTAAAGTTAATTTAGTTATCATATTACCATAAAAATTTATATCTATTTCTTCATCTAAAATAATATCTAAACTAGTTATGCTATTTTTTCCACCTAAAACGTCACTATATTCTTTGTAATATCTTTTATATTCGTTTAAATGCTCTCTATAAAAATTATCCAAAGGCACAGAAACAAGATCTTGCAAATTAACAAGACCATATTCTTTAAAATTATTCTTTTTAAATAACCTAGAAAATAGTTTCATATACCCTCCGATTAGATAAGATATATGATAACAAAAACACATATAAATGTAAATATTAAAAAGTAAAATGCATAAAATTTAGTATGAATCTTTTAATTAATGGTAATTTATTTAAAAAAGCAAATAAAATTAAAACATCTAAAGATTATATTTTGTATAAAAATAAACATTCTTATTTTAATTTTTCAAAAAATAAAGATATACTTATAATTGATGATAAGAATTCAATAATCTTTAAATATAGAAATATGCCTTTTCTTAAATATATTAATTATAAACATTTTGATAAAAAAACTAGTGTTATTGTATTACCACTTAACACTAGTTTAAATTTAAAAATTGGTGATGTTTTAGTCTTTGAAAGTGAACATATAATCTAATATTTGTACTTCATCTCCGGGTTTAGCCCCTAATTTTTCTAACTCATCTTCGATACCCATACCTTTAAATTTTCTGGCAAATCTAAGCACTCCTTCATCCTCATTAAATTTAGTCATAAGAAGCAAAGTTTCTATTTCTTTGCCAGAAACTATCCAGATATTACCATCTCTTTTAATATTATATGGCTTAGTATCTTCATATTTATATACTTTAAAGCTTTCACTAGGATATAAATCTTCTTTAGGTGTTTCATCAAGTATTTCCATAAGTCTTTCCATCATTTCATTTATGCCACTTAAATCATAAGAACTTACTGGGATAACTTCTAACTCTGGATATGCTTTTTTAAATTTTTCTAAGTTTTCTTTTCCCTTTTCTAAATCCATCTTGCTTGCTATAACAACTTCTTTTTTATTTTTTAAGATTTCACTATACTTTATAACTTCATTTCTTATTATTTTGTAGTCTTCAATTGGATCTCTTTCTTCAGATGCTCCCATATCAACAACATGAGCTATTATTCTAGTGCGCATTGCATGTTTCAAAAACTCTGTACCAAGGCCTACTCCATTTGATGCACCTTCAATAAGCCCTGGCAAATCAGCCATTACAAAACTTTTGCCATTTTTAAGTTTTACAACGCCTAAATTCGGATTAAGAGTTGTAAAATGATAGGCAGCAATCTTAGGTTTAGATGAACTTATAACAGATAAAAGAGTTGATTTTCCTACGCTTGGCATACCTACTAGGCCAACATCCGCTAAAACTTTAAGTTCAAGTCTAACTTCTATTTCTTCCCCAGGTTCACCTTTTTCACTAAATTTTGGGGCAGGCACATCATGAGTTGCAAATGATTTATTTCCTTTTCCACCACGGCCACCATGAGCAACAACAAATTCTTCACCGTCATTTATTAAATCAGCCATTACTTCATTTGTTGTTTTATTAATAATGGTAGTTCCTTCAGGTACATTAATGATAATGTCCTCAGCATTTTTTCCATACTTATTAGAGCCTTTTCCATTTTCTCCCTTCGGAGCTTTAATTATCTTTTTATAGCTTAAATCTACCAAAGTCTTTAGACTTTTATCTACTTTAAAAATTATGCTAGCACCACGACCACCATTTCCACCATCTGGACCTCCCATAGGTACAAATTTTTCTCTTCTAAATGAAGTACATCCATCTCCACCAGAACCTGCCATTAATTTTATATTAAGTTCATCAACAAACATAGTTATTTCACCTCGTTTATAATTTTATCATATTTTCTTGACATATTCCACTAAAAGTTATATATTAGATTTACCAGAGTGTGGTCGTGCTGACTTTCCAGCGCGGTCACACTCTTTTTAATACCATAAACTCATTATTATCTAATATTATTATTTTATCTAAAAAAATTATATCACTTCTACCATATAAAACATTTGCAAGTTCAAGTGCCGATTTCATATTTATTTTTGATTTAGTAATATCAAAAATAAAATTACTGCTTTGTTCTTTATTTTTATAAATAACATGATAGAAAACCTGAGTACTATTACCAATAATCGATTTTAAGTCCCATCTTTCGCATTTAAATATATAGTCTGAAGTTTTAATTCCTTCTGGATAATTTATTCTTGGATTAAGATAAACATTTTCATTAAATGTTTTAGAGAGCCACACAGCAATTTCATATTCTTTTTCCGAGAAATCAAATATCACATTTTTTTCCATCGGGGTAATATTGTTTTTTTCATACGTATAATATTTGGCAAGTGAAACTTTTACACTTGGCTTATCGCCTTTAAAATCATTCGTTATATTATTATAGTTTAACATTAAAATACTTTCTAAGCATCATATAATTAAGGCACTTTTGCTGTGTCTTCATGATACTGTAAAGTGTTTTAAAAATTCTGTACAAACAAACTATAACATAATACAAATATATTTGCAGCATAAAAAGCAACCTTTAATAACATACTAATTATAAATCATTTTACTTTTTAGCGCATACATGTTATAATCTTCAAAGAAAGAAGGACGAATCATGGAATATAATAAAATTAAAAACGCAGATAAAATAATTGAAAATAGTAAATACTTTGTTAAGGATCCATATAAATATAAGAATAAATGGCATGATTTATTTGGTAATAAAAATCCAATTAGTTTAGAACTTGGCATGGGTCGTGGCGAATTTATTATCAATATGGCAAAGAAGTATCCTAATATTAATTTTATTGGCTTAGAACTTTATCCATCACAAATGGTTATGGCTACAGAAAAACTTCAAAAAGAAAAATTAACTAATTTAAAATTAATTAATGATGATGCTAGAAATATTGATAAAATATTTGGCAAAGAAATATCAACAATATATTTAACATTCTCAGAGCCTTGGCCAAAAGGAATTGATGAAAAAAACAGATTTACTCATATAAGTTACTTAAAGTTATATGATAAAATATTTAAAAAAGATAAACATATTATTTTAAAAACTGACAACAAAGGACTATTTGCTTACTCACTTGAAACTCTTTCACAATATTGGTATACCTTTAACAAAGTTAGTTTGGATTTACATCATGATGAAAGAAATATTAGTAATATAATGACTGATTTTGAAAAACAATATGAAAAAGAAGGAAGACCAATCTACTACGTAGATGCTAAATTTGATGAATAAACCACCAGAAAATATGGTGGTTTTACTTTTATTCTACTACTTTAAATATGGTTGGTATTCCTCTGGTTTTGTGTCTTAAAGCTGAATCTATTGGATCATTTAACATATCAAATGTTGCATCTTTTCCAATGCCATGTTTTTCCACCATAACACTTGATGTTCCACCATCTAAATTAGAAGCATTAACCGCTCCATATCTATCCATGATATCCACTAAATCTTTCATTGAAGCTCCCTTAGTACGAGTTGCATTAGAATCAACAACAAGCATTAAAACAATTCCATCTTTTCTTTGGCCAATAGCAGTTCTTGCAGCATAACCCCAACCACCATTTCCTTTAGTAAATGACTTTTCACCATTAACAATTAAAAATGGTCCCATTGAAACAGCATCTCTTATACCCATTTCTAACGCCTTTTCACCGCTAACATTTTGGAGAAGCATTAAAGTATTATCATTATTAAAAGCAATTATTCCTGAAGCACCACCCATAGAGTGATCAGTTATAATTTTACCATTAGATATTGTAAGACCAACTGGATTTGCTCCATTACTATTATGATTTGGATCAACAAATCCACCGCCATTAATAGTTAATACTGAATTTTGCTCCTTAGCCATATCATAAATATATTGTCCACTTCTACCTAGCCACTTAGAATATCCCACACTAATCTTACTTGGATCGTAAACAACGCCAAGATATGCTTTACAACCATTAACTTCAAATTCTATTATTTTATATAACGTACCTTTTTCTCTTTCTAAAATTTGCTTTTCATATTCATTTTTATATTGTCTTATTTCTTCATGATTTACAAGAGATGGATCTGTTTCTCTTCCTTTATCATCAATATAATTATTATCCAAAACATTATTTATAGTATTTTCACTATAAAACCATTGACAATAATATTTATGATTCATCGTAGCCATAGCTGTTGTAATAAGCCAGTTTCTAAAGCCATCGTTTGGGCCATAAAGCAAAATCAAAAAAGCTGAACATCCAATTATATATAATGCTACGATTATAGAGATTATTAACAATTTAACTTTAGTATAACTCTTTCTATGCTTGTGTTTAATTAAAATAAATATGCCCCAAAATAAATTTATTATGCTTATTAAAGCAATAACTAAAGTCACATACTTAAATATACTTTTTACTAAATAATCAGAATTTAAACCAATAATAAAAAATACTAAACTAGTAAATAACAATACTAAACTTCCCCATATTAATAATATACTTTTTTTCTTATTCATTTTTACCACCCACATATTTTTTTACTTCTTCAATTGTTTTATTAAAATCGCTAAAATTTACATCAAACCATTTAATATCCATTTTATTATTAAACCATGTATATTGTCTTTTAGCATAATGTCTACTATTCTTTTTTATTAAATCAGATGCTTCTTCCAAAGTAATATTTCCATTTAAATAGTCAATTATTTCTTTATAACCTATAGCTCTTTTTAAAATCATGCTATCTGGATACCTTTGGTATAAAGCTCTTACTTCATCCACTAAACCATTTTCTATCATTTTATCTACTCTATTATTAATTATTTCATAAAGCCTAGATCTATCCGTAGATAAACCAATAAATATACTATCTTTATAAAGTAAAACTGGCTCTACCATACTCACATTTTTTCTTTTTAAAAATCTTTCAAGTCGCACTCTATTATTTTTATCAATGCCACAGTTTTTATCCTTTTTTAAAGCTAAATTATATAATTCTTCTAAAGAACAACCACTATAATCCTCATTATTTTCATCATCATTAAATCTATAATCATATGCACCAGCAGTAGCATAAAGCCCTGTACCGCCCACAATAACAAGATTTTTGTCTTGATATTTAAAAAATAAACTTCTTAAATCCCTTTGATAATCTTTAACATTATATTCCTCATCTGGATTTTTAATATCAAAAAGAAAGTGAGTAATGCCATTTTTTTCATCCTCAGTTACTTTTGCACTTCCTATATCAAGCCCTTTGTATATCTGCACAGCATCACAATTTATTATATATGCATCTAAATATTTAGCCAAGACAATACTTAATTTTGTTTTACCTACTCCTGTAGGACCCATTATAAACACTTTCATAAACATCACTTAATTATTTTATCAAATTTTTAAATAAAAGTCATTAAAAATAATATTTTTTCTAAAAATTAGATTTCCCATAAAATCTAGGAAAACACCGTGGATATCCCGACCCTTGTCGATGCATGTTGACCGATTTTTCTTGACTTTTTTTATATAGTGAATTTAGAATAGAGTCTTATATCAAGGAGGAAAATTTTATGTTAAATGAAATTAAAGAAAAAACATTTTATGGATTTAATTATGATAAAATGTTTAAGGCTATATTCGTCGGAGAGGATAAGAAAAGAACTGATTTACTATGTGAACTTCTAAGTGAATGTTTGGAAACTAAAATTGATAGAATAATAAAGTTTATTCCGGTTGAACTTAATGCCAGAAGAAAAAAAGAAAGGTATAAAAGAGTTGATTTACTTCTTGAAGCCGGGAAAAGAAAAATTAATCTAGAACTTAATTCTACTTATAATGAAGAAGATAAAATAAGAAATATGAATTATTATTTTTCTTTCTGTAGTCAGTATACTATCGCCGGAGATAAATATGATATAGAATCAGAATTTATCCATATTTCTCTAAATTATAATTTAAGGAAAGATACTCCATTAATAAAATGTTATACCCTACATGATAAAAGCCACGATGAAGAACTTGACTCAAGGTTTAAATATTATGAAATTAATGTTGAAAAGTTTGCAAAACTTTGGTATGATAATGACATAGAAAGCGTTAAGAAAGCACCTATTCTAACCATGATAGGTATAAAAGATGAGGAAGAATTAGAAAAGTATTCTAAGAAAATGAATAACGCCATCATTAAGGAGAGTGTTGATAATTTGAAAAGATTAAATAGTGATGCTGCTTTTGTTTATGGTCTTACACCAGAAGAAGATGAAATGTTAGTTAGAAATACCAGAGATGAATTAGTTCGTAGAGAAGCTCTTGCTGAAGGAGAAGCTAAAGGACTTGACAGAGGAAAAGCAGAAGGTGAGGCTAAAGGAAAAGCAGAAGGTCTTGCCGAAGGAAAAGCAGAACTAAAGATTGAAATTGCAACCAATTTATTAAAAAAAGATTATTCTATTGAAGAAATAGTTGAAATAACTGGTTTATCAAAAGAAGAAATAGAAAAATTAAACAGGTAAAACAAATGGAAATAATAGGTATAATTGCAGAATACAATCCATTTCACAATGGTCACATATATCATATAAACAAAATAAAAGAAACATATCCAGATTCAATAATTATTCTCATCTTAAATGGCTACTTTTTAGAACGTGGTGAAATATCCATACTTTCAAAAGAAAGTAAAACAAAAATCGCCCTAGAATATGGTGTAAATATAGTAACAGAACTTCCATTTATATATGGTACTCAATCAGCAGACACCTTCGCCGAAGCAAGCATCAAAATACTTAATAAATTTCATATAACTAAATTAATTTTTGGTAGTGAATGTAATAACATGCCTTTATTAAAAAAACTAGCTCAAAAACAACTAGATCCAACATTTGATACTTTAGTAAAAAAATATTTAGCTGAAAAAACAAACTACCCGACTGCCATAGCTAAAGCAACTAATATAGATTTTATTTACAAACCAAACGACTTACTAGGCATATCATACATAAAAGGAATAATAAAAAATAGTTTTAACATTACTCCAGAATGTATCAAAAGATCAAACGATTACCATGATATAACAAGTAATGGTGAAGTAATTAGTGCATCTAATATTAGAAATAAATTAAAGAATCACGAAGACATAACAAAATACTTACCTAAGAAAGTAATAAACGATTTAATAAGAATAGATAATGAAATATATTTTAAGCTATTAAAAGCTAAAATAATATCATGTGATCAATTAGATAAATATTTAGATGTTGATGAAGGAATTGAATATAGATTAAAAAAATACATATTAAATGCAAATAGCATAGATGAATTTATAGATAAAATAAAAACAAAAAGGTACACATATAACAAAATAAACAGAATGTTTATCCATATACTCATGGGTCTTAAGAAAAACGAAGCTAAAAATAACGAAGAATATCTTAGAATACTTGGATTTGATAATAAAGGAAAAAAATATTTAAATCAAATTAAAAACTCTATTAATTTTAAAAATACTAACATTTATAATTATGAACTAAAAGCAAGTCTCTTATATGACTTAATCAATAATACTAACACATATGAATTTGAAATAAAAAACAAGCCAATTATTAAACATTAGCTTGTTTTTTTAGTTTTTCAATTATATAATCCCTTACATCATCTGCATTCATATTCAAAACTATTCCAATTTCTTCATACAAATACTTCTCAGCTCTTTTGAAATATTCATCATCTATTTCACTTATTTTCTTATTATTAAATATTCTTATCTGATTTCTTAAATAAGTAGTTTTAATAATTTTTATCAAATCCTCATGAGTACCACTTTTCATAAGTTCTTTATAAACTTCTTCCATCTTCTTTTCATTACTACTATCGATTGCATCAATAAAAGGCATATCTTTAAGTAACATATTTATTTCTTTTTTACTTATCAAATCTCTAAGCAAACTAGAATTTACAGGAACCTTATATTTAATACTCTCATCACTTATAGGAACTAAATTATAAATACCATTATCATCATTTATAATTTTGCATACTTCCTTTCTATACACAACATACTTTTTCATAAATTTCACCCATAAGTATATTCTACCACTTTTTAAACTTCTTTTCTAATATTTCAAGAAAAAAAGTATAACTTTTTATTATACTTGCATTAATTCTTGTTCTTTTATCTTTATTTCATCATCAACTATTTTATTATACTTAGTAATTAATTCTTGAATTTCTTCTAAATACATTTTTTCTTCATCTTCAGGATATTCTTCTTTTTTAATTTCATTATTAGCATCTTGTCTAATATTTCTAAGAGCAACTTTTGCTTCTTCACCAATAGCTTTAGCTTGTTTAACATATTCTTTTCTTCTGTCTTCAGTAAGTTCTGGAATTGTTAGAATAATCATTTCTCCATTATTAGTTGGTGCTATTCCTAAATTTGCTTCATTTATTGCTCTTTCAATATCTTTAAGTGTACTTCTATCAAAAGGCTTAACAAATAATTGTCTAGCTTCAGGAACAGTAATATTTGCAACACTTTGAATTGGTGTTGGTGCTCCATAGTAACTTACCATAATACCATTTAACATTGCAGGATTAGCTCTTCCTGCTCTAATAGTTGTAAGTTTATTCTTTAAACTTTCAATTGTTGACATCATCTTTTTTTCTGAATCCATAAATTTTTCTCCTTTAATTCAATTCTATACTATCATTATAATTAATTTTATTAGATTTTACAATAAAATTTATAACTATTTTCCCATTTTTACTAATACTTAAGGCTTTATCTATTCCATAAGTACCATTTTTAACATTATTTACTGTATTTTCAATATCAATTACTCCGACCTCTCCATCAAGAACTTGAGTATCTTCAAGTCTTTTCTTTACCTTTTCTACAATTTTTTCTTCTGAAATAAGAAATGCACTTAATAATTCCTCATTTGTTATAATACTACCATTATCTTTATTAATTACATATGATTTTATATTAATTGGTACACTACCATTTACACAATTATAATCATAGTCTACGATAACAACACTTGCATAATAACTAAACTCCGTTATTTCATAATTTCGATAAGAAAAACTATATAAATCTTTTTCACATGTCACATCCTCTGGTATTTCTTGTCCATCAACTTTAATCGCATTATTGCCAATCGTCTCAAGTTCACTATGAAGTTTACTATTTTCATCTTCCAAGCCTTTAAAATTTAATATAATATCTTGTTTAAAAATATCATCAATTATTTCTACTGAATTATCAAGGTATATATAATCTTTCTTATTATTTATTCTTACTTCATTTTTAAGTTCCACAATACCTTTCTTTTTTTCTTCAGAAGGATTATTGATCATATACTTCATAAAAAAATACCCACCGACAATAAAAATCAAAAGAATAATTCCCAAAAATATTACACCAACTTTATTTTTTGTATTATCCATTTTTTACTCCTACTTACCTAAATATGCCAAAAAAGCATTTTTAATTTCATTTTCTTTATTTTCTTGACTTACACTATTCCAATAACCACTCGGCGTAACGCTTCCCTTAACAAAAGATGTTTCACTATCAAAAAGAATTACTTGATTATTATTTACTACCAAAAGTGATGGAGCATAAATATCTGCAACGCCTTTATCATTATACACAACATAATCATCTAAAGTCTTAACAATATCTTCATATGTTCCATTATTATCTTTTCTATTTTTAGAAAAATCATAATAATAAACTTCTTTTATTCCAACTTCTTTTGCTACTTTATTAACCATATAGGCATAATAATTAACCCACTCATTTTGGGTTCCAAATAAAACTATACCATCAGATCCTTTGGCAACCATTCTAGCATCTGTTGCATTAACATACTTAAAAACATTATCTTTAGAAACTAAACTAAATTCACTAGCAAATCTTTCATTATCACTTATTTCTACTTTATAATTTTTTTTACCTAAATATATAAAACCATAAATAATAATACAAAAAAGAATTATGTAGATTATCATTTGTGTTTTATTTTTAAATAACTTTTTATTTTTAATATTTAAATTTTCCATCAAACTACATCTCCATATATATTTTACCAAAATTTTTTCGCATTATAAAGTAAACTTAACCTCAATATGTAAATTATTTGTCAAAAAAACAAGCTTAAGCTTGTTTAAAATCTACTAAAACATATTTATCATTATTTTTTTTATAAATGTAACTAAATTTAAAGAAGTCATCTTTATTATTACTAAATGCTTTTTCTAAATATTCTTCATCTGTCATGTTATTACCTTCTTCTTCATAATTTAGTATTCTTTCAATATTTTTATCATTTGATAATGTTGTTGGTCCTATTTCATCCATATGCGCATATAATCCATAATATGTTATAACTAACTCACCATTTTCTATACTTTTATCTTTTAATTTATAATTATAAATATAACCAAGATCAAAATCCACTAGAGCATCTGTACCAATTGTATTTTCATTATATACAAATTCATTTGTTTCTTTATTATATATAAATAAAGGTTCTTTATCATCTGCAAGTGTGTAATAATCTTTTGCTTGAAGATTTAAATCTGTTCCAAAAACATCTATTAATTTATTTTTTAAGTCAATGTATTTTTTACTATTATATTTATTTTCTTCATCTTCAAAATTTAAAAGTCCCGCTACAAATAATTTTTGATCATTACTCAAATTATTTAAATAACAACTCAAATTTTTTTCACCACTTTTTAAATAGTTATATAAAGCTGTATAGACATAACTACTTAAGTCAGCTACTTTTATATCGCTGGCATTAATTTCTTCATTTTTCTTTCCCTCATCTTTTTTCACTTCATTTTTAATAGTTTCTTTTTCACCAAAATGAGTTCCTATAAAATAACCACCAAGTCCTGAAAGCACCACACAAAACATCACAACTAAAGTTAAATAAAATGATCTGTTCTTATCCATAAATCCATCTCCTATTCTTTTTAATAGAATAACATAAATAAGAAAAAAAAGCAACCCACTATCAGGGTTACTTTAATTAATTACCTTTCACTTGGTTCATTACTTCTTCAGCAAAGTTATCATTACGTTTTTCCATTCCTTCGCCTACTTCAAAGCGTACCATTTTTAGTATTTCTCCACCATTGTTAGCTACATATTTAGCAACTGATACATCACCATCTTTAATAAATGGTTGTTCAGCTAAACATATTTCTTTATAGAATTTTTGAATTCTACCTTGAACCATTTTTTCAGCAATTTCTGCTGGTTTTCCTTCATTCATAGCTTGTTCTTTTAAAACATCTTTTTCATTATCTAAAACATCTGATGGAACATCACTAATATTTAAATAAAGTGGTTTCATAGCAGCTGCTTGCATTGCCACATCTTTGGCAATATCTTCAGATGCACCTTTAACAACTGTTAACACAGCAATTTTTCCACCCATGTGAATATATGCACCAAAATGTTCATCATCTGCTTTAGTTAAAATTTCAAATCTTCTTAAAGATAATTTTTCACCAATTTTAGCAGTTTTATTAATAATTAATTCACCAATTGTACCTTCTTCAGTTTGAAGTTCTTTAGCTTCTTCAACAGTTTTAACATCACTATTTAAAAGAGCTTTACCAATTGTATTAATCATTTCTTTAAATTCTTCATTTTTACTAACAAAGTCTGTTTCACTATTTACTTCTAGGATTACAGCTTTATTTCCATCTACGTAAATATTTGCTAGTCCTTCTGCAGCAATTCTTGATTCTTTTTTAGCAGATTTAGCTATACCTTTTTCTCTTAGGTAGTTAACAGCTTCATCCATATTTCCATTTGTTTCTGCTAAAGCCTTTTTACAATCCATCATACCTGCTCCAGTAGCTTCACGTAAATCTTTAACCATACTTGCAGTTACTTCCATAAATATCCTCCTTATTCACTTAGTTTTGCAACTAATTCATCTTTTTTCATTGTTGAATAACCTTTAATACCAGCTTCTTTAGCTAATTTTTTAAGGTCTGCTAATGTCTTTCCATCAAGTTCATCAGCTTTTTCCATTTCTTTCATTTCTTCTAAAACTGTTTCATCAACTTTAACTTCTTCTGCTTTAGTATTATTAACTTCTTCTTTTGTAGATGCTTTTTTGTCGTCTTCAGTTACATAATCATCTAGTGGAAGTTCATTTGCTTCACAAATAGCATTTGTTAGAACTCCTAACATAACTTTAATACTTCTTACAGCATCATCATTTCCTGGAATAACATAATCAACATCATCAGGATCACAGTTAGTATCAACTACACCAAATACTGGAATATTTAACTTTCTAGCTTCTTTAATTGCATTGTATTCTTTCTTAGGGTCTACAATGATTAATGCTTGAGGAAGTTTATCCATTGCACGGATACCACATAGTACTTTATTTAATTTTTCATATTCCTTTTTAAGTCCAACAACTTCTTTTTTAGGAAGTAAATCAAATGTACCATTCTTTTCCATTTCTTCGATTTCTTCAAGTCTTTTAACTCTTCTTCTAATTGTTCTGAAATTTGTAAGTGTTCCACCTAACCATCTTTCAGTTACATAGTAAGAATTACTTCTCATTGCTTCTTCTAAGCAAACTTCTTGTGCTTGTTTTCTAGTACCAACGAATAAGAATTTACCTCCATTACTAGCGATATTCTTAACTTCTTCGTAAGCTGCTTCTAAACATGCTTTTGTTTTTTCTAAGTCGATAATATAAATATCATCCCTAGATGTAAAAATATACTCTTTCATTTTTGGATTCCATCTTTTTGTTTGATGTCCAAAATGAACTCCAGCTTCTAATAAATAACTCATAGAAACTACTGCCATAAATTATTCCCTCCTTCGTTTTCAACTTCTTGATACTTCAACTTAACCCAACACCTCTTCGGCACTCGATGGCTTAATCCATATCAATGTTTAATATTTGCATTTACAGCACTTAAAATTCTACCAAAAATATTGCAATTTTACAAGTACTTTTAGATAAATTATATGTTTTTTTACTAATTTTATCCTTTCAAAGAAAAAAATTTATATTGTATAAACATTATTTATATGCTATACTACGAATATTGCTACTAGGGGCAAATAAATTTAACAGATCAAAAATAACAAGTACAGTATTGCCTAGATAATTATAGTCTAAAACATGTAATACTTAGAAAGTGTTATTTTTACTATGATAGAAAATAATAAATTAATTAAATTTAGTGTCTCAAGAAAAGAAGAAATATTACAAAGGAAAAACAATGTTATTTGCAAAGATAGTGAAAAACTTGAAAAAATAATAAGAAGGTCTTTTAATCAAAAAGATGAAAATCAGAATATTTATATAGGAATTTTGCCGCAAGAATGTATAAATAAAATAAGTCAAACGCTATCTAATATCAGGAAAGATAAAATTAAAGATGTTATTAATTGTGACAATGAATATGCATTAATTATTAGACAATCTGATATTAGACATATAAAAAAAGACAGTATGACAATTGATGATTGTGTTAATTATATTTTGATAGCTCCAGAAGTTGTCAAAAACTTTGATGCTGTATCTTTTTCAAAATACAATGAAAAAAATGGTCTTCGCTTTAAAAAAATAATAAAAGATATTACATATATTGTATTTTTAATAGTTTCAAATAAACGACAAACTTTTAGTATTCAGACCATATTTATGTCAAAAAATGATTACAAAAAAAAGAAATCTTATCTCCAAACTTTGCTGTAACCAGCTATTAAGCTTGCCGCAAAGACACGTCCGAAACGTATGGGGTATCGATTTCTTTTATAACAAGATATTATCATACTTTGTAATTTATGTCAATTGTTTTGCTTTTAAAAATTGCTTTTTTAAGCAAAAAAAGAAATCTTATCTCCAAACTTTGCTGTAACCAGCTATAAAGCTTGCCGCAAAGACACGTCCGAAGCGAATGGGGCAAAAGATGTCTTAACTACACTTTAAGACAAATTATCTATTTTTTAAAGCATCTTTTATTAAAATATCCAATAATTTTTTATAAGATACACCTGCTGCTTCTGCAAGTTTTGGATACATGCTTATGTCTGTAAAACCTGGCATTGTATTTATCTCATTTATAATTATTTTATTTGTTTCATTTTCTAAAAAGAAGTCTACTCTAACTAAACCTTTACAATTAGTGGCCTTAAATGATAACTCTGCTATATCTTTAACATTATTTTTTATTTCTTTTGGAATATTTACAGGTATAACTGTTTTAGATTCTTCATTTTGATATTTAGCATCATAATCATAGAATTCTTCAGCTGATAAAACTTCTCCAACTTCTAGAGATTTACCACATAAAACTGCACATTCAAGTTCTCTTCCTTTTATTTCTTTTTCAATTAAGACTTCACTGTCATATTTTAAAGCTTCAAGTAGAGCTTTTTTTAAAAATTTTCCAGTCTTCACTTTAGTAACTCCAACTGATGAACCAAATCTAGATGGTTTAATAAATACTGGATATTGTAACTTTTCATCTATCAGCTTGTCTATATCTTTAATATTTACTTTTTTTACTAATTTCAAATCAATATAATAATATAAATCCATATTTTCTTTAATAATAGTAATATCCGGGGATACATGTGCTATATTTTTTAAAATAGCTTTAGTATAAATTTTATCCATACAAACACTACTTGCTAAAATATTACATCCAACATAAGGAATGCCCAAAACTTCTAAAAAACCTTGAATACTTCCATCTTCCCCAATTTTGCCATGCATAACAGGAAACACACAATCCAGCCTTTTTAAAAATTCAAAAACTTTTTTAATTGGTTTTATTTTTTTTGGAAGTTCACCAAATTTTTCTATTTGCAAATCTTCACAAATATACCAATTATTATTTTTATCTAAATAAATCGGAATAACTTCATACTTTTTCTTATCCAAATTACTTATAACATTATAGCCACTTACAACAGATACCTCATGCTCTGTCGATGAAGAACCAAATATCACACCTAATCTCAAAATATAAATCCCCCTTTATTTAATAGCTTCTACTATTTCTTTGAAATTCATAGAATTACTAGCTTTAATTAAGATATTATCCTCTTGCTTCTTTATAGTATTTATAAATTCTATCGCTGTTTTATTATCTTTAAAATGATAACTATTTTCTTTATTAAATCCAGCTTCTATAGCACCTTCATTAATATATGATGCATCATCTCCGACAGTTACTAAAATATCTATTTTTTCATTTTTTATAGCATTACCTATTTTTTTATGTAAATCTTCCGAATAACTACCAAGTTCTTTCATTGTTCCAAGTACTGCTATACTTCTACCTAATAATGAACCAAGATATTTAATAGCATAACTCATAGAATCAAAATTAGCATTGTATGAGTCATCAATAATTGTATATCCATTCGTAGTTATTAAACTCATTCTATTACTACTTAATTCAAAATTAAGTATTCCATCTTTAATTTCTTCATCAGAAACATTAAATTCTTTACCTGTTGCTACACCCGCTAGAGCATTGTAAATAAAATGTTCTCCTCCAACAGGTACTTTATAAATAATATTATTACATGAAAATGTCGAACTCCATTCATTTTTTTCTATAATATTAGCCATGTAATCGGAATTTTTATATATACCAATTGTTATTATGTGATATTTATCTTTATTTTCTAAATACCATTTATGTAATAAATCATTATCATTATTGATAATAAGCACTCCATTTGGATTTAATCCTTCAAGTATTTCTAACTTGGCTTTTAAAATATTTTCTCTACTTCCTAAGTTACCTATATGAGCAGTACCTACATTAGTAATAATGGCTACATCAGGTTTGGCAATACTTGTAAGATAAGATATTTCTCCGAGATGGTTCATTCCCATTTCTAGTACTAATACTTCATTATCCTCTTCAAGTGATAAAATTGTTAAAGGTAAACCAATATGATTATTTTGATTTCCAATTGTTTTATGAGCTTTATATTTTTCTTTTAAAATACTATAAATCATATCTTTAGTACTTGTTTTTCCTGCTGAACCAGTTATGGCAACAACCGGGCTATAAAATAAACTTCTTTTGTACTTAGCTAAATCACCTAAAGCTTTAATGGTATTTTCTACAACCACTATAGATTTATTATTTTTAACTAAATACTCGTTTATTTCATCGTTCAATTCAAATTTATCAAGGATGACTAAACTTGCCCCATTATTAAAAGCATCCATAAAGAATTTATTTCCATCATTTTTTTCACCCTTTATACCAATATAACAATCATTTTCTTCTACTTTTCTAGAATCAATAACAACTTTATTTATTTCTACATTAATTTCATTAAAAAGAGATAGATACTTTAGATTTCTATAAATATCTAATGTTTTCATATTTTCACTTCCCTCACATTATAATTATAACTTATTTAAATAGTTTTGTATATACTTCATTAAAGCTACTAACAGGAATTATTTCCATGTTATCTGTAATTTGTTTTGGCACATCTTTTAAATCTTCACTACAACTTTTGGGCATAAACACTACTTTGATATTTTTATTATATGCAGCAACTAACTTTTCTTTGAGTCCTCCAATTTTCAAAACATTTCCATTTAAAGATATTTCACCTGTAAAGGCACAATTACTAGGAACTTTCTTTCCTTCCTTTAAACTACATAAGGCAGCAGCTATAGCAAGACCTGCAGATGGCCCATCTTTTTTACTTGATGCGTCTAAAAAATGAATATGCAAATCTTCATTGTGAAAATTATACTTATATTTACTTTTAAGCATACTTATTACTACTTCAATACTTTCTTTTAGAATATTTCCTGTATTACCTGTAATAATTAATTTGTCACTACCTTTACATACCAAAACTTCTAGTTTAGATAATTCTCCGCCTACACTAGATACTGCCAAAGTATTAACTGTACCAACTTCATTAATTTCTTCCTCATTTATTTTGTATTTTGGACTTCCAAGTAGTCTTACTACTCTTTCTTCATTTAAAACTTTAACATTATTGATAGTTATTTTTCTAGCAAGTGATGATAAAACTCGTTCTAAATCTCTAACTCCGGCTTCAGAAGTATAATTATTTATAATAAAACATAAAAGTTCATCACTAAATTTAATTTTACTATCAAATACCATATTATCAAGAAGTATTTTAGGAAGCATATAGTTTTTAGCTATATCTTTCTTTTCAAAAACAGTATAACTACTTAAATTTATAACTTCTACTCTATCCAATATGGCTGTTGGTATATTTTCAGCATTATTTGCAGTTAATATAAACAAAACATTACTTAAATCAAATGGCTCTTCAATATAGTTATCTGTAAATATCTTATTTTGATTTGGATCTAATATTTCTAAAAGAGTTGCAGCTGGGTCACCTTTATAATCTTTAACCATTTTATCAACTTCATCAATTAATATTACAGGATTATTACTTCCACATTTATAAAGTCCTTGGATTATTTTACCTGGTGCAGATGCTAAATATGTTCTTCTAGTACCCACAAGTTCAGTTGAGTCATTTAAACCTCCAACACTTATTTTGTAAAAATCCCTATTTAAAGCTTTAGCAATTGACATAGCTATAGTTGTTTTACCTACTCCAGGAGGACCTACTAAACAAATAATTGGACTTGTAATATTACGATTTAAATTTTTTATAGCTATATATTCACTAATTCTAGTTTTAATTTCATTCATGCCAAAATGAGATTTATCAAGTTCTTTATATACTTGATCAAAATTAGCAGTTTCTTTTTTTGTTTTATTCCAAGGCAAATTTATAATCCAGTCTAAATAATTATGCATCACGCTTACTTCAGGACTTGCCTCATTCATTATTTCATATTTATCTATTTCATGACTAATATGCATCTTTATTTTTTTATCTATTTTTAATTTTTCTAATGCTTTTCTATATTCTAAAACTTCTTCATTTTTCCATGAATCTTCTCCAAGTTCTTTTTTTAATACTTTCATCTTTTCTTTTAGAATATATTCTCTTTGATCATTTTGAAATGACTCATCAACTTTTTCTTCAAGTTCATTATCAAGTTCTGCAACTTTAATTTCTTCATACATATCCTTAATCAAAGATTTAGCTCTTTTTATAGGATTAATTTCTTCCATATATTCAAGCTTTTTAGTTATATTAAATGGTAAAAAAGATGTAATAGCATCAGTAATTTTATTTAAATCTTTATTGTTTGACACAAAAGTTAATATATCATTTGATACAGTTTTAGATACATTTATATATTCTTTTAAGACACCTACTAATTTTTTTAATATAGCATTTTCTTCTTCAGGTATTAAAGATGGTAAATCTATATACATTACTTCACTAAATAAAATATCACTATTAAGTTCTTGAAAGTATTTACTTACAGCAACTCTACGTAAACCTCTTAATTTTACTTCAATAACACCATCATTATCAAGTTTATTTTTTATACGAGCGATAACACCAACTTTAGGTAAGTCTTGTGCAGTAGGTTCTTCTTCCAAAACATCCATCGGAGCTATAACAAGAATTTCCCCTTTAAAATTACTACTTGCTTCATTTATAGCTTTGCCACTAATAACATTTTTAAGTTCAAGTTTTATCTCTTGATTAGGAAGTATCACTAAATTCTTAAGTAAAATGACGGGAATATTAAATGTCATAAAACACCTCCTAAACTTAAATGTTATTATACCCAAATCAGACTATTTTGTAAAGTAAAATCACACCATTTTTTTTATTTCATAAAATATTATTGAAAATAAAGGAGCGAATATGATTAATTGGTATATTAATTTAAATTATCCATGGCAGGCACTTGTTGCTACAATGTTTACTTGGGCTATTACTTCACTGGGATCAGCTGTTGTATTTTTCTTTAAAAAGGTAAATAAAAACACAATGGATGCGATGCTTGCTTTATCTGCAGGTGTTATGCTAGCTGCTACATTTTGGAGTCTTTTATCTCCAGCAATTGAAATGGCAAATTCTCTAAAATTAATCTCTTGGTTAGTTGTATCTTTTGGAGTTCTACTGGGAGGATTACTTTTATTTGTCGGGGATAAAATATTTGATAAACTTACAACAAAAAAAGAAAACTCAAGTAGTTTAAAAAGAAGTTTAATGCTTATTTTCTCAATTACCTTACACAATATTCCTGAAGGTATGGCTATCGGGGTGGCCTTTGGTTCTGTTGCATACAATTTAGATGGAGCAACACTTGCAGCAGCAGTTATGCTTGCAATTGGTATTGGCATTCAAAATTTTCCCGAAGGTTCCGCAGTTTCATTACCACTTAGACGTGAAGGCATGAGTCCTAAAAAAGCATTTTTCTTTGGAGCCCTTAGTGGTATTGTTGAACCAATATCTGCTGTAATCGGAGCAATACTTGTTCTAAAAATGCAAATACTACTTCCAATTTTACTTTCATTTGCTGGGGGCGCTATGATATATGTTGTGGTCCAAGAACTAATACCCGAAAGTCAAACAAATGAAAAAAAAGACCTCATGGCCCTATTTACAATACTTGGATTTTTACTTATGATGATATTTGATGTTGCACTTGGATAACATGTTAAAAGCTAGGAACCTCCTAGCTTTTAACACTCTTTTAGTAATAATTCTTTTATTGATATTAATTATTATTAAATTAGTATAAATGAAGGACACTAGCCATTAGGTATAGTATCCTTCAAAAAATCAAAAATCTTGTAGTCGCTACCCACTTTCTTGGGTAACCTTACATTTAGATTATATCCAATTTTTATATAAATTTTGAACAACATTATTAAATTAGTAGAAAGTCTTTATATTTCAAACAAAAATTTATTTTTGCATATTAGCTCATATGCAGGTTTTAATATTAATTCATATCTTTTATTAAGTATTATTTTATAAAATTTTTTTCTTAGGTCTGAAATACAGGAAATTCCATCTATTAAATTTTCAATTTTTTTCATATCTATCTTTGGAAATATATCAAATAAAGCTTTACTACAATCATCACTTTCAAAAGAATTAATATAAAAGTACGGATTTATTTTAATTTTTCTTTTTAATGCAGAATTTGGAAAAACAAATACTCTTTTTTCTATTTCATTTTCATCACTTAAAATGTTATTTATTTTTTCATCTTCTGATTTTGGATATAAACAAGAGGCACAATCAAATACTGGAGCTATTTCAACTTCATTGGTATCATTATTTATTAGAAATCCCCAGTTGCCATTATGACGATCAAAATTTCCTACGAAAGAGTCAACTATAAACATTTGCCAAAAAAACTTTTTTAAAATAGCCTTATTATATAAAGTTTGTTCATCAATTACTGTTAACACATCAGATAAATCTGTTCCGAATCCCAGTTTACTACTACTTATAATTGAATTTTTTAATGAAGCAAAATCATAAAATTTTTTATTTGGTTCAGTAAAATCTTTACAAGCCACTACTAAATGATTCTTTTCACTAAAATATGTTCCAAGTAGAGTTTCTTGAGTTTTAAACCCTAGTAAGCTAAAAATATGGCAAGCAATATATTCACTTATTACACTACTTGTATATTGTCCTTTACAATCTTTTGATGAAAATTTAAGTAAATATTTTTGATTATTATATAATATTCCTATCTTAGAGCCATTAGATCCACCATATAACTTTGTATTTAATCTTGTACAATTTGAAAAGTCAATTAAAGCCATAAATAAACACCTCATGATAACTATATCATAAAGTGTTTTTTTTAGCAACATTATTCTTCATTTTCGTATAAAGTTTTATATATTTTATTTTTTATAAGTAATGATTTATGAGTTCCTTCATCCACCACTTTACCACCATCTATTAGATAAATAATGTCGGCATCAATAATAGTTGATAATCTATGGGCTACGATTATAATTGTATGATTTTTAACTAAATTATCAATTGCTTTTTTTATCTTAGCTTGATTTTCATTATCTAAAGCACTTGTTGCTTCATCAAATAAAATTATTTTGCTATCTTTAAGCAATGCTCTAGCAATAGCAAGTCTTTGTTTTTGGCCACCAGATAGATTAATGCCACCTTCACCAATCATCGTGTCATACTTTTTAGGAAGACCCATAATGTAATCATCTATTTCAGCAAGCTTGCAAGCATTTCTAATTTTCTTTAGGGACATATATGGATCAATTATTTTTAAATTTTCAAGTATAGTTTTATTAAATATAAATGGTTCCTGACGAATTATAGCAATATTTTGTCTTAAGGCATCTTCAGTAAAATCTTTAATTGGCAAATCATCAATTAATATAACCCCACTATCAACATCAAAATATCTTAAAAGCAAATTAAATATGCTACTCTTCCCTTGCCCACTTTTACCAACAATGGCTATCTTTTTACCTGTTGGTATTTTAATATTAAATTCTTTAAATATTTCTTTTTCTTCATTCGGATACTTAAATGTTACATTTTTAAATTCAATATTTCCTTCAACATCAGTTTTTGTAACGTTTCCAAATATTTCATCTTTATATAGCTTATTATCTAAAATTTCATTTATTCTTTCCATCGAAACTTTCATTTTTTGATAACTTGAAGATAAATTTGTCATAAGTTCTATAGTGTTCATAAATCTATAAACATAATAAGTCATGGCCATGAAAAAGGCAAAAGTACCGGTTCCATTTATAATAAGTAATATACATGTTGCAAAGATAACAAACTCTAAAATTGTATTCAAATTATAAACCCAAGCATTATAGTTTTTCTCTGTAATCATTTGTTTATTTATTTTAAAGTACGTATTCCTCACTAAATTTTTAAAATTATTATTCATACTTTTTCTAATACCTAAGGCTCTAATTTCTCTGATGCCTCTAATATTTTCAGAAACATTTGCAACTGCTACATCCTTTTGTTTATTTATTTCTTTTTGATCTTCTTTTATGCTTGGTAAATATTTATTAGATATAAAATAAAATAATACTAAATATACAATAACTTCCAAAGCAACTAATATAGAGTTAAAACAAATATAGACAAAAACTATCAACGATGTAAATAATGATATAACAATTCTTAAAACTTGCCTAAATGAATCAGATATTGTTGATGCATCACTTGTTATACGATTTATAAATTCTCCGCTTGATTTTTCTTCAAAAGCTCTAGCTGGTAACATTCCTACTTTCTCATAAACAGCTACGCCTATTTTTTCCATCATGTTATTTGCACATTTTTCCATGTAAATCTTACCATATCTATCAAATATAAGATTATCAATTAAGCTTATGATAAAGATTGAAAATAAAATGGCTATGGCTACAGCAAAAGAACTACTACTTGCTTTATCTATTGCAAGACCTATTAAATATCCGTAAATTGTTCCAACTAGTGATGTCGCTAAAAGGAGAAAAAAAGATTTGATAAAAAGTCTTTTTTCATCTTTAAAATACCTTTTAAAAAATCTTATCATATCTTTAAACTTCATAACTATTCACCCTTTTTAATCTTTTGTTTTAAATCAAATAATATATTAAGTGCATCCATTGGTGTTGTATTTAAAACATCTATTTTATCTATTGTCTCTTTAATTATATCATCTTTTTTTACATTTGTCTCAAAATTCATTGCAAGTTGAACTTTTTCTTCAGGGTTTTTCTTTTTAGAATTACTTTCATACTCACTTAATATTTCCTCTGCTCTATTCAAAAGTTCTTCAGGCATTTTAGCAAGTCTTGCAACATGAATACCATAACTCTTATCCACAGCTCCATTTTTTACCTTATGTAAAAATGTTATTTGATTACCATTTTCAACAGCACTTACGTGTACATTTTTAATATTATTATATTTTTTAGAAAGATTAGTAAGTTCATGATAATGTGTTGAAAATAATGTAAAAGCCCCAATGTTTTCACTAATATATTCAAGGATTGCTTGAGCCAAACTCATACCATCATATGTTGCTGTACCACGACCTAGCTCATCAAATAAAATTAAACTATTTTCTGTTGCACCATCAATAGCATTTCTAGCTTCTTTCATTTCTACCATAAATGTCGACTCACCACTTACTAAGTCATCTGATGCTCCGATACGAGTAAATATTTTATCAATAACTGGAAGTGTTGCAGCTTCACATGGAACAAAAGAACCCATCTGAGCCATAATTACAATAATTGCCAGTTGCCTCATAAATGTTGATTTACCACTCATGTTTGGTCCAGTTATAAGTAAAGTGTTTATGCCATTATCCATTACACAATCATTTGGTACATATTCGGATTTACTTACAGCTTCTACAACTGGATGTCTACCATTTTTAATATCTATTATATGGTCATTTGTAAGAATAGGTCTTACTAACCTATATTCTTCACTACAAACAGAAAGTGATGTTAAAGCATCTATTTCACTTAAAGCATCAGCTGTTTTATTTAAACTAGGCACTTCTTTTTTAACTATTTCCTTTATATCACAAAATAATTTATATTCTAAATCAATAATATTTTCTTCAGCATTAAGTATCATGCTTTCTTTTTCCTTTAAAGCTGGTGATATATATCTTTCACAATTAGTAAGGGTTTGCCTTCTTTCCCAATGATATTCATCTTTTACTAAATTTTTACTTCCATTTGGTATTTCGATAAAATAACCAAATACTTTATTAAATCCTACTTTTAAGCTTTTTATTCCTGTTTCTTCTTTTACTTTAGCTTCAAAAGCTGCTACAAAGTCTTTTCCCCCACTACGAATTTCCCTGAGCTCATCAAGTTCACTATTAAATCCAGTTTTTATCATATAACCTTCTTTAATAGATATTGGTGGTTCTTCTACTAAAGATTTTTCTAGAAGTTCAAATATTTTTTCATGAATATCAATATCATAATCAAAACCAAGCTTTTCTATTATTTTCTTTATTTCAGGTAAAACACTGATACTTTTTTTTAGCTGTATTAAATCTCTAGCATTTAAAGAACCATTTATTACTTTACCAGATAATCTTTCAATATCATAAACTTCATATAATAGATTTTTAAGTTCATCTTTTAATATAAATTCATTATTTAACTTTTCTATTTTATCGTATCTGGCATTAATAGCATCTTTATTTTTTAAAGGATTTAGCATCCAACTTTTAAGTTTACGACTTCCCATGGCAGTTTTACATTTATCTAAAAGCCATATTAAAGAATATGTTCTTTCTTTAAGTCTAAGAGTTTCCACTAGTTCTAGATTACGAATACTATGAATATCCATTTCAAGATAATCATTTTTCTTAATATAATTTATTTTATTAATATGGCTTAAATCTTTAAGTTGGCGTTTATCAAGATAATAAAATAAATGAGCAACACCACTTTTAACTCTAGCATCACTTATTGTGCTAAATAAATATTCGTATTTATCCCACAAAAACTCATGACTTATCGTAACTTCAATGTTATATGTATTTTTAAGTAAATCAATTAATGCGGTATTTAAATTATCTACAAAAATAACTTCTTTTAAATTAAGTCCAAGTATCTCATTAATTAATGTTTCTTCTTTATTTTCTATAGACATACTTGCAAGATATCCAGTTGAAATATCAAGAATTGTTAATAAAATACTATCATTAAAAAATAATATACTTGCTATATAAGATGCATCTTTATCATTTAAAAGATCATTATCAGCAATTGTACCTTTACTAATTACATCAACTATTCCTCTTTTAACCATACCTTTAACTACTTTTGGGTCTTCAAGTTGTTCGCATATTGCTACTCTATAACCTTTATTAACTAACTTTTCTATATAAGGTTTAACATTATTATGAGGAACACCACACATTGGTACTCTTTCTTCAAGTCCAGCAACTCTGCCTGTTAAAGTAAGCTCTAGTTCCCGCGATGCAATTAAAGCATCATCAAAAAACATTTCATAAAAGTCACCAAGACGATAAAAAACAAGTTCTTCTTTATATTGGTCTTTAATTTCCATGTATTGAGCCATCATTGGACTTAATTTTGTTCTATCTACTTCACATAATTTCATACTTAAAACCTCTGTCAAAATATTATAACACAAGCCTAATTTTTTTTAAAGAAAAAATACACAAAAATTCTTAAGAAATTTAGCATATATATGCCATTATGATATCATTTTGATAAGTAGAAACTAACAGACTATACAAAATACTTTTAAAATATAAATTGTATTTATATCAAATTCAAAAAAATCATCTGCCACTAAACAAATGTCAACTTAAACAATTTAGGCAGACATTAAATTTTCCACCTAATAATAACTTATCCCCACATAAGAGGAATAAAGAAAAGAGTTTATGTAATTAAATTTCTTAACAGATTATGTATTATAATATTACTAATAGTCTTAATGCTATTAGTAATAAAAATAGACATCTGCCACTAGGCAAATGTCAAACTATTTCATATAGGTAGACATTCGAGATTCCGAATGTTCCTTTTTTATTATATGAAGATTTCTCTTCATGTATTCATTATACTAAAAATTAATCAATAAATCAATAGGTTAATCTCTATTATTTTTGCCATATAAACACCCACAATAATCTTGGCGATATAAATTATATTTTTTAGCAAGTTCAACACTTTTTTTATAACCATCTTTTTTCTTAAAATCACTAAATAGATATTTTACATCATATTTATCTCCAATAATACCACCTAAAATATTTATTTGTTTACTATTTTTATGAGGACTTACAGTAAGTGTTGTGCCAAAATATTCAAAATCAAGTTCTTTAGCTTTTCTAGCAGTATATTGAAGTCTTACCCTAAAGCAAACCGGGCATCTAGCTTTACCTTCTCTTTCATTTTCGAGTCCTTTAACATTTTCATGAAACACCTCATTTTCATAGTCACAATCTAAAAACTTAATATTATCATGTTTAAATTCCTTAATAAATCTTATTTGTTCATTTTTTCTCTTTAAATATTCTTCATAAGGTTCAATATTAGGATTATAATATAAAACCGTAATATTAAAATACGGAGCCAAATACGATAAAACTTCCGTAGAACACGGGCCACAACAACTATGAAGAAGTAAATTTGGCTTATAATCAAGTGTTTTAATTAAATTATCTAATTCATTCCGATAATTCATTTTGCATCTCTTCCTTTTTTTGAATTAATTCAAATGTTTGAAAAACTATTCCATTATTACCCCAGCTATCCAAATTAAGAACTCCTTTTTCATTTTCATCCAAAGTTGAATAAATTTCTTCATATTTATTTAAATTATTAATATTTGCTAAATTAATATAAACAAAATTACCATCATTCATTCTTAGTAAAAATCTATTATTATCAATAACCTTTTCATTTTTAATATCAGGTGAATACTCAATTTCACTTACCTTATACAATATATCATTATTTATATTATTTAGTTTTTTTATTAAACTTTCTTCAATATCTTTTGGAGTATAATTGACTAATGTTGGAACACCTAAAGTATCACTAAGTGCATTAGTTTTTTCACCATTTCCCAAAATATAAACATCATCTAAAACCTTATAATACAAAACATTAAGTTCCTTAACACTTATAACAATTTTACCACTTAAATATTTAGTAATTTTAACACTATCTATCATAGGTAAATCTTGCAACTTTTTTTTAACCTTACTACTACTTAAAGCAAAAATCTTAGTTTTATCCGTAATACTTGCAGTTTCAATTATCTTTGCATCACTAACTAAGTTATTTCCTTTAATCAAAATTAATTTAACAGGCAAATTAAAGCAATAATAAAAAGCCATTATAAACAAATATAATGTAAGGATAACTACCAAGAGTCCCTTTTTATTTAATTTTTTCTTTACTTTTTTTGCCAAAATATATCACCACTTTACTATTTCTTGTTCAAGTTTTAAATCTATACCTTTTTCTTCCTTCACTTTTTCTTTAACAATTTGAATCAATGTTATTATATCACTACTAGTGGCATTATCCAAGTTAATTATAAAATTTGCATGTTTACAACTTATCTGTGCTCCTCCAACTCTATATCCTTTAAGTCCACATTCTTCAATAACCTTGCCAGCAGCCACACCTTCAGGATTTTGAAAAACTGACCCTGCTGATGGATATTCTAAAGGTTGACTATTTTTTCTTTTATTCATATTTTTTTTAATAGTATCCCAAGCTTTTTTAGAATCCCCTTTTTTTAATTTAAAAACCGCGCCCAATATTATATCACTATTATTTTTAAATGAAGTATTTCTATAACTATGAAAAATATTACTTGCATTTTTTAAGATTACATCTCCATCACTAAGTACCAAAACAGATACTAAGTCATCAAATATTTCACTACCATTTGCTCCGGCATTACCACGAATTGCTCCGCCAACAGTACCGGGAATACCATAAAGATTTTCTAAATTTGTAAAGCCTTCATCAATTAACTTTTTAATAAAACCATTTAAATTATAACCTGATCCGACATATGAAATATCATCTTTAATCTCTAACTCTTCAAACCTTAATTTTATAATAGCTCCATCAAAATCTTTATCTGGAAATAAAACATTAGAGCCTCCGCCCAAAACAAAATATTTAATACCATTTTCATTTAAGTCATGAAGCAAATCTTTAAGCTCTTTGACATTTACTACTTCATACATATACCTAGCCTTTGTGCTTATTCTATACGTATTATAATTTTTTAAATCCACATTTTCCAAGCATATCATTTTAACATTTCCTTTATTTCATCATATATAATAGTTGATGCTTCTTTAACATTTAATTTTTCTAGCATTTTTTTCATTTCTTTATACTTTTTCTCATTATAAACAAGTTCATTTATCATAACTTGAATTATACTTGGATCCAAGTTTTTTTCTTCAAGTAAATCTGCCACTTTCATATTGACTAAATCTAGAGCATTATAATACTGATGATTATTTGCAACATATGGACTAGGAACTAAAATACTTGGTAACCTCAAAGCCAAAATTTCTGAAATAGTTGATGCTCCAGCTCTAGAAATAATAAGATAAGCATCTTTCATTATACTAGCCAAATTATTATAATAAGGAACAACTTTTACATTTTTAGAAAACTTTGTATCTTTAACAAAATTTTCATAATAAGATTTTCCAGTTATATACAAAACATTATATTTTTCATTATCAATCATACTTAAATAAGCCTTAAACTTTTCATTAAAAGTATTACTGCCAAGTGATCCAGCCACAATAATAATAAGTTTACTACTAGGACTAAATCCCAAAGTAGTCTTTGAAACCTTTTGAATATCCAAAGCATTCTCCCCACAAGGATTACCAGTATATACAACTTTCTTAGCTTTCTTAAAATAACTTTCACTATTTTTAAAAGAAATACCCACCAAATCAGCTTTTTTTGATAAAGCAACATTAGATTTACCAGGTATACTATTTTGTTCATGAATAAATGTTTTTATTCCTAATTTTTGTGCAGCTTTAATCACCGGATAAGTAACATAACCGCCACATCCAATTACTATATCAGGTTTAAATTTCTTCATTATACCTATGCATTTATTTAAAGCTTTTCTAATTAATACTATATTTTTAAAATCTCTTAGTATATCAGTTTTACTAAATCCATAGATTTCCAAAGCTTCATACTTTATCCCCATCTGAGGTACTATATCTTTTTCCATTCTATCATGAGTCCCAATATATAAAACATCTAAGTTTTTTTCTTTTTCTTTAAACTTTTTTATAATAGCTAAAGCGGGATAAATATGTCCCCCAGTACCACCAGCTGATACAATTATTTTCATACATAAACCACCTATTACAATTATACACTAATTTTACCAAAAATTATAACTTATTTTGTCATTTTATAATCATCTACTATATACTTTACATTTTTATTTACTTTAATTGTGCCATATATAATAACCTCAATTCCTCTTTTCTCAAAATTTTTAATAACACTTTCCGTAGCAACACCATCAAGTAAGCAAATAAAATCCAAATTATACTTACTATCACTATTTAAAACATAATTAAGTACACCATATTTATATGTCTTATCCATATTTTTTAATTCATTAATAACTTTACTATGAAAAGACATAATATAATAATTTCTTTTATACTTATTTAAAAGTCGAAGTAATCTTTTCTTATCTATATTATTTTCTTTAATTTCAAGTAAAATTAGTTTATCCGTATTAACCCTAAGTAAATCTTCAAGAAGTAAAACATTTTCCATATCCTTATAATATGTATTACTTACTAAAGTACCTTTATACAAAATATTATGATAAACAATAAACTTTTTATCTAAAGTAGTTCTTATATCACATTCTGCACCAATATACTTCTCACTTTTAAAGGCTCTTAAAATTGCTTCATAAGAATTATCTTTTATAGTTTTATCCCACATACCTCGATGAGCAATAAGCATCACGAAAAACACCCCTAATATATTATATTAAAAAAAGAAAAAAAGCACTAACAAAAGTGCTTTAAAATACCATCATAACCGAAATATATATAACAAGTAAAATCAAACTTATAACAGATATTCCTGTCCGATTTATTTTATTTTCATTTTTCATATTGCCTCAACAATAAAAGTATACCAGTAATTATATATTACTACAAGTATAAATCATTAAACTTTACATTGGATTGTCATATATATAGCATGTTTCACTTTCATCACAGCTAATTGGTTCATAAACAGTACCAGCGAACCATACTTCTTTAGTATTTTTATCACGAATTAAGAACATATAAGACTTATCAAAAGTAATGTCTATTTCTTCAACTGGAACATCGTATTTATATTCAAATGAACAATTTACATCACCAGCTCCACCAACTATGGTTGCAGCAGCAGCCTTAATCCCTTCATTAGAAAACTCGATATTAGCTTTGTGCTTTGCTTCACTTATATATAAACTTTTATCACTACTTAAATTAATTAAATTAGCATGATTAGGCATAAAAACATTGGTACCACCTAAAGACTCTAAATCTTTTTGAAGTTCAAGTTCATATTCAAACTTAAATATTGGCATAAGTCCTGTAATTCTTGTAATTTTTCTTTTTGTAAAATTATTAAGTTCAATAGTTTTCAATTTGCTTATGTAATTATTAAGTTTATTTGCATCAATATTTTCAACAAATTTATCAAGTGAAATATTCTTTGGCATAAAACCAATATATTCAAGGGACAATCCATTATAACTCTTTAAATCTTTTTGGAATACTTTTATGTCATCATCAACATAAAAAGTATAATCTGTTGATGAACCTACATCTTTATAACCTTCATCAATTTCTTTAATATATCTATTTAAAAAAGTATTAGTATCTTCATAATCATCTGGATCACAATTACCTTCAGATTTCCATTTATCATAGGCACTTCCTACAGTTTTGCGAATATTTGCTTCACCAAGCTCACTTACAATATCGTAATTATTAATTGATGATGCTATTTCTAACCCATTAACCAAAGTTTTATTATTAAATTTAATATATCTATAAGAATTTGAGTCTAACCAAGATACACCAGTATAATAATCTTCATGAGGATAAGATACTGAGAAAGCATCATAATATGAGGAATGTTCTTCATCATAAAGGACTCCTTCTGGTACGGGCTGAATAACATATTTCCAATCCATATCAATACCTAAAGCATTAACTAGGAATAAAAGATTACCATTTGTATCATCAAGCATATTAGGTATTAGACCAAGAGTCTTATCATTTATCCATTTATTAATATTATCTGGAGTCTTAAAAGCATCATATATTATTTCTGCATTATATTTTTCTTTAAGCAAATTTACATAATCATCTTTAACATTCTTTTTATAGTCATTTCTAATAAACATGCCATTTGCAAGAGATACATTACTACTATTTGGATATTTTTTAGGATTATAATCACCAATAATATTTTCTATTTGCTTTTTGCTATTGCCATCTGCCCCATCTTTTAGCATACTTAAGGCATATTTAATAGAAAGTGGACTATAAACCTTATTCTTACCATTATTTTCTTTTTGCATAAAATATAAATCAAAGCTACTTAAAGCATTATCATCTATTCTATACTCTGAATTACTATTTTTTACGCTAGTATCAACAGTTGTAAAATTATTCTTTTTAAATATTAAAAACACTGCAGTACCTATTACAAGTAAACCTATTAAAACCCCGATGATAATTATTATTTTTTTATTCTTTTTCATAAAAATCCTTTCCTATTTTTGACACTTTGGGCAAAAATATGTACTTCTACCACCAATTTTAATATTCTCTATGAGTGTTCCACATATTTTACATTCTTGTCCTTCTCTTTTATGAACCATCAAATGTTGTTGAAATCTTCCTGTAACGCCCAAAGATGAAGTATAACTTTTAATCGTCGTTCCTCCATCTTTAATTGCTGCATCAATTATTTTCTTACTAGCCTTAACTATTAAATCACAATCTTCCAAACTAATATCTTTACCAAGTTTACTTGGTCTTACTTTTGCATCAAACATAACTTCATTAGCATAAATATTACCAAGGCCACTAATAATTGTTTGATCTAAAAGAAGGCCTTTAATAGGTATATTCTTTTTATGTATTTTATCATATAAATACTCTTTAGTAAGTTTTTCACTATTAGCTTCAATACCTTGTTTTTTTATAGCTTCCACTTTATCAATATCACTTTTTTTAACTAAATTCATTCTGCCAAATTTTCTTGTATCATGATATCTTAAATCAGTTCCATCCTCAAAACTTATTATTATATGTTCATGTTTAATTATATCATCGGTACTTTTTTTAACAAAATACTTACCTTCCATTCTTAAATGACTAAGCAAATAATAATCATTCAAATCAAACATAAGCCATTTACCAATTCTATCAATATCAATAAATTTTCTACCTATCAAAATATCTTTAAAATTATTAATATCACTTTCAATAATCTTCGGATAAATTATTTTTACATCCACTATTTTCTTATTTAAAATCATGTCTTTTAAAGTATTTCTAACTGTTTCTACTTCTGCTATCTCTGGCATATTATTACCTCACTTTGCCTCATACCAATTAGTGCCTGTATCAATTTCTACTTTTAAAGGTACATCTAGTTTATAAACATTTTCCATTTCTTCTTTAACTATTTTCTTTATTCTATCAAGTTCTTCATTTTTACAATCAATAACTATTTCATCATGAACTTGAAGAAGTATTTTACTAGTTATGCCTTCATCTTTAAATCTATTATAAACTTTAATCATGGCAAGTTTCATAATATCAGCACTAGTTCCTTGAATCGGAGTATTCATTGCCATTCTTTCTCCCATTTGTCTAATCAAATAATTTGGATTATTAATTTCTTCGATAACTCTTCTTCTGCCAAATAGAGTTGTAACTCCACCAGTTTCTTTAGCTTCTTCTATTTTTTTATCTGTATATTCTTTTATTTCTGGATAAAGTATATGGAATTTATCTATATAATCCTGAGCATCTTTCCTAGTTATATGTAAATTTTCACCTAACCCAAAGCCACTTATACCATAAATTATACCAAATATTACAGCTTTAGCACATCTTCTCATTTGTTTTGTTACAGCTTCTTCAGGTACTCCGAATACTTCACTAGCTACATGGGTATGAATATCTTCATCATTATTAAATGCATTCGTTAAACTTGGACATTTAGATAAAGATGCCATAACTCTTAATTCAACTTGGCTATAATCACTACTTAAGAAACAATCATTCTCTGGAACAAAAGCTTTTCTTATCTTTCTTCCAAGTTCTTCCCTTACAGGTATATTTTGTAAATTTGGATCAGTTGATGAAAGTCTTCCTGTTCTTGTTAAAGTTTGCTTATAAATTGTATGTATTTTTCCATCATCTAAAATATAGTTTGCTAAACCTTCAATATATGTACTTTTAAGCTTAGCCAAATTTCTATATTCAAGTATTTTCTCTACAATTGGATGTTTATCAACTAATTTTTCTAAAACTTTAACATCGGTTTTATAACCTGTTTTATTTTTCTTACCCTTAGCTATTTCTAATTTTTCAAAAAGAATTTCTCCGAGCTGTTTTGGACTGCCAATATTAAATTTTTCTCCCGCTAGTTCATATATTTCTCTAGTTAAAAGTTCTATTTTTACTTCAAGTTCTAAAGACATATCTTTAAGTACGTCCTCTTTACAGATTATACCGGTAGTTTCCATATCAGCTAGAACTTTAACTAAAGGCATCTCTATATTTTCATATAATTTCATACATTTATTTTCTTCTAACTTTTTCTTATATTCATCATTATTATCATAAATAAATCTACTTCTTTTTATTACTTCCATTTCTATATTACTAAATTTATCCTTTTTCATATTTTCATAATATAGAAAATCTTCATTTGTTTGATTTGCCAAATATGCTAAATCATCTTTAATATTTAAATTTAAAAGATATGCTTCAATCATTAAATCATCTACAAAATTTATATCTATTTTAAAACAACATAACACTTTTTTAGCATCATATCCTATTACATCAAAAGACTTTATTTCATTAAGTACACTTATTACATTCTCTTTTTCAACATAATAATTATTAAAACTATCACTTATACCCATTCCCAGTATATGCCCTATATGATAGTTTTCATTATCAAGTATTACTTCAATTGCTATTTTTTCATCTAATTTAATATCTTTTATACTACTTATAGTTTTATATTCAAAGTTTTTTTCTTCTTTTTTTACTTCCATATTTTTTAAAAATGAAAAGAATTCTAAATCTTTAAAAAGTTCAACTAATTCATTAGTAACTTTTTGTTCATATTTTAAATCTTCCAAAACTATATTTAAAGGTACTTCTCTATATATAGTTGCTATTTTTTTACTTATAAAAGCCATTTCTTTATCATTTTCTAGCTTTTCTTTAGTTTTACCAGTTATTTTATCTATATTATCATATAAATTTTCTAAAGATTTATATTCTTGTAATAACTTTAAAGCTGTTTTTTCTCCGATACCTTTTACACCAGGAATGTTATCTGATGAATCCCCCATTAAAGCTTTTAGATCAATCATTCTAATTGGTTCAATACCATAATCTTGGACAAAAGTTTCATGATTATATCTAATAAAACCACTTTGTTTTAAAAGTTTAACTTCTGTTTCATCACTAATTAACTGAAGTAAATCTTTATCACTTGATACTATAACTGATGCAAAATCTTGATCTTCTTCAGTCATTCTAACAATAGTACCTACGATATCATCCGCTTCATATGGGGCAAGTTCAAAATGTTTAATACCCATTTTATCAAGTATATCTCTAGCAATCGGCATTTGTATTTTTAACTCGTGTGGAGTATCAATTCTACCTTCTTTATAAAAATCATACTCTTCTTTTCTAAAGTTTTTACCAATATCAAAAGCAACAGCCATATAACTTGGTTTTTCTTCCGCAATAATTTTATTCATCATTGAAACAAAGCCAAATAAAGCGTTTGTAGGAACCCCTTTAGAGTTTTTCATCATATTACCAGTATAAGCAGTTGCATAATAACTTCTAAACATTAAGTTATTTCCATCTATTAAAATAAGCTTTTTTACCATTTCAATCACCCTTAAATATATGATACCATTTTATTCTAAAAAAAGCTATTCTTTTATAGAATAACTTTTAATTTATCAAAATCGGATCAGATTTAGTTCCAGATCCTCCGGCATAGGTTACAGAAGACAAAAGACTGAAGGACGGACGAACCTCATATGAAGCCATCACGCGGTCGAAACTCAAATTGCCAAAGGTAATCACACAAGACTCATTATCCGAAGCGCCCGCCATACGGGAAATTGTCCATTCAAATGAGCCTATATATAACCAATTTATGGTTTTTATTGCTACTCCATTGTCATCGTTTCCATCATAATTATTTAATGTTTTTGACCATGCACTTGGGGCTGCAGCAAATCCATAATCATTTGCATACATTAAACCTATTTTCGCACTATATTCTGTTTCTCCAGTTGTTGAATAATCACCTGGATCAGGATTTACTATTTCATTTTGATAAGCTGTTGCTGGAACAGCATTTCCTACGTTTGCCCATTCATTTCCTCCGACTTTCCATGTTGTTGTTGCTATTTTGTTCGTTAGTGTTCCTAAACTTGGTAAATATGTTTCTTTTAAATATGTATTTAAACTTGATGTTGACCATGTATTTGATCCATTACTGTCCCATGCCATATATCCTCCTATTGGCTTTGCTCTAATTACTTTCACTTGGTCTCCAAATAATCCAATTATTCTGAATAGATTTGCATCTGGACATGGAATTGTATTTGTTCCTAAACATATAAAATTATTTACTGCATCACTAGCGCCTGCATATCTATATGAGCCATCATTTATGCCATTTGCAAGTGTTCCATCATGATGATATAAATTTGTAAATTTTAAATTTCCAATATCTCCTAAAGTTATTAAACAATTGACTAAATTATTATTACTAGAACACACATCAGAAATAAAAGCTTTTATTTGTTCCTTTTGTATCATTACATTTGCACTCATACTTTTACCTGCATTTGCATTTTGATTTTCATCATAGTTTACAAATGTTATTGTTATATTCCATTTTTCTTCTTTACTTGAAGTTGTTGTTATTTCTCTATTATTAAATAGTGTTATAAGTCCTGATTTATTTGTTATATCATATCCTGATACTTGAGTATTATTTGCTCCGGTTACTATGACATGATTAAGTGTACTTATATCTGTTACTTCTGTTCCACTACTATCCTTTACTGTCATTATTATTTCTGGTGTATTTTCATCTATTGAATGTGTAAATGTATTATTTTCTATATTCAAATACAAATAATAATGTTCTGTTGCAGTATTTGTCTTATTATTTGCTGTAAGTTTAGCACTTGCATATGTACTTCCTGTTTGATTACCTGCACCACTTGCAAAGTTATCTTGATTTATACTAAATGATATTTGACTACCTGTTGCAAATGTAAATGTATCTACAGTATTAGCATTAATCTTAATATCAGCTGCAGCTGGATCTCCCACTTGGGCAGTAAAATACGCATATGTTGCTGATATAACTGTAAGAGCGAGTGCAATTATTGCTACTATACCTACTATTTTTGTCTTCTTATTTTCCATAAAATTACTCCAATCTTTATTATGTATATCTTATAATAATTTTACTATAAAACATCAAAATAGTAAATAAAAAAATAATACCAATGTAACCATATAACCCATCACACCAATATTAAAAACAAAAAATTGCCAGTTAAAAACAAGCAACTTTTCTTTATCCCTAACTTTTAGCTCTAACTAAAGCATCATCTTTAGTAATTAATCGAGCATCTTTATATTTTGCTTTATATGTATCAATTAGCATATCAAGTATTGCCATTCCACTATCTAAAGCACTATTTACTTCTTGAACACTTGTATTAAACATTTGTGCTATTTCACTTATTGAATGTATTTTACTATCATAAACACCCGTTTTAAGTTCCAAAATCATTCTAATATTTTTAGGAAGTAAACCAATAGCTTCTTTAAAATATCTATTGACACTTGATGATTCTTCCAAAAGCTTATCAGCTACTATCTTTATATTTTTTTCATCAATAATATTTTTATTATTTTTTATAGCTATTTGTTCCTCACATATTCTAATAGCATCATCAAGTAGTTCAATAGCATCATATGATAATAATGCAAAATTACATAAATTAAAACCTTTAAATCCAAAAGTTTTAACTAATATATTATAATAATGACTATCTTTAGCAAATAAATTCAAAACCCAATAAGTAGTATCAGCATCACACTTTAAAATATCTTTAAGTGACTTACCACTCCACTGTTCTTTTACACAAGCTAAATGTTTATCATAAGTTCTAATTAGATCATCAATTATACCAATTAAAATTGATACTTCACTATCCACAAAAATATCTTCTGCAAAAACTTTATTTAAAGCAACACCAAAATACTTAACAAGTAACTCTTTCTTTTTCATATTAAGACTTCGATAATATTTTAAAACATAAATAGAATTTATACCTGTAATTTTTGCTATTGTTTTTCCCTTCAACGGACACTTTCTAAATTTATTTTTATTTTTAAAATTAGAAACAAAACCATAAAACATTAATCTACTACTTAAGCTTACATGAGTAAAATCAGCAGGATCTTCTAAATCATTTCCAAATATTTTCATTAATAAATCATCACGTCTTGTAATTTTAAATTTTCTAAATTCTTCTTCAGTTAATTCAAGTATTTCTTTTAAATACACACCCTCATATTCTTCTTTTCCTTCTTTACATTTTGTATTTAAATTTGGTAATTTTACCTTCTTACTTACACATCTTTTCATCTTTTTAAACGCTTTATTCTGAATTTGATGCACTCTCGTAGAACTTACTCCAAGACTTTTAGCAACTTGTTCTATACTTTTAATTTCTCCCTTAAAACCAAAGCGACTCATAATTATCATTTTTTCTCTATCGTCTAAAACACTTAACATTTCTTTTACTATTTCTTTATCTACTTTTTGAAATAAAGCTTCTTCTGGTGTTAATGTGTCTTTATCTTCAATAATATCTTGCAAAGTTATATCATCATCTTCATACACTTTACGATCAAGTGACAACACATCATTATCATATGATAATACAGTTTTTATTTTTTCTTCAGATAAACCCAAAGCATTTGCTAATTCCATATTAGTGGGAAACCTTCCTAAAACCAGAAGCATTTTACTTCTTTCTTCTCTAATTGCATTTAAAACCTTTACATAATTTGGTGATTTTACAATTAAACTACTATTAGCATCTATAGCATTTTTCATCTTTCTTTGAATAGCAACATAAGCATACGTACTAAAACTAGTATTTAAAGATAAGTCATAGTGCATTATTGCTCTCATTAAACCTAAACTTCCTTCTTGAATTAAATCAAGTAAATCAAGTCCAAGATGAGCATATCTATTAGCAACAAATGCCACAAGATGTAAATTACCTATAAGAACTTTATCACGATAATAACACATCTTTACTTCATCTTTAGTAACATTATTATGATACTGACAAAGTTCAATATATTTAATAGTTTCTTCTCTACTTAAAATAGGCATTTGTTTTAAATCACTAAAAAATAAATCATATGCACTCATCCCACTAGTTTGATTATCTACTTTAGTATTAATAGCTTGTAATTCTGCATATCTAATTAACACTAAACTATCTTCTTCATTATAAGCATCAATTATTTTTTCCAATGTATTTTCTTTACTCATTATTACTTCAAAATAGCCATTTATAATAGAACTTTCCCCAATTACTTTTCTAAAATCTTCATCACTTAGATCCTTAAGCATCGCTAAAGAAAATGTTTTATTATTAATACAATTTTCCCAATTAATTATACTACTTCTTAAATTATTACTCATAATAACCCCCATTTGTGCTTAATATTTTACCACATTTTTAAAAAAATGCAACAAAAAAAGTCAAATAATTTTGGCCTCTTATAGGTTATTATTCAATAAATTTATACTTTTACTAAAAAAGCAACAATGTTATTACCATTAAGTTTAAATGTGATTAGTTTCTTACTATTGTCGACAGTAACTTTTGTAGCCAAAGAGAAACTTTGATTTTTTTCGTCAAAAATTAATATTTAATAATTTGAAATCATTGAACTCATAAATGTCAAACTCACAGTCACATTAGACATAGATACTTATATCATCACCAGTTGTAAAAGTAAATACATCTGTTGTATAGGTTGTTACATTTAAATTGGCTGATGCAGGATTTCCGCCTTGAGCTGTGAAATATGCGAAAGCAGCTCCAATTAATAACAACACAAATGTTGTTATAGCTACTACACTTAACACTATTGTTTTTTTCTTATTTTCCATAAATTCAATACTCCTTATAAGGTATTATTAATACCTTATAAATAAATTATATAAAAATCTAACGGGTATTGTAAATACCCGTTTGGATATATTTACATATATTTCATTTATAATAAAGTTGTGAGGTAAAATATGAAATTAAAAGCAAATAAATATGAACACAAAGATATAATGAAAATAGTTAGAGAATGGACAAATAAAACCCAAAAAGAATTTGGTGAAGATGTAAAAAAATCCAATGAATGGGTAAAAGCCAATGAAACAGGTAAAACTAATTATTATTTTAAAGATTTATTAAATATTTGTAAAAAGAATAACATTGATATAACTTTTAGCAAAGATGAAAAATGACTACTTGAAATCACAAGCAGTCATTTTAATTTAATTTTTAATTGACTTTTTAAATCTATCCCAAACTTTATCAGTTGAATAATTTAAAATACCATTTTTATATACTTTCAAACCTTTTTTAAGAAGAATATAGATAAATAATATCATTACTATTATTGATATAATAATATCAAGTAAACTAACTTCACCGATTATATAAAGTGTTGGTGATAAAAATGCTGATAAGAATGGAACATAAGATAAAACATGTATTAAAGTTGAACCATTAAATAATGATGCAGATATAGATAAATAATAACCTACAACTGAAATAAGCATAACTGGTGTTTGAAGTTGATTAAAGTCTTCAATATTAACTGTCATAGATGCTAGCACTCCAGAAAGTATAGCATAAGCTAAAAATGATAAAAGCATAAGAATTAAAGCTGTTGGAACTAAAACAAGCAATTTATCTTTTAATATTGATAAATCTAGATTACCAACAAGACTACTAATTAAATCTAAAGCTGAAGTACCAGTTACATACTTATTAATTAATAAACCTATAAAAGCAAAAACAATTAATAAAGCACCTTGAGTAATAACAAATATATTACTTGCTAAAACTTTAGAAAACAAATGCATTTTAGGACTTACATTAGAAATAATTATTTCCATGCTTCTCGTTGTTTTTTCTTCACAAATTTCTCCTCCAACCATTTGGACTAAAAACACAACAAGCATAAAGAACGGAAGAATTAAAGTTGGAAATACACTATTCATAACAATAGTCATATTTTCAGAAGCACTACCTTGATCACTAAGAATTGTTCTTTCCACTGTAGCGGGACTAGAAATACTAGCAAGAATTTCTGGGCTAACATTTGATTTAATCATACCAAGGGTACTTTTAGAACTATTTAAACTACTAATAATTATTTGATATAAACCATTATCAATAGTTTCATTACTAATTATTTCACTTTTTAAATATTCTTTATCGTCTTCATTTAGAACCACTATTACTTCATTATCTTTTAAATTTTTACTAAGTTCTTCTTTAGAACTTTCTCCACGTTTTATTTCAAGTAATTTATCTTCATCTAAAGCTTCAATTGTGCCTTTAAACACATCATAAACTCCAGCATTATCAATTGCATATATAGTTAAATTTTCAGAAAAATCTCCTCCAAAGAACTTAACTATAGAATTAATATTTATAATTGCAATGATAACTAGAGCAAGAATTATATTAGTTGCTACAAACCATTTTGAACCAATTTTCTTTTTTAAACTAACCTTTGTTAAATACCAAAACTTCTTATTCATTTTTACCTCCGACATAATGGATAAATATTTCATTTAAACTAGCATCTGCCACTACATATTTTGTTATATTAAAGTTTTTAATAACATCAAATACTTCTTTTGATACACTGGCATCTTTAATATGTACAACATACTCATTTGCTTTTTCTTCGACCTCTTCCACTCCATTTATTTTTTCTAGTTTTTCAACAGGAATATTATCACCTTTTATTTGAATATTCTTTTTAGCATAATTTTCTTTTATTTCATTTAAATTACCATTTATAACTGCTTTACCATGAACTAAAATAATAAGTTCTTCACAAAAGTCTTCAATGTATTCCATTTGGTGTGATGAAAATATAATTGAACATCCCTTTTTTTGTAAATCTTTAACAGCATCTTTTAATAATCCTACATTTATTGGATCTAAACCTGTAAATGGCTCATCTAATATAAGAAGTTTGGGTTCATTTATAACTGCGGATATAAATTGTATTTTTTGTTGATTACCTTTAGAAAGTTCTTTTATCTTTTTAAATTTATAGTTCTTTATTTCAAATCTATCCAACCAATAATCAAGTTTTTTATTAATTTTTTCTTTATCCATACCTTTCAAAGTACCATAAAACTCAATCATTTCATAAACAGTAAGTTTAGTAAGTAAACTTCGCTCTTCTGTAACAAATCCTATCTTATCAGTTTCTTTATAATCGATTTTTTTACCATCTAAAGTGATAGTTCCTTTGTCTGGTTCCAAAAGTCCCATTATCATTCTAAATGTTGTAGTTTTACCTGCCCCATTTTCACCAAGAAGTCCAAAAATTTTACCATCTTTAACTGTAAAAGATAAATCATCTACAGCAACTAGACTTCCATATGTTTTTCTAACATTTTCTAACTTTAACATATTAACCTCATTTCTTAACAAAATTATATAACAAATTAATATGAAAATAAAGATATAATTTAGCTTTCATTTCTCAAAAGTAAAATAAGGGTTCATAATGATTTCTATCAAACGCTGTTATTGCATCATCCATGTTAACTATTTCTTTAAATTGTTCGACATTTAAAACTGATTTTCTATTTTTAATCGTTTTTTGTATTTGATTGTTTTAATCCATGAAGAATCAAAATAACTTTAAACGCCAATACAAAAACTTATAAATTTAATAAGCCTATACTAGGTGTTTTAGTTTCAATATAATCATTTATACTTGAATCCAATTCTCTCACAGACATCTTACACCTCCACTAATAACATTATAGCCAAAAAGTTCCTATATGTCAGTAATATATAAGAAAATTTTCAAAGTACATTTTCTTATCTTTTATATCTTTGACAAACTTACTGATAAATTGTAATGCTTAAACTTATATAAGGAAAAGACACTACTTAGGTGTAGCATCCTTCAAAAAACCAAAAATATTGTAGGCACTACCCGCTTTCTCGGGTAACCTTACATTTACATTATACCTAAATTTTATATAAATATCAATACTTTTTAGCAACTTCAAAAAAAGAGGTTTCCCTCTTTTTAATAGAATGCTCCGCCCCAGATTATAGCAAGTAGTATAAATAGTATTAAAACTATAAATGCATAACTAGCTGTAAAGTTATTTCCTGAAGTAGAATCGCAATCTTTTTTACAACAACTCATAATTAACCTCCCTTTATATATTTAAAACTTTAGATAAAAGCCCCTACTATGATGATTAAAAGAATAAATAGTACTAAAATTATAGCAGCACCAAGGCCATTTCCGCAATGATTCATAAAACTTTCCTCCTTTATTTTGTCTTTTCACTAGTATTCTATGGTATATTTTTCATTGTGTGAGGGCAAAAAAAGCTTAAAAACGTTGTAAAATGCAAAAATAATTGTTATAATACCTTTATAAGGAGAGATATTATGAAGAAAAAATTAGTCGCATTATGTGCAATCATGCTACTTGCAAGTGGCTGTGGTAAAGTACCAAAACTAGAAAATGGAAAGGAAGCTATCGTTAGTTTTAAAAATGGTGAAAAAATAAGTGTTGATGAGTTTTATGAAAAATTAAAAGATGACATGGGACTTAATACATTAGTAACCATGATAGATACTCACATTCTTGAAGAAGAATTTAAAGATTATGTTGATACTGCTAAAGGTAATGCTGAAGCTACAATTAATGCTTTAATTACACAATATGATGGTAAAGATAAATTGCTTTCTGAAATTCAAAGTCAAACAAAATATCAAACAATCGAAGCTTTTCAAGATTATTACTATCTAACATACATGCAAAGCCATGCAATCGAAGAATATGCTAAAACTAAAATAACTGATAAAGAAATCGAAGAATACTACAAAAATAAATCTATCGGCGATATGGAAATCAGTCATATTCTAATAACACCTGATGTTAAAGATGGTGCAACAACTGATGAAAAGAAAGTTCAAGAAGAAGCTGCTAAAAAGACTGTAAATGAAATAATTGAAAAATTAAATACAGCTAAGAAAAATAAAGAAGACATCACTGAAGCATTTACTAAACTTGCTAAAGAATATTCTAAAGATGATGATACTAAAAATAAAGGTGGTGCTTTAGGTAAAATCAATTATGGTAAACTAAGTTCAAGCTATGATGAATTAATTAATGCCGCTACTAAATTAAAAGATGGTGAGTATTCAACATCAGTTATTACAACAGAACTTGGATACCATGTAATACTTAAAACAAAAAGCTATGAAAAAGATACTTTAGAAAATTTAAAAGAAAGCATACTTAAGACACTTGCAGATGAATATATTAAGGATAATTCCTCATCTGTTGGAATTAATGCATTGCAACACTACAGAAAAGAATACGGCATGGATATTCAAGATGATGAAATCAAAAAACAATATTCTAACTATATTCAAAATATGCTAGCATCTATAGCAAGTTCTAACACTACAAAATAAAAAAGCACAAAAGCGTGCTTTTTATTTTGCCTAAAAATTAGCAAAGACAATCTACGTATGTATCAGATAAACATCTTATGCAGCATAGACAATCGCAATCCATTGTAAAGAAAACATTCGTAGCAACATATGGATAAACACTAGTTTCATCAGTATTATCTGCTAGAACTCTAAATGTACAACAATTTCCTTCTATTTTTTCTACTCTGAAAACATTTGAACAAGTTGCAGAAGTACCAGTACATGTAGCAGTAGAATCTTTAGTTATTGGCATACTCCATGGAGTACCATTACCACAGCAAGTATAAAGCATTACAGGTCTAGTGTTACATACAAGGCAGTTACTTCCTCCACCTAAAACTGGTCTATCGCAAGTTTGTAAACAATTATCTGGGCATGCATTTTCTTGTAACACTAAAATGACACATAGTATTTCATTAATGCAATTACCTTCTGACGATTTACGTTCTTTATTCATAAACTTTCACCCTTTCATCTAATTCACTAATAATTTATGAAAAAAATTAGAATAAGTGTATGCTTTTTACTTTTACTTTTTTATAAATTATGATAAAATAATAATGGTGAGCAAATGAAAACATATATAGAGTACATTATAATAGCAATTATATTAATAATAATTTCAATGGTTATTGTAAAACTTTCTAAAAGAGACTTCAAAGTCGAAGCTAACAAACTTATAACTGCCCTTGGTGGTAAGGATAATATTATTAATGCCGAATGTAATATGTCAAGACTAAAAGTTATTCTTAAAGATGTTAGTTTAGCTAACAAAGATGCCATTCAAAAACTTGGTGCTAAGGGCATCGTAGAAATAGATAACCAATTAAAAATTATATTTGACAAAAATGCTAAAACACTTAAAAAGTATATCGAAGAGATTCTCTAAGATATACTTTTTTCTATATTTTTTCAATATTCAAAATATCCGTAATCTTAATAAGTTTATTATCTATTGTTAGCAAGTTCATACTAGTTTTACCAACGATTTCTTCTTCACTTATTCCCTTTTCCGTCGTAATTCTAACTTTACTTTTATACACATGATTAAGTGATCCAAATATTTCATTAATTTTTTTATTGATATCTTTAGGATTATAAATTTTTACTTCTCTATCACTTCGATACATATCTTGATAATTATTTAATCTTTTATTAATTGGACTTGCAAACACATTAGGTAATTTGTTCATAATAACACCTCTACAATATTTTATGATAAAACCATGAAAAATACACATACTAAAGTTATGAAAAAAATATTAAACAGTAAATTTTTATTTTATATTCCTTTACTAATAATAATGATTATTAGTTTTTTAAACATGTACAATGCTAAATATATAAGTACGCTTTATAATAATAACCTAACAAAGCAAATAATTTGGTATACTTTAGGTATAATAATTCTTTTACTTTTTAGGAAAATAAATACTAGTTTTATATTTAAGCATGCTAAATATTTGTATATTTTATCTATTTTACTTCTTATATACGTTTTAATATTTGGTAAAGTTATAAATGGTGCTAAAGCATGGATTACCATAAGAGGATTATCATTTGGGCCTAGTGAACTAGCAAAATTATCTCTTGCTTTAATGCTTAGTAATATTTTAAATAGTTTCCATAACACTGGAATAAAAAGTGAAATTATCTTTATTTTAAAAGTTATTATTTTAACATTTATTCCTTCACTTCTTGTATTTTTAGAGCCAGACACAGGTGCCATTATCTTCTTTTTAGTAATAGCATTTACTACTATAGTGCTAGGAAACATTCATAAATTTTGGTACATCATAGCATTGTTTTTTATAATTTTATTTATAGGAAGTTTTATATTTCTTTATCTTTTTAATAAAGATTTACTTATTAATTTGATAGGGACTAGTTTCTTTTATAGAGTTGAAAGACTCATAACTTTTAAAACTATGTCAAGTTATCAATTAGAAAATGCCTTAGTAGGAATTGGTTCAGCAAATATCTTATCAACTTCTCTAGGCAAAGTTAAAATATATATACCAGAAGCACCAACTGACTTTATCTTTGCTTATTCAATTACGAGTTTTGGCTATCTTACCGGTTTTATCATTCTGCTTTGTTATTTAATTATAGATGTTTACTTAATTAATAAATTTCTTTCTATGAAAAAAGGCACCATGAAATACTTTTTAGCTTCTTTTATAAGCATATTTATTTTAAATCAAATAATAAATATTGGCATGAATTTAGGCTTACTTCCCATCATAGGTATTCCACTGCCCTTTTTAAGTTACGGTGGATCAACACTCATTATATATTTTATTTTCCTAGGCATTATTTTTAATCAAAAAGAAAAACCATACTAAGTGTATGGTTAATAGTAAAACGTCCTAGGTATAGGTTGATAATAACTATATGAACTATTATAATATGGCATACCCGGATTTGGATATCCACCCACATTTGTTCCTGCACCTGGTGCTACATTATAAATAGGTCTTGGTCTAGTTAAACCAACTGCGGCCCCTCCAGCTAATCCTCCGAGTAAAAACGGAAATACAAAACCCCTGTTTTGGTTTTGATAATAATTTGGATACATAAATAGGCTCCTTTCTTTACTATCTTATGTAAAAAAAGTACACTTACTTATTACAATTACCCAAAAATACTTTTCCTTTTTCTCTGAATAAACCTAAATTTGTTTTTTTATTAAGTTTATTTATTGCTTCATCTAGTATTTCCATATATTCATAATCATCTATTAGATTAACATCCTCTACCTTAACAATGTTCATTTCAACATTGTCCAAAATCAAAAATTCATAAACTAATTCTAACGATATTTTTTCCATAACTTGCTTTTTAGCTAAATCTTTACTTAATTTCATATATTCTTTCACATCAATCAATATTTTCCTTTCTTATATTATAACAGGCAATTTCGTATTTGTCTGTAATTTTCTGTATATTTTATAAAATAATGGGAAAATTAATCTGGTGACGGAATAAATGGAAAATGATAGACTTTTTGAGTTAAGAGAATATCACGGCTTAACTCAAGCAAAAATTGGAGAAATTCTCGGAGTGCGACAACAAACATACGCTGAATGGGAGAAGGGTAAAAAACTCATTCCCTTGAAGCACCTAATAACCCTAGCTAAATATTATAAAGTAAGTTTAGATTACCTAACAGGTCTTTCTAATAAAAAAGAAATATTTTTTAACTATGTGCAACTTGATAAAGAGGAAATAGGTCAAAAAATTCTTTATATTAGAAACATAAATAATCTAAAGCAACGCGAGTTAGCAAAAGTATTAAATACTTCCCCATCAACAATTTGTGCGTATGAAAAAGGTAATACTTTAATTTTAACGGCATTCTTATATCAAATTGCTAAAGAATTCAATGTTTCTATGGATTGGTTCGTCGGAGCAAGTACAAGAATTAAAAGATTTTAGTTCTTGTTTTTTATTTTTCTCCAAAACCAATAATTATAAAAGCTTCACTAAAGTTTTCATAAACGTTCCTACCTTCCTAATATATTTTATCAAAAATTTTAGAAAAAAAAAAGGCTTTTTTTACATAAGTCCCATAAAATAATTTTTTTTGCCTTTTTTAATAAGTAAAATCTTATTTTCAATAGCATCATTTTTTTGAAGTTTTTTATCTAAATCAGTCTCTTTTTTATTATTTACACTTATAGCACCAGCCATAATCATTTCTTTAGCTTCTCTTTTACTAGAAACTACCTTATTATTTACTAATACATCTATAAGCAAATCGTTTTCATTTACATGAAACTCAGGAATATCTTTAATATTAGCCATAATTTCATCACTTGAAAGTTCCCATATTCTATCAGAAAATAAACATTCTGAAATATTTAAAGCCTTATCAAATTCTTCTTTACCATGTAAATCAGTAATTATTTCTTTAGCTAAAGCTTTTTGAGCAATTCGTAAATGTGGATTTTCATTTTGTTTTTCCATAATACTATCAATTTCTTCTGGAGTTAAAAATGTAAACACTTTCAAATACTCATATACTTTAGAATCATCAGTATTAATTAAATATTGATACATTTCATAACTAGATGTTTTGTTTATATCAAGCCACAAAGCATTTCCTTCACTTTTTCCAAATTTTTTGCCATTAGCATCAAGTATCAAAGGCATTGTAAAAGCATATGCTTCCTTTCCAATCATCTTTCTAATTAATTCTATACCTGTTGTAATATTTCCCCATTGATCAGATCCTTCAACTTGCATAGTGCATCCCATTTCGTTATACATATGTAAAAAATCATAACCTTGAATAAGCATATAGCTAAATTCAGCATAAGTAATACCACTTTCAAGTCTTCTTTGAATAATATCTTTACTAAGCATATAATTAACATTTATATATTTACCAACATCTCGCAAGAAATCTAAGAAATTATAATCTTTAAACCACTCATAATTATTTACAAGTTTTGCCTTACCATCAAATATCTTATCAATTTGTTTTCTAATTGATTCAATATTATAATTAAGGGTATCAATACTTATAATTTCTCTTTCTGCGGTAGGTCTAGGGTCACCGATTCTACCTGTTGCACCACCACATAAAAGAATTGGATTATGTCCCATTTTCATAAGTCTTTTAGCTGTAACAAGTGAGCTATAATGACCTAAATGTAGTGAATCAGCAGTTGGATCAGTTCCCCAATAAAAGGTAACTTTTTCATTATTAATTTTATTTTCAATATCATCACCTGCTACATCTTTAACAAGTCCTCGCCATTTTAATTCTTCCCAATTTGTCATATTTTTTCCTCCAAACAAAAAAGATGATACCAAAAGGAGTCAGCTCATGACGGTACCATCCTTTAATTAACTTAATTATCTTAACGCGATTTAAACGATTCAGCTCCAGGGTTGTAAATTCTATCTTCGCTGATTGACCAAATTATAGCACAATCAAAAATCAAATTCAAGCCTTTTCAACGATTTTTTTAAAATCATCATTTAATGGCAATTCTGCCAAACAAATCTTTTTTGTAACAGGATGTACAAATTTTAAATAATAAGCTTCTAACATCATTCTTTTATATTTTTCTTTACCATACTTTTTATCACCGAGTATTGGATGCCCCATATTAGCTAGTTGAACTCTTATTTGATTTTTTCTACCAGTTTCAATTTTTACATCTATCAAACTATATTTATCATTATTTTCTATAACCTTAAATTTTGTTATAGCAATCTTACCTATTTTTTTATTTTTAGTAACTACAACATCAAAGCTTTTTGTTTCAAAAAGAAAATCTTTCAAAAAAACATTTTTTTCATTCACTAAACCACATATAATAGCATAATACTTTCTTTCAACTTTTTGCCAATTTTGTTGTAAATCTTTTTTTACTTTTTCATTTTTGGCAAATACAATAAGTCCACTTGTATCTTTATCTAATCTATGTACAATAAATATTTTATTTTTAGGATTTTGCTTCTTTACATATTCTTTTACTTCATCATATAAATTTATATCACACCTATTATCTCTAGAAATAGTTAACATTCCCACAGGTTTATTAACTATAATTAAATATTTATCTTCATATATTATCTTTAATTTTTTCATACTACCTCCAACTAAATATTTTAGTATTGCAAAATAAAAAGCCCTTAAACAAAGGCTCTTAATTTCCATTTGGTGGAGAATGTGGGGCTCGAACCCGCGACCTCCACGGTGCAAGCGTGGCGCTCTAGCCAACTGAGCTAATTCCCCAGGAACAAGAATATCTTATCATATTTTGATAAAATAATCAAGTCATTTTTGCACATCTTCGATAATTTTTATTAACCCTGCTTCAATTTCCTCAAGAGCTCTACCTAAACTCTTCTTATTTTTATAATCAGTTTCTTTCATTTGAAAATGATTATTTTGAAGCATTTGTTTACTTCTCTTTGAAGCAACATGAACTAATTTGTACTTAGAATCCACGATGTTTAATAACTTATCAATTGATGGATATAGCATAACATTCACTCCCTTTTCACTAATATGATACTCATATTATTAAAATTAATCAAGCAAAATGACAAAATTTGACACATTTTTTACACTTTAGCTAATTTAGAATAGTAACATTAACTTTATCATTTTCTTTTGTAAGCTTAATTTTAATATCATTTAAACTACTTTCCTCATCCCTAGGGTCTATAACTACACCATTTGCATTAACAATAATTGCACTCTTTTCTACTAAATCTCCCACAGTTACGTATGCAACCATTTCTTTATCAAATAAACTCTCATCACTTATTGCATATAAACTTGCTTGCTTTTCAATCGCATCTAACTTTTCCTTATAAAGTTCTTCTTCAAAATTAACAGCTACTTTACCAGAAACAACCCAAACTGCTGCAAAATAACCAATACTAAAAACTGCCAAAACCACCACTAGTTCAATTACTGTATAACCATTTTTCTTCATATTCTACTTACCCTCCATTTTACTATGTCCACGCAATTCCCACAAAGGAAACTCACTTCTTATCTTAACTATTTCTGTAAGCATTCTTTCTTTTAACTTATTCCCTTTAAATTCAAACAATCTCACTACAGTTTCTTCCAAAGTATTCTTAGCTAGTTCTTCTTCATTTATTTTATTATATAAATAAGGTATAACAATATTCACATCAACAAATTCTATATCTTTTTTCTTAAATACATAATAGCTTCTAAGCATTTTGATAAATCTTTTATAAGCTTTTATATTATGATGATATAAATTACTTCCCAAAGCAATATATTCTCTTGTTGTAAATTTTTTATAATTTGTATCTTTATAATATTTATCTATTCTCTTTTTATTACTAAGCTTATTACTTACAATTTTTTCTTCACTTATAACATAATCTTTTTTATAATAAAACTTTAACATTTTAAATATATTGCTTTTTTCCCTAACATCTTTACAAAGTTCATTAAAATAATTTATATCAACTACACCATACGCTATTATAATACCATCTACAAACTTATAAACTTTACTCCAATAATCAACATACTTCCTTATTTTATTATCTTTTAAAAACTCATCAATTTTAATATCCTTAGGTATTTCTAAAGTATCATTTAACCATAATATACGTTTATCTTTTAAATAATTTATTAAATTTCTATTATTATTTAAACTTTCCATTGAACTTTTCTTAATCATTTCTTTTAAAGCTAAATAATCTTTCATATCTAAAGACTTAATTATCCCTTTAGCATAACTATCTTTAACATCATCTATTAAATTTATAAGTTTATCTTTTTTACTTTTAGTGTCATTAATTTTTTCATAGTTATATATATCACACAAATTATTATAATCATTTATTATATTAATTAATTCATTTTTCTTAAGTTTATTTAAATATTCTTTATAATTTAAATCACTTTGAAACATATTATCACCACACGATAATATTATATAACAATTTCAAATATTTTTCTATGGTAATTATGTGAAATTTCAATATTTCTTTTCAACAACTTTAGATTTATTATTAAATTTTGAATCTAAATAACTTTTTTACTTTTTTATTTTTATTCAGTCCTCAATTACTATATCTAAAACATATTTAAAATCATCAAAACTTACATCAGTACTTTCAATATCATAATATATACCATTATCTTCAAACTCTGCAAAATATATATATTCATATTTATAAATAATTATGTCTTTATTTTTAATATTTGATGTTTTATTTAAAGTATTGAATATTTCTTTAATAATAAAATCTTCATAATAATAAAGATACATTATTTTAGCAATATTTTCACTCTTCTTTTTTAAAAAGTTTCAAAAAAACAATTAGTTTTTTCATTTACTAATTGTTTTTAGAAAAGATTTTAAATTGTTAGCACTAACACCTAAACCACTAGATGCAAACTACAAACTAGATAAACATTTTTGTTATCAAAAATATTACCCATTACAAAGCTTGACACTGGATGGGCTGCTATTTTCCACCAAATTGGATAGGCTATAACAACATTTTCATCAAGTATTTCTTTTGGGACTATTTCAAAAATATCAGCATCAAGTTTTTCTGCTATTTGTTCTGATATCTTTTTAGTATAATTTTGCAATGAAAAATAAACAACTAAAGTTTTACCACTTAATACTTTATCACTCACTTCATTTTTATCACTCTTTAATCGAACTTCAATAACTGTTACTATCAAAAGTACTGCAGTAAGTATTATCATTATCAATTAATTTTTTGTATTTATAAAATCCTTCCCCGCTAGACTTACCAAGTTTTCCTTCGTCAATATAAGTTTTGAGTAACTTTTCCATGCCTTTAAAATTATATGGTGCTAAAAATTTTGGAATTTTAACATACATAAGAACAATATCATACGCCGTTTTAAGTCCAACTGTATCAAGTATTTCAAATGGTCCTTTTGGCGCACCAGTTCCCCTTTTCCACGCTGTATCAATACTTTCAACATCGCTTATACCATTTACAAAAAGATCAAGCCCAGAAAATAAAAAAGGTATTAACATCGAATTAAGTAAATATCCAGACTTTTCTTTCATAACTGGAAGAGGTATCATTCTAATGCTTTTAGCAAACCTTATTACTTCTTCAAAATATACTCTATTTGTACCCTTATGCATCATTACTTCTACAATATTATTTTTCCAAATTGAATTAGCAAAATGAAGAGCTAAGAACTTATTCTCTCTTTTAGTAAATTTAGCAAGTTTACTTGGAAGCATCGTAGATGAATTAGTAACCACTAAAGTTTTATCTGGAAGAAGTGGGGCTATTTTTTCATACATTTCTTTTTTAGCATTAAAGTCCTCACTCATAGATTCAATAACCAAATCAGCATCATACACTGCCTTTTCTAAATCAAGTTCAAGGTTAATTTTATTTAATACCTCATTAACTATTTTTAAAAGCTTACTAGCATTAAAATTATCAAAATCAGCAATACCCAAGGACCAGGTATTTACATTTTTTTCTTTTTTCATTATATTTATAGCCTCAATATAAGATTTTTTTACATTTTCAAGTTTCTTTTTACATCTTTTAATACTTTCCTCACTTCTTAAATAAATTGTCACATTATATCCTGAAAAACACGTTTGAAAAGCTATTTGACTACCAAGTACTCCACCACCTAAAATTGTAATATTTTTCATAAATACCCCACTTTCAAATTAATTATATAATAAAAGTATTGTAAAAACAACACTTACACATCTATTGACTATTTAAAAAAAGCACTAATTTATTTATTATTTATAAACTAGTATCTAAAATTTATTTTTCTTCCAAATATTTTACAATATCTTTAGTTATTTTACTAGCTCCATAATAAAAAGCATCATTTTTTCCATTTTTATGAGAAACATTAGGTGAAATAACCACAATACTATATTTAGGATCTTCAGATGGATAAAAACCAGCAAAAGTTGAAGAAATAGTTGCGGTATCAACATATCCATCACCATCAGTATCTAAAAAAGATTCACTTGTCCCAGTTTTACCAGCAAAATCTAAACCTTGAGGCACATAAAACTTACCAGTACCTTCGCTTAAAACTAGTCTCATTCCCTCTTTTATTCTACCTAAAGCTTTCTCTTCCAAATCAACCTCATTTAAAATATTTACTTCATTTTTTAATACCAAATCATCTTTATTTCTAATTTCTTTCATTAAACTAAGTGCCATTCTTGTTCCACTAGCAACACTATTAATATACTGCATAACCTCTACCGGAGTATAAGTATCATATTGACCTATTGCGAGGTTAAGAAGCAAATCATCAGCTATGGTTGAACCAATAATGCCAATTCTTTCATCAGGTAAATCAATTTCAGTTTTAACGCCCAGACCAAAACTAGCAAGCATATCTCTATATATTTTAAAATGTTCTTCCGTTGCATTTAATTTCATATTAGGTTTATAACTTTTACCTGTAAGTCCAATTGCAATCATATATTGATAATAATTTGATGAATTAGCAAGTGCTGTCAAATCATTTACTTTTCCCAGTCTTTTAAAACTACATTTCTGTGGCACAAATTCAAGTTTTACACAAGAATCAACTATATATGCTCCGGGAGTAATCAAATTATACTTATAGCCCACTCCAATAGTTGCCCCTTTAACAGCACTACCAATTGTATAAGATTTATTAATAGCATTTAAACTAATATCACTAAAAGTATTATCATCATTTAATCTTTGTCCTGCTAAAGCCAAAATTGCACCTGAAAGAGGATCACTAATAATAGCATAACTATCTTTAAAATATTCTGTATTGCCATATTTTTTACCTAAATTTATTTTATCTTTAATTATTTCTTCAACCTTAATTTGCAAATCAATATCAATAGATAAAACTAAGTCATTTCCTTTTTTGGGATCTTCTATCTTTACTAATTTATAATCATTTTCTACTTTATATTTAGCTTTTTCTCCCTTTAAATATTCTTCATATTCTTTTTCTAAATAACTTAAACCAACCATATCAGTAAGTTCATAGCCTTCATTTAAATAATAATCTTTATTTTCTTTAGTTATTGCACCTACCTTACCAAATACATTTTTTAAAGTATCCCCATAAGGATAAATTCTCTCCCATGTAATTTCTCCCGTAACCCCTGAAATATTACTTTCAATCACTTTAGCAAATTCCTCTTCACTTACATTTTTTATAATTTCTTTTTTACTATAAACATAACCCTTATTCATTAAACTATATATATGTGCTACTTTTTTTGTACTTTCATCATAATTTATCATTTCATTTGTTATTCTATCTAATTTAAGTTTTTCTAACGTTTCATTACTTATTTTTCTTTCTTGATACAATCTATACTCATTACTTGTAATCAACTCTTTTCCATTGTTATTAGTAACCAAATAATATTCTTTAAGTTCTTTTTCACTTCCTTCTTTTGAACTAATTATTTTTTCTAAGCTTTCCGCTATTTTAAGTTCATCTTCACTTTTTATACCTTTAATTTTATTATAATATATTGTTTTTACACCAATATTATCCACTAAAACTTTCCCATTAGTATCAAGTATTCTCCCTCTTGGACTGCTGGCTCCCCTTACATAAACTAAAGTTTTTTCTATTAATTTTTCTTCATAATAAGAATAGTTAGATAAAATAAAACCCAACTTTACAGCAAATATAATAAAAATTAATATTATAGAACTTAAAAAAACATACCTTTTCATATTATTTAGTATTCCTTTTTTTACAAATTTCATACAATATATTAAGGTGATTAATAATGTTTAACATAATTGGTGCATATATAAATAAATTAACTAAAGAAGATGTAAATAAATTTGCCATTTCAAAGGGAGCCAATCTTTCAAATGAAGAATTAGATTTTACATATTCATTTATTAAAAAGAATTGGAAAGATGTCTTAAAAAATCCTGCTATATTTGATATTGAAAGATACTCAAAATATTATCAAAAAGATAATTTTAACAAAATAAAACAAGTATTTAATGAATACTATCAAAAATTTAGTTCTTACATAAAATAGAAATAAAACTGTTAGGAATTTTCTAACAGTTTTTTAACATTTATAAATTAAATAGGGTGATACCAAATAACTTAATCTTTATCAGCCACATTTACTTATTTTCTATTTATTTTTAAATCATTAATATAATCCATAAAGTCTTTTTGACTCATTGTTGTAGTTTCACCACTTCCAAATAATCTAAAACTTATTTCTTTATTATCTACTTCCCTTTGACCTAATATTAAAGTTATAGGTATTTTTTTCATTTGACTTTCTCTCATCTTATATGAAAGTTTTTCATCTCTTTCATCAATTTCTACTCTATAGTCCGCATCAAATAGCATCTTATATACTTCTCTTGCATAATCTAAATGATATTCATTATTAACAGGAATAACATTTATTCCAACCGGAGCAAGCCAAAGTGGTAAAGCTCCTTTTGTTTCTTCAAGAAGCATAGCAATAAATCTATCAATTGAGCCAAGTATCGCTCTATGTATTACAACTGGAGTTTTCTTTTCTCCATTTACATCTATATAATAAAGTTCAAACTTTCTTGGTAATAAAAAGTCAAGTTGAATAGTTGAAAGTGCTACTTCATTACCAACAGCTGGTTTAATTAATATATCAAGTTTTGGCCCATAGAATGCTGCTTCCCCTTTAACTTCAATATAATCTATCCCAATATCATCAAGTACTTTTCTAAGTGCTTCTTCAGCATTATTCCACATATCATCATCTTGGAAATATTTTTCTTTATCTTCTGGATCTCTTAGTGACAAACGACATTTATAATTTTTAAAAGCAAAATCTTTATAAACATCCATGATTAAATCAAGAACGCCTTTAAATTCACTTTCAATTTGTTCAGGTGTTACAAAAATATGTGAATCATTTTGAGTAAAGCATCTAGCTCTTTCAATACCTTTAACAGCCCCAGCAGCTTCATATCTAAAGTCATTAGCTACCTCAGCAATTCTAACTGGTAAATCTTTATATGAATGTAAGAAATTCTTATACATTACCATATGATGTGGACAATTCATAGGTCTAAGTACATAAGCTTCATTATCCAGTTCCATTGCTGGGAACATATCATCTTTATAATGATCCCAATGTCCACTTGTTTTATAAAGTTCTACACTACCTAAATCTGGTGTATGAACATGTTTATATCCATACTTAATTTCTTTATCAGTTATATAATTTTGTAGTGTTCTCCATAAAGTATAACCGTTTGGAAGCCACATAGGTAGTCCTTTTCCCACTAAATCAGACATCATAAATATTCCTAAATCCTTACCTATTTTTCTATGATCTCTTTCTTTAGCTTCTTCAAGTTCTTTTAAGTGAGCTTCAAGAGCTTCAGGTGTATCAAAACATACCCCATATATTCTTTGTAGCATATGATTTTTTGCATCATTTTTCCAGTAAGCACCACTTACTTTAAGTAATTTAAAGTTTTTAAGTCCTTTAACAGTATCTACATGTGGTCCACGACATAAGTCAGTAAAATCACCTTGAGTATAACATGAAATTACCGTTTCATCTTCATCCATTCTAGATATTAAATCTATCTTGTATGGATCATCTTTAAACATATCCAAAGCCTCATTTTTACTTATTTCATGTCTAACTATTCTCTTTCCATCCTTAGCTAATTTTTTCATTTCTTTTTCGATTACTGGTAAATCATCTTCATTTAAAGTTTTACCACCAAGGTCAATATCATAATAAAAGCCTTCTTCAATAACAGGTCCAACCCAAAACTTAGCTTCGGGATATAAATGTTTTACAGCTTGCGCCATAAGATGTGCACATGAATGATTCATTACACTTAACTTTGCATCTTCTTTAATATTTATCATTTTTCTTCCTTCTTTCAAAAAATAAAAAAGAATGGTGTGCAAGGAGCCTTTTGGGCGGTACCATCCTTTTATTAACTTAATTTTGATAACGGATTTTAACCGGAGCTTATTAGCCCTCTTAGAAAGTAGTAATTAATAATGTATCTATTAGTTCTCACCATCCACTAATTCTCTTTAAGAAAACATTTATTAATCGTGTCTTTCCTCATTGATTTAACTCATATTACCACAATACTAAACAAATTTCAAGTTAATTTGCTAATATTTTATTAATTTTTTCTTTTGCATCATCTACTGTTTTATAATCGGGCTTCATAACATAGAGTTTAGAACCTTTATAACTATAAACATAATCCATTGCATCATATCCATTCACACCAATTGATTCAATTGACCATGAACTATTATCTTTTAACTGCATTTTAATAAGTTTAGTTATATCATCATCACTTACATTTGTAACAAATTTTCCCTTCAAAGAACTAAGTAAATTAACATAATTAGTAATTATCTTGGGACTCATTGCCTTATTTATTAAAGCAGTTAAAACTCTTTGTTGATTTTCTCCTCTCGTTCGATCTCCTTCTTTAAATGACTTTCTTTCTCTAGCAAATGATAAAGCCTTTTTACCATCTAAATAATTATCCCCTTTTTGATATACATAACCATCTTGAGAAGTAAATGCATATAAAGAATCTACTGTAATACCATCTAAAGCATCCACTATGTCAACTAATGATGTAAAATTAACCTTAACATAATAATTAATTTTAGTATCAAATAAATCTTCAATAGTATTAATACTTTCATTAATACCATATATACCTGCGTGCGTAAGTTTATCATATTCGCCATTCTTATGAAGTTTAACATAATAATCTCGAGGAATATTAGTAAGAAGTATTTCTTTTTTAACAGGATTTACCGTAATAATCATATTTACATCACTTCTAGACACTTTATTTACGCTTCCATAAGTATCAATACCTGAAACATAAATATTAAACGAATTATTAGTTACATCTACAATTTTCCCTATTTTTTCTAACTTAACATCTATTTTAATAGTTTCAATTTTCTTAAGTAATGCATATCTTTCACTATTTTCTTCCTTCAATATATCCAATTGTGCTTCTTCCATTATTATAGCACTTACTTTCTCATTATTTAAATCATTAATTAAATTTTCAGTATTATTTTCTATATTACTTGTAAATTCCACTTTTTTCTTTAGCCTACTAATTACTTTACTTAACCCTTCATTTTCTTCCGGATTCATAAAACCAATACTTTTTCCTTCAAGCTCCCTGAGCTTATTTATATTACTATTATTAAGAACAAGTATATTATAGCTTTCAGTTTTATATTCACTAAACCCAAATGACTTTAAAAAGTTCATAGTATTAAGTCCATAATTTATACCCAAAGTCATAACAACAATTAAAAGTAGTGCAAAAAAACCTCCGAATATATTTTTTACCTTTCCTTGACTCAACAAAAGCCATCCTGTTATTAAATCTACTAGTATTACTAAAATTATAAATACTAGAAAATATTCTAACGGAAATACATTTATAAAATATACTAAACTACCCACCATAATACTAAGTATACCAATAAGTATACATAAATACTTTTTAAAACTCATACCACATTTTTTCTTATTACAAATTTTTTTCATATACATCACAATTAGAGTATACATAACTTAAGAGCAAAAATCAAGTCAATACCAAATATTTTACTCAATTCTAAATGGGCTTAAAGATGCACCATCACCTTTTGAATATGCTACTGAAGATAAAAGGTAAAAAGAAGGATAAACATTACGACTCGTAGCTGCTGGAAAAATAGAAAAATTACATCTAAATCTATTCCTAAAAATACCATTATTTAACGAGAAATAGACATTGAAAGGCTCATAAAAAGCCAATCTACAGAAGAAATACGCTTAAATGCATACATACCCATATTTACAGTCCATATACTTGGATCTTCTGCATTGTAGTTCCAACATTAACATCGCGAGCTTTCCTCTATTTCAAGCATCATAGATATCATATTAATGGTCTTTTTTACTTGATAAGTATTAATCTCATCAACATTTTCCTTTTCGTTTCCGAATAAAAAAACAATTCCGATACCTAAAATTTTTATGCGATTGCCATACTGTTAAACTACCAAAAACTTTACAAAAAAAAGAATAGTTTTACCTATTCCTAATTTATTTTCTTTGCTATCATGCATTCTGCGCTATCCATAGCATTTATCATCTTTTTGCCAGCTTTCTTCATTGCTTTTTTATCATTCATTAAATAAATACCACCAGCAACACCTGCCATAGTGCCAACTACCATCATAGCTTTAAACATATTTTTCATTTTTCCACCTCTATAGGTAGTATGCCCAAATTTAACTATTATATACCATAGTAATTTGTTCTTTTAAACTTGTTTTTCTACCAGATGAATAATTGTTACCAACAGCTCTTTGAAAAGCAACTGGATCACCAACTAAAGTAAGGCTCTTCTTAGCTCTACTTACCCCCGTATAAATAAGTTTATTATAAAGCATTTTATAATAACTTTTTGATATTGGAAGTATTACATGAGTAAATTCGCTTCCCTGACTTTTATGTATAGATATAGCATAAGCATGTTTTATTTGTTTTAAATCCTTTTTATCATATTCAACTTTATTACCATCAAAATTAATTATTATTTTATTACCCACAATACTTTCAATAAACCCAATATCACCATTAAAAACATTATTATCTAAATCATTAACTAGTTGCAGTACTTTATCACCTTCACGATAAATATATTCTCCATATATAACTTCTTCTTTGCCTCTTTCTGATGGATTATATATTTCTTGAAGTGCATTATTTAAAGCATCAATTCCAGCATCCCCTTTATACATCGGAGCTAAAACTTGAACATTTCTTTCATCTAAACCTTTTAGAAGAGAGATATCTGTTATTTGTTTTATAGCACTTTTTATATTATTTGAATCTACTTGTACAAAGTTATAATCATCTTTTTTAGTTAGAAATTCTTCACTTAAGTCATTATTTTTTATTTCTTTAGCTAAAAATGGTATATATGAATTATCACTTTGACGATAAATTTGGTTTAAAGGAACATAATTAAAAAAATCACTATCAATTAAATCATTTAAAACAAGTCCTGGACCCACACTCGGAAGTTGGAAAGTATCACCAACCAAAATCAGTTTAACATTAGAACTTATACCATTAAGCAAAGCATTAAACAAATCAACATCAATCATACTAACCTCATCAACAATAATTAACTTATGATGAGTTTTATTATATTCATTATATACAAATTCGTTGCTATCTTTATACCATTTTAAATATCTATGAATTGTATATGCTGGAATACCTGTAGATGAATTCATCTTTTTAGCAGCTCTTCCTGTCGGAGCCAAAAGTGCTATAGTTTCCATTATATCCGCGGGACCTAACTTTTCTTTTTCTATATAAAGTTTAACTATAGCATTAATAATAGTAGTTTTCCCAGTACCAGGTCCCCCTGAAATAATAGTTATATTATTATTTAAAGCACTTTTTATAGCTTTTTCTTGTGTTTCATTATAATCTATTTTTAATTTTTCTTCTAAATCTTTTAACTTTTCATCAATATTATAAAACATTTTTGGATTCTTACTATCTATTTTCTTTAAACACTTAGCTATATTACATTCTTTTTCATAATATTCTTTTAAATATATTCTTTTATCTATTCTTACAATATCATTATTATTTTCTAGATAATCTAAACATTCTAAGAAAACATCTTCCGTAAGTTCAATATAAAATTCTTTTAAAAGTACACCTTTAATTTCATCTGCATAATAAAAAGTATCTCCACTAGTAAAAGATAGTATTTTCATACTCTCTAAAATACAAGCATAAATTCTAGCATCAGTTTTATCACCATAATTATTAACATAAATACTATCTACTTTTCTAAAATCCACAACTTCACTTATTCTATAAAAATCATTTGCTAAAACTTCATCTATTTCATCTTTAAAATAATTATATATTCTATAACATTCTTCAATAGAAAATCCTAGATTTTGAAGTTTTAATATTGTATCTCCACTTTTATCATAATTAACAAGTGATGCGTGTATTTTTTCTGCTCTTTTTTCTGTTAAGCCTTCAATTTCAAGTAATTTTTCTTTATCATTTTTTATTATATCTAAAGATTTTTCTCCGAAAGCTTCGACTATTCTTTTAGCAGTTACTTCCCCGCACCCTTCAATAAATGGACTAGATAAAAAGTCAATTATTGCTTCTTTTGTAGTTGGTTTATCTACCTCATAACTTTCCACAACAAATTGCATACCCCATTTATCATTTTTTTTATAATCACCATAAAGGGTCATAGCAACATCAATACTTGGGTCTAAAAATGAACCAGTAATAGTTATAGTTTTATTGTTTATTTCATTTAAATTGCTTTCCTTAACGCGAAATAAAGCGACTACAAAGCCACTTTCTTTACTATAAAATATTAACTTTTTAATCTTGCCTTTAATGTAATTCATAAATACCCTTTTATGTATTTTTACTAGCATACTTATATGCCTAATACTTACATTATTATAAACTTCTTACTTCAAAATATCAAGTTATTTACTCTAATTTAATAAATTAATCTAAATATAGATTATCACTTAGAACACTAGCATATTCATTTGTAATTAATTCTAAATTTTCTAAATCAATATAACCTAATAAATTATTACTATCAATAATATAATCTGGAGCTCCAACTCCTTCAAAATCTAGAAATGCTCCTTCTTCAGGTCTTAATTTTCTTATAAAACCATCCATACTATCTTTATAAACACCTGCTATAATCATTGTTGTATTATTTTTAACTATAGTGCTTTTATTGGCATCTAATACAGATGTTCTTCTTTACTAAATTCTAAAAATGATTGTTCCCATAAAGGGTTTGCTACCACTAAACCTTCTTCTAAAATTTTATCACCTGATGCATTTGTAAAATGATAAAAATATCTTGCTTCTTCATTACTTGTTAAATTTGTTATTTTTTCTTGTAATTCGTCCATTATTTTCCTCCGTTATATGTTACTGTATAGATTTCATTTTTATTTAGTTTTTCAGGTACTTCCATTTTTAAATAATTACTTGTATGACCAATACTTACATTATCATTTACTTCTTCTACTAGAATATCTAAGCTTTTACCCTTAAATTTATTATAATATTCTTCTTCCATTTTTTCACTTAAAGCCATTAATCTTTTAACTCTATCCTTTTTTATACTTTCATCAATTTGTTCAGGCATTGATGCTGCTGCAGTCCCTTTTCTAATTGAATAAGGAAAAACGTGTATTTTACTAAATTTCATCTTTTCTGAAAAATTTAAAGTACTTGTAAACAACTCTTCTGTTTCATAAGGAAAACCTACAATAATATCTGTTGATATTGATATATCAGGTCTTATATTTCTAATTTTATTTATTTTTTCTTCATAATATTTTAAATCATACTTACGATTCATTCTCTTTAGTATTTCATCACTACCTGCTTGAAGAGGAATATGCAAATGATTACACACTTTACCATTTTTACCTAACATATCTAGAAATTTATCATTAAGTTCTGTTATTTCAATACTAGATATTCTAATACGTTTCAAGTTTTCTATTTTAGAAAGTTCATTAATTAAATCAGTTAAATCATGTCCACTATCTTCATAATGGCCTGTATGAATACCAGTTAAAACAATTTCTTTATGACCATGATGTGCTAAATGTTTAGCTTCCTCGATTACTTTATCAAAAGACTTAGACCTCACAGAACCCCTAACATAAGGAATAATACAATATGAACAAAAATTATCACAACCATCCTCAATCTTGATAAAGGCTCTCACGTGATTATAATCATTAATAAACATATCTTCAAAATCTAAATCTCTATCATTATAAAACTTAACATATCTTTTTTTAGTATCTATATATTCTTTAATAAGTTCATTTATAATTGCTTTATCTTTATTACCAATAAGGATATCTATGTCTAAATTTTCATACTCTTCTTGTTTATTTTGACTACTACAACCAGCAACAGCCAAAACAGCCTCTGGATATTCTCTTCTAATTCTTCTAATCATTTTAAAACACTTTTTATCAGCAACATTAGTAACAGAACAAGTGTTAACTATAATAATATTTGCTTCATCTAATTTTTCAGTATAGAAAAAATTTGATGAAAGCATTTTTTCTTTCATCATATTTGACTCATATTGATTAACTTTACAACCAAATGTAACTATATTAAATTTCATAACTTATCCCAATTCCTTTTGTAATCTCTTTAAAGCTTCTAAAAAGGCTTCTTCCTTTTGAAAACTAATAACCCTAACTTCTAAATTAGATACTGAATTATTACTTTTATTTACTAAATTATCTAAATCAACCTTTTTAACAGATAAATCATCATGCATTTCTTCTTTTTCATAACTAAGTTCATAATTACTATTTCCCTTATTTAAAAGTTCATCATAACTAATTATTGCTTTATCTTCCTGATCTTTTTCATAATCTGTAAATTGTATCATTTTATCACTACTCTTCATATTATCCCTTAACTTTCTCGCTATTTCCATCTCTTGAGTCTCCCCAAATTTATCTTTCTCATTCTCTTCCAACTTATTTATCCTAATAAAATAAATAAGTATCACTACGAGTATCATAAGTATTAATATTGAAAAATAAAATACTATATCAACAAATCTAAGTGCCATTAAAAAATTATATATATCATTAAATATTTTCATACCTACCACCAATACCATTATACTATTTATAGATTTTTATAAAAAGTATAAAACGTCAATTTGACACAATCGCATGTCAAATATTGACATTTATTATAACATCTAAAATGTCAAATGTCAAAAAAACTTAAGAATTTTCTTCTTAAGTTAATCTGTAACAATCTCATAAGGGTCTTCAATCGTTCCACTACCAATAACTTTAGCATTTTTTATAATATTTATAACAGGTCTAACACTTCTTAGTAAATCTCCACTTGTATTAGTAATTAAATTCCCATTTTCACCTACTAAAAAAGGATAATAAACATCATTTTTATATTCAGCACCAGTCATTAAATAATATGGTGTCTTAATTTTTTCATTATATAAATAGTAACTTTTATTTTCACTATTTGTTCCACCTGCGAGGGCAACCTCATCAGCTGTAAGAAGTCCAATTTTTGTATTTATTTTATTTCCTAAACATACATACATTGGTATTTTATTTGTTATAACTCTACTAAAACCAATATAATTAAAACTTGTTTCTTCTAAAACAGTATCATTACAAAATTTATAATAAGCTATATAATCACTAAAACTATTTAAATACATATCATACCAATTATTTAAACTTTCATAAATTTTACTTTTTTCAAAATCTATATCATTTTCATAATATTTACTCAATTCATCACTAGTTCCATCAAGAACTATTTTTACAGACCCATCTCCATTTATTTTAACTATTTTCCACATTTTTTCAGCAAATTTAACATTATTATTAGAAACAGCACCTCTAAAATAATAAGCTACTCCTAAATCATCTGTACTTTTTAAAAAGCCTTCATCTAGGACTGCAGCTTCTCCATTTTTAGTTAAACTTGCTTCATTTACTTTATTATTATTAAGTATAACAGATGCTAAAGTATTATTTTCATCATTCTTTTCCCCAATTTGAATTGTACCAGAATACTTTTCATTATCTTTAGTTATAAATTTAATAGTATAATTAACAGTTTCTTGAGCATTAATTGATACTTGATTAGAAATTATTTCTGACTTTAACTGATTAGTTATTTTTAAATTATCAGAAGATGTAAGTTCATAAGAAACATCTTTAGCATATATATCTGTAAGTTGAATGTAATAATATTTAGTTTCATTATCATTATTAGTTACAGAAAAAGATAGTTCATTATTTCCATTTAAATTAAAATTTTTTCCCGTCAAATAATTAATAGTTATTTTACCATCAACTACAATATCAGCATCATTACTTATTTTATCATAAAATATATATCCAACACCTAAAAAGGTACAAATCGCTATAAGCAAAAATATGAAACCAAGTGCAGACTTAAATCTTAATCGCATGTGCATCATTCCTTTAATTTTCTAATATGATTATACTTTAGGATATGCTAAATTGTCAAGACAAATGAACAAAACTGTTAAAGACTTTTTAAAATGGTAGATAATGCATTTTACTTTTTTTGCATAACATTACTTATGTGTTCAGATTGCTCTTCAACTTTGTTCTATCCCCTTAAATATACAACTATAGTACACATCTCTTCCTAAATATTTCAATAGGACATTTTAACTTATAATTCACATTTATGACAAGTCTTTTTGCATAAAAATTAAATAACTTAAGCAACAACTGAAGCTGAAGTTTTATAAACTAAATTATTTATCTGATAACATATTAATTAAATCAATTTTAAATTCATATAGATTTGCATTTTTAACAGGTATGATCACATCTTTGTAAATAGTTAATTCATTGTTATAACTTGCTAATAATAGATCTTGTGGCAAAAGACTTAATAAGTTGATATTGTTATCAACAATTTCAAATATTAATTTTATTGAACCGTATAATTTTTTTAATTTTAAATCAGTGGGCAACGCAATTTCATATATATCTTTTTTAAAATCAAGCAAATTGGCATAACTTAAATCTCCAGTTTTTAAATCTAAATACACTTCTTTTAACTTTTTATAAGTCAATTCATTTAAATTTTTTAGCCCTTTTTCTAATATTTTATATTCTTCCTTATTTTGATAAGTAAATTCATACATGAAAACCAAACTCCTTTTCTTAAGAAGAATTATATCACAAAATCGTCAGCTTAGAATAGTAAAACTAAAAAATTATAAAACAATTAAAATGCTGATGGAAATGAAGGTTTAAAAAACTAGGCATTTACCTAGTTTAACAAGCCTTATCATCTTTACATGCTTTCAAATCTTTAATAGAATTAATAACTGTTTTATAAGTGCTTTTTAATTCTTTCTTTTGTTCATCATTTAATGCAGAATATGGGTCTTTTTGACTTTCTACAGTTGATGCATGGAAACCTTTAACATTTCTCTTTGAAACAGCTACCAAAGTCGGAGCATATAATCTTTTAACTCCAGTGTCATACATATTTCCTGCTTCATCTGTTACATAAAATTTATCTAACTTTTTATCAAGTATTTTCAATATGTCGTAATAGGCATCTGTACCCTTTTTAGTTTGTTCAGGTTCAATACTTCCAGAGAATTTATAAGTATCACGCATATCTAAAATATCAACATAATAAATCTTATCAACATTCAATTCTTTAGCTGCTTCAAGTAAAACTGGTACAGCATTTCTACACCAAGGACAAGAAGCAAAACCAAAATAAATAATTGCATCTTCATTTTTCATGATTTCTACGATCTCTTGACCACTTTTATAAACTATTGGATTTTCTTCATCAATAGAAATTTCCATATATTGTTTTTCATTATTTTCATTTACTACTTCATTTAAACTTTCATATTCTTTCTTAAATTTAAGGGCATCCGTCAACTTTTCTTCTTTATGAGTTGCAATAGCATACACACATAAACCAATTACTAATATTGTGCACACCAAAATTATTCCTAAATATATTTTATTACTTTTTTCCATAACTTTATCACTTCCATTAAAATAATATCATAATTAAAAAACTAGTGCAATAAAATTTTACCTATTTTTCATAAAACAGTCATTTTCATGTGAATTAATTAAACCAATCGCTTGCAAATATGAATAAACAATAACTGATCCCACAAACTTCATACCACGCCCTTTTAAATCATTAGAAATAGCATCAGAAATATTTGAAGTCACTCTATTTATTTCATATATTGGATACTCTTTAAAATATTTAAGCAAATAGTTCTTAAAACCACTATATTCTAAAGAAATACTTTTAAATATTTTAGCATTATTTATACTTGCTTTAATCTTTAGTTTATTTCTAATTATATTCTCATTATTTATTAATTTTTCTGTCTTTTCATCATCATATTTAATAATTTTATCAATATCAAAATTATCATATGCTTTTCTAAAAGCATCTCTTTTATTTAGAACACATTTCCAGGAAAGTCCTGCTTGAAAGCTTTCTAAAATAAGCATTTCAAATAAATAATGTTCATCTAAGTTTAGTACTCCCCATTCTTCATCATGATACCTTACATACAAAGGATTATCTTGGTTACACCATTTACATCTCATGATACCATTTTCTTTCTAGATGCAATATTATTTAGAATAATAAATATAATAGCAAATATAATTAAAATTAACATATTAATCCATATTGGTTTTAGATTAGTAAATGATAAAACTTCAAGTTCTGCTAGAAAATCATTTGTATTTATATACCAATATGCTGGTAGTATATGAGCTATTTTTATTACACTTTCAGGAAGCCATAAAGTAGGTATAAATGCTCCGCATAAAAATGCTTGTGCCAATGCAACCACGTTAACTATACCTGATACTGCTTCTTTATTTTTAACCAATGTGCTTATAAATAAAGCCATACATAAAGCTACAAATGAGAATATAAATGTATTTAGGATATATAATAAACCTCTTTCTGTAAACGTTAAAGAGCCAAATATTATAAAAGCTAAAATAGTGTATAAAATAACTACGAAAATAGAATATAAACTACTTGCTATTAAAATGTATTTATTATGTTTTTTATAATCCATACTACTTACAATAATTCTCTTTCTAGTAGTTTCCTTATTAAAGCTAGATAAAACTAAACATATAATAAAGAGAATAACAGCAATTAAAGTATAACTTGCAAAATTATAGTATCTTGAAAGTCTTGATAATTCTGTAGTATTTATTTTAGTAGTAAGTTCTACTTTACTATTTTCATCAAGTGCATTATTTACTTTACTTAATAAAGTAGTTTTATCACTATATTCTTTACTTAATACTTTGATAGTTTTAATATATCTAGTTAAAAGCATTTCTGCTAAATTTGATGTATAATCCCCACTAGATTTAATTTCTATATTACCACTTTCACCATTTAAAATGCTTTCTTCATAACCATCAAGAATATATATTACATAACTTGCATCTCGATAAAATATAGCATCATCTATAGCTCTTTCAGTATTTTTTACATCTATTATATTAGCATTTTCTCTAAAATAATTAACTAAATCATTAGAAAGAATTGTATTATCATTATTTACTATTATTATATCTGGCTTACTTTCTTTAAAAGTACTTGTTACATCATTACTACTCATATTTATTGTACCAAATATTACGAGCATTATAGTAAATCCAATAATTGTACCTTTATATCTTTTTACTACTTTCCAAAATGTCTTAAATACTGTCATATTTTTGCCTCCTTAAACTGATACTTGAAATAAGTAACATTATAAGTGAAAATACAAGTAAACTTAAAATATTAAAAATATATCTACTTTCAAATCCATAATAATATAGAGCATAGAAGCCATCTGTAATCATTGCAGCAGGATTTATCATGTTTAAGATAGGTATATTTTTATCAATTACATATTTCATAGTAATACCCATCATACCTGATAAAAATGATAGAAACATGGTAACAGCTATTAGAATACCACTTTTAGCATTTTCATTTGTTTTTAAAATAGTGCCAATAATACATCCAAGTGATAAACCAGCAAGAGAACCAACAACAGCAAGAAGTGCAATTAACCAAATATTAGAGTTATAATCTATCTTTAAAATAAATATTGTATAGATAAATAAAAGAATTAAACCGAGTATTTGCACAACTAAACTTGCAAGTAAACCGCTAAGTAAAAGTGTACTTTTAGGGATCGGAGCTGTACTATTTCTCTTACCTACACTACTCATATTTGGCATATTTTTATTTATAATATACATTGATATTGCTCCACCATATAAAGCAGCCATAGCAATTAATGTATAATATTCAATCATTGTATAACTTAAATTACTTCTGGATATATTTTTAAATTCTATTGTTTCATTCAAACTATCCATTACATTACTTATTACCATTTGATAATCTAAATTACCTTTACTTATTTCCTCATTTACTGTATTTTCAATTATTTTTTTATTACTATTTACTTCATCTACAAAAAACTTAAGTATAGTTTCATATATACCATTATCATTTATAGTTATATTTACATCACTATTATTAAATTCTAAGTAACCAGTTATTTCTTTATTTTCTAGCATTTTACTTGCATCTTTCTTATTTACCACTTTTACATTAAATAATTTATTATTACCATCTTTACTTGCTTCATTTATAGTTTCTTTAAATATAGTGTTATTATCATAATCAGGACTATCCACAACTGCAATATTAAAGGCATGAAAAGCTTCATTATTTTCAATATCTTTAAAGGCCATATGAAAAAATGTACCAAGTAATATTGGAAAAATAAATGTCCAGAAAATAAGGGATTTATTTCTAAAAAGTACTTTTAAAGAATATTTAAAATTATGAATAAACATTAATCTCTCAAATCCTTTCCAGTAAGCTCTAAGAACACATCATTAAGTGTTGGTCTTTCACTAAATATCTTAGAATAAGTAACTTTTTTAGAATGTAAAAAGCTAATTAATTCACCAAGATTATCTTTACCCTTTTTATAAGTAATTACTAAAATATTTCTATTTTCTATAACACTATCAACAGTTTTAAATGTTTTTATTTCATCCACTACTTTAGGACTTATTTTCTTTACTTCTAAAGTTATTTTTTCTTCAAGTTTAGCAAGTGATTTTAACTCATCAGTTGTACCTTCTGCTAAAATTTTACCTTTATCAAGTATAATTATTCTGTCACAAATCATTTCTACTTCTTCCATATAATGAGTTGTATAAACAATCGTAGCTCCTTCATCACGTAGTTTTTTAATGCCATCTAAGATATTATTTCTACTTTGAGGATCTACCGCAACAGTTGGTTCATCTAAAAATATTAATTTAGGTTTATGAGCTATACCACAAGCAATATTAAGTCTTCTAAGAAGTCCTCCAGATAATTGTTTTGGATAAAACTTAGTAAACTCTTTCAAACCTACTAGATTTATGGCATCTTCTACATAGGACTTTCTTAAAAGTTTATCACTTACATAAAGACCACAGAAATAATCTATATTTTCGCAAACAGTAAGTTCTTCAAAAACTGCTACTTCTTGAAATATTACTCCAATATTTCTTTTAATATCATAAGCATCTGGCTTCATTTCTTTACCAAATATTTTAATTGTCCCTTTTTCAAACTTTAGCAAATTAAGTATAGAATTAATCGTCGTAGATTTACCACTTCCATTTGGTCCAAGTAATCCTAGAATTTCTCCTTCATAAACATCAAAAGACAAATCATCTATTGCTTTTAAATTCTTATAACTTTTGCTTAAGTTTTTTACTTCAATTATTTTTTTCATCATTTATTCTCCTTCTTTATTATTTTCCAAAAGTACTAAAGCTCTAAACTCACTTGATAAAAGCTCACTTATTTCTTCATCATTTAAATTAACAGCTTTACATGCAATTAAAGTAGCTAGTCCATGAGTAAATAACCACATCTTAACATGAAATGATTTTAAGTTTTTCCCCGTTAAACTAGTACTCATATTTATATATTTTTCTACTTCATCAAAATTACCATCCGCATTATCAATAAATTCACTTATTGAAAAATTAGTTTTACTCATAAATAACACTTTAAATATATTATTTTCTTTCTTAGCAAACTTTATATAATTAATACCTGTCTGCTTATACTTTGGCATTTCATCATTCATATTATTTGTTATAAAATCATAAAAATATTTTATCATTTTCTTATTTAATTCATTTAATAACTCTTCACTATTTTCAAACTGATAATATATTGGTCTTATAGAACAATTTAACTTCTTAGCAATTTCTCTATTACTTACCTTTTCTATACCATCATTTCTAACTATTTCAAGTGCTGCCTTAAGTATATCATCTTTACCTATTTTTATTTGCTTTGGCAATCTATCACCTTCTTATAGCTAAATTGTATCACGCGATACATTATTTGTAAAGAAAAAAAGAACATTACTTTTTAAACCACATATACATTCCATCTTCAGCAACATTCTTTTTTACTTTGAAACCAAAAGATTCATAAAATAATTGCTTCTCTAGTGCAGACTACTATTGTATCATCACCTCTTCCCCATCTTTTAAATCTTTTCTCATATAATCTAGCAAAGAATTAATTAAAAGTCTTCCATAGCCTTAACCTTGATACTCTTGAACTACCACAACATCCATGATTAATACCGCATAACATTCATCCGTTACAAATCTTGCCATACCAATTGTGTTATTATTTATCACACATTTAACATTAATACCATTTTCTAAAGATTTTCTAAGTAATCTTTCTGATGGTATTTTCCATCCCCTGCATTTAAAATAGTAATAAATTCTTCAATTTTCAAATTATTATATAAAATCATATAATAACCGATATTCACACTATACCTCATTTAGTCCAAAAGAAAAAGATGTTAAAACATTTTTTCAACATCTTTAGGAACTTTATCATCTACAATTTTACTTATTATTTTTTTCTTTTGTTCATCGGTTACTTTCTTACCCGTCATTTTACTTAAAGTATCAATTACCTCCATCAAAGTTTTTTCATCCTTCATATTTCCTTTTTGTAGTTTTTCTGCCAGACTTATGATAGTATTCTTATCCACTTTAGTTTTCTTTTCTACCTTTTTAAAGAATTCATCCCCAAATTTCATATGCTATCCTCCTAAGATAGTATATGCCAAATTTGACAAATGCGCCCATTTGCTATATAATACTCGCAACAAATGGGGTGTTGGTATGGTTACTTTTGAAGACATAAAAGATGTTTTTAATAAAACAAATGATATAGAGCTAAGTAAAATATATACAAAAAGGCAAAAAACAAACATTGATATAAACAAAGAAGCATGCAAAGAAATTCTTCTTGATTTTCCTTGTGATGCATCAACAGTTCCTCATAACTATGATGATATAGAAAAAATAAATTATTTAATAATCATGTATCTAAACTGTGGGCATCCATATATTATCAAAAGAGTCAAAGAAATTCTTCATAAATACAACTATCGCCTAAACTCTGAACTTTTAAAAACTATGCAAAGAACAGACTTTTATTTTAGCGGCGACATAAAACCAGAAGCTTACCAAATTTTAGCAAGCGGAGCTTTTTCAATCAAAGAAAGAAAAGAAATTACAAATAAACATGTTCTTCTAGGATCAACCATCGGAGATATAAATATATATCCATTAGACACATACTTCGGTTTTGAAAGAGTTGATACTAGTAAAAGACGCGGTTTTTGTCATAATCTAACTAGTGATATTCTTAAATACAATTTCCATCTTTATGGAGCATATTACTATATACCTTTTGAATTTAAAGGTTACATGGAACATTCAGTATTAATTGACCCAACTGAAAACCTAGTACTAGACTTTGCTAACAATATCGTAGTGCCTTTTGATATTTGGCAAAAGTATTATAACGCTCCAACTATATGCATAAATGGTAAAGATTTTAATGAATTAAGCAAAAGATGTAAAGATGAGCTTGATATTAATCTTACAACATGTACATTAGATAGCGTAAGAAGAATTAGAAAGAAATCGTATTAATTACATTAAAATTTCTTAAAATAAATAAACAGATATTCAAAGTATCTGTTTATTTACATATTGCAAATGAAAAAAATCTGTAGTATATGTTATTGCACTTAAATTAGCAGATGTTGGACTTCCCCCTTGAGCTTGAAAATATACTAAAGTAGCACTAAATATTAATACCCAAAAAGTTACAATAGCAATAACACTTAACACTTTAGTTTTTCCACTTTCCATAAAAATTTCTATTTCTTTCTACATTTATTTTATATTATATCCTTTACAAAATATCAATCGTTTTATTATATTTTTCAATCATAGGTAAATATATATTTTTAAGAGACATTATACCCGCTTCACTCGTCGCTTCAGCCCTAAAAGTAATATTTGGTCCTGTATTTGAAGCCCTAACTAAAACCCATCCATTGGTATAAGTAATTCTAACTCCATCAATATCATTAATTGGATAATTTTTAAGTTTAGCATACGCTTTAATTTGTTCAACTACATTAAATTTTACTAAATCATCACTTGGAATTTTTATTTCAGGTGTAGAATAATACCTCGGATAATTTTTAACAAGTTTACTTAACTTCTCATTTGTCCTACTTAAAATTTCCAAAAGTCTAAGTGAAGCATAAATAGCACTTGCACAATCTGCATCTCTATCTCTAAAATACAAATGTCCAGAATACTCACCTCCAAAAGGTAAATTATCTTCATGTGTTTTAAACTGTGTATATGATGCTCCAGTTCTATAGCATACTCCTTTCCCACCCCATAAATTTATCATATCTTCCATAGATTTAGAACATTTAATATCATACAAAAATGTTTTATTTGCTACACTATTAAACATATCTTGTATATATAAGAGCATTAAATATTCAATTGGCATTATTTCACCATTTTCCATAACAACCCCAATTCTGTCTGCATCTCCATCATAAGCAACACCAAAATCAGCTCTATTATCTTTAACTGCTTTTTGAAGTTGTACTAAATTTTCTGGAACTGCAGGATCAGGATGATGATTAGGAAAATTACCATCAGGTATATCATTTATATAAATCGGTATGCAATACATATTATCAAATACTTTTCTTACAATATGTGAAGCTGCTCCATTTCCAGGATCAATGACAACTTTTCTTTTATTTTTCCCAAATTTCAAAGAATATTTCAAGTATTCAAGATATTTATTTGTAATATTTGTATTGGTTATTCTTCCTTGTCCATTTTTAAAATTACCTGCTAAAGTATACTTTTTAAAATCTTCAATCATTTCTCCTCGAGCATTAATCATACCATCAAAAGAAAATTTAAACCCATTATCATCCTTTGGATTATGAGAAGCTGTAACCATTATACCAGGCATTTGATTTACATATCTAGCATAATAATTCATTGGTGTTGTTGTAAAGCCCAAAGATACAATATTTATTCCACTTGAAACTAAACCTTTAATTAAATTTTGCGTAAGAGTTTCACTAGACAATCTATTATCATGAGAAACAATACAAGATGTTTTATTATATTTTTCCTGTAAATAAGAACCATAACTTTTTCCTATAGTAAAAGCTGTTTGCTCATTTATAGTCGTAGGATAAGTACCTCTTATATCATATGCCCTAAATATTTCTTCATTTATGGTATTCATTTAGATCCCCTCTTTATTATTTTATTATTGCTTCTAAAGCTAACTTTATCATATTATTAAGTGAAGTTTGTCTTTCTTCAATGGATAGAACAACATTACTATATTTTGAGTCAACTACTGTTGCCATGGCTGTTGCGCATCTTCCCATACTATTAGCAACATGAATAAGTCCAAAAGCTTCCATTTCTTCTCCTAAAACTTCATATTCTTTTGGTATTCTTGAAAGAACTCTCTCAAAATCAATATATGGACCAAAAACATCCATTGTGGTAAGCATTCCTTTATGTAAATTATTACTTAAACTAAGTTCATCAGCAGCTTTAACAACATTATCATTAAGATTTTTATCAGCAACAACTACTCTTTCTCGATAATTATTATATGTATAAGCAAAGTTAGACTCACTATATACACTTTCACTTAAAAGCATATCATTTATGTTTGCTTTTGGACTAACTGCACCACAAGTTCCAATTCTAATAATTTTTTGAACATCAAAAAAGTGAAATAATTCAAATGAATAAATTCCTATACTAGGCATACCCATTCCACTTCCCATAACTGTTATAGGAACACCTTTATAAGTACCAGTAAAACCTAGCATATTACGTACACTTGTAACACACTTAGCGTTTTCCAAAAAGTTTTCTGCAATATACTTTGCTCTTAAAGGGTCTCCTGGCATTAAAACCAATTTTGCTATATCAGATTTATTTTCTACTTCAATATGTATTGGATTTTCACCTAAAAACATTTTTATCCACCACTACTTTCTAGTATAATTTTACCAAAAAAATATACTTTTTACTAGTATATTTTTAAAACTTGACAAAATTTTAAAAAAAGCTATATTTTCAAGCAACTGACAAAAATAATAATATATGGTTATATGTATATAGCAAAGAAAATTTGCATAAATTAAAATGGAACATCCAGTATTGCGAGATTGGATGCTACCAATAGATTGTGTGTATCTAAATCAACCTCATTGATTTAGATGCTGTTTTTATTTAACTAGAACTATTACTTTAAAAGACAAAACTATCTTTTAATTTTAGTGTACTTTCTATCATTTACATTTTTCTTCCATAACAATTGGTATTTTTATTAAATCTATTTTATTATCAAAAGTTACTACTTTTACTTCTAAATATAAATTATCCTTTTTATACTTTTCACAAATACTTTTAGAATAATCACCTTTAAATGTTTTACCACTTAAGAATTTATCTAATAAAATAGAAGATTCTTCTTTATATTCATAAGATGTTATTTCATTTATTGTACTTTCTTTTTTTTCAAATAATGTAGCATTTATCTCTTTATATTTAGAAATATTATAATTTTTACAATAAGTTATATTTTCTATAACATAACTACTTTTATCTTTATTATATAAAACATTTCCATATATAGAATATTCATTGCAATAAGATTTATTTTTTACTATATCACTATTATTATTTTTAATAAAAAGACATATTAATAAAACAATTATAAATATTATAATTGGCAATATAAATAATATTTTCTTCATATTTAGTTTTTTCATTTTATCACTATCCTTGGATATAAATTAATTATATCACACCAAAAGAAAAACTACCACTAGAGTAGTTACTTTTTCATAAATATATATTTATTCTGTAAAATCTTTTATTTCTTCTTCAAAACAATCTTTATAATTATATTCTACATATTTTTTATTTCTATTTGTAAATGTATCACTAATTGGTATTAACGTATAATCTTTTAAAACAACATACTTATATGTAAAAGTTAAAACATCATCATAATATTTAGTTAACATATTCATTTTTAATGTTGCACTTGTTTTTTCCCCATTTTTATAATAATCAACGACCTCATAAAAAGCTTTATCAGTTCTTATAATTCTATCATTATAAACATTAAGTATTTTTTCACCTTCATAATTACCTTCAATTTTAGTTTTGGCAAAACTATAGTCTTTCTTATTAATAAAATCATACCATGGAACACTTAATTTATAAATTATATTATCTTTAACCATGTGTAAATTAAATATTAAATCATAATCTAATTTTTCACCATAAGTTTCTTTGCTATATGAGTCATAAAACTTCTCTAGTTCATATTTAGCATTTGCAAACATATTATATCCTGCTTCAACTTTATTGTCTAAATTAGTATCTTCAATAGAATAATATTTATCATCACTTGTAATAAAATGTATATCTGCCCCGAAAGGTATACCTATATTAACTATCTCTAGATCATCTGGAATATCTAATACTTTCCTATAACTAAATTCTCCGTTTTCTACCTTACTTGGATCAAATATATAAGCTTTATTATTACTTATAAATGTATATTCATTAAAGTAAGTATTTTGATTTAATACTTCTCCACCTAAAAACTTTTTGTAATCTTCCTTTTTCTTTCCACTATTACTAGCAGCTTCTTCCACCAAAGATGTTTTTTTATTATCTTTAGTTTTATTATCTTTATAAGTATCTTTTTTGCCTAATAAAATTATACCTAATATTAAAAGTATTAATAAAATAACGCCACCAATTATCCATATTTTCTTATTTTTCATTATTCACCTATTTTTTCAATATATCCACTTGTTTTTTTAGTATACATTTCATCAGTTACTGGTTTATATCTTTTTCCATCATAATCATCTGTAAATCCATTATAAGCTTTATAAACTTCATTAGTTTCAGTATCGTAAACTCTTTCATAACCAAGAGTTGCGTCACTTTGCTTTTGACTCATAATATCATAAGTATTACTTCTCTTTTCCCAAGAATCCATAATACCATCAGATATTTCATTACAAATACTTCTTACATTTTGAAAAGTTTTCATAACAGCATCTTGTGCTTGATAAAAACCACTCATAAAAGTATCTGTAAATTCAAGTGAGGATGAAATTTTATTTAATGTTTCTTCCCAGTCTACAAAATCTTCTTTTGGTGCTGTAAAAAATATAGCATCATAAACACTTAAAAAGTAAATATCAATTTGTTTTCCAGAAATAAAATTTTCATTTACGTAATATGGACCAGCATCATAGACATAAGCTGTAAATAAGCCTTCTGCATCCTTATCTGAAGCATCTTTAAATGAAGCACGTAGTACATCACCACCAAGTAATCCTTTACCTAAATTTTCAATCACTGTAAAATCCGTAAGAGTTGGAAATGTAAATGTTGCATTATTATTAAGTGGCCCCATATCATTAAATATTTTATAATAACCTTCTGTATCTTTTGTAGCTATAACAGAAGCCTTTGCAAAAATATCATTTGGATAATATTTTTGTTGCCACTTTTTAGCATCTTCTGATTTATTATATCCTTCACTTTTTAAACTAAAGAAAAATTGATAAGTTGGATTTTCTGGATTATAAGCTCTTATTGTAAAATGAATATAATCTCCAATTGTTTCTACCTTCCAACCTTTAGGTATTTTAATTTTAAATAAATCACTTTCATAATCTTCTAAAGTAACTTTACTTACTTCATTAGCTACAATTTTAACATTACCCTTACTAGTTTTAATAACATCATTATTATTAACCTTTTTATCAGTACTCATTTTAGGATACACTAAAAAAATCCCAATTAAAACCAAAATCACGACCCCAGCAATAATAATATTTTTATTATCTTTCATATTTATTCCCCATTTCTACTAATATTATAATTTAATTATTTATATATAACAATTAAGTTGTCACGTAATGCATTGTTTTTAATGACAACTAAGTCTACATATAGTATAATACTTTTAGGTGATTTTTATTATGAAATTTAATGAATTATTAAACAAATACTTAGAAGATTTTGCATGCACTTCCACAGAATTATCAAAACTAACAAACATTTCACCATCAGTGATAAGTAGATACCGAAGTGGCCAGCGTACCCCCTCTATGGAAAGCTTACAAATGAAATCATTAATTAAAGCCCTAGCAAAAATAAGCAACGAAAATGAAGAAAAAATTGAAAAAGAATTTCAAAAAATATTTAACAAAGACTCCTTTGACTATGAAACATTTAGCAAAAATTTTAACGCACTTATAAACACCTTAAAAATAAACTTAAAAGATATGTCTAAATACACCCTATGTGACTCATCAAATCTTTCTCGAATAAGATATAACAAAAGTAAACCGAGTGAGCCTTTAGATTTTTCTCAAAAAATAGCCAATTATATTGAAGCAAAATATCAAGCTCCAGAAGACATTATCAAAATAGAAGATTTAACAGAAAAAACAAATGAAAGTATTTATAACAAAATATTTAAATATTTAACATGCAGTGATAAACCTCAAAAAGACACAATAAAAAACTTTTTAACAAATTTAGACAAATTCAATTTAAATGATTATATTAAAGCCATAAAATTTGACGAATTAAAAGTACCAAGTATTCCATTTTACCACTGCAAAACCAAAAACTACTATGGACTTGAAGAAATGAAAAAAGCTGAAATAGAATTCCTAAAAGGTGCAGTTTTAAACAAAAATAATAAAGAACTATTCTTATGCAGCAACATGCCCATGGAAGAAATGGCTAAAGATCTTGATTTTAGCAAAAAATGGATGTTTGGCATCGCTTGTAGTCTCAAAAAAGGTATGCATTTAAATATAATTCATAATTTAGATAGACCATTTAATGAAATGATGCTTGGCCTAGAAAGTTGGATTCCCATTTACATGACTGGTGGTGTAACTCCATATTATTTTAAAAAGACCGATGGAAACATCTACCACAACATAACATATACCACAAATAATTTAGCACTATCTGGTGAAGCAATCGCAGGTTTTCAAAATAATGGCAAATACTATTTAACCAATAACAAAAAAGAAGTAGAATACTATCAAACAAAAGCAAAAAATCTTCTAAAAAAAGCTTACTCTCTAATGGATATATATAAGGAAGAAAATCAAAAAAACTACAACTTATTTTTAAATGATCTAATTAAAACAAAAGAAAATACAGAACGCATATTACCAAATCTTCCTTTATTTACTATAAGTGATTCCTTATTAACAGAAATATTAAAACAAAACAAAATAAACAAGCAAGATATTAAAAAAATACTAGAATATAAAAATAAAGAATATATATTATATACTAACCTACTTAAAACTAACAAACTTATAGATAATATCTATGTACCTACTAAAAATGAATTTAATAAACCTAGTATCACCCTATCTAATATTTTCTATAATAAGAAAATAACCTATTCATATGAAAACTATCAAAAGCATTTAAAAGAAACATTTGCTTTTGCAAACAATAATAAAAACTATATTTTAAATAAAACTAATTTTATAACTTTTACTAACATATCAATAAACATAATAGATAAAAAAATAGTAATTATATCAAAAGAAGAAAATCCAACAATTCATTTTGTGATAAGACATCCCAAACTCGTAAATGCCATAAGTAATTTTAACCCATTAATTAAAGAATAAGAATAAATAATTTGTTAATACTAAAAATGGTAATCACATGGCCAAAATAAAAGAATTATTTTATCATACAGCTCTTCTTTTTATACTTGGAGACTTATTGTTTTATTTTTGAAACAATAGGATTTCTATTTAAAACCGGTCATTTGACAAATAAACAAGGCCTTTGGTTTACACCACTAAAACCAATCTTTTAAATTATCACAAATAATAATCATCATTATAAATATATTTTTATTATTTGATATCACCCTAACAAGTATAGTAACTAAACGGTATTCGCAAAGAAAAAGAGGCATAGAAGCTACCAGAGATTTTGATACATACATTGATAAATACTTTAATAATAAGGTTTTTGAGAAAAAATTTCCAAATTTAAGCGTAAAAACATAAGTAATATTTGACAAACATAAAATATATTGTTAAAATTAATAAGTAAACAAAAGAAGGAGTGAGAAAAATGGCTACAAAAGTAACTACTAAAAAACCTTTAACTGGTAATAGAAGATCTCATGCTTTAAATGCAACTAAAATGAAACAAAAACCAAATTTACAAAAAAAGACAATAAATGGGGAAAAAGTAATCATTAGTGCTAGAGAAGCTAGAACTTTAAATAAAAAAACTGCATAATTTAAAGGTTCTTCCGAAAGTTTAAGTGTTAGTTAATTAGAAATGGGATAGAAATATCCTGTTTTTTGTTTAAAAATATAATACAATTATTAACTATAATAGAGGTTGATAAATGTGAAATATAAAGAAATCAAAATAAACAATATATTATTTAATGATAATTACATAATATATGATTATCAAGAAGATGAAGATATTCATTTGTATATAAAGAGCAAAAAAATACATACAAGTATCCAATTGCAAAAGAAATAAAAAATATTTTTTAGAATATCACTCAATTATTAGGGGGAAGACAGCAATAAAATAGATGAATTTATAAGTAAATATGAAACATCTAAAATAAGTAGTTTATGTAATGGATTAAAAAAGATATTGCAGCAGTTAAAAATGCAATATCTTCTTCGATAAGTTCAGGTTTTGCCGAAGACAATAATAAATTTAAACTTATCAAGAGAATTGTATACGGAAAAATGAATTTAGACAACCTTTTCAGAAAAAGTTTTATAGCTTTTTTAGCAACAAAGGATAACTAACACCTTAAACTTTCGGAAGAACCAATTTAAATATTATGTAGTTTTTTTGTATAATTAAACAAATATTACATATACTATTATTAGCAAGGATGATGTAAATCTTTGCTAGTATAAATAAAGACGGGATTATTTTTCTCCCGTCATTTTTATATATCATAATCTAACAATTTATTACACATTTCATCATACATACCTTGAAAATGAAGGATTGTATCTTTTAAATATTTTCTATCCTTGTTATATTCTTTTAAGCCTCTCATATAAAAAGCTTTTTCTTCATCTAAAATTATAAATAGAACAACATTATTTTTTAAACACTCTATAAACATTTAACAAAATTTAAATTCAAAGTAAATAAATGAATAGTAATTCTAAATATATTTATAGATATAATCTATTTATCACAAAACAATTTAAAAGTAAAGTTTTGCAACAGTATTATTAATAAGCTATAGAAATGCTATTTATTTTTCCTACTAATACTCAAAATAATACCAATACTTATCATACTTACAAGCAAACTTGATCCACCATAAGAAAAAAATGGAAGTGTTACTCCAGTTACAGGAATAAGTCCAATAACTACACAAATATTTAAAAGAGCTTGAATAATAATACCAAAGCCTAATCCAAATGATAAGTATTTATAAAATAAATTATCACAATTTAAAGATATTTTTACTATTTTATAAAATATAAAAGCAAAAATTGAAGTAACTATTAGAATACCTAAAAAACCAAACTCTTCAGAAATTATAGAAAAAATAAAATCTGTCTGAGGTTCTGGTAAATAAAATTGCTTCTGACGACTTTTTAAAAAGCCTTGTCCAAGCAAACCTCCAGGACCAATGGCATACAAACTCTGAATAATTTGATAACCACTACCTAAAGGATCAACCCAAGGATTTAAAAAGGAAACAATACGGAGCATTCGATACGGAGCCACAATAATAAGTCCCACAATACCAAGTAATCCTAAAGCTCCAATTTTAACAAAGAATGATAGTTTAACACCAGAAATAAATAAAATAGATACTAAAGTAATAACTATAACCATCGCAGTACCAAAATCAGGTTCAAGCATAATTAATAGAAAGAAAACACCAATTACAAGTAAAATTGGAAATACGCCCTTTTTAATATCAGTTATAATTCTATTATTATTAGCAAGATATTTAGAAACATATATAATTAACCCAATTTTTGCAAATTCACTGGGTTGGATACCAAAACCACCAATTCCAAACCAACTTCTACTACCATTTCTAATTTTTCCAAGTCCCGGAATTAAAACCAGAACTAGTAATATAAAACACACAAATAGTATTAAATTAGCTTTTTCATAATATATTTTAGGATTAATTTTTCTTAAAACAAATACAAGTAACAAAGACATAATAAAAAATGCACTTTGAGCCTTAACAAATTTAAATGGATCATTAAACTTATAATCAGCCCAGATAAAACTAGCAGAATAAATCATAACTATTCCAAATATAGCTGTTATTATAACAATTATAAGTAACCATTTATCATCTTTCTTAGACATAATTATCCCTCATATAATTATATTTTAAAAAAAGTATATTATAACCTTTTGCAATTACGTTAGTCACATTTAATTTATCAAATATTTATATTAATACTTTTTCTATGATAATGTTTTAACTAAATTTCACATTTAAAAATCTCAGAAATATCCCTGAGACTATTTTAACTTAATTTATAACACTTACCATTATAAAATGTTCCTTCACTACAATAATTAGAACAAGCATTAGATTTTTTATTTCCATTATATGTTCCCAATATGCAAGAACTTCCCGACAAAGTTCCACCATTTGGGCAACTATATTCATATGTTGAACTTGCAGCAAACCTATTTTTAAACCAAACATATCCGCTATGATAATATTCACAATATCCACCAGCACGACAATATTCATGACAAGAAAACATACTTGTCCAATAAGTATAAGTACGCATCCAATTACCTGTATCATAGCAATAAGGACCAATTACGGTATACTCTCCATAAGTATTCCCACAGTAATATTTTTTAGTACCGTTTGCACCATAAGAATTCACACAACTTTGAAGATCTTGATATGTATTATTATGTAAACAATAATATTTTGAAGAAACACTTCCATTCTGAGCATTATTTATAGTAATAACTTTACTTACAACATCAGATCTTTCACTTTTTATATCTTCTGCATAAGCATAAATAGTTCCACTACTAGTAATATCAAATTTATCACCCTTAGTAAAACTATTATTATCAAAGCTATGATATCATTACTAGATGTAGAACCTGATAATTGGATTTTATAATCACTTGTAAATGCTATCGTAGGCACACTTGGTCTTGCTAAAGTCTAAACTAATATAATCCTCATTTCCATCTTCACCATTAGTGTCAACATTTTTTAAATATTTTGCATAATAATTATTATTTTTTTTATAAATAATAATTTCATCATTCCACATACTTTCATTTGTTACATTATTAATTAAATCAATATTTCCATCTTTATTTCTTTCCGTCGACTTAAAATAATTTCCTTCAATTAATTCACCCACAGTTACAACAGCACAAAAATCAGAACTATAGCCCTCAACTCCACAATTAGATTTTAGTTCATCTGGATTTTCTTGTCCATAAACTTTAGCTGCAGCCTCCAAATTATTTACCTTAGTTTGCAACACTTCTTTCAAGGAATCATTTCTAATTTTCATAACACTTATCGTTGCGAGTGAAACAACAATGCTTAATATTACAATTACAGCAAGTACTTCAATTAATGTAAATCCATTTTTTTTCATCAAATACACCTCACGTACTTCTACTATACATTAATTATAAACTATCGTTTAAATTTTATCAATCACTATTTTAACATTACATAGATAAATCATTTAAAGTAATTATGAACTAAAGTAACCTAGTAATTATATATTTAAGTTTATTAAAAACCTATTGAAAAAAATAGTATTTTTTAGTATAAATTCTAACCTATAATAGAGATGCCATATATATTGGTAAATATAAAATATTATTCTCTATTTTTAAATTTTGTGTATGAACAATTATTGGATTATCAACATAATATTTATATTTTACTTGTAATTTATTAAGTGATGAATAAATATACTGGTCTTTAGATTTTACCTTGATTGGAATAATATTGTGCTTAGAAGTAATATAATCTTTAGTAATTAAAAAATCTATTTCCATACCTTCTAATGAATCAAATGTACTATATTTATAAAAAATATAATTTTCTGCCAGAAGAAACTAAACTTTGAGCTACAATATTTTCAATAATCATACCTTCATTAAAGACTAATTTATCAAATAAATATTTTTTTATAAATATCTTCTTTAATTATTTCGCTTTTCATATTTATCACCTAACTTACAACTATATTTACACTATCTAAAAGCAATATTTACGATTCCAAAAATAATATTTGGTTAATTTTGCACGATTCCGAAAATAATAATAAAAAAGAGGCAATAAATACCTCAATTTTATAACCAAACACCATAAGTTATCGCTGCCATAGCAAGTATAAAACCGGCAACCCAGAATAACTTGATAATATCAGTTTCTCGCCATCCCAGCTCTTCAAAATGATGATGAAGCGGAGCTTTTAAAAATATCTTTTTATGAAAATATCTAATTGATATAATTTGAATTAAGCTTGAAAGTGTTTCAATAACAAATACACCACCAATAATTGCAAGTGAAACTTCATGTCTAGAAACAATTGCCACAGATGCCAAAGCACCACCTAAGGCAAGTGAACCCAAATCTCCCATGAAAATTCTTGCCGGATGAGTATTAAATACTAAAAAGCCAATAAGTGATCCAACTAGTAAAAAGCAAAATATAGCAATTTCTTGATATCCTTCGAGCCAACCAGCATTCCAACTTATGACACCATAGGCAAAAAATGCAATTGCTGATAAACCACCAGCTAAACCATCTAAACCATCAGTTATATTAACAGCATTCGTCGTTCCCACTAATAAAAATAATATAAACAAACCAAATGTCCATCCAAGTGGAATATATAAATTCAGAAAGCTTACACTAAGAACAGGTTCTCCTCCGCCCTTCATAAATAAGTAAAAGAAAACTAGAGCAATACACATTTGAATTAAAAATTTAGTAACTAAACTTAAACCATTGTTATTATGATATTTAATTTTCAAAAAATCATCCATAAATCCCAAAAAACCATAAGCTAAAAAAACAAATATAACAATAATTAAATTATAACTTATAGAAATACTTCCCTTTATATAAAGAAGAACAAGTGACACAATTACAGGAATAATAAATATTAATCCCCCCATCGTTGGTGTACCTTCTTTTTTCAAATGCCTTTCATTAATCAAATGACTTACAGATTGACCAAAATGAAGTTTTCTAAATAAAGGAATAATAAATAAACCAGTAATTAATGATAAAACAAATCCTAGCATCATTGCCATCGATGCTTTAGCTAAAATTAACATAATTTTCACCTCGTAACTTTATTATACACTACTTTTTAAATATATTTTCGATTAATATTAAAATATTTACAACACTTTACACTTATCCTAGCATTAATACTATAGTACCATTTTCTTTAGCATACATACCAGCTTTCGGAGCCATATAAATAACCGACTCTCCTTCTCCACTATATTCAATATTAAATCCCTTTAATTTTTTCTTTGCTTCAGTTAAATTCATACCTACTACATCTGGCACAACAACATATTTTTGGTCAAGCCATGTATATTCTTTTGGTATTCCTTCTGTAGATGGCTCTATATCCAAAATATCTATCGCACTTAGAAAAATGTTTCTAGCTATCGGAGCTGCAACTGTTCCTCCATACTGTACAACGCCTTTAGCATTTTGAACCGCTACATAAACTACGATTTCAGGATCATCCGCAGGCATAAAACCTATAAACGATAAAATGTATTTACTTGATGAATAAATACCATTTTCAACAGTCTGAGCTGTACCTGTTTTTCCTCCTATTCGAAAGTTTTCAATATATGCATTATGTCCTGAACCCTTCGCAACAACACTTTCAAGTGCATATCTTACTAAATCTGATGTTTCTTTTTTTATAACTGTTCCTTTATTCTCTGCAGTAACACTTTTAACAATCGTATTAGTTTCAGGTTCTAAAAAATTTTTAACAATAAATGGTGAATACAAAGTTCCTCCATTAATGATTGCTGAAACAGCTTGAACTTGTTGTATTGGTGTAACACTTATCCCTTGACCAAAAGCAGTTGTGGCAAGTTCAACATTTCCCATTTTATCTAAACTAAAAAGTATTCCATTACCTTCACCATTTAAATCAATACCCGTTTTAATGCCAAACCCAAATTTTTTAATATAACTCATTAATTTTTCTTTTTGAAGCATAAGTCCTAAGTTAACGAAACCTGGGTTGCAACTGTTTTCTATGACTTCAAGATACGTTTGGCTACCATGACCACCATGCTTCCAACAATGAAGTGTTGCTCCATCAACAGTTATGGCACCAGAATCCGTAAATCTGTCTTCAAAAATGTTAATTAATCCTTCATTAATTGCTGCAGTATATGTTGATATTTTCATTGTGGATCCTGGTTCAAATGTCATCCAAATGGGTAAATTTCTATTTATTACTTCAGTTGTATAGTTTTGATAGTTATTGCTATTAAAATTGGGTCTTGATGCCATAGCTAGAACTTCCCCATTCTTTGGATTCATGGCAATAGCTATTACACTATCTGGGTCATACTTAGCAACTACATTATCAAGTTCATTTTCAACTGCTAGTTGTAAATCTAAATCAATAGTAAGCTCTAAAGTTACTCCAGAAGTCGGAGCTTCATATATTTCTGCAAGTTCAAGTTTATGTCCTTTACCATCTGAAAAATATTTTATAGAACCATCTTCACCTGTTAAATAATCATCATAATAAAGCTCTAAGCCTGAAAGCCCTTGATTATCAATTCCAACATAACCTAAAACGTGACTTAAAACAGTATCATAAGGATAATATCTTTTACTTTCTTTAACTAAATAAACTCCATCTATTTTTAAAGCATCTATTTTTTCCGCTACTTCATAACTTAATCTTCTACCTTCAGGATGTACTCTTTCAATTGAAGTTTTTTTACTAACATGCTTAAGCATATCTTCATAACTACTTCTAAGTATTTCACTTAATTTTCTAGCTGTATCTTCTTTATTTTCAATTTGATTGGGAATAACTACAAGTGATGTTGTAGTAATATTATCAGCTAAAATTCTTCCTTTCCTATCAACAATTTTACCTCTATCTGCTGATATAGGTAATTTTCTACTCCATAAAGATTCTGCTAAAGTATTTAGCTTTTTATAAGAAAATACTTGAATATAAAAAACTCTAGCAATAGCTATCACTAAAACTAAAATAACTATCAAAAATATATATCTAATTCTAGTATGTATATTATTATAAAACATAATTATCCCTCAGAAAAATATATGTTATATTAACAAAAAAAAGAATAGATTAATTTATCTACTCTTTCCCATATTTTCATTATTAATTACTTCTTACATAACTACGATTTTTTAAATATGTAATTACAAATTTCATTTTTTCTTCTAGAGTTGCATCTCTACCATTTTCTCTTTTAAAGGTTGTATAATATGCTTCATAAGATTCGGCTAAAGCTTGAATATCTAAATTATCAATACTAGACACTTTCATATTTCTTACTAAAATGTCTAATTTTGCATCCATACTATCTAATTTATTAGTTATATTATTTATTTTACCTCCAATAGATTCTAATGCTAATTTATTTTCATTAACTGTTTGACTAACTCCATTTAAACTTCCATCTAACGCTAAGTATTTACCATTTACTAAAGATGCATTAGCATTTATAGAACCTTTAATTTGAGCAAATTCATTTCCTTGTGTTGAAGCAATACTTCCAATTCCATTATTTAATGAAGTAAAATCACTTACTTGTTGTTCTTTTACTTTAGCAAATCCATTTGTTAAATTATTATTTAATCCATTGTAAGCACTATCAATTAATTTCTTAATATTTGCTGTTTCTGTAGTTATTACGCTATTTAAACCACTAAATTCAGTTGTTAATTGATTACTCATTGCATTTAATTTTGCTTCATTCCAATTAAATCCTGCAACTATTTTGTTATCTATTGCATTTAATTTTCTTTCGTTCCAATTAAATCCATTTTTAATTTGATCACTTATTGCATTTGATTTTCTTTCATTCCAGTCAAATCCATTTTTAATTTGGTCACTTATTGCATTTAATTTTCTTTCATTCCAA
>CAKOND010000002.1 GCA_934096945.1 uncultured Bacilli bacterium
AAAATATTATGGTTATTTAAATAATGGTGAGAATTTATATGATACTATGCTTAATAGTTATGAAGAAGGATTAACAAGTAACGTAATAGATAAATTATTTGATGAACTAAAAGAAAAACTTATTCCTTTAATAAGTAAACTTAATAATAAAAAAATAGATGTCAAAATGAATGTAAGTAAAGATGTGTTAATAAAATGTGCTGAATATATTTTAAATTATATGGGATTTGACATGAATAAAGGTGCTCTTGGAATTTATCCACATGGATTTACAGAAAAAATTGGCAATAATGATATTAGAATTGCTTTTAAGTTTACAAATAACCCATTTGATTTTGTGACAACTATTGTACATGAAGGTGGGCATGGTATTTTAGAACAAAATGTTGATAATAATTTAACTAAATATGAATGTGCAACTTGTGATGGTATAAATGCTTTACATGAAAGTCAATCAAGATTTTATGAAAATATTCTAGGAAGAAATATTAATTTTTGGTATCCAATATATGATGAAGTTAAAAATATGCTTGGTCTTGATATTAGTTTAGAAGAATTTGCAAAAGGATTAAATTGTGCGATGCCTAGTTTGGTACGTACTGAAGCTGATGAACTTACATATTGCATGCACATTATTTTAAGATATGAAATTGAAAGAGATTTATTTAATGGTAATTTAAGTGTTGATGATTTATTTTTAGTTTGGAATAGAAAAATGAAAGAATATTTAGGTGTTCAAGTAACAAATGATAGTGAAGGTGTTCTTCAAGATGTTCATTGGGCTGAAGGGGATTTTGGCTATTTTCCATCTTACTTAATTGGTTCTATTTTTGATGGTATGTTCTTAGATGCTTTAAAAAAGAATTTAGGTAATATTGATGAGGTATTAAAAACAGGTAATATAAAAGTTATAACTGACTATTTATGTAAAAATATTTATGTAAATGGTGAAGCTTATACTGGTGTTGAAGTTTTGAAAAAAATGGGATATGATAAAATCAGTGTGGAACCTTTAGTTAGATACTTTTATGAAAAATATGATAAATAGTTGGTAGTTATGAAGAAAAGTAGTGAGAGTTTATATAATTTATTTTGGATATTTATTGTTGGCTGTGTTGTAGGTTGGCTTGTGGAAGGTGTATTTTCCCTTATTAAGTGGAAAGAGTTTATTAATCATTCTGCAGTTGTTATTGGACCATTTAATATGGCTTATGGTCTTGGTGCTTTAATGCTTACAGCTCTTTTATATAAGTTTAGAGATGAAAAAAATATAAAAATATTCTTAATTGCTTTTATCGGTGGTTCTATTTTGGAATATGTAATGAGCTGGGGAATGGAACTGGTTTTAGGTTTTACTGCTTGGGATTATTCTAGAAAACCACTTAACTTAAATGGCAGAATATGTGTTAGATATTCACTTTTCTGGGGCCTTCTTGGGGTTGTATGGATTAAATATATTTATCCGTTTATAACTAAATTACTTGAAAAGATGGATAAAAATCTTGGTAAAAGATTAGCAATATTTTTAAGTATATTTTTGGTTTTTGATATATTTCTTACAGGTGTTGCAATTAATAGAGCAAGAAATAAAGAAAAAGGTATTGAAGCTAAATATAAGTATGAAGAAGTTTTGGATAAAACATTTAATAAGGAATATTTAAAAAATATGTATAATGATAGTTGGGGTGATTAGATGAAAATTGTAGTATTTACTTGTAGTACAGGTGGTGGACATAATAGTTGTGCTAGATATATAGCAAGTGAGTTTAAAAAAAGAGGTATTATTTGTGATGTAAAAGATTACATGGAACTTGCTGGAGAAAGAGCAAGCAAAAGGGCTGAAAAACTATATTTGGGTTCAACAAAAGGAAAAGGTAATATTTTTAAAACTGTTTATAAACTAGGTGAACTTTATAATAAAACAGGAATAAAAAGTCCAGTTTATGCTTTTAATAAAAGATTAGCTAAAAATTTAGATAATTTTTTAGAAGAAAATGGATATGATTTAGCAATTGGTACTCATGTATTTCCTTGCATGGCCTTAACAGAACTAAAAAATAAGAAAGATATTAAGTTTATTAATGTTGCAACTGATTATGAATGCATTCCTTTCTGGAATGAAACTAATCCGGATATATTTGTTATTCCAAGTGAAAAATTAGCAAGTAGGTTTATAGAAAAAGGTATAAATAAAGATGTTTTATTACCAATAGGCATACCAGTTGCATCAAGTTTTTTGGAAGTTAAAGGTGATATTCAGTTACCAAATGATAAAGATATTATTTTGCTTACATCAGGTAGTATGGGTTTTGGTGAGATGGAAGAATGCGTTAAAAAAATACTTGAGGAAATTGATGCTTATTTAGTTGTGGTATGTGGAAGTAATGAGGCTTTAAAAGAAAAATTAGAAAAAATAGATAATAAAAATTTAATTGTTAAAGGCTTTATTAATAATATGAATGAATATATGAATAAGGCTAGTGTAATAATTGCAAAACCTGGTGGACTTACATCAACTGAAATTACAATGATGAGAAAACCATTTGTGCTTATGATGCCGATTCCTGGCGTGGAAAATTATAATGCTTTGTTTTTTGAAAGTAATGGTATGGGAATGCGTGCTAAAAATTCAGATGAAGTTGTAAGTGTTACACAAAAAATACTTGATGATAAAACTATTCAAGAAGAAATGGTAAATAATCAAAAAAAATATATAAATAGAAATAGTGCTAAAGATTTAGTAGATTATGTTTTAAATAAATGGTATACTAATAAATAGTTAAGGTGATATAAATGAATGAAGAAAAAATAAGTATGTTAGAACGTTATGGTGTTGACTTAACAACTAAAGAATATATAACTGACCCCGCAATTGCTAGAGATGATGAAATTAAACAAGTTATTTTGACTCTTTTGACACCAGAAAAAAGTGCTTTACTTGTTGGTAAACCGGGGATTGGTAAAACAGCAATAGTGGAAGGTCTTGCTTATAGAATACAAAAAGGTTTAGTTCCTGATGCACTAAAAAACTATAGTTTAATTAAAGTTAATATTACAAGTTTAATTGGTGAAACTATGAGTGATGGACAAATTGAAAATAGAATTGATTTACTTGTTCGTGAACTTTCTGAAAGACTTAATACAATTATATTTATTGATGAAACTCATTTGCTTGTTAATAAAGCTGGAGGAATGGATTTTGCAAATATGCTTAAAGCAGGATTAGACAGAGGTCAAATTAAAATGATTGGTGCTACAACTACAGAAGAATATGAACAATATATTTTAAGAGATAGAGCTTTTCTTCGTAGATTTCAAAAAATTGATGTTTTGGAAGCTGATAAACCAACTGTTGTTAAGATACTCATGGGTACCATTCCTAAACTTGAAAAACAAATCGGAGTTAAAATTAATTATCAACCTTTTGTAACTGAAAAAATAATGGCTTTTATTGTAAATATGACTGATGAATATAAAAGAGTTTATGAAATTGCAAGTAGATATCCAGATATTTGTTTAACTATTGTTGCTAATGCTTTTACTTATGCTTTGTATGATAATAGAAAAATAGTTTCAATTAAAGATTTTTATAAAGCTATTTGTAATGCTAAAAATGTTTATGATGATGTAAAAGTAAAGGAAATTGAAAATTTTAAAGTTCAATTTAAAGATTTAATTGATGCTGAAGGTGTTAATTTAGATGATAAAGACTAGTTGGAAGTAAAAAAATCTTCCCACGGGTCTTTTTTCTTTAGCCTTTTTAGAGCTTTATCCATGGTTATTTCATTGGGCTTTATTTTATCTAGTTCATTCCACGTTATTGGCATTGATACAGGTGCATTTTTCTTAAGCCTTATTGAGTATGGTGCAACAGATGTAGCTTTTTTTTGATTACGTAAGTAATCTATAAATATTTTTCCTTTTCTCGCATCTTTTCTAATGTTTGTTGTGTATTTATCAGGATATGTACTTTCCATAAGGAGTGCTATATTTTCTGATATTTTATAAAATTTAGTCCATGATATTTTGGTGTAAATTGGCACAACAATGTGATAGCCTTTGCCACCACTTGTTTTTAAATATGATTTTAGATTTAAATTGTCTAAAATTTCTTTTAAGTCTTTTACACCTTGTCTTAATGTATCAATTTGTAATTTTTCATCTGGGTCGAGGTCAAATACCATCATATTTGGTGAGTTTATTTTACTCGCATTTGCTCCCCACACATGAAATTCATAACTATTCATTTGTACTTCACTTAATAATCCAAGCTTATCTAAAATGTAATAATAATCTTTTTCTTTGTCACTTTTGGAAGTTATATTTATTTTTTCTAAATAACCTTCCTTATTTTCTAAATGTTTTTTATAAAATGTGCCATTTTTGACTCCGGATGGGGCACGAATAACACTTATAGGCCTGTTTTCAAGATATGGCATCATTCTATCCGCTATTTTTTTATAGTAATTCATAATATCATTTTTGGTTATATTGTCAATTATTTTTTTGTCTTTGTTTGTTATTTCAATGGTCTTGTTTTTATAATTATTTTTTATTTCTTCGAAAGTTCTTCCTGTTTTAATACTTCTTTTATATTTTTTTATATCGATATAATTTTCAAAATAATCTTTATTTTTAATTAGAAGCCAGTTGTTTTCTTTAAAATGAGTTAAAGTCCACATTCCTTTAAGTCGTTTGCCATGCAAAATAAATTTTATTAAATTTTTTTCATATTTCACTTTTTCATAATATCCTTCATCAAAAAGTGAAACTATGCCACCACCATATTCACCAGCAGGAATTGTTCCTTCAAAGGTGCGATATGATATTGGATGATCTTCGACATGGATCGCTAAACGTTTGTCTTTCGGGTTATACGATGGTCCTTTAGGTACTGCCCATGAAGGCATTGTACCATTATGTTCTAGTCTTAAATCAAAATGGTCTTTTCGAGCTAAATGGTGTTGAATGCAAAATTTAAGCTTTTTGTTTTGTTTTGATATTTTACCAATAGGTTCTTTTGTCTTGTTAAAGTTTCTTTTTTTATTGTATTTTGTTAGTTTCAAAATAATCACCATTTATAGTTTGCTTATATTTATTTTGTCTATGCATAAATAGAATAAAAAAGAATTCTAGTAATAGAATTCCTTTATTAACTTTTTCTCAAGTAAAGTAATAATTTTATATAGCAAGAAAGAAATAATTAAAAGGATTAATATACCAGCCATAACAAGGCTTAAATTAAATACTTGTGTTCCATAAATGATTAGATAACCAATACCAGCACGACTTACAAGAAATTCACCCATGATTACACCTATTAAACTCATGGATATACATAATTTCATACTAGAAATAATAGTGTTATATGAACAAGGCACTACAAGTTTAAAAAGGATTTGTTTTCTTTTAGCACCAAATGACTTAATTAATTTAAGTTTTTCAATATCTGTATTTAAAAATCCATTATATATAGTAATGATACTAATAATTAAATTAATAAGTAATGCCATAACAATTACACTTTTTATATTAGCACCCGCTATAATTATGATAAGTGGGCCAAGTGCAACTTTAGGAAGTGAATTAATCATAGTTAAAAATGGGTCAAGAATGCTAGATAATATTGGAATTTCATAAAGAATAATAGCAATTATAAATCCTAGTATAGTACCAAGTATAAATGCAATTAAAACTTCTTCTAGAGTAACAAAAATATGATTAAATAAATTATTTTGTACTGCCAAATTAATAATTGTATTTATGATTTTACTAGGTTTTGAAAAGACAAAACTATTTATTATATTTTTATTTGCTAAGTATTCCCAGATTCCAAAAAATAAAATAACAATTAATATCTGTGATAAACTTATGATTAATTTTCTTCTTTTTATACTTTTTAAAAATTTTTTTTGTTCATTAGACATTTTTATCTAAATCCTTCCAAAGTAAGTCGTAGTAATATCCAAATTCTTTTGCTTTTCTGTTTTCAATCGGTGTGGATTTATTGGTTAGATTTATTTCATAAACACTTTTAATTCTCGCAGGTCTTTTAGATAAAACAATAACTCTATCGGCGATGCTAATAGCTTCTGCTAGATCATGCGTTATCATTATAACTGATTTTTTTTCAGATTTAATAATTTTTAAAACATCATCACTAACAGATAATCTTGAAACATAATCTAGAGCTGAAAATGGTTCATCAAGCATTAAAATGTCTGGCTTTAAAGCAAGAGTTCTAATTAGTGCTACTCTTTGTCTCATCCCCCCGGATAATTCATGAGGATATTTTTCTAGAAAATCTCCAAGACCATATTTAATAAGTAATCCTTTAACAAATTCTATATTTTTTTTAGATTTTTGCTTTCTAATATCCAAACCTAAACAAGCATTGTCTAAGATATTTAGCCAAGGAAACAAAGCATCTGATTGGGGCATATAACCAAGTTTACAACCATCTTTTATTTTTATTTGTCCTCCAGATTTATTGTCAAGGCCAGCTAATATATTTAAAAGTGTAGATTTGCCACAGCCACTAGAACCAACAATACATAAAACTTCTTCGTTATCTAAAGCAAAAGAAATGTTATCTATAGCTTTTATTTCTCCTTTTAAAGTTTGATAATTTTTACTTAAATTTTTAATTTCTAATATTTTATTCATAGAAATTATTAACTAAATCTTTATATGGGACATATTCATCAAGTAAATCAAAATCTATTAAAAAGTCCTCTAAGTTAGTAAATAATCCTTCACTTATATATGGATTAGTTAGCCAGCAGTCATATTCTTTATATCTTTTTATCATTTGTGCTAAGTCTTTAATGCTTGTATCAGGAAATTGTCCAATTATATCATTAGCAACGATGTCGGCATCATTATCCATTGTATACTTTATACCTTTATTTATAGCATCAGTAAATTTTTTGATAACATCTTCATTATTTTTTATATAACTTTTACGAGCATAAAATGCTGTGTATGGAACTTCACCAGAAAGCATACCAACAGATGCTACAACACTTCCATAACCTTCTTTAACTAAGCTAGTTGCATTAGGTTCAAAAAGATTAACAAAATCACCAACACCACCAATAAATGAACCTGATAAAGCTGAAAACTCAACTGCAGTATTAACATTTATTATATCAGTGTCAATATTGTTTTTCTTAAGGGCATTTAAGAAGTTTAGAGCAGGCATACCAGTACTTCTTCCTACTAAGATTTCTTTATTATATAAGTCTTCTAATTTAAAGTCTTTAATATTCTTTCTAGAAACAATAAATTGCCCATCTCTTTTAGTAAGTCCTGCAAAAAGTGTTAAATAATCACTTTCATCTTGTTTATAAACATATATTGCAGACTCAGCGCCAGCAAAACCTATTTCTACATCACCAGATAATACTGCGCTACTTACCTTATCAGCACCAGGTGTTAAAATAAGTTCTAGGTCTATACCATTTTCTTTGAAATAACCTTTTTCTATAGCAACATAAAGTGGGCTATAAAATGAACTATGGGTAACTTCAGCAAGTTTAACTTTAGTTAAAGATGTATCTTTCTTTTCTCTAAAACCAAATGCGATTAATACGATTCCGAGTAAAACTACCATGCATGATAATCCAATAATAATTCTTTTTTTCAAAAATAATTCCTCCCTCTAGGGTAATATATGTTTTTTTGAAAGTTTTGGTTAAACATAATCTGGGTTGTGTGTGAAAAATTAATTATGAAAAATCTTTCTTTTTTCTTTTGTATAAGTTATAATTATAGTGTGATGGATATGAAAATAATAATAAAAGAAGCTTCTGTGGAAAAGGTGAAAAATGCTAATTCTTTTCTTACTATGTTAATAAATAGTGAAAGAAAATATGATGAAAATTTAATGGATAATGTTGTCATAAATGAGTTTTATGAACATAAAAAGGAAAATTCAATTATTTATTTTGCTTATGATAATGAAGATATAATTGGTTATATATATGGTTTTATAAAAAAAGATGATTTGGCGGTGTCAATTGTTGCACAGCTTGATGCACTTTTTATAAAGAAGGAATATCGAGGAAAAAAAGTTGCACAAAAGTTAATTGAAGAATTTAAAATTTGGTGTAATTTACAAGGCGCTAAATATATTGAGGTGGTTGCGTATTGTGATAATATAAAAGCTATAAAAACATATTTAAAACAAGGATTTATGCCTCAAAAAATTAGATTTATTTATGGAACTAAACCTAAATATTATCAAAAATTAGTGAGGGATAAGATTCCTTTAAAAATTAAAAATAATAATGAAAAAGCAATTACTAAAATACTTGATGATATGGAATATAAATTAGAACTTGAAAAAAAGCTTTATGAGGAATATATTGAAGTTTTAAATGCAAGTGGAGAAGAAAGATTAGAAGAACTTGCTGATATGCTTGAGGTTATGAAAGCTTTGGCAAACTTAAATGGTAATACTTTGGATGATATTATAAATATGGCAGAAAAAAAGAATCAAAAAAGAGGAGCTTTTAAAGAAAAAATATATTTGGAAGGTGTAAATAATGAGTGATTATAAAATAGATTATGAAATATTAACACCAGAAAAATTGCAAAAAAGGTTAGAAAATATTATGTTTAATCCTGAAAATAAGTTTAAAGTTGTAAAACTTGATGATTTGGGACATACATCTTGTGGGTTTTCGATTGAACATTATTCGATAGGAAATGGACCATTTCATATAACTTATATGGGTGGAGCACATGGTAATGAAATTATTGGGGTTGATTTTGTTACACAACTTATGCAGAATTTGGCTCTTGGAATAAATAATTTTGTTAATTTTGATCCAAATTTATTCACAATTGATTTTATTCCAGTTCAAAATCCTGAAGGTTTTGCTGTTACAACTTATGCTTTGGATAGTGTTATGAAAAATATGAGTGATGAGGAAATTGAGAGATTTAGTAAAAATTATTGGTCTTTATTTCGTCTTGATGATCAAAATGTTTTAAAAGTTAACAAAATGTTAGGGGTTATTTGTGATAAATTTTTAATGGATAAAAATAAAGTTATTAATAGATTTTGGCTTTATTTTCAAGGACAAGATATTACTAAAGAGTCAGTAAAAAATTATTTAGAAAGTACTTATGGTATTAGTGGTATAGATAGTGTTTTTGATGAAGTTTTGGATAAAAACATATCTAAAATAAGGAAACATAGTGATATATTTAATGTGGTTACACCAGAAGTGATTCCAGAGGTTAGTGAAGCTCATGTAAATTTGAAAAATAAAATAATGAAAATGTTTAGTGAAAACGATTTTCCACTTGGTAGTTTGGCTAATTTTTATGCTAATAGTAATGGTGTAAATTTAAATGATAATAATCCATTATATTATGAAATTATGAAAAAGCAAATATTTGATGATGGAGCTATTTTAGGTAATTTACGTGATAATCATATAACTAAAAGTGTTGTTGGACCAATTGGTATGGCAAATTATGATATGGATAAAGAATTTAGGTTTGAATTAGAAAATGAAGCACTACTTAATTATTTGGAAAAACTTGATAGAAGTGGTGGTAATATGGCTTTTTTTAATTGTCATGGTACTGGTGGACTTTTGTATATTTATCCCGTATTTGAAAGGGATATGGAAAAAGCACATGCTGAAGGAGTAACTAGTGATTTTTCTTTTTTTATAAATAGTAGAATTGCAACAGAATATACCAATGCTACGGGTGAAGAGTATAAAAGAAAAACAGGAAAATTTGATCCTTATAAAACAATGGGACATCCAAATAAGGTTACTGGAGTTGGAGATTTACTTCGCCAAAAATATATTGCTTCATTTATTTTGGAACTATCTAAGATGGGTGGGAATCCGATTGCACCATATGGCGATAGAGATGGTAATTATAATTTAACGATGACTAGTAATTTTGCGGCTTTTAGTAAAACTTTAGAAACAATTTTAAGTATTAGATATTTATATGAAAGCAGTTATAAGATGTCTTATGATGAATTTGGAAGAGTTCATTATGAAGAGGTTTTGAGAAAATAAACTTTTAAGATTGTGTTAATAACTATTGGAACGTATTATAATTTTTAATGCAAATGAAAATTAATAAAGCATAAAAAGAACTTTACAACTTAGAAATAATTTGCTATAATTTATTCATAATAAAGGGCGTGATTGAATGAAAATATCAAATGAAGTAAAAACATTATTAGATAAGTTATATAATCTTCGTGGTGAAGATAGTGTAATACTAGTAAAAATGAATCAAGAAAGAGAAGAAGCTATTGAAACTGGTGAAAGAACTAAAAATGAAAAAGAAGTTTTACTTGAAAAAATAGCTAAATTAACTAAAGAAGAAGAAACCCTTCAAGAAGAAGGAAATAAGCTTATATCTCTACTTAGTAATATAAATAGGGATGATTTTGCTAATGTTTTGGAACGTTTACAAATAGATTTTGATCCTGCTTCAATAAATGAAAAAGTAAATAAAATGTTACCATCAACAATTGAAAAAGTTGTGGCAGAAAATAAGTTAGCAAGTGAAGAACTTGAAAATGTTGAAGCAGAAATGAATAATGCTATTACTAAAGTTGAAGAATTAGGTATAAGAAAAGATGAAGCGTTAAGTAATCAAGCTAAACTTAATGAATATTTTGCTTTGGCTTTAGAAGGAAATATTAATATAACAAGAGATGCTATTACTAGTTTACTTGAAAAATTTGATTTTAATGAAGATGAGCAAAGAGAAGCTGCTAAAATTTTAATGTTCCCAGAAGATGCACTTTATGAATATGATGGAATTTATAAAAGTAGAGATAAAGTTAGTAGAAAAACAATTACCGATGTTTTAGTTGAGGCTAAGAAAGAATCAAAAGTTGAAGCAATAAATGAAGAAAAAGAAGATGTAAAACCTGAAATGGAAGAAAGTTTAGAATCTGAATCTATTTTAGAAGATATATTTGATAAAGTAATTACAGAAAATAATATTCCGCCGGTAGAAGAAGTAAAAGATGCTAAAGAAGATGTAAAACCAATATTAAGTGAAGAAGCTTCTTTAGTTAGTGTTTCAGACGAAAAAACAGAAAAAGAAAAATTGAATTCGTTACTTACATCATTAAATATAAGCGTTAGTGATTTAACAAAAGAACAAATTGAAAAGATTTTAGCAAATTATGATGAAGAATTAATTAAAGAAAATGTAAATGTTCTTAATGAATATAAAATAGATTTAAATGTAGTAGTGGAAAATCCTGAAATTTTATATGATAAAGAATTAAAAGAAAAGTTAGAAAAATTAATAAATATTGGTAAAGAAGCTCGTGATATTAGTTTAATGCCAAGTATTTTAGTAAAATATGATTTGAAGGGATTAAATAATACTATAAATGTATTACAAATAAGTGGATTAGATCCTAAGAAAGTTCCATTAATAGCATATTAGAAAGGAGTATATAATGAAATCATTTGAAGAAGTATTAGATATATACAAAAAATTAATAGCTGGAGTTGATGTAAATAAAGAACATCCAGAAAAGTTTTTACCATCATTAGAACTAGTAAATGATGAGAATATAGCATTATTAGAAGAATATGGAATAAACTTAAAACCAAGTGATTGGATTGTATTAACTGAAGAACCAGAGATTCTAAAAAAGGCAGTTTTGAGAGCTAAAGATTTAGGTTTTCTTGAAGCTTATATTCAAACACCATCGTTTTTAAAACAAGATGTAGATAAAGTTATAAAAAGAATTGGTGAACTTGAACACTTAGGAATTCCATATAAAAGTGAAAAAGGAAAATATCAATCATTCTTGTTTAGTGAAAGAGGTTACAATTATGTTTTGCAAAGTAGTGGGGTGATTCGTGATATAACTCCCAGTGTGATGGATGTCGAACTTAAAGAACTTGCGGATAGAGTTATGGAGACTTTTGCAATGGAAGATAAAAGAAATGAAGTTTATGCAAATTTAGCAAAAATAGAAAAAGAAGGCTTAGGTATCAAAGAATCATTAATGCATGCTTTTAAAGTTTATAGTGATAACTTAGAATATTTAAGTTCAAGTATTGATGAAATAATTGAAGCTAATAAAGAGATAGAAAAAGGGAGAGTAGCATGAATTTTTTGAAAGAATATGGGTTTTTAGACAGTGATATTAATGAATATGAAAATAATACTCCGAAAAAAATGAAAAAAGTCATAGAAAAAAATGAAAAATTAGTAAAAGTGAATTTGGCGTATTTAAAAAATTTAGGTATACAAACATATAAAGAAATATTTATTAATTTTCCGGATATGTTTTTAATGGATGCTAGTAATTTTGAAGATAGTTTTGCTAAATATGATAAAAAAGAACTAATTGAAAAGCTAAATGCTAATTTTAAAATGGTAAAGTATTTGTAAAGAGGCATGATGCTTCTTTTTTTTAATTTTTTTGATTCGTTTTTATCTAAAGTTTCCTAAAAATTTAGTTGTTAGTTGTTGCATATAAAGAAAGCTTTTCAAAAAAAAGTGAAAAAATGAGTTACTTTAGTGAAGAGACAAATTATATAAACTCTTCAAAAATGAGGTGAAAATATGCCAGAAGAATATAAAAAGATATTACTTAATTTGAGATTTATGCATGTAATTCTTGATAATCATAAAAAAGTATGGCATAAATGAGGGAAAGATAGATTTGCAAGAAATATGATAAGAAAAAATATGGGAATAGATGTTATTGAAGAGATAACTGGATTATCAAAAGTTGACATAAAAAAGCTTATGAATCGAAATGAAAATAATCATTTCGCAGTGAAATGATTATTTTTTTAAATTATATAAGTTAATTTCTGGTTTATTAAATAATCTGAAGTTGATTTTTTTATTTCCTATTCCTCCTGAAATAAATAGTTTGGTATTATTTTCTTCGTAACTACCATATATATATTTATTTGCTAAGGTGCTTTTAATAATGCCTCCATAAAAAGGAATAACAACTTGACCATTTAAAGAGTGCCCTGAAAGTATAATATCAACATCTTCGTTTTTTAATGTTTCAAAATAATCGGGGTAGTGGGTTATTACAAGGTTAAGTGCTGTATCTAAATTATCTTCAATTGTTAATGATGTATCTAAATTTTCTAAATTTGTTAAACCTGTTATTTTTATTGGTTTTTGATCTTTGTAAAATATGTATTTTGATTCATTATCCAAAATTGTGAAGTTAGAATTTGTTAATATATCTTTTGATGTATTATTATCATTTTCACCAATAATAGCATATTTGTATAAAGTACATTCCATTTTGCTTAATATTTCTTTTAGTTTTGTAACGTCTTCTTCACTTAAATTGTTGTTTTTATAAATAAGATCCCCAGTGAAGAGAATAATGTCTGGTTTTAAATCAGTAACCTTCTCGGTGATATTTTCAATATTTTTTAAGTCTTTGGAATCTTTAATTAAAAAGTCTGTTAATTGTAGGATTTTAAAACCGTTAAATGATTCTGGAATAGTATTAATTTCTATGGTTTTTGAAGTTATTTTAAAGCCTTTGGGATTAATAAAAAAACCATATAAAACTAAACTTAATATTAAAATAAAAATTATTAAAAAAATTTTTTTCATGTGATACCCCGATTTCTATAATACAAATATATCATATTTGCAATTTATTATCAATTTAGAATTGAAAAAATTTAATAAATATGGTAAACTAAATCATAGGTAGGTGGGCCAATTATGGGTGAATTGAAAAAATTAGTATTAGTTGCTGTTTCATCACTAGTTATGATTTCTAGTGTAGATGCCGCCACATGCGGATATAAAGAGCAAGCAAAACTTAATAATGAAGTTGCTAATGTTAAATCAAATTATGAAGTAAAAGAAAGAATACTATCGAGAGATGAGTATACTGCACCTCCAGATGAAGTATCTGTTTCAGAAGAGGATAGTTACGTTGCTAAGACTGATTATATTGAAGTAAGTATTTTGAATCTTACTGAAAATATGTATGCAACAGTTTATAATGATGTTACAAAAGAAACACAAACAATTAAGTATGATGATACTCAGAATGGAAATGCAAAAATAGATTGGAGACAAATTGGAACTATAGCCAAGCTTACAATTAAGGTATATTCTTCAAGTATTACAGCTTGTGAAGGTAATTTACTTAAAACTTTGTATTTAACACTTCCAAGGTATAACGAGTATTCAGAATATAATATTTGCACTAAAGTTCCTGATTACTATATGTGTAAAAGATATGTTACGTATGAAGAGTTTAAATATGATGATTTTAATACTAATGTAACAAAAGAGATTGAAAAAAGAGAAAGACAACAACAAGAAGAAATTAAGAATATTAAATGGTATAAAAAAGTTCTAGATTTTGTTTCTGAACATAAAACAGCATTTATTATTGGTGGGTGTAGTTTGGTTGTAGTTGCTGGTGGTGCAACTTATATAATAATAAAAAAACGTAGGAGAAGTATAATATGAAAAAGATAGGAAAGAAATTATTAATAATATCATTAATTGCTTTATTAACTGGAGTTAGTTCAGTTAAGGCTGCAACATTTAAAGAGGGAGATAAATATGATATTAAGCATACAGGTAATTTTGATGATCCTGGATTAAATGTTGGTGGTAGTGCTTTTGATTTACGTATGTATACTGTTGGTGAATATGTTGCTTATTGTACAGATCCACAAAATGGGGCTGGAAAAAACTATACAGTATTAAGAGAGATTGGCGCAACAAGCAATGGTAATAGAGTTCAAAATATGGACGCTGGACTTTTAACAATAATTCAAAAAGGTTATAATCAATATAATAGTTCTGCATCAGTTCATGTAGAATCTTTAAATACAGATATTGATTTAAGTGGCGATGATTTATATGCTGCGACATCTATTGCGGTTCGTGCTTATACAATGGGACTATTTCCATTTGCAACAAAAGATGCTACATTTGGAAGTGGTACAAATGTTGCGTCAGCTTGTACAAATTTAGGTACACACTGGGCATCACTATATATTGATAATGCTAATACTGCAACAGAAAACAAGTGTAATGGTAAGGCTTGCTATGTTGATAAAGTAAGTAACAATTATAGTTGGTTTGATGAAAAGAAAACATTTAATTATGAAAATGATCAAAATTCAAAATCATATAAGATAATTTATATGGCTCAACAATTGTTTAAAGCTGGAGTTGAAGCTGCAGCAAAAAGAGCAACTGGTGATTTAGTTAAAACGGCTGTAAGTCTTGAATTTAATAAAAAAGCTGAATCAATTAGTAAAAGTGAAACTCAGGAAGAAAAATATATTTACGCTACCTTAAAAATAGAAAATTTACCAAAAAAATTAGAAGATGGTACAGATGGTAAAGTTGAACTTTCAGTGCCAACATGTACAGGATGTAATGTTGTATCTTTTGAAGCTCAAACTGATGGTGAATATAAAGCTATTGGAGCTGGTAATAATATAGCTGAATTACTTAAAACTGATGATGAAAATCAAACAGTATTAACAGGTGAAATAAAATTAAGAATAAAAGTAACGCAACCCATGCCAAAAGAAGATGAATGTGAACCTGCAACAATAAAAATTGATTATAAGTTTAATACTAATCCTCAATTAACTGGAGCAGTCCTATCTGATAAAAATACAACAAATACACAAAGATTTTTCATTCTAGATAAACAAGAAGGAGATCAAAAAGGATCTGCATCTGCAAAAATTGGTTGTCCTATAAATGCATGTGAAACTTCAATTTCACTTCCTCAATGTACTACTAATGAAGCTGATGCAATAGCTGTTATTAAAACAGATGATAATATTAAAAAATGTATAATCGATAATCAAGATGATGCGGAAAATGAATATCTCTTAATTGAAGCTAATAACGGTGTTAGTAATGATTACTGTAAAGTATACTGTAAAGAGAATTACGATGAAATTAAATTAAATCCAATTGTGGAAAATGTTAAATGCGGTGGTTATTTTAAATTAAAGAGTAAAATAAATGGTACTAAAACATGTTATACAGGCGGAGATACCGATGATTCTGCTAAATATGGTAATGCAAAAAGTATTGATAAAGAAAAATATTTAAAAGATATCCATGATAATATGGAACAAATGATTAAATATACAAATCAATATAATTATTTCAGTGCTTTGTTAAAAGTAGACTTTAGAGCTGAACCTTTCGAAAACGGATGTACAAATTGCGAAGGAGAAACTAGTTACTTAGAGGGTAAAAAGATAAAATCTACAAATAATGTCGAATATAAAGAATATGTTTGGGAATGGTCAGATGATGAAGAACAAGCTGTAGATTTTGACTATAATACAAAAAAAACCGAAGATATGAGTTTTGATGACACTATCACTTGTGAAGGAGCCCAAACATGTAAAAATGGTAAAACTACGTCTCCTACTCCAAAATTATTAACACCTACTGCATCTGAACGGTTGGCAAAGGATAAAGATAAATGGCGAGCTAAAGTTAAAGAAGCAACGGATATATTGCCTTCGTTAAGAAAAGAATATATAAAAATAACGGCTGATTATAATGCGTGTACAACTGGGTGGACAAATAATTTTGCTTTTGAACAAAAAATTAGTTATTATTATGATGAAAATCAAGGAGAAGAGCAAAATTATACTCCATACTATGATTTAGTTAAAGGTAATACTGATTTAGAAAAAGATGGTGAAGAAAGTTCTAAAACTGTAATAAAGATTTGTAAAGGAAGTACTGATAACGAGTATACTTGTCTTAGCGGTGCTGTAGGTGATAAGGATGAAAGTGTAGAAAGTGACTCACCTGATCAATTTAATTATAAATCTAGTTATGGCAGTGATGTATTTTATAATAAAAGATATGTAAGATGTGAAAACGATGGTGAATGTAAGGATGAGACAAGACAAATTTCTCAATCACTATTTGTTAAAAAGGAAGTAAATAAGGAACAATCTTATATAACACCGTCAGTATTCTATCAAATTGAAGCTAATGGAAAAGTTACTACGGTTGAGTTACCTGATGTTTTAACTAATTCCTTACCAACTTCAACAAAGTCTGTTGGTGGAGGTAACTTTAGACTTATGATTAAAGGCCTTGGAGAATTTTATGATAAAAATGATAATGGTAAAACGAGAGTTGGTAGATTAATTGATTTTGAGGGAGATAATGAAAATAGTAGTGTAGCTAAGGCTTTGGGACTAAATGGTAAAGAAGTATTTGATGGCAACTACGAATGTCAATATAAGAATTTATGTAGACCAAAAGATTGTCCAAATTGTGAAATTGATTGTAAAAATGGCAGTTGTACTTGGAAAGAATGTCCAACATGTGACTTTACTTGTATAAATTGTATATTTAATTTGGGACAACTAAATATGAATGTTAATACAATTTCATCAACTAATTTTAATGCTGCTGGTAGACAAAGAGGTTACAATTGGATAACATCAAGTACGTTGGAAGCATTACAATTGTTAACTCTAAAGGCGTCTGAAACGATTGCAGAGATTGAAGAAGTTAATGAACAAATATATGATGATAAAACAACTGATGGTTCAAGACTTGCATTTAGTGTTAAATTAACTCCAGATATGATTAAAACTATTACAAAATATAATAATGATAACTTAAATAAAGGGGGATACCTAAATAGTTCATTAAGTTGTTATGATGCTACTACAAGTGATGGAAAAACGTATAAAAATATTTATTGTTATAGTGAATTAATTGATACACTAGTTGATGATTATAGTGACAATGTAACAGTTCTTCCAACTCGTATACGAGAAGAAGGTAGAAGAGCTAGTGAAACAGATAATAGTGGTTATTGGAAATTATGGGATGGATACGTTTATAGTGAGTCTGTAATTGGCGGACCATCTTGGAAATAGGGGTGACTAAATGAAAAATGCATTCTGGGCATACTGGTTAATATTATTAGGAATAGTTATTGTAGTTATAATGCTACTTGTTCAAAACTTAACAACAAGTAGCACACAAGACTACTATCTTGTTAAAGAAATTACTGAAGCTTCAATGATAGATGCTGTTGACTATTCTTATTATAGAACGTATGGTGAAATAAAAATAAATAAAGAAAAATTTTACGAAAGCTTTATTCGTCGTTTTTCTGAAAATGCATCATTAAGTACAACATATACAATTAGTTTTTATGGGGTATATGAAGCTCCACCAAAGGCTAGTGTAGAAATCAAAAGTAAATCTAATAGCTTTAATGTTGTTGGTGATGCAACACAATTTGATATGGTTGAAAGAATTGATGCCATAATTGAAGGAAATACTGTTAATGAATAATTATTGTAAGGAGGAATAAAAATGGGTGGTAAAAAGAATATATTTGCTAAGTTTTTAACTAATAAAACAACAGTAACTCTAGTTGGGATTGTGTTAGGGTTAGGAGTTTTAGTAGGGTTTTATATGTATAGATATAAAAACCAAATAGACCCAGTTCGTATTCCTGTTGCAAATAAAACAATAAGTGCAACAAATGAAATAACTAAAGACGATATTACTTATGTAAAGGTAAGTAGAACTTTTTTGAAAAAAAGAACTGTTTATACAAGTGTTAATAATTTAGTTGGAAAATATGTAGCTACAGGAACATCTATTCCTAAGGGGGGAATGTTCTATACTTCTCAAGTAGTTGAGAAGAAAGAACTTCCCAATGCTATATTTGATGAAATTCCTGTAGGCTATACAATTTATCAATTAAAAGTTGATAATACAACAACATATGCTAATTCAATATATCCTGGTGATAAAATTGATTTATGGTTAAAGACAACTAAAGATGGAATGCTAGTTTTTGGAGAATTTATTTCTAATATTGAAGTTTTAGCAGTTCGTGATAGTGCTGGGCAAAATGTTTTTGACGTTACTAGCGGAAGAACTCCGGCTTGGCTCTTATTTGCAGTAAAAACTGATATGTATCGTTATTTAAAACTAGCGGAAATTATGTCAGGAACCAGTATAGTTCCTGTACCTAAAAATAATTTAATTAATCCCGATGTTGGTTCTACTGAATATTCAAATAAAGAATTAATTGAAGATTTAGATAATGAATCAAAAAGAATGGGGGCATAATATGCAAAATTTATTTTCAAAAATTAAAAATTTATTTTTAAATAGAAATACTGTTACTATTTTAGGGGTTTTAGCTGGTGTTGTAGTTTTATGGCTTGCTTATAGTATGACACTTGATAAAGCGGTTAAACCAATTAGAGTACCTGTTGCTTCTAAAAATCTTACAGCTGGCACTATTATTACAAATGATGATATTGAATTCGTAGAAGTCAATTCTGATGCTATGAAGAAAGCTAGCGTTTTGACTACTTCCGCTCAAGTGGTGGGGAAATATGTAGGTAATGGAACATCTGTATTAAAAGGAGCTATGTTTTATAGTGAACAAGTTGTTACGAAAGATAAATTAATTGATCGTGATTTGGAAACTATACCAGAAAATTATAAATTATACTGGCTAAAAGTTGATAATACAACAACATATGCTAATTCAATATATCCTGGAGATAAAATTGATTTATGGTTAAGAACTCGAGATGAAGGTAAATATGTATATGAAGAATTTATTCGAAATATTGAAGTTCTTAGTGTTAAAGATTCTAGTGGTCAAAATGTTTTTGATGTTGGTAGTGGAAGAACACCAGCAGTGCTTGTTTTTGCAGTACCTGATGAATTATTTTCTTATTTAAGTAAAGTTGGATATTTAAGTGGAATGCAATTATTTCCTGTACCTATTAATAAGAAAAATTCTGATAGAGATGAAAAAACAGAAATTACAAATAATGAATTGAAAAACTTAATTGATAGTCAAGCTAGAGTTATTAATCCAGATACAATTGTGTCAACTGATAATAATACAAATAATGAATAAAAGAGGGTGTTAATAGTGAATGATGCTATATTTTCACAAATAGATTTTGGACCTTTAAAAGAGTTTTTAGAGGATGATAATATAACTGACGTATCATATTCAAATGGTGGTCAAGTTTGGCTAAAAACTCTTGATAAAGGTGTTTATAGAGTTGAAAGGCCAGAGGTAAATAATGCTTTAATGGAAAAGCTAGCTTTTCAATGTTCAAATGTTATGGGGAAAACTTTTAATATGGCTCATCCATTTTTGGATGCTGAATCTGCAGAACTTCGTTTAAACTTTGTTCATGAATCTATTGCCACGAATGGTATTTGTTGTGTTATAAGAAAGACGCCAGCCAAAATCCGTCTGAATAAAGATAAATTATTAAGTGAAAAATATATTACCGAAGATTTGCATGAATTTTTAATGACTTGTGTTGAAGGTCATTGTAATATACTAGTAAGTGGAGAAACTGGTTCTGGGAAAACTGAACTTGTTAAGTATTTAGCTTCACATACAAAAGAAAACGAAAAAATAATTACAATTGAAGATACTTTGGAACTTCACTTGGATAAGATATTTCCTCATAGAGATATAGTAGCAATGAAAACTAATAATATTGCATCATATTCGGATGTTTTAGTTACATGTATGAGACAGAATCCAAGATGGATTTTACTTTCCGAAGTTCGTTCTGCAGAAGCTGTTACTGCGGTTCGTAACTCTATATCATCAGGGCATAATATTTTATCAACTATTCACTCTGATAGAGCATTAAATATTCCAATGCGTTTATATAGTTTGCTAGAAAGTAGTCAAGATATTGATCAATTCTTAAAATCAATTCATAGATATGTTCAATTAGGTGTGCATGTGAAAGGTTATATGAGTAAAGAACTTGGAAGATTTCAAAGAGAAATTACTGAAGTTGTAGAATTTTATGTAGATGAAAATAATGAAGCTAAGTCAAATATTATATTTAAAAAGAGCTTAGATGGAAAGTTTAGTTTTAATAATCCAAGTAAGTATTTAATTGAGTATTTGGGAGCTCAAGGGGTTACTTTAAGAGATGATTATTTTGTAAAAAATAATGTTAATAGTGAAAAAATTGAAGAAATAGAAAGCTTATAAAGAAGGGAGTGTTTAATATGTTTTCAGTTAGTTTAGCGAGTTATTTACCAGAGTTACTTATACTTTTAATTATTGCTGCGTTTGTTTTGATAGCTCGTCGTAATCCTGGTGAAAATGTTTATAAATATGTAACTAATAAAGCTACGGATGTTTATGATAAGTATGCTCCATATTCATTTAAGATGGTTCATGAAAAAGCTGTTGAACTTGGACAGGAATATTCACCAAGACAATATTTAACTCAAGTTGTTGTTTTGGGAGGAATGGCCGCAATGGTGGGTTGGTTTTATTTTTATAATTTAATTATTGCTGCTGTTTATGCTGTTATTGCTATTGCTTTTATTCCATATCTATCTTATTTAAGACTTCAAAGAGTTTATAGTGAGTATATATTCGAACAAATACAAACTTATACTACGAATGTAATTATGGAATTTAATACAACCCAAAGTTTTGTTAAAGCTTTGGAAGGTGTAAGGGATTCTGGTATTTTGGAAGAACCTGTGGTTAGTGATGTAAAGAAAATGATTGATATGTCATATCAAAATGGCACAATAGATGAATCAATTGAATATTTTAATTCTAAATATCCATTTTATATGGTTAAAAATATGCATCAATTATTCTTACAAATTACTAAAGAAGGTGCTAGGGATTCAGGGCAAGCTTTAGAAAATATGTCTCTTGATATAGATGCTTTAGTAGAAGGTGTTTATCGTGATCAAATGGATAGAAATAATTTCCATGGTAGATTCTTAAGATTTGGGGTAATACTTTACTTTTTAGTAGTTGTTCTTCGTTATATGTTAGGTGAAGACAATTATATCAAACTATTAGATATATGGTATGTTCAAATGATTCTACATGCGATTGTTATAATAAATGCTTTTTTCCTATTAAGTGGAGAAAAATATTATAATGAAGATGTGGGGGTAGAATAATGCAAATAGAAATTATAATAGTGGGAGTAATTGTATTTGGAATTATGACTTTAACTGGACAAATAAGTATTAATCAGTTAATTAGTGATAATCAACTTTTATTCTTAAAATTAAAAGAAAAAGACTGGGATTTTTTTGTAAGAGCTAAATATGGAAATAATACTAACCCAGATATATTGTTTAATAAAAGAATTAAAAATGCTTTGATAACAATGACTATTGCACTTGCATTTTTGATAAAGAATTTTAATACTGTAAAGCTTTTACTTGTGTTTGTTTTAGGATTATTAGTGTTTAAATCATCTTATAATGATATAAAAAGATATTATAGAAGACATATGGCTGATATAGATTCGATGTTACCACATTATTTGAAGAATTTGGAAATCTTAATTCAACATTATACTATACCTGTTGCAATAGGTAAATCTATGAAAGAAGCACCGGATGTATTTAAAGATGGACTTCAAGAAATGATTGATTCTATTAATGCTGGGGATGATACTATTGAGCCTTATATGGAATTTGCTAGAAAGTATCCAGTTAGAGATTCAATGCGTATGATGCGTTTATTATATCGTTTAAGTTTAGGACGTCAAGAAAGAAAACAGGAACAAATATTAACTTTTTCTAGATCTATTTCTAATTTACAACAAAAAGCTCGTGAAACAAGGTATAAAAATAGATTGGAAAAGATGGAAGGAAAAACTATGAGTATGCTTATAACTACTGGAGCAGGGTTAATGATACTTCTTATTTTGGCAGTTATACAACTTATGGACATATAATTTACAATAAAATATGAAAATAATTGATATTTTTAGAAATTTAAGTTATAATAAATATATAGTAAAAAGGAGGAATTTTAATTGAAAGAAGCAACTGGTGAATTAAATATGACTGTTGTTACTGTTGTAGCAATTACCGCTGTTATTACATTCTTTTATGTAGCTATTTGGCCAAATGTTAAGTTAGGACTTATGAGAAATACATGCTCTAATTTATGTCCTGTTGCAGAAAGTGGAGAATCTAAAGCAACAGTTACTAAAGAAGGAGATAATTATACTTGTACTTGTCCAGATGGTTCAACAATAACAGTTGATAGAAAAGGTAATACAACTGATACACCATCGGATCAAGAACATGAATAGGTGAATATTTTAGTTGTTGATTGTAATATTTTTAAGAAGGTGAATTATGAAAGAGGCTACAGGAGAACTTAATTTAGCAGTAGGTGTTGCTATATCTATTGGTATCTTGGCAGCCTTTTTTTTCGGTGTATTATGGCCAATGATTAATGGTAATTTTCAACAAACATCACAGTGTAATAAAGCAGTATGTGATTGTTCTAAAGATAAAAGAGATGAAATAGAAAGAGATACAAATAGAAAAGGATATTGTAGTTGCAAATCTTCAAGTGATGCAACAGAAACATTTTATTGTCCATTTAAAGGTTAGGAGGTATTTATGAAAGAATCGATGAGTGTTACTGCTATTTTTCAAATAGTTATTGTGTTTATTTTACTTTTTACAGCTATTATGGCATTAACTATTAATAATTCTAATGCGTTTGGAATAAAAGATGAAGTAATAAATATATTAGAAAATAATGGGGGAAATTATAAAAATGGAGATACACTTGATGATGAAATTTTGGATCTTATAAATAGTACATCATATCATACTACTGGTAAATGTGATGAAGGTTTTGATGGTTTTGATAGAACAGGTGCTGCAGTTTCTTTGGGGCAAGATGCATCTATTTGTATTAGAAAAGTAAATGCTACTGATGGCCTTGATAGTTATTTAGATAAAAAGTATAATAGTAAAGTTGTAACTGGTGAGTTTATGCCTGGAGCTTATTATCAAGTTGTGGTATTCTTTCAACTTGATTTGCCTGTAGTTAACCAAATGTATAACTTTTCTTCAAAAGCTGAAACAAAAGTTATATATCAAAATTAAGGAGGAATATTAGATGAAAGCTGTAACGGGTTCAACTTGGACTTTTCAAATGATAATCTTCTTTATACTCATATTTGCTTGCTTTTTAACACTTGTTTTAAGTTATAATAAAGCATATCAAATAAAAAATAGAATGCTTACTATAATTGAAAAATATGAAGGAGTTACTCCAGTATCTCAAGAATATATTAATGATTTTATAGCTAATAAGAGTTATAATAATAAAGGTAAATGTCCTTCTGGATGGACTGGAGCTTTAGATTATGAAGGTACTTATGAAGAAGTTCAAACAAATAAAGAATATTTGTATTGTTTTAAAGCTTCAAGAAAAAATAGAAAAGTTTATTATGAAGTAAAAGTGTTTTATAGATTTAATCTTCCTTTAATTGGGGAAATATTTAATTATAGTATAGATGGTACAACAAAAACTTTTGTAGGTGCTGATGATAGAATAGGAGTGTTGTTATGAATGTAATTGTTTCAAATAAATATCAATCATTATTATCTAGCTTAAATATAGATGTAATCAAAAGTATTAATGGAGAATTTACCGTTGAAGAACTTATAAGTCAATTTCAAAGTTTTTATTTTAATAAAATGATTATAGATATTACAGCTATTAAAGGTTATGAGGATATAACTGTTATGCAAAGTTTATCTGTTAATTTTGATATGACAAAAGTAATCTTATTATTAGATGATTCTGAAAAGGTAAATTCACCTGTATATATATCACAATTAATTTCTATGGGAATATATAATTTTGCTAATGATATAAATACTGTAAAATATTTAATTGATAATCCCAATCAATATAAAGATGTTGCTAATTATCATAATATAAGTGGATTTAAAAAGCCAACTTTAAATGAAAGATCAGTTGATAATACAAGAGGAAAAATTGGCCAAAAGATTATTGGTTTTAAAAATGTAACTGAACATGCTGGAGCTACGACACTTATATATTTACTTAAAGAACATTTAGAAAAAGCTTATAATGTTAAAGCAGTTGAAATAGATAAAAATGATTTTATATATTTTAATGATAGTTCACTTGAAAGTGTTTCTAGTTTAGGCTTTAACGATTTTGTAAGTAATAATACAGGATACGATGTTATTTTAGTAGATTTAAATGATGGTGATGTGATAGATTATTGTCATGATGTTGTTTATTTAATAGAACCAGGTTTAATTAAATTAAATAAGTTAATTAGAGAAGATAATGCAATATTTACTAAATTAAGTGATAAGAAAATTGTTTTAAATAGAAGTGTCCTAGATTCAAAAGATGTGTCAGATTTTGAAAAAGAAAGTGGTAGTAAAGTGTTCTTTAATATTCCGTGTTTAGATGATAAATTAGATGATCAAACGATAATAAATGCTTTTTTAACTGCTTTAGGTTTTAGTAGAATAGATGGCAATAATTCATCAGGAATATTTGGAATATTTAAGTAGTAGAAGGAGGTAGTGGTTGTATGGAATTTTGTTATAAGACAGCATCTGTTTGGCAACTGGTGGGAAAAGGTATGTTTATTCTAAAGATATTAGTTCCAATTATAATAATTGTTATAGGAACAATAGATTTGGGAAAGGCTGCAATAGCAAGTGATGATGGTAAGAATTTAAAACTTGCGGGAATTAAATTATTAAAGAGATTTATACTTGGTGTAATTATTTTCTTTGTTCCATTGATTATTAATATTATTTTTTCAATGATTACATTATTTAGTGAAGAAATGAAAAATGATTATGATAATTGTGTTAAATGTCTTACAACTCCTTTTAATGATTGTGATACATCATATGAAGGAAATATATTCAAGAAATAATTGACATTATCGTCAATTTAAGGTACAATAATTATATACAAAGGGAGGAGTGTTATTAATGACTTTTTGTACTGATGCACAACCGATTTTCTATACAGTTGGTATGTTTCTACTAGTTTTTAAAATTGTTATACCAATTTTATTAATTATCTTCGGAATGGTAGATTTAGGAAAAGCTGTAATATCTAGTGATGATAAAGCTGTTTCAAAAGCTGCTAAATCATTACTTAATAGAGTGATTGCTGGTGTATGTATCTTCTTTATCCCAACTATTGTAGGCATTGTGTTCTCAATGGTCGGTGACTTTGGAGAAGTAAAGGGACAATATGATATCTGTGCTGCATGTATATCAAATCCTACAAATTCAAGTAAATGTCACCAATAATTAATGATGATTACTAAACTAAAATAACTGCTTATCAATAGCAGTTTTTTAGTGGTTAAAAATTAAATAAAAAAGATAGAGCTTATTCTGCTCTATCTTCATATTTACCAGTGTATTCGTATCCTTCTAAAGATGTTTCTTTGCTCCATTTATAATCAGGAGTTCTATGTAACCATTTTGTTTCAATTTTTTTATTTAATTTGTTGTAACCAGGATATTTACTAGAGTTTGCTTCAGTGTCTTTTACACAATTATTTAAGTCAGTATATGTTACATTGAATTTTAATGGTACAAAGAATACTGAACCTTTTTCACTTTGGTAAGCTACTGCACCATTACTATTATAGTAATTAATACTTATTTTAGTTCTGTAAACACCACCACTAGTATATGCATCTTGAACTGTGAAGTAGAAGTTACCATTATTTAATGCTGATGCTCTAAATGATGTTGCATTTCTAGGAATTATATCCCATTTAAAGTCGTTTCCTGTTTGATATACACCATATTTGTTATCAAGGTATGCTTGATAATCAGTTAATACATTATTTTTAAAGTAAGAAATTGAATTTCTATCAATCCTTAAGTCTTGAATGTTTTCTGGAAGAGTTAACATTTGTAGTTCATAAGAATATGATGTTGCTTTTGATGAAGCTCCAACCCAGCTAGTTGAATAAATTGTTTTAGTGTCAACTTTGCAATAGTTATAAGTAACTATTTCTTGTGATTTATTTTGTGCTTCTTTTTCATATGAATATCCATCAGACCAATCACTCCATTTTACGTATTGGTAATATCTAACCTTTGCAGGTGTAGGTGTAGGAGTAGGAGTTGGTGTTGGTGTAGGTGTAGGTGTTGGTTCGTCTTTTTTGTTATCATTATTATTGCAATTATTTGAACAACAATTACTTGTACAGTTAACTTTTATTGATATTGTAGTTGAAACTGTTGTCTTAGTTGTTGTACTAGTGCTTGAATTTGAACTACTTGGTTTGCTTGCTGTACCAGTATTACTTGTGCTATTACTTTTGTTATTGTTGTTACTTGAACCATTATTAGTAGTGCTATTTTTATTACTATTGTAGTTTGTAGTTGTCTTATTTTTTGAACTATTATCAACAACATCAGTATTTGTTTTAGTACCACTAGTACAAGTACCATTACTTTCACAAGCTGATTTTTCAATAGTTGTAACAATGAAATCTGATTGTTTTCCACAAGTTAAGCTAACTTTTAAAGCATAATTTCCATCTGCTGTTTTAGTGGTTTGAATGTAACTTGAATTTGTACCACAAGTTTTACCATCGTTAGTAAAATCAATTAATAACTTTTGGTTAATCATTTGTGCAAGTGTTAACTTTTCAGTACCACCAACTTTTTCTGGTAGCTTTGATTGTGTAAAATATTCAAATGCTGCAGTTTTCATAGCATTTATATTATCAATATATTCGCTATTACTATCCGCTAGAGTATTATTAGAACTTGTTGAACTTTTGCCAGTTACTTTAACAAATATCCAACCTGCTAAGAATACTATAACTGCTAGAATCACAAGTTTAATTGCTAGTGAACTCCAGTTTAAACTTAATTTTTTATTTCCATCTTCGTACATATAACGTACCCCCTTCGCTTTGGAAAAATTTCTTTTTCTGTTAAGTCGCCATTATTTTACCATAATTTGCTGTATTTGTCAAATTATAATGTTTTAAAAATTTGCTGTTTACAATTTAATATGTAAATACTGTTTATAAAATGACATATAGATAAAAAAGAAATGAAAATATTGTTTTATTTATAAATAAAGTTATTAGTTATTTTTTATACACTAATTTACAAATATAAAACGTACTAGTGTTTTTTTTGCTTTTTTAGAATTAGTATATGATATGGTAAGCATGATGCGTGATAGTGTTACAAGCTAATTATCATAGATAGACATAATAAAAAAGGAGTATTAAAAATTATGAAAAATAATAAAACTAAAATCTTAAGTATAGTTGCAATAGCAACATTTATGGCATTATTAATCGGGGCAACATATGCGTACTTTACAGTTCAAGGTGGAGACCTGCGATCAGCAAATTTAAATGTAACAATATATACAACAGATATCTTTACTTTTACAACAGGGTAAATGTCTATGCCGATCAAAGTACATTTGCATCAGGAAAAGGTAATGTAGTTGGTAGCACTTTTGCAAAAGCAAGGTTAACTGCAAATAACAAGACAAATACCGCAACAGACCATTATAATGTGTTTTTTAATATATCTGATAATAACTTTAAGTACTCAGTAAATACAAGTAAAATAGAAGCATAGAACATAACTATAACGTTTGTAAATTATAATAATGATCCATATTTAATATTTTGTAAATAAAGATTTAAAATGATTAATAGCACATATTATCGCTTACAAAGACAAAATTAAATTGATAGAAATGTCAATGTTAAAGTTCATAATTTTCTATCAGTTTTTACTTGATTTATTAGAAGATAATTCGTATACTGGATGTAGGTGAAATATAATGAATAAGAAGAAAGTAATTATTATAATATCTGTAGTAGTGGGAATATTGTTACTTAGTATTGGGGGATTTTTTTTATATAGATATATTAGAGTTAAAACAGCTAAGGTAGAAATTAAATTGGTTGAAAATTTAGAAGCAGAGTTTGCTGATACTTTGAAGGTTTCATCTTTTATTGAGAGTATTAATGGTAAGATAGTAGATGATTATGTAATAGATACTGAAAAGTTAGGTAAGAAAGATATAAATTTTGAGTATGTAAATGATGATGGTATTAAAATAAAATATAGTTATGTAATAAATGTTGTTGATAAAGAAGCACCTTTAATATGGCTTGGTAAAAGTTATAATGTTACTAAAGGTAGTAGTGATAACTTACTTGATAAGATTATGTGTGGAGATAATTATGATAGTAACCCTAAGTGCACTATTGAAGGAGAATATGATTTAGATAAAGTAGGTAGCTATAAATTAGTATTTAAAGCTGAAGATAGTAGTGGTAATAAATCAGAAAAAAACTTTACTTTAAATGTTAATAAACCTAAAAAAGGGGGAAGTAGTAATACGGAAAAAGTTACTACAGCATTTAATGATATAGTAAGAGATTATAAAAATGATGACACAGAAATTGGTATTGATGTTTCTAAATGGCAAGGAGACATTGATTTTAGTAAATTAAAGGAATCAGGAGTAGAATTTGTTATTATTAGGGTTGGTTCATCAAATGGTTTAAATGGAGAAAATTTTGTTGATAGTAAGTTTATACAAAATATTAAAAATGCAAATGCTGTAGGTATACCTGTTGGAATATATTTTTATTCATATGCAAGTACAATAGATAGAGCTATAAGTGATGCTAAATGGATTATAGAACAAATTAAGGATTATAAAGTTGATTTGCCAATTGCTTTTGACTGGGAAAACTGGGGTAGTTTTAATAAATTTGATGTTAGTTTCTTTGGACTTACAAATATTGCTAAAGGTTTTATGGATACAGTTAAGGATGCTGGTTATGATGCAATGCTTTATAGTAGTAAAACTTATTTAGATAATATATGGATGTCAACTTCTTATCCAGTATGGCTTGCACATTATACTAAAAATACTAATTATACTGGGGAATATAGTTTTTGGCAAATGTGTAGTAATGGTAAAGTAGATGGTATAAATGGTGATGTTGATATAAATATAAGATATATTGAAAAATAGAAAAAATAATTATATAATTTACATGCAGGTGGTTTTATGTGGGTTACAATAACAATAAGTAATAGTAATAAAGGAAAAATAGTAGAGTATGTAGAAATGCTTTATGAAAAGTTTAAAAAAAGTATAGTGCTTACTTTAAATTCTTCACTTAATTTTAATGAAACGTTTATAATTCTTTATGATGTGCAAAGAAAGTTAAGAACAAAAGGAGTAGATATTCAGTTTGGTCCACAATTTTTAGAAGATGGTTTTGTTATAAATGATACTTTAGAAGCTAGAGAAGAATTGTATTTCACAACTTTAGGAGAAAGAATAATCTGGTTTTTAAGTAATAATAGAGAATATTTTAATTTTGAAGAAATTATTGTAATTGAGGATACTTTAGGAGTAGATCCAATTATAATGAAAAGAAAAGGTATTAATTTTGATGTTTATTTTGTTTATAATCATGCTGTTATAGATGCAATTGATAAATTGGTTAATAATCAAAATTATCATTTTATAAAACTAGAAAGAAAGAGGTAAATATGGCGACGGAGGTACTAGTGAGTTTAAATAAGAAAAGTGATTTTTATAATAAATTTAATAATCATAAAATTAATGAAAGGTTAAGTGAATATATTTATAATGAAAGTTTAGAAGGAAATTGTAAAGAAAAAATAATTATAAATATAGATAGTAAAGTAAAAATTAGTGATAGTGAAAAACAAGATATGATTGATATTATAAGAAAAAATTATGGTATTATGGTACAGGATTTACTTTATTCTTATGAAAAAGAACAAGATAGAAAAGCTATTCTTTTAGTTATTGGTATAGCTTTAATTATTCTTTATTATACGGGATTTGCTAGTATTTTAAGAGAAATAATATTAATGTCTGGTTGGATTTCTATTTGTGGTTTAACTTATGGACTTATTTTTTCATCTACGCAAAGTTATGTTAAAATTAATAGACTTAAAAATTTATCTAAAGCAAGAATTTATTTTAATTAATATTTTAAAAAGTGTCAACTATGTGCAGTTGACACTTTTGTGATTATAATGAGCTTATAATTTTTTCTATTTCTTCTTTAGTTAATCCAGTCACTTTAATTATTTTTTCAATGGGATAATTTTCCTTAAGCAAATTGATTGCAATTTCAGCTTTGCCAATAGTTTTTCCTTCATCAATGCCTTCAGCTTTACCTTTAGCCTCACCTTCAGCTTTTCCCTTAGCTTCTCCTTCAGCAAGGGCTTCTCTACGAACTAATTCATCTCTGGTATTTCTAACTAGCATTTCATCTTCTTCTGGTGTAAGACCATAAACAAAAGCTGCATCACTATTTAATCTTTTCAAATTATCAACACTCTCCTTAATGATGGCGTTATTCATTTTCTTAGAATACTTTTCTAATTCTTCCTCATCTTTTATACCTATCATGGTTAGAATAGGTGCTTTCTTAACGCTTTCTATGTCATTATCATACCAAAGTTTTGCAAACTTTTCAACATTAATTTCATAATATTTAAACCTTGAGTCAAGTTCTTCATCGTGGCTTTTATCATGTAGGGTATAACATTTTATTAATGGAGTATCTTTCCTTAAATTATAATTTAGAGAAATATGGATAAATTCTGATTCTATATCATATTTATCTCCGGCGATAGTATACTGACTACAGAAAGAAAAATAATAATTCATATTTCTTATTTTATCTTCTTCATTATAAGTAGAATTAAGTTCTAGATTAATTTTTCTTTTCCCGGCTTCAAGAAGTAAATCAACTCTTTTATACCTTTCTTTTTTTCTTCTGGCATTAAGTTCAACCGGAATAAACTTTATTATTCTATCAATTTTAGTTTCCAAACATTCACTTAGAAGTTCACATAGTAAATCAGTTCTTTTCTTATCCTCTCCGACGAATATAGCCTTAAACATTTTATCATAATTAAATCCATAAAATGTTTTTTCTTTAATTTCATTTAACATAAAATTTTCCTCCTTGATATAAGACTCTATTCTAAATTCACTATATGAAAAAAGTCAAGAAAAATCGGTCGACATGCATCGACAATTATTTTAAAAACACTGGTTTTACCTAGATTTTAAGGGCATCTTTTTCTATCAAATGTTCAAAAAATTTTGAGATTTGTTATAAAAAAAAACATTAAATATCCACTCAACTGGATTTTAATGTTTTATGTAAGTTCTACTATTTGAAAAAATAATTTTATCTAATTTAATTCTTTAGATAATTCTTTGTAAGCATCATTTATCTTTTTAGGAGTTTCTTTTTCTAATTTGTAGAAACCTTTACTATAAGCTAAAGAAAATACATCTTTAGTGGCTTTATTGATTTCTTTAAACATTTTAAAGTATTTGTCATAAATATGTTTTGAACTTGCTTCATTTAAAGCATAGGTCATATTTACTGACATACTTTTTTCTGTTTCAAGTATATCCATCATAAATTCTTTATTATTCATTTATATCACTTCCTAAAATATTTAGTATTTCTTCACAATTAACTTCATGCATTGTTATGAGCTTTTTTACTATGTTTGTTATTTCTTTATCGTTTATATATTCGTTATAAACATTAAATTTTTTTAGTGCAATAATATTCCAGTTAAACATGTCTTTTAAATAAGATGCATCTTTAGTAGATATCATATTTGGCACATTGTTCATTTTCTATCACCTTCCATTTATATTGTGGATACTTTTTTTTAAAATATATTGTTAATTTTTGGTTAAAATTAATTTTGTGATAAACTATATAAATAGTCACTTTAGAGTCATAAATATGTCATATATTTATTTTGAAGGGAAGATTATATATGGAAATATTAAAAGTTGAAAATTTGGTTAAAACTTATAAAAATGGTAATACAACTATTAATGCTGTTGATAATATAAGTTTTAGTGTGGAAAAAGGGGATTTTGTTGCTATTGTTGGAGCCAGTGGTAGTGGTAAATCTACACTTTTACATTTACTTGGGGGTGTTGATAGACCTACATCTGGTAAAGTATTTATTGATGGGGTTGATATTTATAATATGAATAATGATGCACTTGCAATATTTAGAAGAAGACAAGTTGGTCTTATTTATCAATTTTATAATTTAATACCCATTTTGAATGTGGAAGAAAATATTGTGCTTCCATGTAAATTAGATGGCAAAAATGTAAGACGTGATAGACTTAATGAAATTATTGATACTTTAGGTTTATCTAAAAGAAGAGGGCATTTACCAAATGAACTTTCTGGTGGACAACAACAAAGAGTTTCTATTGGAAGAGCTATAATTAATAATCCAGCTTTAGTTTTAGCAGATGAACCTACGGGTAATTTAGATTCAAAAGCAAGTGATGAAATTGTTGCTTTGTTAAAAGAATCTAATAAAAAATATAATCAAACTATTATTGTTATTACACATGATGATTCAATTGCTCAAGAAGCAAATAGAGTTATTACTATTGAAGATGGAAAAATAGTTAGTGATGTAAGGAATTAATTATGAATATATTAAACGAATTAACTATTAAGAATTTAAAGCTTAATAAAAAAAGAACAATAGTAACAATAGTAGGTATAATTTTGTCTGTTGCTTTAATTTGTGCAGTAGCGGGTATGGTTACATCTTTTAGGGCAACTTTAGTAAATATAGCTATTACAGATGGAGGAAATAGACATTTAACAATTGAAAATGTAAGTAAAAAAGACTTGAAATATTTTACAAATAATAGTCATGTAAAGAGTATGTATTTAAGTGAATCTTTTGGTTATGCTAAAGTGGATAATATAAATAAATATAAACCTTATGCTTATGTTGTGGGATATACAAAATCAGCTTTTGATAATACAACATTAAAACTAGTTTCTGGAAGACTTCCGGAGAATAATAAAGAAATAATAGTAAGTGTACCTTTTAAAAATAGTGCTAAAGTAAAAATAGGTGATACAATTAGTTTAGATATTGGTAAAAGAGTATGCACTGATGGGACTATTCTTAACCAAAGTAATCCATATTTTGTGGAAGAAGGAGAAACTGATCTTTGCAATGAATATATAACTGATACAAGTAAACATGAATATAAAATTGTAGGTATTACAGAAAGATTAAATTATAATATTGAAGGATATAGTGCTCCAGGTTATACATTAATTACTAAAATAGATAAAGCAAGTGATAATATAAATGTATCTTTATTATTTAAAGATGCTAAATATTATAAAGAATATATAAATAATATAGCAAATGATAAAGATCTAAATAAATATAATATTACTTTAAATGATGAACTTTTAAGATGGAGTGGAGCTAGTTTAAGTGATAGAACAATGAATATGTTATATACTGTTGCGGGTGTAGTAATAGGTATTATAATACTTACAAGTGTATTTGTTATAAAAAATAGTTTTGATATTGCTAATCAAGAGAAGAAAAAGATGTATGGTATGCTTTCAAGTATTGGTGCAACAAGTAAACAAATTAAGAAAAATGTCTTACATGAAGGCTTTATCCTAGGTCTAATCGGTATTCCTTTAGGTATATTATCAGGAATATTTGCGGATTATATACTTGTTATTATAATTAATTATATTGGTAATTTTAATGATGTTAAATTTGTATTTAGCATATCTATTTGGCCAGTAATTTTAAGCATTATACTTGGAGCAGTTACAATTTATTTATCTGTGGTTAGAGCAGCTAAAAAGAGTAGTAAAATTGCACCGATTGAAGCCATTAGAAATAACAATGAAATAAAAATAAATAGTAAAAAAATTAAGTCATCTAAAATAGTTGATAAATTATTTGGTGTTGGGGGAGATATTGCCTATAAGAATTTAAAGAGAAATAAAAAAAGAAATAGAACTACGATTATATCAATTGTAATAAGTGTTGCTGTATTTATTTCTTTATCATCATTTTTAAGTTATGGCTTTAAATTAACAAATCAGTATTATCAAGATGCTAATTATGATATTCAGCTTTATCTTAGAGATACTAATGAAGAAGAATCTAAAAAAATAATTAATGATATAATAAAAATGGATAATATTAGTAGATATAGTATAATTAGAAGTATGAGTATGACATTTGATTATAAAAAATATTATAATGAAGATGTATTAGAGTACTTTGGTGGAGTTGATGATTTATCTCTTAGAATTATGTCTGTAGGTGAAGAAGAGTTTGAAAGAATACTTAAAGAAAATAAAATAAGTGATACTAATTTTGATTATAAGGGTTTATTAATTGATAAAAATATTTTTTATCAAGAAGGTAGTAAAAATTATAAGGAAGTAAATTTATTAGATTTAAATAAATTTAAAACAGTAACAGGTTCTATTAATAATAAAGATTTAAATATAGAAATTTTAAAGAGAATTGATAACTTAATAATGGGATTTCAAAAGGTATATAGTGAAACTCCAACAATTATAGTAAGTGATGAATTTTATGATTATATTGTATCTAATTATAATGTAAATGCTACTGATTCAAGAAGTTTATATATTAAATCTTCTGATTGTGAAAAACTAGAAAGTTTAATTAAAGAATACTTACTTGATGAAAATATTACTAATTATAGTTTGTTTAATATTGAAACAGAAGCTAAAGCACAAAGAAGTTTAATTACTTTAGTAGCAATTTTCTTGTATGGTTTTATTATTGTTATCAGTTTAATTGGTGTTACTAATATTATTAATACAATAAGCACTAATATGAATTTAAGAAGAAGAGAGTTTGCTATGCTTAAGTCTATTGGTATGACTAAAAATGAATTTAATAAAATGATTAACTTAGAGTCAATTATGTATTCTACGAAAGCATTAATTATTGGTATTCCTTTAGGTATATTTGGTTCATTTGCTATTTATAGGGCATTTGCAAATGGTAGTGATTATGGTTTTATATTTCCATGGCAAGCTATTTTAATAGCGATATTTGTTGTCTATATTTTAGTTAGTTTAATTATGTATTTTGCTTTAAGAAAAACAAAAAGTGAAAATATAATTGATACTATTAAGGATGAAAATATATAAAAATTAGGTTTGATTGACCTAATTTTTCTTAAAATATGGTATTATATATGTGAGGTGTAATAGATGAAAATACTTTTAGTGGAAGATAATGAAATGATTATAAAAGCAATTAGTTTTTTGCTGGAAGAACATGGATATATTGTTCATGTTGCTAGATGTATTAAAGAAGCAAAAGAATTAATTAATACTGCTTTTGATTTAGTTATACTTGATGTTTGTTTACCCGATGGAAATGGACTAGATTTTTTTGAAAATTATGTAAATATTCCAGCTTTAGTTTTAAGTGCTAAAGATGAAGAAGATGATGTTGTTAAAGCAATTGATTTAGGTGTACAAGATTATATAATAAAACCTTTCAGGTCTAAGGAACTTTTATCAAGGATTAATAATATTATTAAAAGAAATAAGAAAAATAATATAAAGAAATTTGAGAATGTAACTTTTGATATGAATGCTTATAAAGTGTATGTTAATAATGTAGAGGTTGAATTAACTGGTTTAGAGCTAAAAATATTATTTTTACTTTTAGAAAATTGTGGAATGATCGTTACTAGAGATGTAATTATAGATAAAATATGGGATGCATCTGGTAAATTTGTTAATGATAATACTTTAAGCGTTTATATAAAAAGAATAAGAGAAAAAATAGGTAATGATAATTTTATTAAAACAATTAAAGGTATTGGTTATAGGGTGGATTTATGAAAAAATATATTAGTTATTTTGTAATTCTTTTAATTTTGGTAGTTATTTGTAACTATTTATCTTATCGAAGGTATGCTCATGAAGTAAATGGTGTTGCTAGTGAAATAATAGAAAATGTTTTAAGTAAATATCCTGAGGTAAATAGCGAAGACTTAATTAAGATTATATCTTCAAGTAAAAGGAGAAATGAAAGTAATACATTAAAAAAGTATGGGTTTATGGAAAGTGATATAAGTTATATAAAAAGCTTGGACTATGTGTATTATAAAAATTTAATTATAAATATAAGTGTTTTTGGAATATTTGGTTTAATTTGTGGAATAGGATATTATTTAAGAAAAAGAAAGTATAAAAAAAATATTGAAGATATTACTAATTATTTAAAAAGAATAAATGAAGGTATATATGATTTAGAAATAATTGATAATGTTGAAGGTAATTTGTCAATTCTTAAAAATGAGGTGTATACTACGATGGTATGTTTAAAAGAAATGTATGCTAGAGAATATAACGATAAAATAAAATTAAAAGATAATTTAGCTAATATTTCTCATCAGTTAAAGACACCCCTTACGGGAATTATGCTTATGATTGATACTCTTTTAGAAGAAAATGTAAGTAAAGAAAAAAGACAAGAGTATCTTCAAGATATTAGAAAGCAAATTGAAAATATTAATTTTTTGATTTATGCTATGCTTAAGTTATCAAGATTTGATGCAGGTGTTGTCAAGTTTGATAGTAATAAAATAACAGTTAAAGAATTGGTGTTTGATGTATTAAAAAATGTAGATATTTTAAGAGAGATTAAAAATGTAAATATTCATGTAAAGGGTAAAAGTGATGTGATTTTTGTTGGTGACTATAAATGGGAATGTGAAGCTATTACAAATATAGTAAAAAATGCTATAGAACATAGTCATGAAAATAGTGATGTATATGTAAATTATATTGATAATGGAATATATGTAAGTTTAGAAATTGTGAATTATGGAGAAGAAATAAGTAAAGAAGATATGCATCATATATTTGATAGATTTTATAAGAAAAATAATGATGAAAATAATTTTGGAATAGGGCTTTCTTTAGCAAAAGAAATAATTGAAAAAGATAATGGAAGTATTAGAGTAGAAAGTAAGAATAATAAGACAAGTTTTAAAGTTAAATATTATAAATAATGTTTACATTAGATTAATGAATAGGTATAATTAAATTGGAAGTGATTTTTAAAATGGAAGAATTTTATAAGAATTTGAAAGCAAAGAAAAGTTTACTTGTTATGGGTATTATTTTGTTTGTTTTATTTATGGGAATTGGTTTACTATTGTATTTTGATGAAGCTAATACTGAGTTTGTGAAACTTAGTAATAAAACTAGTGAAGGCATTTATGCTAAAGTAAATGTTAGTTTACTTGATAGTGCTTTTGCAACTGAAACTGTCGATAATAAAAAACGAGATTATTATTTAGCTTTTGATGAGGATAATAATCCTTATGTTGTAATGCTTGATAATGAAAATTTTGAAAAATTACGTAAAATACAAGAATATACTTTAGATGATACTGAAATGGATAAGCCTGATGCAGTTACTATTTATGGTTATACAGTAAAAAGTGATACAGAAATGTATAAGTATTTACAAGAATTTTTAACTGATGAAGATGGTAATACTTATTCAATAGATACTTTGAAATCTACGGTTGGTGAAATCTATTTAGATGCTTCTTGGAAAAATGATGAACAAGCTATATCGGCTTTAATATTATTTGGATTATTTTCACTTAGTGGTATTGCCTTAATGATTACATATTTTGTTAGAAATAAAAAATATAAAAAGATGATTTTAGAACATGCTAAAGAACTTGAAAAAGTAGAAAGTGATATAAGAAATGGAAGTGGTATTCATAGTAAAGAGTGTCACGTATATCTAACTGATAATTACATTTTAAGTTATGGTAGTGGAGTAAAACTTATTGAGTTAAAAGATATTGTTTGGATATATCCATTTATTACAAAACAAAGAGGGATAGCCACTAATAAAAGTCTTTATATAATTACAAATGATAAAAAAACAAATGTAATTGCTTTAGTTAATGCTATGAGTAAAAAGAATAAGTCTGCTTTTGATGAATTATATCAAAATATTATAAATAGAGTTTCAGATGTTTTAATTGGTTATTCAAAAGAAAATAAAGAATTAGTTAAAGAAAAATATAAAAATTAGGAAGTGTGAACTTCCTTTTTTAGTTAAATAATTTATTAGCATAATTGAAATTTACAATTGTTTTAAAATTATCAAAATATCTTGATTTATCATTTTCATAATTTAAATAATAAGCATGTTTCCAGAGGTCAAGAGTAATTAGAAGTAGTCATTAAATCAATGTTATTATTTTTATCTTTAATTAAAAATACATATTCAGAACCTTTTAAATTAGTAATTAAATTTTTAAATTCATTCCAAAAGTTATCCATTGAAACATATTTTTTGCTTATGGCAGCAAGTAGTTTACCTTTTGGTTTTTGTTTGTTATTTGAATTAATTGTTTCCCAGTATAAATCATGGTTTGTAACACCATCTAGATAAAATATTACATCATTTTTATCTTCTTCTTTTATTTCATTTAAGTGATTATATAAATTTTCATTTTGATAATTCAAATTGTAATTTTCTAATATTTTATTTAAATTAGTTAAATAAGATGCTTGATGTTTATAATAATGAAGTCCGATGGTGTGAGTATCTAGAATGGTTCAAGTTTATAGAAAGAAAATGGAAGTTTTTTTTAAAGTATACATGTTATTTCACCATTAAATTATATGAAAAAAGAAAAGTTTGTGTTACTTTTCTCGTTTAATAAGCTCTTTATAAGCTTTACTATCTAATGGTGCCATAGTGGTGGACGTTTGGAAATTTTTAAAAGATTAATTTCTAATATAAGTATATCACCAATTTTACGTTTTTTCTCAACAAATTCTTAAAAGTTTACATTAATTTATGAAATTTAATATAATCTATGTTATAATATTGTTGAATGGAGTGATAAAATGCCTATAATTGAAAAATGTTTATGCGGTAATGATTTAAGTTTAGATTGGAGTAATGATGAAAAATTCAAAATGGTTAGATGTTCAAAATGTAATAATGAAATGAAATTTAGAAATCCTAATTTTAATAAAGAGACTAATAATAATTGTATTGATGAATACCTAACTAAAATTTCAGATGAAAGATTAACAAAAATTATTGAAAAAGTTGTCGGAAACAACGACCCATATTGGATAGAACCTGTTAAAAAAATAGTTACAAAGATTATAGAAATGGAAGATGAAACAGAAAATAGTATTAGTAATTTACTAGGGGGGGATGTACAGAAGTTCACTTCAAAACAATTATTCGATATAGATAAATTAGTATCAGAGGTTTGTTCTCAATTTAAAATCAAATTGGATAGAAGTAATTATAAAAACCAAATAGTAGGATTGCCTTATAATATACCATTTAAAAAAGTTGATGGAAGATTAAAATGTCCTAATTGTAATGAGCTATTAATGTTTTTAGCACCTGATGGTACTAGACTACATTGTAATAAATGTGATAAATATTACATAAATGATAATGGTAGTGTTGGAGCTGAAACGTCTACACCTTATACTAGGGATGATGTTTTATACTAAAATTTTCATTATGAAGTTTTGAAAATAAAAACATAAATTTGCTTGGCTTTATGCCTTGCTAAATTAAGCTTATATGGGGTTTCAAATGGGGATCTCCCTTTGCACACCGTTATTGGCTCTGCCAATAGCGTAGTGTGTTACTAAAATGGAATTTTAGTTTTATAGACGAGCTGTAGCTCGTTTTTTAAATATCAAAATCTTTATCATCATATTCATAATTTTTTGTATATAAATAATCATTTATTTCTTGCTCTTTACTTGTATTATTTGCTATATCGTGTAAATCAAAATTATCATATAAATCATGTTTTTATGTGGTTCTATATAGGCAAGGTTTGTTTTTGGTATATGGATAATATTGCCTTTAATAATTTTTGATTTAATATTTAAAAATCTAAGCGTGTTTTTTATTCGTTTTTCTAGCACCCCATCAATATCTAGTTTTTCCTTTATTATCTGCATAACTAATCAACTCCTTTCAAGCATATAAAAAAGGTTAACCGAAATTAACCTTTCATATATTTAAAGTCGATTAGTTCGATTAATTTCCCTATGGTGCCCTATTGGTGGACGTATAACAATCACTAGGCATAAATTTCTAGGTAGTAATAACTACTAACTAATTAGATTATACTACATTTTTGATAAAATTAATACTTAAAACAATAAAAAACAAGAAAAATGTGATATAATTATCATAGAAGGAGGAAGATTATTATGGCATTTGCACCAAATTTAGCAAAAAAATGGTATGAAAACTTATCAGTTGAAGAATTAGAAAAAAAATATGAGGGATTAAAAAAACACTATTGTTTTAGTTCAAAAGAAGAACAAATTGACTATATCATTAAAAATTATTTAAATGCTAGCAAAGATGTAAATACAAACTCAACTAAAATAGCATTAGAAGAATTATTAAAAGAAAAAACAGGTAAAGAATATAAAATAGAACCTAAAAAATTTGAAATAAACTTATTAGATATAATCAATTTTATAACTAATCCAAGTGTTGATCCTTTTTGGACTACTACTTTAACTAATTATTTTGAAAAATTGAATGATATTTCTGAAGCAGATAAAATTCGTTTTTTGATAGAACTAATACAAGATAAAAATTCTTATAATGATTTTACTAAAGAAATAATTCAAAATCAAAATGCTAAAGAAACATATGAAAAATACAAAAAAATTGCTACCCAATTTATTTCTTTAAATTCAAAAATTGGGTAAGGATTATATTAGATAAAAGCCGTGGCAAGTTTTGTTGAAACGAAGTTTCAATGAAATTGGCGATAGGCTTTCTCTTTTATTTTCATTACGAGTTTTGAAAAAAACATAATTTTTGCTTGGCTTTATGCCTTGTTAAAAATATGTTTGAAAGGGATTAAAAAGGGATCTCCCTTTGCACACCGTTATTGGCTCTGCCAATAGCGTAGTGTGTTACTAAAATGGAATTTTAGTTTTATAGACGAGCTGTAGCTCGTTTTTTAAATATCAAAATCTTTATCATCATATTCATAATTTTTTGTATATAAATAATCATTTATTTCTTGCTCTTTACTTGTATTATTTGCTATATCGTGTAAATCAAAATTATCATATAAATCATGTTTTTATGTGGTTCTATATAGGCAAGGTTTGTTTTTGGTATATGGATAATATTGCCTTTAATAATTTTTGATTTAATATTTAAAAATCTAAGCGTGTTTTTTATTCGTTTTTCTAGCACCCCATCAATATCTAGTTTTTCCTTTATTATCTGCATAACTAATCAACTCCTTTCAAGCATATAAAAAAGGTTAACCGAAATTAACCTTTCATATATTTAAAGTCGATTAGTTCGATTAATTTCCCTATGGTGCCGCAACAGTGAATTGAACACTGATTTAATCCTTACCATGGATTTGTAATACCATTATACTATAGCGGCTTAAATTAATTATACATTAATATTTTTGTTAGTTCAATAATATTTTATTTTTTTCTTTAATAATTGATATAATTGTGATAACATATATGTAGGAAGTGGTTAGCTTGAATAGTGAAAATATTAATTTGATAATTAAATTACTCGAAGATTATTTAAGTGAGTATAGAGAATTAAAAAATAAATATGAAGAATGTGAAATTAAAAAGCAATTGTTTGAACAATTAGAATTGTTTTTTCAACAAGGTTTTCAGTATTTAAATGAAAACAAATTATTTGTACCTGCTTTACTTGATGTAATATATCAAGATTCTTTATATGATGATTTATTTTATAATTCTTTAAGACAAGTGGAAGTAACAAATGATATGCGTAGTTTAAATAGATTTTTGAAATGTGTAAGAGTAGATAAAGAAGAAAATCTAAAAAATGGGGAAATTATTAAAAAACAAATTGATAATAGAAAAAGTAAAGTAAAAAAAATAAAGTCGGATATATTATCCCTAAAAAAGGGAAGACCTCTTATGTATAATTATAATATTAAACAAATTTTATCATATTATGAAACAAAAGGTGTTATAAGTTCTAAGGAGCTTATATTGTTAAATAATGAATTACAATATTATAATGGATCTTTAACGGATAAAAGTGTTGAATATGAAATAAAAAAGAAAAGATATGAAGAAATCCCTAATATATTAAATAGTGGTTTTGAATTAATTCAAGTAGATATTCATCCTAAGAGAAGAACTGTTTTAAATAATAATGCAAATAGAATTATAAATATGATAAATTGTATTGAAACTACTGATGAGTTGATTGAACTTTTTAATGTTAATAAAGATTTTTATAGAGATTTAAATGAATTTAAATATGTTATAAACGAAGTTATTAAATATTATTTAGATAATATACTTGATTATTATGAATTGTTATTAGATTCATCAATTTACCAAAATGCTATTGTTGTTGATGATGCTAAAGAAGAATATTTTAAATATTTGAAATTTTATTTAGCATCAAGACAGCATTTTAACGATTTGGATGAAGAATATAATATAGAAAATGAAAATGTGAATGTTGAAGAAGACGTTAGTGAAGAAGAAGTTAAAGAACAAAAAGTGTTAGTTTTTTCTCATTCTTCAGTTGATCCTCTTAAAAGTAAATTGATAGCTGATTTAAAAGCAATTGAACCTGAAAGTATGAAGAACTTTATGATTTGCTTGAAAGATTCATACAGGGGAAAACTACTAGAGATGAATTTAAAGGTCTTCATGCTAAAGAAAATGTAAGGAAAGGATTTTCTGAGTTAAGAGGAGATCAAGTAAGAATTGTGCTTAAACATTTAAAAGATAATATTTATTGTGTTATGGGAGCTTTTATAAAAAAAGCAAGTAGAGATAATAAAAATTATAATGAACAAAGAGCTAGAATAGTAACGGATATAAGTACTAAAGAAAATGAAATAAGAGAAATAGAACTTGGTAAAAAAACTATGGAAGAAGTAGGTAGAATAGTAGAGGAAAATAGTAGAAAAGGATCTAGATGATTCTTTTCTTTTTTTCTTTACAATATACCCAGTAGGGGTGTATAATATGTACCAGGTGGTAATTATGCATGAAGTATGTAAAATGTGCAAGAAAAATAAACATAGATGTGAAGAAGAAAAACAAAAAATAATAAAAAGACTAAATGTAATTGAAGGTCAAATAAGGGGAATAAAACAGATGGTTGAAGATGATAGATATTGTAGTGATATTATTATGCAACTATCGGCATCAATGCATTCTTTAAAAAGTCTTGGAAATAATATGCTTAAAAGTCATATGAAAACATGTATGGTTGATAATGTGAAAAATGATAAATTAGATATAATAGATGAAGTAATAACTTTGGTTGAAAAAATTAATAAGTAAGGTGGTAATTATGTTAAGTATAAAGAATTTAGTTGTTAGTTTAAAAAATGAGGATAAAAAAATATTAGATGGTCTTTCTTTAGATGTTGGTAATGGTGAAGTTCATGCTATAATGGGACCAAATGGTACAGGAAAATCTACACTTTCTAAGGCTATAATGGGACACTTTTTATTTGAAGTAAATGATGGGGAAATAGTATTTAACGGTGTAAAAATAAATGATTTGAGTGTTGATGAAAGAGCAAAACTTGGTATTTTTTTAGCTATGCAGGATCCAACTGTAGTGGAAGGTGTTACAAATAGCGAGTTTTTAAAAAGTGCTTATGAAGAACAAACTGGTAAACATATAGATTATTTTAAATTTATAAATGATGTTAATAAATCTTTAGATGATTTAAAGTTTTCTCGTGATATGATACATAGACATGTAAATGCTGGATTTTCTGGTGGTGAAAAAAAGAAAAATGAAGTTTTGCAAATTAAAATGCTAAAACCTAAACTTATTATATTAGATGAAATAGATTCTGGACTTGATGTGGACTCTTTAAAAACTGTGGCTGAAAATATAAATGAATATAAAAAGGAAAATCCAGATACTCAGGTACTTATTATTACACATTATCCAAGAATACTTGAAATGATTAAGCCTGATTATGTTCATATTATGAAAGATGGTAAGATTGTTAAAACTGGGGATATGTCTTTAGCAATTGAAACTGAACAAGTAGGTTATAATGAATAAAGTTATATATATAAATAATGATGGTGTATTTAATATAAATAAAGATGAGACTTTAGAAATATATCATTATGTTGTGGATAAAAGTGTAAATATAAAAATTAATTTAAATGGAGAAAATGCTAAGGTTATATATCATTTAAGTATTATAAGTAATAATGATAATGTGTGTAAAGTTGATGTTAATCATGTGGCAAGTAATACTGAAAGTAATATTATATGTCATGGTGTTAATACTGGAAATAAAAAATTAGAATTTAATGTAATAGGTTTAGTACCTAAAGATATAAGTAAATGTGTTTGTAAAGAGGAAAATCAAATAATTAATTTAAAGGACGGAGAAAGTGTTATTAAACCTAATTTGCTTATTAGAAATTATGATACTTTTTCAAATCATGCAGCTTATATCGGAGAATTTAGTAAAGATAAATTGTTTTATTTAAAAAGTAGGGGTATAAGTGATGCAAATGCAACTAAATTACTTATGGAAGGTTTACTTCTTGGTGATGGTGATAGAGAAAATGTTATAGTTAAAGAATTTGTGGATAATTTGAAGGAGGTATATAATGGATAAAGAAACTAAAAGAGAAATAATACTTGATAATTATCAAAATCCTACGAATAGAGGTTTAGTGGAAGATGCAACCTATAAAAAAGCTAATACTAGAAGTAATTCATGTATAGATAATATAGATTTAATGATGAAAATAGAAGATGGAAAAGTAGTAGATGCTTGTTTTGATGGTGAAGCTTGTGCAATATGTACAAGTAGTACGAGTATTATTGTGAAAAGTTTGATTGGTAAAAGTGTAGATGAAGCAAAGAACATAATTAAAAATTATCAAAATATGATAAATGAAGAAGATTATGATCCTGAAGTACTTGGTGAGCTTAATGCTTTTGATGAGATTTATATGCAACCAGCTAGAAAAAATTGTGCTCTTCTTTCAAGTAAAAGTGCTGTTAAAATATTAGATGAAGTAGGTAAGTAATATGGAAATAGTTGGATTAAGTGAAGCAAGCGTAAGAAAAATATCTGAAATAAAAGGTGAAGAGTCTTGGGTTTTAGATTATAGATTAAATGGATATAGGTCTTTTGTGAGTCAAGATATGCCTAAGTTTGGACCAGAAATTAATCTTAATTTTGATGATGTTATTTATTATAAGAGTAATGATGCTGATAAAAGACTTGAAAATAATTGGAATAATATTTTAAAACCTGTAGTTGATGAGCTTGATAGTGTTGGTGTTTTAGAAAGCGAAAAACATTTTGGTGGCATGGGTGTTCAATATGAAAGTGAAGTAATTTATCATAATATGATTGATGAACTTGAAAAGAAACATGTTATTTTTACATCAATTGAAGATGCTATTAAAAGGTATCCTGATTTAGTTAAAAAGTATTTCGGTAAAATTGTGTCTTTCGCTGAAAATAAATTTGCTGCCTTAAATGCGGCGGTATTTAGTGGTGGTTCCTTTATTTATGTTCCTAAAAATACAGTGCTTGATAGACCACTTCAAAGTTATTTTAGAATTAATAGTAAAAATATGGGACAATTTGAAAGGACACTTATAATTGTTGATGATAATTCTAGTTTGCATTATGTTGAAGGGTGTACTGCACCTAGTTATAGTGAGTCTAGTTTGCATGCTGCAATTGTGGAAATTTATGTTGGTAAAAATGCTAAATGTAGATATTCTACGGTACAAAATTGGGCTACAAATGTGTATAATTTAGTAACTAAAAGAGCTGTAGTGGATGATAATGGCATAATGGAATGGATTGATGGTAATATTGGTTCTAAAGTTACGATGAAATATCCTTGTTGTGTATTAAAAGGTGATAATTCCAGAGGAACATGTATTACAATAAGTGTTGCTAAATCTAATCAAGAACAAGATAGTGGTGCTCGAATGATACATATTGGCAAGAATACAAAAAGTAATATTGTTTCTAAAAGTATAGCAGGTTCTGGTGGAAATGCCACATATCGTGGAAAAGTTGATATTAAAAAAAGTGCAATTAATAGTGAAGCAATGGTTAAATGTGATAGCTTAATACTTGATGATAAATCGATGAGTGATACAATACCTGTGAATGTTGTGGGTAATATATCTAGTAATATTGAGCACGAAGCAACTGTTTCTAAAATTAGTGATGATGTGTTATTTTATTTAATGAGTAGAGGTATTCCTGAAGAGAGAGCAACTGAGCTTATAGTACTTGGTTTTATAGATGAATTTAAAGAAGAACTTCCGATGGAATATGCTGTTGAGTTAAATCAATTAATAAGGAGAAATTTGTGATAATTCACAAATTTTTTCTTGTGTAAAAGTGTTATTTTTGGTACAATATACCTAGTTAAGAAGGCGGAGAAAATGAAAATTAATTTTGATAAAATAGAACATATTTATGGAAAAAGTGTAATTGATAGTATTTATGATATGAGAGAAGATATTATGAAAAATGTTGAGTACTTTTATATGCTTGGTTTTAGTGATACAGAAGATATATTTGAAAGACAAGTTATGTTTTTTATATGTAGTCATGATGAATTTAAAGATAAAATGAATAAATTGATAAATAAGCTTGGTGCTAATTATGTAGAAATGGTGGAGGAAGATATTAGTTTACTTGATGAACTTTTGTAATGGGGGATTTTTATGATTGGAAAATATGAGTTAGATGAATTGCTTAGCAAATATGGTGTTGATGCAAGTAAGGTTGTAGGTAAAAATAGCAATGTATTAACATATGGTGAATATCAAGAGATTAAAAATGTTCTTGAGTTTTTAGTGTGTGAATGCAGGATTAGTCCAAGAAATATTGAGAAGTGTCCAAGTATACTTTCATATAACACACAAAATATCAGAGAAAATTATGAATTTTTAAAAAATAGTAACGTTAATTTAAGCAGTGTTGGAACTACATTACATGTTTTATGTGCAAATCCTAACGATTTAAAGAAAACTTATAAATATATTTTAGAAAATTATGGAATGGGATATATTAATAGAACAACATCGATATTAGCTATTAATGTTGATAGAATTAAAGAAATAGAAAAAATGTTAGATGATAAGTCTTTGGTGATTTCAGCTGCAGTATCCCGTTTATCTATAGCTGATATATTAAAAGATATAACTTTTTGTAAAAAAAATAATATTCCGATTACAGTCATTGTGTTTCAAAAAAAGTCGGATGAAATAGAAAGAATAGTAAAGGTTTGTAAAGAAAACAAAATTTCAATCACAGATAGCGTTTTTCGCCAAACAGCTGATGAAATAGAAAGAATAATTAAGGTTTGTAAAGAAAATAATATTTTAATTTCAGACAGTGTTTTTCGCCAAACAGCAGGTGAAATAGAGAGAATAATAAAGGTTTGTCAAGAAAATAATATTCCAATCACAGGAAGTGTGTTTAAAAAAAAGTCGGATGAAATAGAAAGAATAGTAAAGGTTTGTCAAAAAAATAATATTCCTATAATGGGAGATGTTTTTCGAAGAACTGCTGATGAAATAGAACAAATAATTATAATATGTAATGAAAATAATGTTCCTATAACGGGAAGTGTGTTTAAAAAAACAGCAGATGAAATAGAAAGAATAGTAAAGGTTTGTCAAGAAAATAACATACCAATAATAGATAGTGCGTTTTTAAAAACAGCAGCTGAAATAGAAAAAATAATTAAAGTTTGCCAAGAAAATAATATACCAATAACAGGAAGTGTGTTTTATAAAACAGCAGCTGAAATAGAAAAAATAATAAAAATTTGCCAAGAAAATAATATACCAATAACAGGTAGTGTGTTTAAAAAAACAGCAGATGAAATAGAAGAAATAGTAAAAGTTTGCCGAGAAAATAATATAATAATATCAGGCAGTTTATTTAATAAAAATGCAGAAGATCTACAGGCTTCAATTGATTATGTAAAAAGTGCTTATGGACAAGAATATTTAGTTCCATTGGTAGTTAATAAAAATGTAAAACATTTACAAGAAGTGTTTCCTTATTTAGATTTTTTAGGTTTACTTCCGTATGTTATAAAAAGTGCATCTATTTTGTTGTTGACTTTGGATGAAATAATGGAAAGAAAAGAATATATAGAAAGTCATGGAGAAAGTCTAGTAACGAAAACGGGTAGATTTAATTCTATATTTGGTCTTTCAAAGAAAAATTATGAAAAATTATGTGGTATGCGGGTGAGGTTATGATTGGAAGTTATGAGTTAGGTGAATTGCTTAGCAAATATGGGGTTGATGAAAAGAAGGTTGTAAGAAAAAATGATAATGTATTAACGTATGGTGAGTATCAAGAGATTAAAAATGTTCTTGAATTTTTAGTGCATGAATGTGGAATTAGCCCTAGAAATATTGAGAAGTGTCCAAGTATACTTTCATATAACACACAAAATATCAGAGAAAATTATAAGTTTTTAAAAAATAGTAACATTAATTTAAGCAGTGTTGGAACTACATTACATGTTTTATGTGCAAATCCTAGTGATTTAAAGGAAACTTATAATTATGTTTTAGAAAATTATGGAATGGGATATATTAATAGAACAACATCGATATTAGCTATTAATGTTGATAGAATTAAGAAAATCGAAAAAATGTTAAATGATAAGTCTTTGGTGATTTCAGCTGCAGTATCCCGTTTATCTATAGCTGATATATTAAAAGATATAACTTTTTGTAAAAAAAATAATATTCCGATTACAGTCATTGTGTTTCAAAAAAAGTCGGATGAAATAGAAAGAATAGTAAAGGTTTGTAAAGAAAATAATATACCAATAACAGGAGGTGTTTTTCGAAGAACTGCTGATGAAATAGAAAAAATAATTATAATATGTAATGAAAATAATATTCCTATAACGGGAAGTGTTTTTCAAAAAAATGTTGAAGAAATAAAAAAGATAATTGCTATTTGTCAAGAAAATAATATTTTAATTACAGGCGGTGTGTTCTTAAAAACAGCAAATGAAATAGAACAAATAATTAAGGTTTGTAAAGAGAATAACATACCAATAACAGGCAGTGTGTTCTTAAAATCAGCGGACGAAATAGAAAGAATAGTAAAGGTTTGTAAGGAAAATAATATACCAATAACAGGAAATGTTTTTCGAAGAACTGTTGATGAAATAGAACAAATAATTATAATATGTAAAGAAAATAATATTCCTATAACGGGAAGTGTTTTTCAAAAAAATGTTGATGAAATAAAAAAGATAATTGCTATTTGTCAAGAAAATAATATTTCAATAATAGGAAATGTGTTTCTGAAAACAGCAGATGAAATAGAAAGAATAATAAAGATTTGTCAAGAAAACAATACTCCAATATTAGGTAGTGTGTTCTTAAAATCAGCAGATGAAATAGAAAAAATAATCAAGGTATGCAAGAAAAATAATATTCCGATAACAGGAAATGTGTTTCTGAAAACAGCAGATGAAATAGAAAGAATAATTAAGATTTGTCAAGAAAATAATATACTGATTACAGGCAGTGTGTTTCAAAAAAAAGTTGCTGAATTACAAGTTTCAATCGATTATGTAAAAAGTGTTTATGGTCAAGAATATTTAGTTCCTCTGGTAGTTAATAAGAATGTAAAACATTTACAAGAAGTATTGCCTTATTTAGATTCTTTGGGTTTACTTCCATATGTTATTAAAAGTGCATCTATTTTGTTGTTGACTTTGGATGAAATAATAGAAAGAAAAGAATATATAGAAAGTCATGGAGAAAGTCTGGTAACTAAAACAGGTAGGTTTAATTCTGTATTTGGCCTTTCAAAGAAAAATTATGAAAAATTACGTGGTATGCAGGTGAATTTATGATTGGAAGTTATGAGTTAGGTGAACTGCTCAGCAAATATAATGTTGATGCAAGTAAGGTTGTAAGAAAAAATGATAATGTATTAACGTATGGTGAGTATCAAGAGATTAAAAATGTTCTTGAGTTTTTGGTGCGTGAATGTGGAATTAGTCCTAGAAATATAGAGAAATGTCCAAGTGTACTTTCATATAACACACAAAATATCAGAGAAAATTATGAATTTTTAAAAAATAGTAATGTTAATTTAAGTAATGTTGAAACTACATTACATGTTTTATGTGCAAATCCTAGTGATTTAAAGGAAACTTATAATTATGTTTTAGAAAATTATGGAATGGGATATATTAATAGAACAACATCGATATTAGCTATTAATGTTGATAGAATTAAGAAAATCGAAAAAATGTTAAATGATAAGTCTTTGGTGATTTCAGCTGCAGTATCCCGTTTATCTATAGCTGATATATTAAAAGATATAACTTTTTGTAAAAAAAATAATATTCCGATTACAGGAAGTGTGTTTCAAAAAAAGTCGGATGAAATAGAAAGAATAGTAAAGGTTTGTAAAGAAAACAAAATTTCAATCTCAGATAGCTTTTTTCGCCAAACAACTGATGAAATAGAAAGAATAATAAAGGTTTGTAAAGAAAATAATATTTTAATCTCAGACAGTGTTTTTCGACAAACAGCAGATGAAATAGAAAGAATAATAAAGGTTTGTAAAGAAAATAATATTCCGATCACAGCAAGTGTGTTTCAAAAAAAGTCAGATGAAATAGAAAGAATAGTAAAGGTTTGTCAAAAAAATAATATTCCTATAATGGGAAATGTTTTTCGAAGAACTGCTGATGAAATAGAACAAATAATTATAATATGTAATGAAAATAATGTTCCTATAACGGGAAGTGTTTTTCAAAAAAATGTTGATGAAATAAAAAAGATAATTGCTATTTGTCAAGAAAATAATATTTCAATAACAGGAAATGTGTTTTTAAAAACAGCAGATGAAATAGAAAGAATAATAAAGATTTGTCAAGAAAACAATACTCCAATATTAGGTAGTGTGTTTTATAAGACAGCTGATGAAATAGAAAGAATAATAAAGGTTTGTAAAGAAAATAATATTTCGATAACAGGCAGTGTTTTTCAAAAAAATGTTGATGAAATAAAAAAGATAATTGCTATTTGTCAAGAAAATAATATATTAATAACGGGTAGTATATTTTATAAAAATGCAGATGAATTACAAGCTTCAATTGATTATGTAAAAAGTGTTTATGGCCAACAATATTTAGTTCCTTTGGTGGTTAATAAAAATGTAAAACATTTACAAGAAGTATTGCCTTATTTAGATTCTTTAAGTTTACTTCTGTATGTTATTAAAAGTGCATCTATTTTGTTGTTGACTTTGGATGAAATAATGGAAAGAAAAGAATATATAGAAAGTCATGGAGAAAGTCTGGTAACTAAAACAGGTAGGTTTAATTCTGTATTTGGCCTCTCAAAGAAAAATTATGAAAAATTATGTGGTATGCAGGTGGAGTTATGATTGGAAATTATGAGTTAGATGAATTGTTAAGTGAATATGGTGTTGATGCAAATAAGGTTATAAGTAAGAATGATAAAGTATTAACATATGGTGAATATCAAGGGATAAAAAGCGTTCTTGAGTTTTTAGTGCGTGAATGTGAAATTAGTCCAAGAAATATAGAGAAATGTCCAAGTCTTTTGTATCAAAATGCAACATATGTTAAACAAAATTATGCGTTATTAAAAATGAAAATATTGCCTGAAAGAATAAATATGGCTTTACATGTATTAGGTACTGATAGTGAAGAATTTAAGAAAACACTTGATTATGTAATAGAAAATTATGGTGTAGATAGACTAAATAAAACCTTATCTGTTCTTAGAGTTAATAAAAAAAGAATAGAAAAACTTGAAGAAGTAATTGATGATAAGGATATTGTTCTTCAGGTAGCTATTTTAAATATAGATGTAAGTGAAGTAAAGAAAATAGTTAAAGTTTGTAAGTACCATGGAGTAAAATTGTATCCTGGTATGTTTAGAAAAGATGCAATTAATGTTGAGAGAATAATATATTTGTGTAAAAGAATAGGATTAGAACTAAGTAATGGAATATTTTTTAGAACTGCGGATGAAGTACAAAATATAGTTAATACATGTAATAAAGAAAGTGTTGATATCTATGGTACAATGTTTAGATTGAGTGATATAGAAGTTAAAAGAGTAATAGAAGTATGTAAGAAAAATAATGTGAAAATTAATAGTAGAATGTTTCTAAGAAAAGCCGATGAAATAGAAAATATAATAAAATTGTGTAAAAAATATAATATAGAGCTTATGAATAGTATGCTTTATAAGACACCGGAAGAAGTAGAAAAAATAATACTTTTATGTAAAGAAGAACATATTGATATAAGTGATGGTATTTTTGCTAAATCGGCGGAAGAAATAAAAAATATAATAAAAGTATGTAACAAGTATAAAGTAAAAGTGACTAGTAATGTTTTTAGTAGAAGTGCTTTTGAAATAGTAAAAATAATTGAACTTTGTCAAAATAATGGAGTGCCTATTACAAGTAGTGTGTTTTTTAAAAAGTGTGAAGATATTGAAAAGGTAATAAAAGTATGTAAAAAATATGGCGTTGCTTTAAGTGGAAATGTTTTTAATAAACCTAGTGAAGAGATAGAAAAGATAGTAAAAATTTGTGAAAAATATGGATTATCTATGACGGGTAGTATGTTTATGAAAACAAGCTCGGAGTTGGAAAAGATAATACTTGTTTGTAAAAAATATGATGTACCTGTGACGGGAAGTTGTTTTTATAAAAATGCAGATGTTTTAGAAGAAATTATTAAGGTTTGTAAGGAATATGGACTCGAAATAAAGGGAAATATTTTGAAGCAAGAACCTGATGAAATAAAGATGATAATTAGTTTGTGCAAAAAATATAATTTAGAAGTTATAAATAGTATGTTTATTAGAAATGCTCAAGAATTTGAAAACATTGTTAATTTATGTAATAAAGAAGGAATTAGTATTTTGCCAAGTATTTTTTTACAATCTTTTAAAGAACTTAAAAAATCAATAATATATGTGAAATCTAATTTTGGTAAAGAATATTTAACTGTGCTTGTTGTTAATAAAAATGTTAAATATTTGGAAGTTGTTTTGCCTTATTTAAATGAACTAGGTGTGCTTTCAGTTGTTATTAAAAGTGCATCAATTTTAACTCTTAGTTTAGAAGAAATTAAGATGAGAAAGAAATATATTGAAAATAATGGTGAGGATATGGTTCTTCCAAGTGGAAAATTTAATTCAGTGTTTGGACTTTCAAGAAAAAATTATGAAAGATTAGTGGGAATGGTTCGTTAAATTTGTAAATTTTTGCTTACATAAAAAAATAAAATGTGCTATAATTGATTTTGCTAATGATTATTTAACTGTTATTTTGATAGGAATACCTTTTTATGTAATTGGTCAAGGTCTTAATGGAATAATTAGAGCTGATGGAAGTCTAAAATATGATATGATTGCAACATTAAGTGGAGCTATATTAAATATTATTTTGGACCCAATTCTTGCTAAGAAGCATTGTGTTATTATTGGTAGATGCGCGGATTATATTTTGAAAGATAAAAAAGATGTATATAATGTTTTCTTATATAGTAGTATGGATAAAAAGATTGATAGAGTTACTAAGTATTATGGAATTGATGTGGAAAGGGCTAAAAATAAAATAAATAAAGTTAATAAAAGAAGAGCTAAACACTATGAATATTATACTAATCAAAAATGGAATGATGTAGGTAATTATGATTTAGCTGTAAATGTTGATACTTTAGGTGTTGAAAATACGGCTTTAATGATAAAAAATATAATAGAGAATGGAAAATAATGTTTTTATTCTCTTTTTTGTGCTATAATTGAAGTGGAGGTAAAATCTTATGATGAAAAAACAATTAGTTGATTTAATTACATCTGTGTTTTTAATTATTTGTGGAAGTGTTATGCTTTTGTTTCCACTTTTTCATTTTGTGAAGGTAAAAATTATATTTCTTGGAGTGCTTGGGGTATATACTATTCTTAATATGATTAAGTTTATGCTTACATGTAAAAGTGGTGACTATGAAGGTCTTTTTACTAGTTTAGCATCTATAGTGGTTTTTGGTGTTGCTATGTATTTGGATATTAATAAAGTTCCATGGTATTTAGCTTTATGCTTACTTATTTGGATAATTTTATTATCACTTATTAAGCTAAAAAAAGGAGATTATTATAATGATAGAAAAAATAAGATGTGGATATTTGAAGTAATATGTTTGGTTTTGTTTATCTTAACTGGACTTCTTACGGCGATGAATTTATATTATGAAAATGATATACAAGTTCTTGTTCTTGGCTATTTCTTCCTTATACATGGAATGCTGGAACTATTTGATCCCCTTGTGATTTCAATAAAAATAAAATAACGGATTAAAAGTCCGTTATTTGTTTGTAATAATAAGTTTGATAGCTGTTTTTTGTTCACCATTTATTATTATGTCATTGAATGCTGGAATGACCACTAAGTTATCGCCAGTTGGAGCTACGAAGCCTCGGCAGATGGCAATAGCTTTAATAGCTTGATTTAAAGAACCAGCTCCAACAGTTTGAATTTCAACTTCCTTTTGTTCACGATAAATGTTGGCAATGGCACCAGCTACTTTGCTTGGGTTAGATTTTGATGAAACCTTTAGAATTTCCATTATTACCATTCCTTTCTAGTTAAATATATGGGAAAATTAATTAATTATGCATTGATTTAAGGTTGAATGTGTGATATACTTAAATAGTAATCATTACTATTTAGGAGGCTTTATGAAAAATACAAAGCAAAGAAAAGTGGTTTTAGATATTATAAATAATAGTGATAATCATTTAGATGCATTTGGAGTTTACAAGCTTGCTAGAATGAGCATACCTAATATTAGTTTGGGTACTGTTTATCGTAATTTGGGAAGCTTAGAAAATGAAAGTGCTATACAAGTAATAATGGTTGATGGAGTAAAACATTATGATAAAATTATTCCACATTATCACTTTGTTTGTAAAAAATGTCTTAAAATAATTGATGTCTTTGATTTGGAGATTCCTAGGGTTAAAGAATATAATGGAAATTTGGTTGATGATTATGAAATAGTTCTAAAGGGCATTTGTGAGGATTGCCAGAAGGAGGATAATTATGGAATTAAAAGGAAGTAGAACTGAAGCTAATTTAATGGCAGCTTTTGCTGGGGAAAGTGAGGCTCGTAATAAGTATACTTATTATGCATCAAAAGCTAGAAAAGATGGATATGAACAAATAGCTGCAATTTTTGAGGAAACTGCAAATAATGAAAAAGAACATGCTAAAATGTGGTTTAAAGAATTGCATGGAGGAAGTGTACCTAGTACTCAAGAAAATTTGGAAGATGCTGCAAATGGAGAAAACTATGAATGGACAGATATGTATGCTGAATTTGCAAATGTTGCTCGTGAAGAAGGTTTTGATAGAATTGCTAATCTTTTTGAAGGTGTAGCTAAGATTGAGAAAGCTCATGAAGAAAGATATCGTAAACTTTTAAAAAATATTGATGAAAAACTAGTATTTAGTAAAGATGGAGAATGTATTTGGATTTGTCGTAATTGTGGTCATATTGTGGTTGGTAAAGATGCTCCGGAAGTATGCCCAATTTGTGGTCATCCAAAAAGTTTCTTTGAATTAAAAGCAGAAAATTATTAAAAATACTAGCATTAATAAATAATTTGTGGTATATTAGTTTTGTAAAAACGAAGAAAAAGGATAAGTAATTATTGATATTATGTAGAGAGCTCTTGGGTGGTGAAAAAGAGTTAGTGGAAATAATGAAATCTACCTTTGGAGTTGGGCATTTGTCTCGGTTAAAAAACCGTTATTAAAATAGAGTTAAATAAAGAATGGCACCGTCAGAAAAATGACTTCTTTTGGGCTATTCTTTTTGTTTTGGAGGGAAAAATATGATAGATATTAAATTAATAAGGGAAAATAGGGATTTGGTTAAGGAAAATATTAAGAAAAAATTTCAAGATGAAAAACTTGGACTTGTTGATGAAGTTTACGAGTATGATAAGACATATCGTGAATGTAAGATGAAAGTTGATGAACTTAGAAGTAAAAGAAATGATTTAAGTGCATCAATTGGGAGTCTTATGCGTGAAGGCAAAAAAGATGAAGCAGAAAAAATTAAGCTAGAAGTTGGAAACATCAATAATGAAATAGCTGAATATGAAGAAAAAGAAGAAAAGTTAGAAAAAGAAATTAGAGATAGAATGCTGGTTATTCCAAATATAATTGATGCCAGTGTGCCAATTGGAAAAGATGATAGTGAAAATGTTGAAGTTGAAAAATTTGGTGAACCAATTGTGCCAGATTATGAGATTCCTTATCATGCTGATATAATAGCTAGTGTAAATGGAATGGATAAAGAAGCTGCTGGAAGAACAAGTGGGGAAGGATTTTACTATTTAATGGGAGATATTGCTAGACTTCATGAAGCAATGCTTGCTTATGCTCGTGATTACATGATTAAAAAAGGTTTTACTTATTGTGTGCCACCATTTATGATACATGGCAGTGTCGTTACTGGTGTTATGTCATTTCCGGAAATGGAAGCTATGATGTATAAAATTGAAGGTGAGGATTTATATCTTATTGGTACAAGCGAACATTCAATGATTGGTAAGTTCCAAGGTCAAATGCTAAAAAAAAGTGATTTACCTATCAAAATGACTTCTTATTCACCATGCTTTAGAAAAGAAGGGGGCTCTCATGGTCTTGAAGAACGTGGGCTTTATCGTGTACACCAATTTGAAAAACAAGAAATGATAGTTTTATGCGAACCAGAAGAAGCAATGGATTGGTATAATAAGATGTGGAAATATACTGTAGAAATATTTAGAAATATGGATATACCTGTTAGACAACTTGAATGTTGTAGTGGTGATTTAGCGGATTTGAAAGTTAAATCTTGCGACATTGAAGCTTGGAGCCCTAGACAACAAAAATACTTTGAGGTTGGTTCTTGTTCTAACTTGGGTGATGCACAAGCAAGAAGATTGGGTATTAGAGTTAAAGGAGAAAAAGGAAATTACTACTTAAATTCTTTGAATAATACTTGTGTTGCAACTCCGAGAGGGCTTATTGCATTAATAGAAAATAATTATCAAAAAGATGGAAGTATAAAAGTTCCAGAAGTTTTACAACCTTATATGGGTGGTTTGGAAGTTATTGTTTCACAAAAAAAATAATATAAAAAGAGGGGGATTACCATGTTTTTTAGTATTGGATTTTGGTTTTCCACGGTGGTTTTTACTAAAATAGTAAGAAATAAAATTAATAAATTTATAATCAATAATTATAAAAATTTAAGTAAAAGATTAAAAATGCAAGTTGATGAATTACTTGATCTAAATTTTTTTACAAAAGCTGGTATTATGGACTATATTCCTATTATAAATGTTTTGAATACTTGGATTAAATTAGAATGTTTGTGTGATGAATATGAACAAGTAAAAAAAGATATTTATAGAGATTTTCCTGTGTTAGAGTTTCAAGAAAAAGTTGATAAAAATAATATAGGCAGAACTTATGATGAAGAAAAAATGTATTTTATTGGTTATTTTTGGAATAGTAGACCTATGAATATATTTTTTAAATTTAATGGTGAAGAGTTAATAATTTTAGATAAATCGTCATCAATATTTAGCACATTATCTGATGAAGAAAAAGAAGATTATTTACTTTATTTGCTTTATTCTTGGTATAATGGTGGTTATTGTTATTTAAATGGAAGTAATAATTTAAACGAAGTATTTAGTGAAAATTTAGTTAATGTATTGTACCAAAAATATGGCGGTGTACAGATATTGTGTCAAGAAGAAACAATGATATTATCAAGAAAGCGTAAATAGTTTTCTTGATTTTTTGTATAGATGCGTAAACTCATGCATTTTAGTGGGTCACTTTTTGACATGTTTTGTCGAAAGTGTTGAAATATAAAAAATAGATGTTAAAATGATTACCTGAAAGCGGGTTTTGGTTAATATTTTATTATTTTATTTGTACTTATTTACTTCCATAACTATATTCCTATTAATTAACCAAAACAGCTTTCATTAATTTAAATATTATGGTAAAATAATGTTTTGAAGGGAAGGTGTTTTATGAATTTACCAAATTTAGCTGTTGCTGCAGATAGAAAGAAAGTATTGGTTAAAGAAGAAAGATTAAATATAAATATTAAGCCAATTTATAAAGGAAAAAAATATTTCTTAAGGACTTATGGATGTCAAATGAATGTTCATGACTCAGAAGAAATTAAATATTATTTAGAAAGTCTAGGGTATGAAGCTGTTGATGAATTAGAAAAAGCGGACATTGTTGTTCTTAATACCTGTGCCATTAGAGAAAATGCTAAAGATAAAGTGTTCGGTTATTTGGGAAGGTGCAAACATTTAAAAAAAGAAAAACCAAATTTAATTATAGCGGTTACGGGTTGTTTGATGCAAAAACCTAATGAAATTGAAGAAATACATAATAGACATAAATATATTGATATTGTTATTGGTACTCATAATTTAAATGAACTTCCTAATTTGATTGAGGAAGCTAATAATAAAAAAACTCAAAATATTGAAGTTTATTCTAATAGCGATGTTGTTTTTGAAAATGTAAAATATAATAGAGATTCTAAAATCAGTGCGTGGATAAATATTATTTATGGCTGTGACAAATTTTGTACCTATTGTATTGTTCCTTTTACTCGTGGTAGGGAAAGAAGTCGTAAGATGGAAGAAGTTCTTGAGGAAGTTAGCAATTTGAAAGAACAAGGTTATATGGAAGTTACTTTACTTGGACAAAATGTTAATGCGTATGGAAAAGATTTAGATTTGGGTTATGATTTTGCAACACTTTTGGAAGAAGTAGCAAAAATAGGTATTCCAAGAATTAGATTTGTAACTTCACATCCATGGAATTTTACAGATAAAATGATTGATGTTATTGCAAAATATGATAATATTATGCCTTATGTTCATTTGCCAATTCAATCAGGTAGCGATGATATTCTTAGAAAAATGAATAGAAAATATACAATTGATGAATATAAAAAGCTTTTTGACCAAATTAAAAACAAAGTTAAAGATGTTGCTATTACTACAGATATTATTGTTGGTTTTCCAAATGAAACTGATGAGGATTTTAAAAAAACTTTAGATATTGTAAATTATTGTAAGTATGATGGTGCATATACGTTTATTTTCTCACCAAGAGAAGGTACAGCGGCGGCTAGAATGGAAGATAAAGTTTCAATGGAAGTTAAGGAAAAAAGATTACAAGAACTAAATAATCTTGTTAATAAATATTCTTTAGAAAGTAATCAAAGGTTGGTTGGAAAAGTTGTTGAAGTTTTAGTAAATGGCATTAGTGAAAAAGATAATAATAAAGTTTATGGTTATACTGATACGATGAAATTAGTTAATATTGTTGGTGGAAATGAATTAATTGGTAAGATTGTGCAAGTTAAAATAACAGATGCTAAAAGTTTTAGTTTAGATGGTGAAATTAGTCAAGAATAAATTACTTGACTTTTTTTGTTTTACTTTTAATCAAAAGGGACGAGCAACCATAAAAAAAAGTCCATAAGGACTTTTGATTTTTAAATGGTGGCTCGTCTGGGATTCGAACCCAGGACCCTTTGATTAAAAGTCAAATGCTCTACCTACTGAGCTAACGAACCAAAAACAAAAATATAAAATGGCTGCCTCGGCAGGATTCGAACCGGCGGAATGTCAGAGTCAAAGTCTGATGCCTTACCACTTGGCTACGAGGCAATTTTAATAAATGGTGGGGAGACATAGATTTGAACTATGGAACCCGAAGGAACAGATTTACAGTCTGCCGCGTTTGACCACTTCGCTATCTCCCCAAAAAAATGGTGCCGACAGAGAGAGTCGAACTCCCAACCTACTGATTCATACTACTATAGTTTTCACTACCACATATGTGTTTGTAGTCTGGACTTTCTCTTAACCATATTCGTTAAAGAACTTAGGCTCATCGTATAAAGTCTCTACACTTGGTTATACAACCTAGCTCGGGATTGTCATATAATAATATTTATTATGAAGAGTTCCCCGAATTAGCGATGTCCACCTTAATTGTTTCCAACTAAGGGTGCAAGATAGTTCAAAAAAGTATATATTACTTCTATCCCACAAGTCAGTTGCGCTGCCAGTTACGCTATGTCGGCAAAATATAAATAAAATGGTGGGCGCTATAGGACTCGAACCTATGACATCCTGCTTGTAAGGCAGACACTCTAACCAACTGAGTTAAGCGCCCATGTCTCGATGACAATTAAGATTATACCAGAAGGCAGACGCAAATGCAAGTAATTTTTACAAATTTTATCTATTTTTTTAATAATTCTTATTATATTGGCATATTTTAAATAATTTTTTTGTAAATTATTCGTAATCTTATGTATTTTTTTTGTATATTTTTTGAAAATAAAAAGAAGAAAGTTGTCGTACTCCTTCTTTGTGGATAGAATCCACTTTCTCCAATTAATGCTTGGTAAAGGAATTATTTCCTTTACATATACTATTTTAACATATTTGAAAAAAAATACTAGTCTTTTTTTGAATATTTGTAAAATAATTTTTGTTTTACTTTAGATTTTGTAGTTTTATGCTTTTAGCTGCCAATTTTTTTGTTTTTTTTAAATAGTTTCTTTAAGGACTAGGGGTTGCATGAAAAAAACTAGGTTATCCTAGTTTTTTGTTTCAAATCTGGTCGAGAAGACAGGATTTGAACCTGCAACCCCTAGGTCCCAAACCTAGTGCACTACCAAATTGTGCTACTTCTCGAAAATATTTATAAAAAAATTGGTACGCCCAAAGGGATTCGAACCCCCAACCTTTAGATCCGTAGTCTAACGCTCTATCCAGTTGAGCTATGGGCGCGTATTCTTCTAGTGCATTTACATTATATTACAATAATTCTATTAAAGTCAATATTTTATGCCAATTTTTTTCTTATTTTTGTCTTTTTAAATGTTTTTCTTTATATTTTTTCTTTTAAATTTAAATTTTTTCATAAAAAAACAATAAAATTTGCAAAAAAATAAACAAATTCGATGCTCGTGACAAAAAACAGCAAATTTCGCGTTTTCGAAGTGCTATAATAATTAACTATGAAGCCAAAAATAGAAGAAAATGTAAAAAAATTATTGATTGAGTTTTATTTAATCCAATGTAAAGGTTGGGTAAAGAGCCAAGGAAAAGGTACAAGTGCTGCTGGAACAACACTAGAGTACCTACTAGGTAAGAAGGAGGATGCAAAATCTTTACCAGACTATTACGGAATTGAGTTAAAAACTAAACTCGCTACAAGCACATATCCAATTAGGCTATTTAGTGCTGTTCTTGATAACAGACCTAATGTGATGAATGAGCTTTATGAAAAGTGTTCTTGGAAAAGAACTCGTAACGAAGGTGAAAGAGAATTATATGACTTTATTAATGCCACAAAATTTTCTAATACCCATCGAAAGTATGCTTTTAAATTGAATGTTGATCGCAAGAAAAAACGCGTTGATCTTCTTTTATACAATAATTGGGATAAAAAAATGGTAAATAACAATATGTCTTGGTCATTTGATGAACTTGAATTAAGGTTAACAACCAAGTTATCATGTCTAGCAATTATTCATGCGTGGAAAAAAACTTTAAAATCTACAAATTCTGAATATTTTAAATATACCAATATGAATTTGTATTATTTAAAATCTTTCAAAAATTTTATTGATTTACTGGAAAACGGAAAAATTGGAGTGGATCTTAAAATGTATCCGTATTATACTGGAGAAAACCGAGGCAAACTTCGTAACCGCGAAACAACATTTGTCATAAGTGAAGAAGACATTCCATTATTATTTGATAAAATAGATTTAAAAGTAAATGATATTGTAAAGGAAACTCCTAAAGAAGAAAATAAACAAATTTAAATATTTTCTTCTTTTTCTTTAATATAATTTATTATGGGTGAAGATTTAAGTCGTTTAAAAGATATAAAAATTGAAAATTATATTTGGATAATTTACATAGGTATTATTATTTTAAGTTGGTATGCAAACTGCAAAGAAACAGACTATATTATCAATAAAAGTGAAAATTCTAAAAAACAGTACCAAGCTTTAATGATTTTAATTTTTACTATTTTACTCATTATATATTATTATTTTACAATAGATTCACACGAAGATATTAAAAAATTAACTTCTTTTGACTCAAAGAAAAAAATAATTTTGCGCTATGCTTCTTTCATTGGCTCATTTTTAATTCTAATTAGTGGGATTATATTTTTAATTATAGCTATTTTAGATGATAATATTGATACAGAAATTGCATTTAATTAATATTTACAACCACCCATGTTCATAGTATAATAGTTTCAATAAAAACTTAGAAGTGGGTGTACTTTTATGAATGAAAGAAAGTTTTTAAAAAATGAAGCTAAAAAGTCACTGAAAATTCATTATTTTAGAAATATTATTGTGGCTTTTATTTGCTCTATAATTTTATCCGGCGGTTTATCTTATACAACAAAAAACATTACAGAAGCATCAACTACATTTAATATAGTAAATAAAATAACAAACAATACTAATTTAGAATTTCCCCGAACTACAACTATAGATTCAGAATTTAATAAATCACTTCAAAGAAAAATTCAGGAAAAATATAGATATGGTGTTCTTTCATATCTTGTCAATGAAACATTAAATAATGGTAACATAATGATTACTCTTTTTAATGGTATCAATAAGCTGATACTTGGAAATAAAATTAGTGCTGGAATAATAATCCTTATAAGTGGTTTATCTTTTTGGATTATAAATTGGCTTTTCTTTAAATCTATTGAAGTTGGTAGAAATCGTTATTTTCTTGAAAAAAGACGATATTATGAAACGAAGATTGAAAGAGTTTTGTTTCCTTATAAAATGAAAAAGACTTTTCATATAGCTTTTATTTTATTTAACAAATTTGTTTATCAGGTTTTGTGGTTTTTAACAATTATTGGTGGTTTTATAAAATACTATGAATATCGCATGATACCTTATATTTTAGCCGAAAATCCAAATATTAAAAGAAAAGACGCTTTCTTATTATCTAAAAAATTAACTAATGGTGAAAAATTCAATTTATTTAAAATGGATTTATCTTTGATTGGCTGGGATTTATTAGGAATATTTACTTTTAGAATTAGTGAAATTTTTTATTCTGATGCTTATAAAAATTTGATTTTTAGTGAGTATTATATGAAAATTAGGAACAAATATAATTTAGGTGATTTAAATGATAGTAATCTTAATATACGGGAACCTATTTATGATGAGTATCCTTATATTAAAAATAAAAAAACAATAAAAATCGATTATAATAAAAATTATGATTTTATTACTTATATTTTATTTTTCTTTACATTTGCTTGTTTCGGTTGGGTTTGGGAGGTTTTTTTAGAGTTTATAAAATTAGGGAGATTTGTTAATCGTGGTACGATGTATGGCCCTTGGCTTCCAGTTTATGGTTGGGGTGGAGTATTAATTTTACTTTTACTTAAAAAATATCGTGACAAACCTTGGCTTTTATTTATTTTAGCTTTTACGTTATGTGGAATAGTTGAATATGGTACTAGTATGTATCTTGAATATGTAAAACATTTGAAATATTGGGATTATAGTGGTTACTTTTTAAATGTTAATGGGAGAATATGTCTTGAAGGTTTAATTTTATTTGGTCTAGGTGGTTTTGGATTTACTTATATTTTTGCACCACTTTTAGATACTGTTTATAAAAAAATTCCTAATTATATTAAAATTGCTATATGTACTATTTTAGTAGTATGCTACTTAGCTGATTTATCCTACACACATAATCATCCCAATACAGGCATGGGTATAACGAGAAATTTTTCTATGATATTTCAATTGACTAAGTAATGTAAAAAATGTATAATAATTAACACTTTTAGGGGGATGTTTATGCAAAAAAGAAATTATTTGGAATTACCTAAAGAAAATGGACCAAGATTTTATTATAGAAGTGAACCACTTCAAAAATCTAAAGATGAACTTGAAGAATTTTTAGAATGGGATAAAAGTATGAATAATTTAGCTTTTGCTAGAAAAATGATGTATTCACATGAACTTAAAGCTAATAATTTAGTTGAAGGTTATGGTGATGATTTAGAATTAATCGAATCCGTTATTAAAAGAAAAGTTGATACTATTAAAGATATTGAAATTAAACAAAGAATTTTAAATCTTTATCATGGATATTATTATATTTTACATCATCGAAAAATGGATGCTGAACATCTTCATGAGTTATATCAAATTTTAAGCGAAAATCTTTTATGTGAATATGATAGAGAAAATATGGGACCTTTATATAGGGAAAGGGCAGTTTATATACTTCAAAATGGTCGTTTAGATTTAGATTTATCTGAAGGTGTATCGTTTAGTGCTATAAATGAGCTTATGTTTCATTATTTTGCTTTTGTTAATAAAACCAGCAATTTATCACAAATAGATGAGTATATTAAATCACAAATTATGCATTTTTATTTTGTTTATATTCATCCTTATTTTGATGTTAATGGTAGAACAAGTAGAACTATGGCTATGTGGTATTTACTAAAAAAACAAGCTTATCCTTATATAATATTTAATCGTGGCATTAGTTTTAAAGGTTCTAAATATGATAAAATTATTAAAGATGCTAAAGAAAAATGTGATATTACATATTTTTTAGAAATGATGCTTGATACGTTAAAACTAGAACTAGAAAAAGAACATATTATGCAAGATATTGCTTCATCAAGTGGATGTAAATTAAATGGAATGGATTTTCAAACTCTTCATTATTTTTTAACAATGAATGGCGCCAAAACTCTTGCGGATTTTGGAGTTATTTATAATAGATTTAATGATAAAAAGACTACAAATGAAATATACGCGGAAATGATTGAACCTCTTATAGATATGGAAATTTTTAAGGTTATAAGACAAACTAAAAGAGTAATAGGAAATATTTCAAATGTTGAACTTGAACTTAATCCTACTTTTTTTGAAAATAATGAAAAGTATTTATCTAGGATAAAATTAAAATGAGCTTAGATTTTAAACTAAACTCATTTTTCTATGAAATAAGCGTAATATTCTTCAAAAGAAATATTATTTTCATGAATATATTTTGCTATTTCTTTTCCTACATATCTAAAGTGCCATGACTCGTAGTTATAACCAGTTACTTTTACTAGTTCTTCAGGATATCTTAGAATAAATCCAAATCTGTAACAATTATCTTTTAACCATTTGGCGGTTTCAGTGTCTTTGAATGTGTTTTTATTACTGTTTGATTTGCTAAATATATCAAGGGTAAGGCCGGTTTGATGTTCAGATGAGCCGGGTCTTGCTGCAATGCTATCGGCATATTTTTGTCCTCGAGTATTTTTATAATTATTATATACTATTTCTTGCTCATTATATGATCTATATGAAGAACTAACCATTAAGTAATATCCTTGTTCTTCTTTAGCACTATTCCACATTTCTAAAAATGCATCATAAGTTACTTTTCTAGCTTTTTGACTTCCTTTATCTCCCCATGAGTATGTTTGAGATATTGTTACTAAATCATTTGGTTCATAGTCACTTCCAAGTAGGTAATATTTATTTACTAGCATACTTGTATCTTTGCTTGTATCTGTGTTAAATTCAACTTCATAAAACTTATTATCTAAATGGATATTTATATTTCTAATTATAGTACTTAAATCTAACTTTTTGTTTTGATTCATATAATCAATGTATTTATAAAAGTTCTTTTTTAAAAAATATTTTTCTTCCATTAACTTTAAGTAATTTTCATTTACTTCATTATTTAGAAAATAGTTATAATCTTTTTCACTGAAATTATCTAGTATTTTACTTACTTCATCAGCTTTATAACCGTGTTCTAGTAATTTATACTCATATGTTTGATGATATTTATATTCTTTATATTTGTAATTACCAAAGATGGTGCCTCCGATTATTAAAATGATTAATATTAAAATGTAGTAAACTCCTTTTTTTATTTTTCTTCTCTTAGTCATTTCGAACCTCCATTTTTATAAATTTATTATAACATTTATTTTAGGTATTTACAAATATTTATAAATGTAGTACACTTAGGTTAACAATAAAGATGGTGATGGTATGTACACAAATAAACAAATTATTGGTTTATGTCCAAATTTTTATAAAATAATAGAATTTAGCCCTTATGAAGATGATATTATATCTAAAAAGTTAATTAAACTTTATCAAGAATATATTTTTAGAATTGATATAAATAATCCTGAAGATGTTGAAAGTGTTATTAACCTAGATAAGGTTGTTAGTAAATATATTGATGATTATTTATTTAGAAAAGAAATGCAAAAACAAATTGTGCAAATTAGAATTAAAAAAGATGCTAAAGATATTTTAAAAGAAATTATTCGTTCAATTATTAAGATTTTTGATAATTATGAAGAATATACTACGAGAGTTATCTATATTTCAAAGTGGATTTAAAAGGGACGGAGACGTTCTTTTTTTTATAAAAAAAGACAACAAATATGTTTTTAAATTTGTTGCTTTCTTTGTTTAATATTATTTGTAGCCTTTTCTACAATATAACAATAAGACTTATAAGCAATTTCTTGCTTAGATGACTAAACCTTTCGTCTAATTCGAAAGCCTCAGTTTGTTCATCCAGTAACAATATACCACTAGTTCATACAAATGTCAATAAAAAAATGAGATAAATTGTTGCTAATTTGTAGAGTGTGGTAATAGTATTTATTATGAAAATCCATCGTATATTTATGCTTGCTACAAAGAAGGAAAAGTATTATAAAAATAAGAAGTTATTTTTTGTTGTTTAAAATTGATTTAGGATAAGGTTTACGTTCATCTGTTCTATATAGCATGTAATCTATGCTAGTATTATAATAATCTGCTAGATTTCTTAGTATTTCTGTAGGTATGTCGTTTGTTTCAGTTTCATATTGAGAATATCCAGTTTGGCTCATGTTTAGATATTTAGCAACATCTTTTTGAATTAAGTCTTTGTCTTCACGAAGTTCTTTTAATCTGTTCATATTTATATCACCTTTAAAACAATACCATAACTTAAAACAAGTTATTGATTTATAACTTAAAATAAGTTATAATAGTATTAGATAACCTAAAATAGGTTGTATATAAATGAGGTTACTTTATGAAAAAGAATGTTTTTTTACTATTAATTGGGGTAGTTTTGGTCTACATTGGTGTGGCAATTTGTAAAACATCTAATATTGAGGATATTATTAATGTCGATACAGAAGCTAGTGTAATTAAACATGAAAATTCATTATCAATGATGCTTGAAACAGAAGCAAACTCAGGTAATTATGAGATGACCACAGGAAGTGAATGGCCAACAGAAGGATATGTGTTTAATACAGAACTATCAAAATGTGAAAATGGTGGAAAATTATCCTGGGATGATACAAATAAAAGAGTTGTTATGAATGGTAATAAATCAGATAAGTGTTATGTATATTTTGACAAATATAATCCCATAACTATAAATAATTATTCTATAACATCAAATGGAAATTCAATTACTATAACAATTGATGCAACAGCTGGAACAGGAACGATAGCAAAATATTTATATTCAAAAGATAATGGTGTTTCTTATGTGCAAAGTGCAAATAATACATATACTTTTACTGGATTAAATAATGGAACTTATAATATAAAAGCCTATGTACAAGATTCAAATGGCAAAAATAGTGAAATAATTTCTAAAACAATTGAAATAACTTCAATTATCTTGGCAGATTATGTAAAGTCACTATATACAGGAACGCAAGGGGAAAATAATATTTATTATCATGATAGTACACTAACAAATGGAGCAGGTGACAATAGTTATAGATATGCCGGAGCAAATCCAAATAATTATGTATGCTTTGGAAGTACAGCAACATCATGTCCAACAGATAACTTGTATAGAATAATTGGAGTATTTGGGGATAAAGTTGGAGAAAATCAAACAGAACAAAGAGTAAAACTAATCAAATCAACATCTGTAGGAAATAAAGCATGGGATAGTAATAATAAGAATACGTGGTCAACATCAAGTCTAAATACATATTTAAATAATGAATTTATAAATATCTTTGATGAAACAACAAAAGGTAATATAGCAGATACAACATGGAAGGTTGGAGGAAATACATGGAAAAATATAGCAGAGCAACCAGCCAAAACAGCATATCAAAATGAAATAGTAAGTCCAGTAACAACAAATACAACAGATGGTAAAACAGAATATAGTGCGAAGATAGGCTTAATGTATGTAAGTGACTATATGTATGCAGCAAGTCCAACATACTGGACATATTCAGGATATAGTTCAAGTGGAGCAACATCAGACTATAGAGCAGCCACAAGATCAAATTGGATGTATAAGGGATATACTGAATGGACGATTTCCCCTCGTGCGGCCGTTTCGAACCTTGCGTTCGAAGTGAGCAGCGATGGTTACGTGGGCAGCTACATCGTGAGTAGCGGCAATACTTTTGTTCGCCCGTCCTTCAATCTTTCATCTTCCATAACCTATGTGTCGGGGAGTGGCAGCGCCGCTGATCCGATTTTGGTAAACTGATTGACGGACAGTTTTGAAAAAACATCGGTAAAACCTAATAAAAAGAGATAAAACGTTCGACCAGTGTTGAACGATTTGCCTCATTTTTTGAGTTATAAAGATGCTAAAATTATATAAAAAGTTATAAAAACAACATTTTTACTCATTGTTTCTAATAAAATAGAAATTATTTCACGCAAAAAAAGTTGTAAATGTCAATATAAAATGTCATAAATATTTTATAGTTAAAATGTTATATAAATGTTATTATAGAAAGTGATAGAAATGTCAAAGTTAAAACCTTATATGTCATATAGAATAAATTTTATTGGTAATCTAATATATTTGGTTATGTTTATGGCTCGATGAAATAGTGTTAAACCAATTTTAAATATTGACATAACTCTTACTTTTCCTTTATCTTTATACACTTTATGTGTAACTATTTTTTCATTTTTATAACATTTAGTATTTTTAGAATAATCTGCCCCAATAATAGTTAGAAAAAGTACAACAGTACAAGCCATAGTGTACATTGTGTTGTATTCTTTTTCACTTGCATTGTTAATAGCTTCTAAATATAGTCCATTACTTTTAATATTTCTGGAATGATATTTAATTGAGTTTTTCGCAAGTTTGAAATATTAATTTTTAAAAATTCACGAATTTCATTTGTAATTTTCTCTTGAGTGTTATATAATTTATTCATGGCAACTCCTTTTTATTTTTTTGATATTATTATTTTAACATTAGAATTGCCATTTTAAAAGGGTTTAAGAATGATTTGATATAACATAATAGTTATATCAAATTTTTAATTTATAAAAACTGTCCGTAGGTAAGAATTCTTGGAGATTAAAAAGAACTAATAATCATATAATTAATAAGGTGAAGCTTATGCATATTAAAGATACCCTTATTAATTTTTTATATGATAAAGATTATTTTATATCCATATATGATACATATATTCATGTTTTTAATTGTAAAGATTTAGTTAGTTTAACTAGTAAACTAATTGTTTTAAAAATGGAAAAGTTTAGTTTAGAAATAAAAGGTGAAGATTTGTTTATAACTAAGATGATGCCAAATGAAATTCTTATTAAAGGTAGAATAAAGAATGTAGGTATTACTTATGAATAAAAATATTGTGTGGATAAGTAGTAAATGTGATAATTATTATAGATTGATCAGAAAAATAGAAGAATTATCAATAAAAATATATGAAGTTAAATACATAGAAAAGGTTCTTTATTTAAAGGTTACAAAAAAAGATTATGAAAAGATAAGTAAGTATATTATTAGTTATAAATTTAAGATTGTAAGAAATACTGGAATAAATAAATTAATTGAAAATATAAAGCAAGAAAAAATATTTGTAATAAGCTTAGCGGTGGGATTACTAGTTTTTCTTTGTTTAGAAAATTTAATTGTTAAAATAAATATTGTTCATGAAAATAGTAATATTCGGGAGCTTATTAAAGATGAACTTGATAGTTATGGAATAAAGGTTTTAAGTTTTAAGAAAAGTTATAAAAAACTTGAAGCAATAAAGCAAAATATCCTTGATAAATACCCTGATAAACTTGATTGGATTGAGTTTGAAGTTAAGGGAATGGTTTTAAGTGTTAAAATAGAAGAAAGAATTATTACTGATACTAATAAAGTTGATAAAGTCTGTGATGTTGTTGCTAAAAAAAGTGGAGTTATTAGTGATATTAAGGTAGAAAACGGTGATGTTTTAGTTTTAATAAATGATTATGTAAAGGATGGCGATACCTTAATTAGTGGAGTAGTTAAATATAATGAAGAGGATAAAAGATATACTTGTGCAGCTGGTGAAGTTTATGCTACGACTTGGTATACAGGTAGTGCAAGTATTCCTTTTAAGTATGATGAATATGAAAAAGAGAAGAAAAAAAGATATAATTTAGTCTGGGAATATGATGGAACGAAACATGAAATATTTAAAAATAGATTAGATAGTTTTGAAAGTAATTATAAAACTTTACTTAAAGTGTTTGATTTTGGTTTATATCTTGATAAGCAAGTAAGTGTCAAAAAAATAGAGAAGGAATATAGCGAAGAAGAAGCTTTAAATGTTGGCATAGAAAAGGTAATTCAAACTGTAGAAAAAAAATTAACTAAAAAAGATACCATAATTGATAAAAAAGTTTTGAAAAAAGTTAAAAATAATAGTACAATGGATATAGAGGTATTTGTGGTTGTTAAAGAACTTATAAGTACTCAAAAAGAAATAGTGATTGAAAAGGATTGATTAGGATGTTTCTAAATACCATAAGGGCAGTTTTAAATGATAATTGGCCAATACTTGTAATATTTATTGTTACTTTAGTTAGTATGAGATTTTTTTATTTAAGAGCTCATAAAGAAAAGGGAGCTTTTTATAAAGAATTTTTTGGAATACTTTCAATAGTTTATCTATTTTTGTTATTTCAACTTCTTACTAAAGTAGAACTTAATGAGGGTAGTGGTTATAATTTAGTGCCTTTTACAGAAATATTTAGATATAAAGTTGGTAGTAGTTTATTTATATATAATGTTGTTGGTAATATTTTGGCATTTGTGATTTTTGGTTTAATTGTATCAATGTATATAAAACCTAAGACAGTTATGGCTCCGTTTATAATATCTTTAGTGGTATCTTCAACAGTTGAATTTGTGCAATTAAATATTGGAAGAAGTTTTGATGTTGATGACATAATTTTAAATGTTTTAGGTTGTGTTATTGGTTATCTTCTTTATATTGGACTTGCTGCCATTCATAAACATTTACCAAAAGCATTACAAAAAGAAGGATTAATTAACATTATATGTTTGATTTTGATAATAATTATGGTATTATATATACTTAAGGTGATGGGGGTGTTAGCATTTTGAATCACTATGAAATAATAAATGAATTTAATGAAGAAGTAAAATGTGATTATTTACCTAAGATAATTGATAAATGTTTGGAAATGGAACATGTTGAAAATGCAGTATTTACAATAATATTTATTGATGATGAGAAGATGCATGAACTTAATAAAACTTACAGAGGTATTGATAGAACTACGGATGTTTTATCATTTGCTTATGAAGATAATGAAACTGTAGAATGTGATATAAGAATGCTTGGAGAAATATTTGTAAGTATTCCTAAAATGAAGGAGCAAGCTAAAGAATATGGACATAGTGAAACAAGAGAACTTTCATTTTTAGTAGTTCATGGCATACTTCATTTGCTAGGTTATGATCATACTTTAGGTGAAAAGGAAGAAAAAGAAATGTTTAGTCGTCAGGAGTTGGTATTAAATGAGTTTGAAGAAACAAGAAAAGCATAAGAAAATGAGTTTTAAAAGATTTTTAAATAGTATTAAATATTCAGTTGATGGTTTAGTTAATGCTTATCAAAATGAACAGAGTTTATGGCTTCATGCTATGTGTACAATATTAATTGTAATTTTAGGATTTGCTTTACAAATAAGCTTTATTCAATGGGCAATAATTGTTATAGCTTTAGTTATAGTTTTAGCAGTTGAACTTTTAAATACTGCGATTGAAGCAACTGTTGATTTAGTTACTAAGGAAATTCATCCACTTGCTAAAGTTGCTAAAGATTGTGGGAGTGCAGCAGCATTTGTAAGTAGCATTATGGTATTTATTATTTGTTGTTTTATCTTTATTCCTAAGATTATTGCATTATTTTAGAGGTATTTATGAGAAGTGGGTTTGTAAGTATTATAGGTAGACCGAATGTTGGTAAAAGTACTCTCATTAATGCTATTATAAATAGGAAGGTTGCTATTACAAGTAATGTTTCTGGTACGACAAGAAATATTATTCAAGGGATATATAATGATAGTGATTCTCAGATAGTTTTTGTGGATACACCAGGAATACATAAACCAATTAATAGACTTGGTAAAGTTTTAAATAAAGAAGCACTTGCTTCATCAAAAGATGTTGATCTTATATTATTTGTAGTTGATGTTGCATCAGGTATTGGTAAAGGTGACATGTTTATTTTGGATAACTTAAAGGGTAGTAGGGTTCCTGTTATACTAGTCCTTAATAAAATTGATGAAATTAGTACAGATAAATTATTTAGAACTATTAATGAATTTAAAGATATTTATCCTTTTGTGGAAATTGTACCTACATCTGGTCTTAAAAATGATAATGTTGAACATTTAATAAGTGTTATTAAAAATTATTTACATGATGAAGTTAAATATTTTCCAGATGAATATTATACATCAAGTAGTATTAAGTTTATGGTAAGTGAGCTTGTTAGAGAAAAACTTTTGCAAGTTACAGAAGATGAAATTCCTCATAGTATTACTTGTTTTACAACTCTTTATGAAGAAAAGAAAGATATTGTAAATATTAATGTTGATATAATTGTTGATAGAGATAATATAAAGAGAATAATTATTGGTAAAAATGGTAGTAGACTTAAAACTGTAGGGACACTTGCAAGAAAAGAAATTGAAGAAGAACTTACAGGTAAAAAAGTTTATCTTGAGTTATTTGTTAAAACAATAAAGAATTGGAAAGATAAAGAAAAGTACTTAATTGAATTAGGTTTTATAGATAATGAATAAAATTTAGGGATGTCACCCAATATATAATTAGGTGATAAAAATGAATAAAGAAGAAGCATGGAAAAAGTTCCAAGAATCGGGAAAAGTAGAAGATTATTTACGTTATAAGGAAGCTGAAAAGAAGGATTAAATATGCTAGAAGTAGATGGATTTGTTTTAAGTGAAATTCCATATGGTGAGTCTAGTAAAATAATAAATGTTTTAACTAGAGAGTATGGGGTAATTGGTATTATGTGTAAAGGTGCTAAGTCTTTAAAAAATAGATATAGAGTACCTACGATGAAGCTAAGTTATAGTCATTTTAACATAATGTATAAAGAAAACAAATTATCTACCTTAGTTAGTGCTGATGTAATTAATTCCTTTAAACTTGTCAAAAGTGATATTCTTTTGGTAAGCTTTTTGGCGTATTTAACGGAGCTTACTAGTCAAGTTGTTAAACAAAGTAATGATATAGAAAATATTTATGATGATTTTATAAAGACCATTTTAAAACTTGAAGATGGATTAGATCCGATAGTTTTAACTAATATTTTGGAAATTAAATATTTGGAATATTTAGGTGTTTTATTTAATTTGAATGAATGTGTTATATGTGGAAGTAAAAATAATATAGCTACATTTGATGCTGATAAAGGTGGGTATATTTGTATAAATTGTTTAACTAATGAAATAATTGTGGATAAAAAGGTAATAAAAATGATAAGAATGTATTATTATGTAAATATTGATTCAATTAAAGAAATAAAAGTTGATGATGTAACTAAGAATACTATAAATAAATATTTAGATTTATATTATGAAAGATATACAGGGCTTTATTTAAATAGTAAAGACTTTTTAAAAAAATTAATGTAGGGTGGTAGTATGGCAAATTTAACATTTTATTATGGAACAATGGCAGTTGGGAAAACAACTAAGTTATTACAAGATCATTATAATTATTCGAAATATTTGATTAATATAGTGGTTATGAAACCTAAAGTGGATACTAAAGGAAGTAATACTGTAGTAAATAGAATTGGGGAAAATATAAAAGTAGATGTTTTAATTCCAAAGAGTGCTAATCTGCTTAGTAAAAAGTATATGAGTAAGTTTATGTATGCTGAATTTATTTTAGTTGATGAAGCACAATTCTTAAGAAGAGAACAAATTAATCAGTTGTGGTTTATTGCTCATAAATATAATATTTCTGTTATTTGTTATGGACTTAAAAGTAATTTTAAAGGGGATTTATTCGAAGGCTCTGAACAGCTTTTTGCTCGAAGTGATGAAAAACATGAATTAACTGTTAATTGTTTGTGTGGAAAAACAGCGATGTTTAATGCTAGACGTGTTAATGGAAAATATAGTGCAAGTGGTAAAGAGGTTGTTATTGATGGTGCAAATGATGAAGTTGAATATATTCCTCTTTGTGCTGATCATTATTTAGAATATGTTATGAATGGAAGGTATAAATAAAGCTATTAATTTATAACTATTGAAAAAATAGACTAGAATTAGTCTTTTTTCTTTTGAAAATAATAAAATTAATCTTATATTTCTTGTAATTAATAATATATTTAGGTATAATTATATTTATCAAAGGAGTGATTTATTTATGAAAGTAACTATGGAAGAATTAGTTAACTATTGTAAACAATATGGTTTTATTTTTCAAGGAAGTGAAATATATAATGGACTTGCTAATTCATGGGATTATGGTCCAGTTGGTACAAATTTAAAAGAAAATATAAGAAAAGCTTGGAAGAAGAAATTTATTCAAGAAAATCCTTATAATGTTGGTCTTGATGCTGCGATTATTATGAATCCAAAAGTATGGGTTGCATCTGGGCATGTTGCTTCTTTTGCAGATCCACTAATTGATTGTAAGAAGTGTAAGGCAAGACACAGAGCTGATAAACTAATTGAAGACTTTACTCATGGTGAAGTTACTGGTGATGGTTGGGATAATGAAAAATTAGAAAACTTTATTAAAGAAAACAATATTACTTGTCCAGTATGTGGTAAAAGTGATTTTACACCGATTAGAAAGTTTAACTTATTATTTGAAACATCTATTGGGGTAACTGATGATACTAAAAATACGGTTTATTTACGTGGAGAAACAGCACAAGGGATTTTTGTTAATTTCAAAAATATTGAAAGAAGTATGAGACTTAAAGTACCATTTGGTATTTGTCAAACTGGTAAAGCTTTTAGAAATGAAATTACTCCGGGTAACTTTATTTTTAGAACTCGTGAATTTGAACAAATGGAACTAGAATTTTTCTGTAAACCTGATACTGATTTAGAATGGTTTGGTTATTGGAAAAATTATTGTATGGACTTTTTAAAGACTTTAGGTTTAGATAGTGATAATCTTAGATTTAGAGATCATGAAAAAGAAGAATTATCGTTTTATAGTAAAGCCACAACTGATATAGAATTTATGTTCCCAATGGGATGGGGTGAACTTTGGGGTATTGCTGATAGAACTGATTATGACTTAACTGTTCATCAAAATGCTTCAGGTGCAGATTTAAGATATATGGATCCTGAAACAAATGAAAAATATTTACCATATGTTGTTGAACCATCTGTTGGTCTTGATAGATTACTTTTAGCAGTTTTGACAAATAGTTATACTAAAGAAATGGTTGAAGGCGAAGAAAGAATAGTTTTAAAAATTCATCCAGCTTTAGCTCCATATAAAGTAACTATTCTACCACTTATTAAAAAGGTTCATGCTGGTAAAGCAAATGATATTTATGCAACTCTATGCAAATATTTTGATTGTCAATATGATGAATCTGGTTCAATTGGTAAAAGATATAGAAGAAGTGATGCAATAGGTACACCATTTGCTATAACAATTGATGATAATACAATAGAAAATGATACTGTAACACTTAGAGATAGAGATACAATGGAACAAATTACAATTAAAGTTGATGAATTAGTGTCATTTATTAGTAAAAAGATTGAGTTATAATTTTTAAAGCTAGAGAAAAATCTCTGGCTTTATTCTTTTTTATGTAGTATAATTTAATTAATAAGAAAAATATTGTGTAAAACTCTTGTAAAAATTTTAAAAGTTTGATTATTGGAGGTACTTTATGTATTTGTTAGAAGAAATAAAAAAAATAGTAGATAATGGTTCTAAGAAAATTGCTATTTTTGTGGATATGGATGGCGTTGTAGCAGATTATAGATTTGGGGAGGGTGAAAATATAAAGAATAACAAACCAGGTGTATACTTAAATAAGAGACCCATATATACTACAATAAAAAATTTGCAAATAATCAACGAAAAGATTAATTGTGAAATGTATATGCTTAGTTCCTGCTTATATAAGGAACAAGCAAATGAAAAACAAATGTGGCTTACAAAATATATGCCATTTATTAAAGATGAAAATAAAATTTTTGCTTTGTCAAAAAATTTTGAATCTAGAAAAAAAGTTAAGATTGATAAAATAAAAGAAAAATTGTATTCTGATGAAATTGAATTAGCTATTCTAATTGATGATACACATGATATATTATTTTTAGCATTATCAGAATTAAAAGAAAAAGTAATTCCATTTCATGTGATAACTTTGATTGATTAAGGAGGAGAATGATATGAATTATGATGTAATAATAGATTGTTATACAGATGAACCCTCTGGATTAGGTGTACCACCATATCTAAGTGTACATTCTAGATATATAGCAGGTGTTTTAAAAAATAAGTCCATTAATTATTATTATTTAACTATTGATGATTTGCGTTTTGCAAATGGAGAAAAAAACTATAAAGATTCATATAATAAAAGAATAATAAACAGAACAAAAAATGCTAATAACGTTTCAAAAATATTGAAAAATGCAACAAATATTTATGTGGTAATGGGATGTTTTGTTAAATATGAGTATGTATCTGCAGAGCCACCTACTTTTTTAGAAGTTGAAAAACTATTAAAAATTTTTTGCAACCAAAAAACTAATAAATTATTATTTTATTCTCTTGGAGGAAGTGAGTTAACAAGAGAAAATGTAAGAAAAACAGTACCTAATAATTTGTTCGATGATATTATTTTTGGTAATACTTATAATTATTTTGTTGAAGAAAATGGTGATAAATTTAAACCTAATTACGATAAACTAAGACAAATTGCGATTGATTCCTCAAGTGTATTAGATCAACTAGAAAGACCAGTTATAATTGAAATAGAAACTGCTACAGGGTGTAATAGAAATCCAGGATGCTCGTTTTGTATAGAAGGAATGAGGGGATTACCACTACAATTTAGAGAAAAAGAAGATATTATAGATGAGATTAAAAGTTTATATAACAAAGGAGCCTTGTATTTTAGACTAGGAAGACAACCTAATTTTTATGCATATAAAAATTGTAATGTTGAGGAAATTGAGAATTTATTTAAAGGCATTTGGGATGTATGTCCAAATATAAAAACATTACATATAGATAATGTTAGTCCTCATAATGTAAATACGGAAGAAGGGGAAAGAATAACTGAAATTGTAGCTAAATATACTACTGCAGGAAATATTACACCATTTGGGATTGAGTCGTTTGATCCAATAATAAGAGAAAAATGTAATTTAAATGGGTCTTTGGATGATATTCATAAGTCAATAACCATAATTAATAAGTATGGAAAAAAAAGAGAAGAAAATGGATTACCTAAATTACTTCCTGGTATTAATATAATTTATGGATTAGATGGACAAAATAAAAATACCTTAAAATATAATTTAGATAATTTTAATAAAATTTTGAATTCCGGAAATTGGGTACGAAGGGTTTTTGTTAGAAAATTAACATCACCTTATGGAGAACAATTTGATAGTTATAGTGAAGAAGATTTGAAAGAATTTAATTTTTGGTGCAAAAAAATAGAAACTGAATTTATTGTTCCAATGTTAAAAAAAGTTTTTCCAATTGACTTAGAAATTAGTGAGTTGAGAATGGAAATGTATAAAGATGGTAATTCGATTTTAAGGCAAATGGGAACGTGTCCAATAAGAGTTTTAATATTAAATAGTGAACTGGAATTAGATAAATTTTATAAAGTTAAGGTAGTTGGATACGTCGGTAATAGAACGATTATTGGAGATCTAATATGAAAAAAATAGGATTATTAATACCTAAAACCAATTTAACTGTTGAATACGAATTACAAATGCTTTTTAGTAAAGGATATTTTGATAATAAAAAAAGTGCGTTTTATACGTTTAGATTAAATTATAAAACAAGTTATAAAGAAAATAAATCGAAGTTTCTTGAAGAACTTGCTATGGATATAAATAATAAAAAAAGAGATTCAGCATATCTAGGCATAGATTATAATGCATTTTTTTGTACTACTTCAGCTATAGAAAACATGGTTGAAGAAATAAATCCGACCGTTTCATTAATTGAAGAATCAAAATTAAGGAATATAAAAAAATGTTTATTAATAACACCCTATAATAATAAATTGGGAAGAGAGATTGTAAGAGTGTTAGAAGACCATGAAATTAAAGTTGTCAAAAATATAAATTTAGATTTAGTATGTACAACTGATTATTTTAATTATGGATTTAACAAGTTAGAAAATTTAATAAAAGAAAATTATTTAGATGAATATGGAAATATTATTATATCTTGTACAAATTTACCTACAATTAGTGTAATTGAGAGCTTGGAGAATAAGTTGAATACGCAAATTGTTTCAAGCAATTCTAGCTTATTTGCAAAGATAAAGAGAGATAATAATATTTGAAGGAGTTAAGTATGACAAGGGAAGAATTTAAAAACGTTATTAATATTTGTAGTAATCAAGAGGAGGTCAGAAATGCAGTAAAAAAAAATCACGATAATAACTTATGGTGGCCTCTTGATGTAGATGATTATAGAAAAAGGTTACTAATTGCTGGTCTTTCTACTAGAATTTCTTATAATATGATAAATAAATATAGAAAAGTAATAAATGATTTAAATAGTTACAATTATGGTGAAATCAAAAATAAGAATCAAGCTCAACTTATTGATATAATTAGAGGGTTAGGATTATCAAGTACAAGATGTAAATACTTATTATCAATGATTAGTTTTATAGAAAAGTATGATGAAGAAATAAAATTGTTGTCTAATGATGACTTAATTAAACTAATTGCTACCAATGTGAGTGGTGCATCTTATAAAGTTGCACAGTGCTGTGTTTTATATGTTAGGGGATATTATTCTGGTATAATGCCAGTTGATAGTGGTATGAAGGATGTAGAATTGCCTTGTTTAGGATTTGGACAATATAAAAATGCCTTGGGACATGAAATTTTAAGAAAAGAATTAGAAACATTGGTTAAAGATAATAACATGGAAAAAATAATAGAACAAAATGGATATGAAAAACTTAAAGTGGAAAATTATGACAACGCTACATGGTTTTGTCATCTGGTTTTGGTATATTATAAACGCTTTTTTTGTAATAAACATCATCCGGAAAATTGTCCATTAAAAGAATACGTTGATGTAAAATGTAAGTGTAGAAAATAAATGGTAAAGGGAGATTATGATGTTAATAGTAGAAGGTATAGATGGTGTAGGTAAAACAACTTTAGTTCAATATTTAGAAAATTATGGAATGAAAAAATATCATTTTAATTATGATTCTCAGAATATGGATTTGTTTTCAAAGTATATGAAGGTTTTATTGGAAAATAATAGTGAATTGATATTGGATAGGTCATTTATTAGTGAAATGGTATATGGGCCTGTTATAAGAAATAAGTGTAAATTGAGTCTTGAGGAATATACTAAAATATTGCTTGCATATAGAAATGTTGGTACTCAAATTATTTATTTAACAGCTCCTAAGAAGATTTTACTAAAACGAAGAACTACTGAAAAAAATGATTATGAAATTATCATGAATTATTATGAAGAATTAAATCAAAAGTATGATGAAATTATGAAATATTCTTCTAATTTTTTAGATGTAATTACAATAAATACTTATGAAGCTAATATTGAACAAGTTAGAAGTCAAGTAAAAAAATTGGTGAGAAAATGATTGATTTATGTTATGTAGGCAACTCTTCTAATGATAAAATTATCGTAAATGGTGAAACTTTTGATGAATTGGGAGGAAGTTGTATATATTCAAGTTTTTCTTCTAGATCTTCTTATGGTGGTAGTATTGCAATAATAAGTAAAATTGATAATGATACACAACTATTATTGAAAAAGAAACGAATAGAGTTCTATGGTACTATTGTTAATAAAATGCCGGAGTTTTTAATTGATGAATCAAAGGCAACTTGCGAATCACGATTTTATAATACAGATGCAATTAAATTGAAATCAAAAATTAATGTTAATTATTTGCACATATCACTACGAAGAGGTGTTGATGTTGATTCATTCATAGAGAATAAATTATTGAATTATAATCATCTTTCAGTAGATGTAATGATACATAGTGTTGTAGATTTTATACCGATGATAGAAAAATACGTTTCAAAAATAGAAATTTTATTTTGCAATATTAATGAATATAATATAATAAGAAAATATATAAGAGATATCCCATTAGTAATAGTAACAAATGAAAATAAACCTGTTTTTGTGATAACCCCATTTAAAACAATTAGCTATGATGTAATAAAAAATGAGAATGTTAAATCTACTACTGGTGCTGGAGATTCATTTATAGGTGGTTTTTTGTCAAAATATATAATTAACCAGAATATAGATGAATCGGTTTCACAAGGTATTTACAATTCTAGTAAATCCATAGAAAAAATTGGTCCTTTAGTGTCTGTTCAACCATCTACAGATAGTATTGTAAAATTAAAATTACTTCCTAATAATATTATAGTTATAGGTAATTCATGTGCTGGAAAAACAACATTTATAGATTATTTTATGAAGAATTATGGTATATATTCGGTTATTGATGATTTAGATCCATTACTAGAAACTTTTATGTTAGATGATTTGTTATATCAAAATAGAATAGGTGAGTTTAAAAGGATACAAAACAAACTTAAATATATTAATAATATATGGGAGGAGTATAACGATAATTTGGATGCAATAAATCCTTATACAATGCCGACAAAACATGGTAGTGGTCACGATATAATAAGACCAATTTTATGGGATTATATAATTCAAATGGCTACTAAAAATTCAGAACGTCATAATATAATACAATTTTCAAGAGGTAGAGATGAACTATATGAATCTCAATTTTTAGAAAATGCATATTCTCGTAGTATAGGGGGGTTTATCAATAATTTGGAAAATAATAACAATTCTATAATTATTAATTTGGTTTCAGACTTAAAAACAAGAAAAAATAGAAATATAATTAGATTTAAAAATGGGGGACATTATGTTTCAGACGATACTATGAATAAAGTGTATTCAAAAGACATATTTAAATATGTAAAGACTGGTAAAAGTTTTGGCTATTTTATGGTTTTGGAAAAAATTATTCCAGTATATACTATTATTAACGATAAAACGCTTAATAAGATTGATTTAGATAAATTTTTAGAGTATAATGTTAATAGGGTATTAGAATATTACAATAAATTTAAGGAGGAAACATGGAGCTAAAAAAAATTCAAAAAGATATTTGGCAAAATAAATTAAATAAGGGATTCAATACAACTGATGTGAACAAAGAGTTTTGTTTATTATATGGAGAAGTAGCTGAAGCATATGATGCTTGGAAAAAGAAAAAAGAAGATTTAAATGAAGAATTGGCTGATATTGCTATTTATTTGATGGGATTATCTGAAATGTTAGGGTTTGACTTAGAAGACGAAATAGAAAAGAAAGTTTCTAAAAATGCAAAACGTGTGTATAAAAATATAAATGGCGTTAATGTACGCATAAGTGACTAATCTTGAAACCTTTTAAAACTGGAGAAAAATCTCTGGTTTTATTCTTTTTTCTCTAGTATAATTTAATTAATAAGAAAAATATTGTGTAAAACTCTTGTAAAAATTTTAAAAGTTTGATAAAATGGGATAGTAGACTAGGGAGGAAATCGATTATGGGATTTAGCTTAAAAAATATTTTTAAAGATGATGATGATATAGATAATTTAAATGGTACAGAAGATGCATATTACAATATTTCTGAAGAAGATGCTGTTAAAGAAGCTGATAAAACTGGAAATAAGATGATTTTACTTGAACCTCGTGCATACTCTGAATCACAACAAATAGCTGATCATTTAAAGAATAGAAATAGTGTTGTAGTTAATTTAAAAAGAGTTACATCTGATCAAGCTAAGAGAATTATTGATTTTTTAAGTGGTGTTATCTATGCAATAGGTGGTTCAATGCAAAAAATAGGTGTTGGTATTTATTTAGTGGCACCTAAGAATGTTAATGTTCAAGGTAAGATTACAGATGATGCAGAAAAACCAAGTAAAAGTACAGATGAAGAACTAGATTGGTAATATAGGTGGTGGCCTTATGGTAAATAAATTTAGTACAAGTATTCAAGGCTATAAAAAAGAAGAAGTTAATGATTTTGTTAAGGAAGTAACTGTTGAATATGAAAACATGTTACAAAAACTTAAGAGTAGTTGTGAGATAATTGAAAATTTAAAAGGGGAACTTAAGCATTATAAAGATATTGAAGCAACTTTAAATCGAGCTATTCTTGTAGCGGAAGAATCAACTAGTAATATAAAGAAAGCAGCATATGATGAATCTAAAGTAATTATAGAAGATGCAAAGAGAAATGCAACTAAAGTTATTAATAATGCTTTACAAAAAGCTGAGAGAATTGAGTCAGAGGCAGAAAGTTTAAGAAGAAAAGTTGCAGTTTATAAAAGAAGATTCAGAACATTAGTTGAAGATCAACTTGATGAAATAGAACAATTTGATGATAGAGTATAAAAAAGCACTACTTTTTCTTAGTAGTGTTTTTTGGTGAAGTAATATATTCATTTACTTTTCTCATTAATACATAACTTCTAGATATTAGAAAACCAATTCCAAAGATTATTAGGATAGTACCATATGCATACTGTGCGTATGAATTTTTCTTTGTGTAGGCTTCAACTAACATATAAATGCCAAATAAAATTAGAATAATACTATAAATAAGAATTCTTTTAAATCTTTGTTTTAAAAGTTTTCCTTGTTCTGTTTCATAGAATTTAGTTTTAGCTTCTTTTTTTTCTTCTTTGGAAAGTCTTTGATATTTATATTTTTTCATAAAATTAATCACCAATTAGATTATAACACAAAATAAGGGACTAGTAAAATGGAAAGTTTTTGTGTATAATTATGTGTAGGAAGTGATAGTGTGAAAAAATTAAAAATTATATTTGGAATTCTTATAACAATTGTTGTTGGCTTTTTTGCGGTAAAACTTATTTTAGGTGTTGTGGAAAATGCTAGAATTAAAAAAATTAAAGAAGGATGGCATATTGAAGTTGTTAATGAATATATAAAAGTAAGAAAAGAGCCTAATCAAAATAGTTCTGAACTCGGTGAAGTAAAAAAAGGTGAAGTTTATAAGGTAGATGATTATGAAAATCATAATGGAAACTTTTGGTACCATGTGGAATATGAAAAAGGTAAATGGGGTTGGGTTGCTAATCCTCTGGGTAAAGATTATTTAAATGATACTAATAATGAAGATGATATTAAGGCCCCAACAATTAAATTTAATGATGCAGTGTATTATGTAGATTCTATTGAAGATATAAATTATGATCATTTAGAAGTTACTGATGATAAACCTGGAGTTGTAGTTACACATAAAGTTTATCATGAAGTAAATGAAGAACAAAATAAAGATCAATATTGGATACTATATATTGCTACTGATGCTGTTGGTAAGATAACTAAAAAGGTACAAAAAATTGAATTTAATAAAAGACCAGATGAATCACAAGTTGAAGATTTTGTAAAACTTGCTGAAGATAGAAAGAATTAGTTTGATTGCTAATTCTTTTTGTATAAAAGGCCACTGACTATTAATCGGAGGGCATAAAAAAACTCTCTATATAGAGAGTAATGTTACTTAATGGTGTCCCCTCAGGGATTCGAACCCTGGACCCATTGATTAAGAGTCAATTGCTCTACCAACTGAGCTAAGGAGACAAAAACGTTCCTAAGAACAAATAGATTATATCAAAAACTTATTCATAATGCAAGGATTTTGAGAAAAATAATTGTTAATATTGAATAAAAATGTTATACTTAGTAAAAGAATAGGAATGGTTGTTATGTTTGGTAAGATTAAAAAAATAGATAATAATGAAGTTACAATTGAAAATATATCTGGTAAAGCCATATCTAGTTTAATGAACTGTCATGTGATATTTTTAGAAAATAATCGAAAAATAGTGGGTGAAATAATTTATATTGATGAAATAGAGGCTAAAATTCTTTTAGTAGGTGAAATAATTGATAATAAGTTTCATGCTGGAATTATAAAGAAACCTAGTGGTATATCTGAGGTTAGAGTTATTACAAAAGATGAGCTTGAACTTATTATTGGAAGTAGCATTATTTTGAAGGAAAATTTATTACTGGGCTCTTCAGCAATATATAAAAACTTTAATGTGTCTGTATCCCTTAACGATATATTTGCAAATCATTTAGCAGTAATAGGAAATACTGGTTCTGGGAAGTCTTGTGGGGTTGCTAGAATGCTTCAAAATTTATTTTTTATAAATAAACCAATTAATTCTCATATAGTTTTATTTGATGCTTATGGTGAATATGTTGATACTTTTAAAACTATAAATGATATGAATTTAAAATTTGTAAGTTATTCGGGAAATTCAAAAAATGAGAAAGAACTTCAACTTAAGTTTCCTGCTTGGTTTTTAGATGTTGATGATTTAGCTTTGCTTCTTTCCGTTACAAGTTCTGATCAATTACCTGTTCTCAAGAAAACATTAAAGTTAGTTAAAATTTTTAAGGGTAATAGTCCAGAGATGAAAAAATATAAAAATGATATTATAGCTAAGTGTTTAATGGATGTTTTAACAAGTGGAAGACCATCAACGACGATGCGTGACCAAATAATTGCGGTTTTATCACATTATAATACTGATGATTTAAATTTAGAGTCAATTATACATCAACCTGGATATGATAGAACTTTTAGACAATGTCTTTTAATTGATGACTCAGGAAAAATGAATGCTATTTATGAAGTTATGAATTTTTTGCAACAATTTGAACATATAGATTTGGAAAGTATAGATATTGTTGATGCTATGTGTTATTCTTTGGAAGATTTGTATAATGCCTTGGAATTTTCTTTGATAAGTGAAGGAACTATAAATAATGATGCTATTTATAAAGAAATGAATATTTTAAAAGTTAGACTTCAAAATATTATAAATAGTAATAATAAATATATATTTAATTTGGATGAATATATTGGTAAAGAAGAATTTGTAAGAAATATGTTTGTTAAAAATAATCTAGTTAATATTGATTTAAGTGATGTAGATGATGAATTTGCTAAAGTATTAACTAAAATATATAGTAAACTTTTATTTAATTATACAACTTCATTAGATAAAAGAGGCAGTTTGTCATTTAATATTATTTTGGAAGAAGCCCATAGATATGTTCAAAATGATAATGATATAAATGTAATTGGTTATAACATATTTGATAGAATTACTAAAGAAGGAAGAAAGTATGGAACACTTCTTACATTTATTACGCAAAGACCTAGTGAACTATCTACGACTGCTTTAAGTCAATGTGCTAATTTTATTGTTTTTAGGGTATTTCATCCAGCAGACTTAGAGATTGTTAGAACAATGAGCACTAATGTATCAAAGGCTAATATTGAGCAAATTAAATCATTATCACCTGGTTCTGCTTATGCTTTTGGTGTAGGCTTTAAAATACCAACATTAGTTAATTTTGAAATGCCAAATCCTGTTCCTGAGAGTACAAGTGTTAATGTTAAAAATATTTGGTTTTAAATTTATGGCTATTCTAAATTGCATTAGAATAGTTTTTTTGCTATAATTATGAAGGAGGGTATTTATAATGGGCTTATTTGATAAATTAAAAAAAATTATTAATAAAAAAGAAAATATAGAAGTAAAGGATGAAAATATAAAAAAATATGATGAAGGCTTAGAAAAATCAAGAAATGAATTTGTTTCTAAATTAAGTATGCTTGGTATAAAATATACTAAAATAAATGATGAATATTTTGACGAACTGGAAAATATTTTGATTATGGCTGATATTGGGGTTAATACAGTTATGGATTTTATGGATAGACTTAGAAAAAGAGTAAAATCTGAAAATATAACTGATACTAAATATTTAAATGAAGTTATAGTTGATGAACTTTTTATAATATATGTTAATAATGAATCTATAACTGATAAAATAAATATGGCTGAAGATGGACCAACAGTTATACTTATGGTTGGTGTTAATGGAGTAGGTAAAACCACAACTATTTCTAAGCTTGCCCATAAATATAAAAATGAAGGCAAAAAGGTAATGTTAATAGCTGGTGATACTTTTAGAGCTGGAGCTGTTGAACAATTAAAAATCTGGGCAGATAGGACTAATTCTTTATTTTATGGTAAAGAAAATACTGATCCCGCTGGTGTTATTTATGATGGACTTCTAAAAGCTAAAGAGAATAATGCCGATATAGTTTTAATTGATACTGCAGGTAGACTTCACAATAAGGTTAATTTAATGAAAGAGCTAGAAAAAATAAATAAAGTTATTGGCAAGATTATTCCTGGTGCACCTCATGAAACATTACTTGTAATTGATGCCACTACTGGTCAAAATGGTATTATGCAAGCTAAAGCATTTAAAGAAATTACTGATATTACAGGAATAGTTTTAACTAAGCTGGATGGGACTGCTAAAGGTGGAATTGTACTTGCAATAAAAGAAGAGGTAAATATTCCAGTTAAGTTTGTAGGATTAGGTGAAAAAATGACAGATTTAATTCCTTTTGATATAGAAAATTATATTTATGGTTTATTTAAGGATTTGATGTAATGGAAGATTTTGTATATTATGGTGAACTTTTTAATATATATGGTTTGCTTTTAAATGAGTCAAATAGAAAATATTATAAACTTTATTATGAAGAAAACTTTACTTTACAAGAAATAGCGGATTTAGAAAAAGTATCTAAAAGTTATGTAGGTAATATAATTAATAAAACGAGTAAAAAGTTAGAAGAATATGAAAGTAAATTGCATATTTATGAAAGTAGAAAAAATTTAACTGATGCTTTATTAATTAATGATATTAATGAAATAAAAAGTGTAATTAAAAACATTTTAAATTGAAAAAAATAAACAAATATACTAAAATATTTATAACAAAGGGGTAGGAAGTTATGAAGAAGTATATATTAGTAGGTTTGTTTTTTTTATTGTTTGGCATTTTTCTGGTTTATGCATAGCTAAAGTGTTGGGGTGTATGGATAAAACTGCCCAAAATTATAAATCCAGAGGTTAATAATGCAGGAAAGTGTACTTATGATAATAAGGAATCTGAAAGTGATGGAAGTATTATTCCTGGAGTTCTTGGGGTAGGCTTAGTGGGCACTATAGCTGTTTTAACAAAAAAAAGAAAGTTTAAATTGTTCTAATAAAAAATAATAATCATAATAATTAATAAGGTGTATATATGAAAAAAGTTTTATTAATTATTATGAGTTTTTTATTTTTAACTCTAGGTGTTAAAGCTGAAGAGGATTTTGCTCCGAATGCTAAAAGTGCAATTCTAGTAGATAATCTATCTGGTAAAGTACTTTATGAAAAAAATGCTGATGAAAAGTTGCCTCCAGCATCAATGACAAAACTTGGAAGTATGCTTTTAATTATGGAAGCAATAGATAATGGTAGTTTAAAACTAGAAGATAAAGTAACAATAAGTGAAGAAGCAGCCAATATGGGAGGTAGTCAAGTATTTTTACAAGCTGGTGAGGTTTATACTGTTCATGATTTACTTAAAGGGATAGCTATAGCAAGTGGTAATGATGCTGTGGTTGCGATGTCGGAAAAAATTGGTGGCTCACAAGCGGCTTTTGTAGAAATGCTTAACAAAAGATTTAAAGAAATCGGGGCTGTAAATACTAATTTTGTAAATGCTCATGGACTTGATGCTGAAGGTCATTATTCTACGGCAAGAGATATGTCAATTATTGCAAGGGAACTTTTGAAACATCCTAAAATATTAGAATATACAAGCATATATGAAGAATATTTAGAAAAAAATGATGGTTCAAGAATTTGGCTTGTTAATACAAATAAACTTGTAAGATTTTATGAAGGTGTTGATGGACTTAAAACTGGATTTACAAAAACAGCAGGTTATTGTTTAACTGCCACTGCTAAAAAAGATAACTTTAGATTAGTATCTGTTGTCATGGGAGAAGATACCACGGAAAATAGAAGTAGTGATACTGTTAAAATGTTAAACTATGCTTTTAATACTTATAAAATTAATATAATTAAAACTAAAGGAGAAGTGCTTGGAAAGGTGAGAGTAGAACGCGGTAAACAAGACTTTGCAAATATTGTTTTAGCTGAAGATGCTACTGAACTACTTAAGAATACTGAAAAAAGTGTAAATTATAAATTTAATTTGCTAGTAGATAAAATAAAAGCTCCGGTTAAAACAGGAGATATCGTAGGTATAGCTCAGATAATTGATGATGGTGGAAATATTGTTGATGAAGTGGATGTAACTGTAGAAAAAGATGTAAAAAAAGCTAATATTATAGATTACATGCTTAGAAATTTAAAGATTTTAGGAAAAGGTAAAACTTTATTAAAACAATAAAAAGCCATAAAGCTCTTTATTTGATTCGTTACCTTTAGAAAACAAGGAGCCAAATAATGGTTCCTTGTTTTCTAAAAATATTTAAAATTTTAAATCATTTATACTTAATAATGATTCATCTTTATTTATTGTGCCATCTATAAGTTCCATAACTCTTGTATTAGTTTTGTATTCATCGGTCTTATCGTTTAGATATGATTTTAGTTTAAAATTATTCATTGAATAAAAAAAGAATAAGCTCGTCTTATTCCTTGAAATCTTCAATTTCTGTTTTTGACTTATGTGGTTCATCAAATAATAGTCCTTTGTAGTTTCTTTGACGTAATGCTTCATATAACATTATTGCTACAGTATTTGATAAATTTAAACTCCTTACATTGTCTGTCATTGGCATTCTCATACAATTATCTATATGAGGTTTTAATATGCTTTTTGGTATTCCAGTTGATTCTTTCCCAAATACGAAATAGATATTTTCATTTGAATTGCTATAGTCAAAACTAGAGTGGGGTTTGTGACCATATCTGGTTAAAAAATAAAAGATACCATTTTGATTTTTACTAAAAAAATCTTCCCAATTTTCATAAACGTACCATTTTAATTTATCTATATAATTGACACCACTTCTTTTTAAAGAGGCATCATCAATTTTAAAACCTAATGGTTTGATTAAATGTAAAGTAGCGTTTGTTGCTACGCATGTACGCATGATGTTGCCAGTATTTTGTGGTATTTCAGGCTCAAATAAAACAACGTTTAACATAATTTCACTTCCTTAAAAAAGGCCTTTATTGGCCTTGGTATTCGTAAATATCTAAAAGTTTTTGGAAATCACTAGCATTTATGATATTGTTATCATTTCTGTGGACTATACCTTGTACTTTTCCATCTTTGTAATATAAAATTACAGGAACTTTAGTAATTTTATCTGTTTCAAATGCATTATTTAATCTAGTTAGATAATTATCTTCATTTAACATGTCTTTAATATTTATATAATAGAATGAATCACTTAATTTGTATTTGTCAATAAGAGTCTTTAATCCTGTTTCTAATTTGTATGTATCTTTGTTACCTGTATATGTAATTAAGACAAAATATTCATTTGGTGATTCTGCTAGAATTTGATTTACTTCATCAAGATTTTTGATTTCTAAACTAACTGTTCCAGTGTTTACTAAGTAACTTGTGCTATATTTTTCTGTTTCGTTATTTTTATTTACTCTATAAGTATAAAATATTACAAGTATTAGTAATAGTATACATCCAATAAATATTAACATGTTTTTTGATGTAAATAAATTTTTGGCATCTTTTACTTCTTTAATTTCTTCTTTAGTTTTTTTTGTGTTTTCCATATACACCATACCTTTCTTTTATAATATAACATATATTTTATTTTTTTTAAATATTTTTTTTATTCTTGGACATTATTTTTCTCTAACTTTACTAAAACTTCACGTGGTTTAGAACCATTTTGAGGTCCTACTATACCGCGTGCTTCAAGTAAATCCATCATTCTAGCTGCTCTGTTATAACCAAATCTAAATCTTCTTTGGATGAGGGAGGCACTAATTTTTCCAGTTTGAATAGCAAATTCAACAACATCATTATATGCATCATCATCTTCACCCCCAACAGCTGAGGAACCTGATCCACTTGATGTATTTTGACTAACATTTTCAAAACTTTGATCATATTTAACTACTGCTTGATTTTTACAAAAATCAATTAATCTTTTTATTTCGTCATCGTTTACAAAGCTACCTTGGATTCTTGTTGGTGCTGATTCACCCATTGGAAAATATAACATGTCACCTTTACCGAGTAATCTTTCGGCACCTCTTTGGTCAAGGATTGTACGAGAGTCAATTTGTGATGCAACTGCAAAAGCAATACGAGATGGAATATTATTTTTAATTAAACCTGTAATAACATCTGTTGATGGTCTTTGGGTTGCAACTATAAGATGAATTCCAGCTGCACGAGCAAGTTGAGTAATACGTGTAATTGAATCTTCAACTTCTTTAGATGCAACAAGCATTAAATCTGCAAGTTCATCAATTATAACAACTATATAAGGCATTCTATTTTGTGGACTTTCTGGATGTTTTTTATTATATTTATCAATCATTTCATTATATCCAGTTATGTTTTTAACTTCCTTATCACTAAATGTTTGAAATCTTCGATCCATTTCTGTTACTACTCTTTGAAGGGTTAAACTTGCTTTTTTGGGATCGCTCACAACTGGGCAAAGTAGGTGAGGAATACCATTATAATTTGTAAGTTCAACTTTTTTAGGGTCTACAAGAACGAGTTTTACTTCAGTTGGTTTATAACGCATTAATATCGATGCAATAATTCCATTGATACATACAGATTTACCTGAACCAGTTGAACCTGCAACTAAAAGGTGAGGCATCTTTGTTAAGTCAAATACTTTTGGTGTACCCATAATATCTTTTCCTAATGCTGCACATATTTTTGCATCACTTTTTAAATTTTGTGGACTTTCAAGGACTTCTCTTAAAGTTACACTTGAAATTGTAGGGTTTGGTATTTCAATACCTATTGTACTTTTGCCTGGAATAGGTGCTTGAATAATGACATCTTTGGCAGCAAGTGCTAAAGCTATTTCTTTATCAATACTTAATATTCTATTAACTTTGGTTGCTGGTGGAACAGTGAGTTCATATTCTGTAACTGCTGGTCCAATATGAATTTCTACAACTTTGGCAGCAATACCGAAATCTCTTAAAACTCTTTCTAGTATTTCTTTGTTACTTTGTGTAAATGTTGTACTATTTACTTTTTTAGGTTTAGGTTTATCAAATATTTCGTCAAATTTTGGTAAGCGATAATATTCTTCTTCATCAGATGTAATTTCTTCTTTAGTTTCAGTTTTTTCTAAGGATTCTTGTGTAATTGGTTTATTTTTTAATTCTTCCATACTTGTTATAATTATCTTTTCTTTTTCAAGTGGTTTTACTTCAGGTGTTTCTTTTATTTCATCACTTGTTGTAATAGGAATATCTTCTTCACTAGTTGTATCCGTTTTTTCTTTTTTCTTTCTTTTAAATATGCTAAATATTTTAGCAAAAATATTTGATAGATTAAAATTAAATGTTAATACAGATGCAAATATACCGAGTAAAACTAAAATAACAATAGTACCGGTTTTTCCAAATAATCCATAAAGTAGAGCCGTAAATAGAGCTCCGATAAAACCACCACCAATAACTACAGTTGTAACACCTGATGTATTTAAAGCATTAGATGCATTTATCGATGATATTCTTTCCATAAAATTATTATACGTCTCCATAATAATTTCTTTTGGATTTTGGGTTATAGATAAAAATTCAAAATGGCTTGCAACTAAAAGAATAATGAAAAAAATGTATAATCCTATTAGTTTGGGACTGCTAAATTTTGGCATTTTTCTTTTATAAAGCATGTAAACGCCAAGAACTATTAAGGATGTTAAAATAATTATCCACCATGTGCCAGCTAAAAATATTGCAAACATTTTAAGTAGGGAACCAATAAATCCAAAGCCAAAACCAATTATACCTATAAGCACAAGGATAAGGCCAGTTAGTTCAACATTATAACTACTGTTATTATTTTCTTTAGTTTTTTTCTTCTTTGCCATTTTTATCACCTTAATTAATTATACCTTAATTTATAAAAATATTCAAATGATTTTTTGAAAAATTGGCCATAATAAAAAGCCATAACGGCTTTTAAATTATTTATATCCTTTTTCCTTATAATAGTTATATAACTCTTCAAAACGATTAAAGTGAATAATTTCTCTTTGACGTAAGAATAAAAGAGGTTCAATAACTTTTGGATCTGTTGCTAAATCAATTAAATGCTCATAAGCAACTCTGGCTTTTTGTTCTGCTGCCATGTCTTCAACTAAATCAGCAAGTGGGTTACCAGTAACTGCAAATGTTGATGCATCAAAAGCAACACCATCAGCACTCATTGGGAATACTCCTTTGCCATGTTCAGTATAGAAACTTTCAAGTCCAGCTTCTTTGATTTCTTCAATCGTAGCATTTTCCATAAGTTGTGAAACAATTGTTGCAACCATCTCTAAATGACCAATTTCTTCAGTAGCGATATCGTTTAAAAGTGCTCTTCCTTTTTCATCTGGCATTGTAAATTTTTGATGAAAATATCTTAGAGTCGCTCCAAGTTCTCCAGCATATCCCCCAACTTGTGTAATGATTAATTTTGCCATTTTTAAATCTTTTTTTGTGACACTAATTGGATAAGATAAATGCTTTACATATTTAAACATATTTAGTACCTCCGGTATCTTCCCATGGCCATGGGTTATTAATCCATTCAAATTTGTTTATAGATTCGTTATCCACAACTTCTAGTGGACCATAACACTTGACATATTCCATTTCTTTTTCACATGATTTTTCTGTAAGTTCTTTAAATTTTTTTAACATTTGTGTATCTTCTGGATGTAAATCTAAGTAAATATTTAAATCATTAATTGCAAAAGATAATGCCATAATTTCTAAAAGTAATTCTTCTTTCTTATTTTTAGCTACTATTTTAGCTGGTTTATAATCTTTATATGGAACATATTCGTCTTGAAACATGTTTCCTTTAGTAAAACCAGTAGGCACACTTGTAAGCATATTAGTTTTATCAATCTTTACTTCTTTAGGTATTGTAAATCCAAAGAAACCTAAATTGTCATCAAATAACATAATTTTTCCTCCCTAATTTATAGTATGTTTTGCCTAAAATATGTATTGGGTAAAATACTTAGGGTATAATAAATTATATAAAGTTGGAAAAATTTATTATTAGGTAATTGACTTTAATTGCATTTTATTTTAAAATTATTATTAGGATAGGTTAGAGGCATATGGATAAATTACGCGTTAAAATAAAAAAAATCCTGAATAAAGATGTAACAAATCTTTTAAATAAATATAAAGTCCTACTTGTAAGCGTTGCTATAGTAGTAATTTTGGCATGTGTGGGATTAATAGTTTCATATGCATTCTATCAAGTTATTGATACTACCCCAGTAATTCTAAGTACAACACCTCAAATACCAGATTTAGATGTAAGAATTATGGCTGAAGATCGAGATACCAATGGAAATGGTGTTAATAGTTATTCAGTTTACCCTTATATTCCTAGAGCTGGTTATAAGTATGATGCAAGTATGAGTTATTGTACAAATGGGGCATCTATAACATATAATGCAGATACTTTTGATGCTAGTATTGATGCTACTGGACACGATGTTTGTTATTTGTATTTTAAATCTACTGCAAGTTTGGATATTACTTTAGAAGTTTATGCTGAAAATGTTGATAGTGATGGAATAGGCAATGGAGTTTATACAAAACTTGAAACAACTGCTCTTCCTTCTGTGGGTTATGAATTTAATAGTGGTAAATCTTATTGTGTTTATGCAGATGATTTGAATACACAAGTAAGTGATACAACTGTAACCTATAATTCTGAAAAACAAAACTTTACTGTAAATACTAGTAAAAAAGGAGCAATATGTAAAGCTTATATGGATGCTATGGATGTGGATATTGCCTTAAAAATATACGTTCAATCTAAAAAAGGATCTTCTTCGTATTTTGAAGTAGATAAAATACCTGCTAATACATTTTATGAAATTGGGGCAAAATCTGCATGTACTGGTACTTCAACAATGACTATGAAAAATCAAAAAGTTATAATTGCAGCAACTAATAGAACTAATTGTGTTGCATATTTAGATGTTGGTTCTGGTCCAATTCTTGAAAGTATGCAAAACAGTGTTAATGGTCAAAATGTAACAATAACACTTACAAATAGCAATATTGGAGTGACACCACAAACATATTATTATTCAAAAGATAATGGCGTAACGTATGTGACTAGTACACAAAATAGTTATACTTTTACCAATTTAACTCCACTTACAGATTTTACTTTTAAAGCTTATTCTGTGGATGCTGCAGGAAATACATCTGGTATTTTAACAACAACAGCAACAACTGATTATGTATTAAATAAACCATTTGCTTACTCCAATGCTGTTCAATCATTTACTACAAAAGTTGACGGATATTATAAGATGCAAGTTTGGGGTGCACAGGGTGGTAGTTATTCTTCTTATAATGGTGGTGCTGGTGGTTATAGTGAAGGAGTTGTTTATTTAACTGCTGGAACTAATTTATATGTATATGTAGGTGGTCAACCAACATCGACTTCGTCCACATCAGCTGCAATAACGGGTGGTTTTAATGGTGGTGGTCAAGCAAGAGTTCACTCTTATTCTGGTACAACTTCTTATTCTCAAGCAGGTGGAGGTGCGTCTGACTTTAGAATTGGTACAGACTCATTATATGCTCGAGTTATTGTTGCCGGAGGTGGTGGTGGTTCTTCAAGTATAGATGCCTTAACTACAAAATATGGTGGAGGTTCATCAGGTGGTTCTCCAAGTTCGGCATTTGCTGCATCACAAACTGCCGGTGGAACCAATGGTACATTTGGGACAGGCGCTAATGGATATATTAGTGGTTATAATTATAAATATGCTTCTGGTGGTGGAGGCGGTGGCTGGTATGGCGGCGGTGCTGTAAATGCTCAATCCGATACCGCTACAGATTATCTTAATCAAAATGGTGGAGGTTCTGGATATGTTTATACGTCAAGTACTGCGGCAAATTATCCATCAGGTTGTTTATTAAATAGTTCATATTATTTAATTAATGCTTCAACTATTGCTGGTAATACATCATTTCCATCACCAACTGGTGGTACTGAAACTGGACATACTGGAAATGGGTATGCTTATCTAACATACGTAGGAAGGGAATTAAGCTAATGAATTGTAATAGATGTGGAAAACCACTTCCGAATGGTGGAATGGTTTGTAAATTTTGTGGAGCCTTAATTGATCAAAATCAATTGAATTTTCAAAAGAAAATGAAAGATAAAAATGATGAGAGAATTGTACTTTTAAGTGAAAAATATGGACATAGCAATAATATTGAATATCGAGAAGAAAAAGAAAATAAAATTCTTGGTTTAATAATTATTTCTGTAGTTGTTGTATTTTTAATAATTTTGACCATATTAATAAATATGTAAGGATGTGTTAATATGTTAATACTTTGTTTAAAAATATTTTTTGCAAGAATTATGGATGTCACATTAGGTACAATTAGAACTGTACTTGTTGTAAGAGGTCGAAGATTTACTCCGGCCTTTATTGCTTTTTTTGAAGTTCTCATTTGGTTTTTAATTGCTAGAGAAGCTTTAACTACGGATGTTAAGTCGATTTTAATTCCTATTTGTTATGCTGGTGGTTATGCAACAGGTACTTATATTGGAGGGTTTATTTCTAATAATTTTGTAGAAGGTTTGATTGGTGTGCAAGTAACTACTAAAAGTGATGGCGTTAAAAAAATGATTGAAGAAATAAGAAAAGCTGGTTTTGGTGTTTCAGCAATTGATTTAAAAAATCCTCAAGATAATGAGGATAAAACGATGCTAATGATACAACTTAATAAGTCTAAATTAAAGACACTTACTCACATTGTTAGAAGTAATGATCCGGATGCATTTTTGGTTATAAATGATACAAAGTATGTGCAAAATGGAATTATAAAATAAAAAGCTCACGAATGAGCTTTTGTTTTTTTATTGGTGCCTGTATCCAGACTTGAACTGGAACTCCACTAGTGAAAATAGATTTTGAGTCTATCGCGTCTACCAATTCCGCCATACAGGCAAGCACAAGTTAATTATAGCACATTTTTATAATTTATGGTAGTAAAATTGTGTAATTTGTTAAAAACGTAAAGTAAATGTAAATTTATAAGTAAGATAAATGACATGTTTTGTCGAATGTGTTTAAATCTTTTAAATTATACTCTAAACTAATATGTAAGGAGAGAGAGAAATGTTTAAGTTAGAGCTGGAGTATAAAAATGAGATATTATTTGCAAGACTTAAAGGAATATTAGATAGAAAAGCAAGCTATAAAATTAATAATTATTTAAATCCAGTTATTAAGAAACATGAAATTAAAAATTTAGTATATAATTTTGAAAAATTAGAGATGGTTGATAATTCAGGAATAGAAGCTCTCATTAATAGTAAATATTATATTAAATGTAATAAAGGTGATATTAAAGTATGTGGTGTTAGTAATGCTAATTTGTATTTGTGTAAGTATTTGAAGTTTCCAGTTGTAAAAACAGAAGTGGATGCTTATAGAGAAATGGAGGCATTATAAATGTTAGAAGAATTAATTAAATCTAGTACTGGTCTTATTTGGACAATGGCTAAGCGTTTTTATGGTGTAGATAAAAATGATCTGTATCAAGCTGGTGTTCTTGGTGTCATTAAAGCTTATCAAAATTATGTAGATGATGGAAAAAGTAAATTTAGTACTTATGCTTATAATTATATATTCGGAGAAATGTATAGTTTGGCAAATAATAGAGAAATTAAATTAAATAAAGATATAAATAGATTACTTAAAATGATAGAAATGGGAAGAACTAGACTTTCTCAAGAAATAATGAGAATGCCATCAAATAATGAACTTGCTGCATATCTTGAAATGGAAGAAGAAAAATTAGAACAAGTTTTAAGTTATGCAAATAGTTTTGTATCAATGGATGAAGTATGTGATGAAGAGAGAAGTTTACATGAAGTAATAGCGGAAGAAGAAAGCGTTAGTGTAGATGAAAGACTTGAACTTAAAAATAGTATAAACTCTTTAGATGCTATAGAAAAAGATATTATTAAAAGTCGTTATTATGAAGATTTAACTCAAAGTGAAACAGCTAGAAAATTAGGAATTACTCAAGTAATGGTATCAAGATATGAAAAAAGAAGTTTAACTAAAATGAGGGATTATATGTATAGTAGATAAAAATTCATTCATAATAGTAATGGTGAATATTTATGAATAAAGAGGATTATAAGTTGCTTGTAAAAAAGCATGCTCCGAGGGAACCTAAATTAAGAAATTTTGGAGTGGCTTTTTTAGTGGGAGGATTAATTGGCCTTTTAGCAGAAGTAGTATCCATGATTTTGAAAAATTGTTTTGCTTTTTCAAGTGTAGAGGCAGGACTTATTGTGGCTCTCATCGTTATTGGTGTTGCATCACTTTTTACAGCTTTAGGCTTTTTTGATAGCTGGGTAAGTAAATGTAAATGTGGTTTAATAATACCTACGACAGGTTTTGCTCATAGTGTTTCATCAAGTGCTCTTGAGTATAAAAGAGATGGTCTTATTACTGGTCTTGGTTCAAACTTTTTTAAACTTGCTGGTTCAGTAATTTTATATGGTATTATTTCAGCATTTCTTCTTGTGATTGTGAGGTTGGTTATAGGTGGCTAGTTTTAAATTTAAAAATGTTTATTTAAATGATTATTATACTGTAGTTGGACCACTTGAAAAAAATAGTCATTTAAGAAGGCTTGATTTAGTTATGGATGATTATTATATTGGTGAAAAAACTTTTGAACAGGCAGAAGTTAAGATGCAACAACTTGTAATTGATAATTTAATTGGTAAAAATAATTTAGCAATAAGTGATATTGATTTACTTGTGGGTGGTGATTTAACTAACCAGATTGCTATTAGTAATAATAGTGCTAAAAATTATAATATTCCATTTTTAGGTCTTTATTCTGCTTGCGCAACATTTGCTGAAAGTTTGATTGTTGCATCTTGTATGATTGATAGTGGTAAACTAAAAAAAGCAATTAGTATTACAAGTAGTCATAATTTAACTGCAGAAAGACAGTTTAGATATCCAGTTGAATATGGAGCTCCGAAACCACATACTGCAACATTTACAACAACTGGGGCAGTATCAACTCTTTTAAGTAAAAATTATAGTAAAATAAAACTTGAGAGTGCCACGATTGGGGTGCCTGTTGATTTAGGTGTGCTTGATGCTAATAATATGGGAGCAGCTATGGCACCTGCAGCAGCTTCAACTATTGCATCACACTTAGCTGCACTTAAAAGAGATGCAAATTATTATGATTTGATTTTAACTGGTGATTTAGGTTGTGTTGGGAGTGAAATACTTAAAGATTATTTAGAAACAGTCTATAATATAAAATTAAAAAAATATTTAGATGCTGGCTGTGAACTATACTTAGATAGTCAAAAAACGTATGCTGGGGGTAGTGGACCAGCTTGTTTACCTATAGTTTTATTTAATAAAATATTACTTAATAAAAAATATAAAAAAATATTAATAGTTGCAACTGGAGCTTTACATAGTCCAACAACTGTTAATCAACATGGAACAATTCCTTCGATTGCTCATGCAGTAAGTTTGGAGGTGGAATAATGAACTATTTAATGGCATTCTTATTTTCTGGGGCATTATGTGCAATTGCTCAAGTAATACTTGATAATACTAAACTTACACCTGGACATATTACAAGTATTTATACAGCGATGGGAGCTTTTCTATCATTTCTTGGTTGTTATGATAAATTAATTGCTAAATTTGGGGCAGGCGCAACAGTTCTTATTTCTAATTTTGGACATTCTCTTTATAGTTCAGCTTGGCAAGGGTATTTAGAAGATGGTTTTTTAGGTATTTTTAGTAATATGCTTTGTAAATCATCGGGTGTTATAACTGGTGCAATTGTTATTGCATTTGTAGTTTCTATAATTTTTAAACCTAAGAATTAGCTATTTGTTTGCAAATAATTGATATAAAACATGTATAAAAAGTACGTGTTTTTTTTCGACAAAATTTGATAAATTTAAACAATTGTTTGTTTTTATGTTGACATTTAATTAAAGATGGGTTACAATTATGTTGTATCAGGGTATTAGGAGGAAAAAATGAAAATAGCGAAAGATGAAAAGAATAAAGATAAAGCGCTTGAACAAGTACTAGCAGATATTGAAAAACAATTTGGGGCAGGGGCTATTATGAAACTTGGAGATAATGAACACATGAATGTCGACGTAACATCTAGTGGTTCAATTACAATTGATGTGGCTTTAGGTGTTGGGGGTTATCCAAAGGGAAGAATTATAGAAATATATGGTCCTGAATCAAGTGGTAAGACAACTGTTGCATTACAAGCAATTGCTGAGGTGCAAAAAAATGGTGGAAGAGCAGCATTTATTGATGCGGAACATGCACTTGACCCGGTTTATGCTAAAAATTTAGGTGTCAATATAAATGAACTTTTATTAAGTCAACCAGATACTGGTGAACAAGCCTTAGAAATATGTGATGCTTTAGTAAAAAGTGATGCAGTTGATATTATAGTTATTGACTCTGTTGCGGCTTTAGTTCCTCAGGCAGAAATAGATGGTGAAATGGGTGACTCACATGTTGGTCTTCAAGCAAGGCTTATGTCACAAGCATTAAGAAAATTATCTGGAACAATGAATAAAACTAAAACAACTGCAATATTTATCAACCAATTAAGAGAAAAAGTTGGAGTTATGTTTGGTAATCCTGAAACTACACCTGGTGGAAGAGCACTTAAATTTTATTCTACTATAAGACTTGATGTTAGACGTGGAGAACAAATTAAAGTAGGAGACCAAATTGTTGGTAATAAAACAAATATTAAAGTAGTTAAAAATAAAGTTGCACCACCATTTAAAACTGCAACTGTAGATATTATGTATGGTGAAGGTATTTCTAAAGAAGGAGAAATTATTGATATTGCTAGTGATTTAGCTATCATAGATAAAAGTGGTGCATGGTATTCATATAATGGTGAAAAAATTGGTCAAGGTAAAGAAAATGTTAAGATATTCTTAAAAGAAAATCCAACACTTAGAGATGAACTTGAACAAAAAATAAGAGAACACTATGGATTTATCGAAAAGAAAAAAGAAAAAAAGGAAAAAGATTCAGAAAAATAAACTGAATTTTTTTCATAATAACTAAATTGTATAAACAAAATATAAATATTGGCAAAGAAAGGATTAATAAAAATGAATTATTATGATGAAATAAATAATTATGTTAAAAAAGCTGAAATAGGAAAATCAATAAGGGAGTCAAATGCAAATAGAGAACTTGTAGAGTGCTATTGGAATGTAGGGAGATTAATAGTTGAAGCCCAAGGTGGAAAAGAAAAAGCAAAGTATGGTAACTCTTTATTGAAAAAATGGGCAGAAAAATTAACCAAAGAATATGGTAAGGGTTATACGTATGCAAATTTAGCGCGATTTCGGCAATTTTATTTGTGTTTTCCAATATTCGCCCCAGTGGGACGAATATTAACCTGGACCACAATTAGGACAATTTTACCTATTAAAAATGAAAATAAAAGAAATTATTATATTAACCTTTATATAGAAAATAATTTGTCAAAAAGAGAACTAGAACGGGAAATAAAAAATAACTCATACGAAAGATTAGAAAACAAACCTGATAAAATTGATATTGTTGTTCCAGCAAGTGTACCAAATATAACTAGTAATCTTAAAAATCCAATATTACTTAATTTAAATGGCAAAGAGATAAAATCTGAAAGTGACTTAGAAAAACTAATATATTCACAACTTAATTATGTATTTTTACAACTAGGTAACGGGTTTATGTGGGTAGGTAATCAATATAAAATAAGTGATGGTAATAAAAATTATTTTATTGATATGTTACTTTATAATATTAAATATAATTGTTATGTGGTTGTAGAAATAAAATGTAGAAACTTGAAAAAAGAAGATAAAGGTCAAGTTGAATTTTATATGAATTTGATGGATAAATATGTGAAAGAACCAATTAACAATCCCACTATTGGAATAATAATTACAAAAGAACAAGATAGATTGGTAGCTAGTTTTATTAAAAGCGATAAACTTGTACCACTTACATATGAATTAGTTAAATAGATTTAAAATTTATGTTTTTGAAAATGATTTAAAAAAATTACCTTACTTTCTCAAATTGTGCTCCACTGGAGCTCAATTTAACATTGACATTTTTATCAGTTTTTATAATAACATTTATAACTTTTCAAATAGGTGCCGCAGTGCGGCACCTATTTGAAGCGTACTGATTAAAAAAAATAATCATGAATAAAAAAAGCGGAAATTAAATTTCTCGCATTTTTTTTGCATCTTTATAAGGATCTTTAGGGTCTATTTTATCTACGAATAATATACCATTTAGATGGTCTATTTCATGTTGGAAAGCAACTGCTAAATCTTCACGAGCACGCATTGTTTTCTTATTTCCTTCATAGTCATAGTATTCAATTGTTATTCTTGCATGTCTTGGAACAATTCCTTCAACTTCACGATTAACACTTAAACATCCTTCACCTTCACCTACATAAATAAGTTCTTCGCTTTGACTAATAATCTTAGGATTAATTATAATATATTCTTCAAATGTTCCTTTTTCTTCAAGTTCATTAGCTATTACAAATATTCTTCTTAAATGTCCCATTTGTACAAAAGCCATTCCCATACCAGCACGAAGATTATATTTTTCAGCTATTTTTTCATTTTGGCTCATTTCTAGGTATTTTATTGTATCTTCAGCAAGTTTTCTATCTTCCTTACTTATTGGAAAAGTAACATCTTTACTTACTTCATGTAATATTTTATGTTTTTCATCTAATATTTTTATATTTGGTAATTTCATACTTCTTCACCTGAAACATAGTATATCAAATTTTTACTAAAATTGCAAAAGTTCCCGAATAATTTTTGTAATTTCTAAAAAAATAAAAAAATTTAAGGTTCATGACAAATTTCGACATGAAACGCAATCCGAATGTGGTAGGATAGAAATCGTTTCTATGAAAGGGGGTGCGATTATGCCAGTAGAAACAAAAGAATTTATATGGCTCACTAATGATTTGGTATTTAAATATGTTTTTAGTCATGAAGAGATTTTAATGGATTTCTTAAATTCTTATCTTGAGTTTGTCGGTTCTGATTTAAGGATTTTAAATGCTCACATTACACCACAGAAATATGTTCAAAATGACCATATTAAACTCCATGATTGTTATCTTGATATATGTGTAGTTTTATCAAATAGAGAAATTATAAATATAGAGATGTATAATAATTTTGGAATGCCAGAATGTAAAAAGAGTTTAACTTACGCATCAATGCTATATTCACATCAGCTTAAGAAAAAAGAACCATATGAAAATGCCAAAAAAGTAACAAGTTTAAATATTATGAGAGGCAATTTTAATGAAAAAAATAATAGTTTATTAAATAAGTATGAGTTAATTAATTTAAAGAATCATAAAAAATTACTTGAAGATGGTTTAGAAATGTTGTTACTCAGACTTGACATTTTGGATAAAGAAGAGTATTCTAAAGATAAATTAAGATGCATAAGGTGGCTAAAATTTATGAATGTAAAAAGTTATGAAGAAGCAGAAGAATTAGCGAAGGGAGATAAGTATTTAATGAGCACAGTTGAAATGGTAAGAGATTTTGTAAGTGATCCAGAGATCAGAAGTTTGTTTGACAGAGATAAACTAAAAGAAGAATCAGCAGAGCTACGAGGCAAAGAGGCTGGAATTAAAGAAGGATTAATTGAAGGCAAAAATCTTGGAATAATTGAAACAGCCAAGAATATGTTAAAGGAAAAATATTCTTTGGAACAAATAAGTAAGATTACAAATTTATCAACTTCTGAGATTAAAAAATTATTGTAGTTATAAAGATAGAGAGAAATCTCTATCTTATTTAATTAACAAAAAAGGAAATGAGTTTAAGCATTTCCTTTTTACTATATATCTAGTATTAATTAGTTATTATTGTTATTCCAGCTCCAGCCAGCACCTAAAATGATTACTAAAAGAATAAATAATACAATCCAGATAGCTGCACCAATACCATAACCACTAGTATATCCAGCATATGTAGGGGCACCGCATGCTGATTGTGCACCGTATCCTCCGCCATAATAGCCAGTATTTCCATAATAATACATAATATACCTCCTTTTTGTATCTATTATAATTTATTATAAATGACGATTTTTTGACATTAAAATAACCCAAGTTTTTAAAAAAATATTTAATTTTGTGATAAATGATGGTACTATTAGTATAGGAGAGAAAGTTATGCGTAGATTATTTTCAAAAATGGATATACCATTATTTATAATGGTTGTTTTATATATTTCACTTGGTTTAGTAATGATTTATAGTGCTTCAAGTATAACTGCTGTTGTGCGTTATGGCTATGCACCATATCACTTTTTTATAAGACAAACGCTTTTTGTCATCGCAGCATTTTTAATTGGTATGACTATAGTTATTAGATTTCCAACGAGAAACTATGCCGCACTTGCATGGCCATTAGTATTTTTACTTATTGGTTCTTTGGCACTTTTATTTGTTAAAGGTAAAATTGCAGGTGGTGCTATAAGTTGGTATGATTTAAAATTCTTTAAAATTCAACCTAGTGAATTTGCTAAATCCATATTAGTTGTATTTATGGCAGTGTATTATAATAGTTTACATTATAAAAAAATTAAAAATATATATGCTTATTTTGTACCACTCGCATTTGCTTTAATTATTATAGGACTTGTATTTATGCAACCAGATTTAGGTAGTGCTGCGATTATTGCAGGTATAGTATTTCTAACATTTATAAGTATTCCTGTTGTTCAAAGCAATATTATGAAGTTTATTAAAATTATTGCTGTTGGTTGTATTATTGCGAGTATAGCTATTTTATATTCTGGAGATAGTATTTTAAGTAGTATTCAAAAGGGAAGACTTAATTTTAAAAATCCATGTTCAAGATATACTGAAACAACTGGTTACCAAGTTTGTAATGGCTTTATTGCTATTAATAATGGTGGTTTATTTGGTGTGGGATTAGGTAATTCAACGCAAAAATATTTATATTTACCAGAAGCTCATACAGACTTTATATTTCCAATAATTGTGGAAGAACTAGGACTTGTAACAGGTATTTTAATTGTACTTGGTTATGCTTATATTTTAGCAAGAATACTAAGAATTGCTAAACATTCAGAAAATCTTAGATGTTCAATTTTAGCTTATGGAACGTTTTGGTATTTTACCCTTCATATATTAGTAAATTTACTTGGGGTCTTAGCATTAATACCACTTACTGGAGTACCTCTTCCATTTCTTAGTTATGGTGGTTCATTTACAGTTAATGCCATAATAATGTTTTTTGTGGTTGAGAGAGTTAATATTGAAAATAAAACAAATCGAACAAAAAAAGAAATAAAGGCATTATAAAATAAATGGGGTGTAAAATGAGATATAAGAAAACGCAAAAATATTATTATTTTGTTTTTATTCATCTTTTTTCAAATGGAAATGGAAGATGTGCTAGATTTTGGGTAACATTAATGCTAATAAATTATTATAAAATTTTGAATTTATACCACTAGAAGAGGAAATATATTTAAATCAAGAAAACTACTACTTAGCTATAGCAGAATGTCATAATAATGGAAATGCAAATGTATTTATAAAGTTTATTTTACAGACAATTAATTCATCATTAGATAAATTGATAAAAAATAGTAATTTTGTTTGTAATGATATTCAAAATAAAATTATAGAACTAATAGCAAATAATAATAGAATTACACAAAATGAAATAGCCAATATAACTAATGTTAATGTAAGAACTATTAAAAGAAATTTTAAAATATTAATAGATAATTTAATAATTGAAAGAATTGGTTCTGACAAAGCAGGATATTGGCAAATACTAAAATAACTATTAAACAGGATAAAGAAATTGGTAGCACCACTATAATTAATATTTTATAAATAAAAGATTTATAGTGTTGTCATTTCTTATTTTGCACTTGCAAAATTGAGTTAAAATATGGAAGAACTCTACCATACTTTCGATTTATCCCTTTTAATTAACGGGTTTGCAAGGTTCTATTTTACTTCCAACTGTTGGATATATACTAGAAATGTTGGATGAATCTTGGATGTTTTAATTTAGTAATAAAATTTACCAAAATGATGGTATAATTATATATAGAAGTGATAGATAAATAGTAATTTACTGAAACAGAGGTACCATTATGAATTAAGAAATAAAAAAATGACATGATAAAATTGTAAAATTGGTTTTCTGACCAACAAAGACCTGGAAAAACGGTAAAGATTTAATATACAAATTCTTTTGAAGATGAAGATAACATAAAAAGGGCTCCTTTACATAACAAAAAAATCAATCATTTCTGATTGATTTAATCATTAACATCGCTTTGGTGCGACGATTTTTGCTTCTGGAGCCATAAAGGTTGAAGTCGGACAACCTTTAATTATCTAAATTATAGGTAGTAATAAACTACTAACTGATATAAGTATGCCATGAAAATACAAATATAGTACAAAATATATAAATACAGTGACATTTACAGTGACATTTGTGATATACTTTTATTAGTACGAGGAGTGATATAGGTGAAATTATTTGATGAAATAAAACCAGTGTTTTTTATTGACAATAAAATGAATAATATATTAAATGATATAAATGTTAAACTTAAAAAAATAAATGTTAATGATAAGCAAAAAAGAAAATATATGATTTCAAAATCTAAAATAAGGTCAATTCATTCTTCACTTGCAATTGAAGCTAATTCATTATCTTTATTTGATGTAGAAAGTATATCAGAAAACAAACTAATATTAGGTAAAAAAGATGAAGTACAAGAAGTAAAAAATGCAATTGAAGCATATAATCATATAAATGAATATAATTATAAAAGTGAAAATGATTTATTAAAGTTACACGGGTTAATGATGAAATACTTTGATGAAGATAATGGTAATTATAGAAATCATGGTGAAGAAGTAAAAAAAGAAGATGAAATAATATATATGGCTCCTGAATCCATTTTAGTTCCACCTTTAATGAAAAGTTTATTTGAATATATAAGTAGTAGTGATTTAAATATTATTATTTTATCTGCAATTTTTCATTATTATTTTGTTTTTATTCATCCTTTTTCAGATGGAAACGGAAGATGTGCTAGATTTTGGGTAACATTAATGCTAATAAATTATGATAAAAATTTTGAATTTATACCACTAGAAGAGGAAATATACTTAAATCAAGAAAACTACTACTTAGCTATAGCAGAATGTCATAATAATGGAAATGCAAATGTATTTATAAAGTTTATTTTACAGACAATTAATTCATCATTAGATAAATTGATAAAAAACAGTAATTTTGTTTGTAATGATATTCAAAATAAAATTATAGAACTAATAGCAAATAATAATAGAATTACACAAAATGAAATAGCCAATATAACTAATGTTAATGTAAGAACTATTAAAAGGAATTTTAAAATATTAATACATAATTTAATAATTGAAAGAATTGGTTCTGACAAAGCAGGATATTGGCAAATACTAAAATAACTATTAAAAAGGATAAAGGAATTGATAGCACCATACTAATTTACCTTTTATAAATAAAGGATTTATAGTGCGATCATTTCTTATTTTGCACTTGCAAAATTGAGTTAAAATATAGAAGAACTCTACCACACTTTCGATTTATCACTTTTAATTAACGGGTTTGCAAGGTTCTATTTTACTTCCAACTGTTGGATATGCTGAATAAATCTTGGATGTTTTAATTTAATAATAAAATTTACCAAAATTATGGTATAATTGTATATAGAAGTGATAGATAAATAGTAATTTGTCGAGGAGGTTTAAAATGAAAAACGAAAATAATATTTGTATAAATGCTACAACATTTGAAATTGCAGAAATAGAAAATAGTTTTATTGTTAGTAAAAAATTAGGAAAAACCATATCAATATTAAATAAAAAAGGCTATTATACTGAATCGTGTTGCAAAGCGACTTTATCTAAACCACTTATAATTTCTAATATAATACATAATTTAATAGAAGAAAAATTAATAGAAGTCAATGAATATACAACTGAAAAGATAAGGAAAATAATTGATATGAGTGATTTTGAATCAACAATAATAATTTTTAAAAAAAATTATGAATTTAAAAATTTACCAAATGGTTTTAAACTTATAGGTAAGGACTTATATTATAATTTAAAAATATTAAAAGACGGCCCAAATATTAAGTTTAAATCATTAGTAGAATTAGATAAAGAAAACGAAGAAAGTTTAAAATTATTAGAGAAATGGGCAAACAACTTATAAGATAGAAATAACAAATTGCAATTTGAAAGTGATATGATATTGTGGAAATATTAGAGTATGGAAATCCAAAACAAGATAAAATTATCTTAATACATGGATTTGAAAGTCCATATCAAATATGGGATGACTATGTAAAATATTATAAAAATGATTATTGAGTAATTGTTCCTATTTTGACAGGACACAACGTCAATGAAAATACAGATTTCGAATCGTCTGAAATCTGTGTTAAAGAATTAGAAGATTATTATATTTCAAAATATGGGAATAGAGTTTTTGCTGTTTATGGTATGAGTATGGGTGGAGTTTTTGCTAGTATATTATGGCAAAATGGAAATATTAAAATTGATAAATTGATAAATTGATAATGGAAAGATCTCCTCGTTTAGGGCTTGAAAATTTTATGATAAAAATATTAACAATACAATATTTAATAATTACTCATAAAGCACAAGCAAGAGATAAAAAAACTGTAAGAGGAGCAGTTAATTCAATGGTTACTGAAGATAAATTAGATATTTTTATGGAACTATTGGATCATATATCTGATACCACTATTACTAACTATATTAGAGAAATTGGAAAGCATAAATTACCAAGTAACACAGATACACCAGAAACAGAAATATATTATTTATATGGTGGTAAAATTAACGAAATATTATTTAAAAAGGTTGTAAAGTTTTTAGAAAGAAACCATCAAAATGCTAACACTATGTGTTTAAGTGGAAAAGGACATTGTGAAGATGCACTTTTAAATCCCAATGAACATATAAAAGTGTTAAATAGAGTTTTAAAAAGATAACTAAATTACAATTTATTAGTGAGGTTGGTTTGAAATATAACTAGTCCTTTTATTTTGAAAGAAAGAATAAAAAAATGTCACGGGTTATGATTTTGTCACACATAATATAATAATATAATATAAAGAATTAATATAACAAGAGTATAAATAATAATTTAAATTAGTATAAATATTTATATTAAAAAACTATTAAGTTGGTACTTTACTTGTTTTAAAAATATTTTTATATAGCTGTGTTCCATCTGTACTTCTTATATTTGATAAATTAATAGTAATTACTCCGAGTTCTAATTTGTTACTTTTAAATTTATCATTATCTTTTATAGGTATTATTCTTATTATTTTTTCTATATCATTTTTAGGTGTAAATGATAAATTAGTGAAATCTTTATTCGGTATAACTTCATAATAATTAACATCATACATTTCTTTTAATTTATTAACATAATTTTCTATTTCAATTCTAGTTCTAGAACCATTATAAACAACATTCGTACTTGTTATATTTTTAATTGAACCATTATTTATAATTGGAGTAGTATTTGTAAATCTACCAATCATTTCAATTTTTCTTTGTAATTTATCACTTTCAACAACATCTTTTTGCTCTAATATTTTTACATTATTATCAGTAAATATTTTATTATATTTAATATCTTTAAATTTTTCGTTAGTATTATCAGGATTTAAATAATCAGTTTCTATATCATTTAAATTAGATACTTTTAAATCGAATAGTGAAGCTTGTAGTTCAACTCCTGAAAGGGCTTTTATTTTTTTATTTATAGCTTTATAACTTTTTACAAATTTTGAAGAAAGCCTTCTCAATATAAAAATTAAATGATATAATTAATATAGATTTATAATCAAAATATATTTAATGATGATATATATAATAGTGAGGAAAATATGGATAATGATAAGTTTATAAAATATGTATCTAATGAATTAGTAAATGGAAAAGACATAGAAATAGAAAGTGTGTTAAATGGAGTTCCATATAAAATAATGTTTTTGGCTATAGATAGTGATAATGAAATTAATATACCAAGCATTTTAGCAATACCATTATCTAATGAAGTGAATAATCAAATTATAGTTGAGGCAAATAATTTAGAAAGTGAAGATTCTAAAAAAATATTAGAACAAGGAATACAAACTGGATATAGATTAGCTTGCTTAACATGTGATTTACCAGCACCAATTATTATTCCATTAATACCAAGTCATAAAAATTATCCTTATTTACAACAACTATCAATAGAATGTTTTGATATCCCGAAAGGTGATAAAAATTATAGAATTGATGAGCAAGTAGTTAGAATTATTAATAAGTCAAAAGCTATTCTAAAAGATATGGTTGGATTAACAGCAAGCGATAAAATATTTTTAAATGGTTATTCATGTTCTGGGGTGTTCGCTCAAAGATTTGCATTTTTGCATCCAGACGTAGTTAAAACAGCATGTATAGGTGGAGCTAGTGGAAGTATACCTGTTCCAACAAAAGATTTATCATATCCATTAGGTATCGCAAATTATGAACAATTAACTGGAAAAGAATTTGACTTTGAAAATTATTCTAAAATTAAATTTAGATATTATGTTGGAGAACTTGAAACACAAAATAAATCTAATACAAGGGTAGATGATTTTGGTAATCTAGCACCTCTACATGATATGAGTTATTTTAATAGAAGTGTACCAGTAGATGTTGGAAAAAAACAAAGAGAAATTTATGGAAAAGATATGTTTTCTCGTGCCAAAAGAACAATTCAAGTACTAAAAAATTTAGGAATTGATATTCAACACGAAATAATTTTAGGTAGAGGGCACAATAATATAGATGGTATAGGTGTTAATGAATTGGGAGATAAAATTATTAGTGATACTTATAAAAATGCAATTGCTGATAGAGAATTAGAGGATAACATTTCAAGATAAAAATAGTAATTTTGTTTGTAATGATATTCAAAATAAAATTATAAAACTAATAGCAAATAATAATAGAATTACACAAAATGAAATAGCCAATATAACTAATGTTAATGTAAGAACCATTAAAAGAAATTTTAAAATATTAATAGATAATTTAATAATTGAAAGAATTGGTTCTGACAAAGCAGGCTATTGGCAAATACTAAAATAACTATTAAACAGGATAAAGAAATTGATAACACCATACTAATTTACCTTTTATTTATATATAGTACGATCATTTCTTATTTTGCACTTGCAAAATTGAGTTAAAATATGGAAGAACTCTACCATACTTCGATTTATCCCTTTTAATTAACGGGTTTGCAAGGTTCTATTTTACTTCCAACTGTTGGATATGTACTAGAAATGTTGGATGAATCTTGGATGTTTTAATTTAGTAATAAAATTTACCAAAAAGATGGTATAATTATATATAGAAGTGACAGATAAATAGTAAGTTATCGAGGAGAGTGATAATAAAGAAACAATAAGGAAAGATATAAACAAGATTATATATGATAAATTTAATCTTGAAATACCTGTTTTTATTATAACTACAAGTGAACTTGAAAATATATTAAATCATTGTCCTAATTGGTGGGAAACTGATAATAAAGAATAATGACAATCTAATTTTTATAATTCCACCTACAAAGTATAATAGGTAAAGTAATTATTTAGAAAATTTATTTAATGAAACTAAAAGTAAAAAATCAGATTTATCTTATACTCAAAATAAGGAAATATATATGGAAAATTATATATTAAATTCTATAGTTAATTATGCAAACTTTAAATATGGAAACAAAAAGATTATTTCACAAGATAATGTATTACATTCAATCATATTAAAAGCTTATTTACAAAATAAAAATCTTAATAAAAAATCTATTATTAAGAATAGTATAAATAATAAATTTCAATTAACAAATCAAGTTAGACAATCTATTAAAAATATAAAAATGGATGAAGCTGCTAAAAAAATTAGCAAATTATTTAAAAAAAATATAAAGAATTTACAGATTTTATGATATAATATTACTTGGATGGTATTACTAATCTGAAAGATAGGTGAATTTGTATGTCTTTTTGTGAGATGTTGTTAAATAACGATATTGAATATCATACTCATTTTACTAACATTGAAAATTTAGAATCTATATTAACAAATGGAATTAGATCTGTTGATTATATGAAAAAACATAAAATTGAATATAAAAATAATGATGAATATAGATTTGACAATCAATTAAATTTGATAAGCATATCTTTAAATGAAATCAATTACAAAATGTTATATAAAAAACAAGTAAAAAATAAGAATCAAATAAATAGTTGGGTTATATTAAAATTAAAAACAAGTTTGTTAGATGATAAAAAAGATAAAGTATATTTTTGTGAAAAAAATGCAGCTTCGTCAGAAGTAAATAACATATTAAGAAAAAACAGAAAAGAATTAAATACAAAAGAAGCATTTATGAATATGCTTAATAGTAATGATAATCAAAAAGAAATATTAGTAGAAGAAACTATCGAAAGTTATTACATTGAATCAATCATTGTGAGAAATATCAGTGATTTTGATTTAGTAAAATATGTATTAAGAAAATGTAATAAAAATATTCCAGTAGTATGTAAACAAGAAATGTTTACAGAGAAAAAGTGGGTGTAAAATTATGTTTGATTTTATAAAAGAACTAGATAGTTTACTATATAAAGATTTTGATGATATTAACAAGAATATACAACTACAAACAAACATTGTAGAAACTACTTTACAAATCTATGTTGAAAGATTGATGAAGGTAGTAAATCAAAAAGAAAAAATAATTAATAAACCAAAATTAAAACTTGGTGAATTGATAAATAACGATAACTTCAATTCATGTTTGATAAAAAAATATAAGCTTAGTGAAGATATGATTCTTAATTTACAAGTAATAAGCAATAAATCTAATGATCATAAACACGAAGAGCGAAGTGAATTTATAAAAAAAGAAATAAAAAAATGGTATAGATTAATAATATATACAACAATCAAAATTTATAATATCTTTTTTCATAAAAATTATGAATTGAATGGTAAAAGTATTGATGATTATTTTGATACATTGTTAGAAGAAAACAAAGAACTAGAAAATAAAATCAGAACTCAGATATTAAATGCATATGAAAATGAAAACAAGGATAAAGAACAACAAATAAAAGAAGCAAATAGAAAAATTAAAATTCAGGAGCAAAGTTTAGAAAAAGCATTAAAAGATTTAGAAAACTATAATGAAGCAAAGGGAAAAATTATTGATTTAGAATTGGAAAATGCAAAATCAAATAATTTAATTGACTCTTTAAGGGAACAGGTTGCTACTCTTGAATTAAATAATGATAATGCCGAAAAAATATTAGAAGAAAAAGAAGAATTAATTAGACAGTTAGAAGAAAAAGAAAATATAATTGCAGAAAATAATAAAATGATTGATGAATTATCGAAACAATGTACTATTAATCCAACTGTAGAAGTAGATAGATGCAATAAAATAATCTTTGAGCAAAGTGAAAGAATAAGAATTTTAGAGAACAGTGAATTTTTAAATAAACAAGTAAAAAATACAGAATTATTAGAAGAGCAAAGAAGACTAGATCGACGTTTATGTTTTCATACAAGCTATGTACTAGATGACAATCCTTTCTTGCTAAGGAATATTTCTTATAAAAATTATAGTACATCAAAATATAAACAGTTTTATGCGGTTGTGAATAATTTTTTACAAAGAGGAGAATGTATAAATTTAAGTCCATATTTAAATTCAATTCCACAACTTACAAAAGAAGATTTAAAAGAAATAATTAGACTAGAAATAATGATTTTAAATTTGATAAAAGATGATAGAATTAAAGATAATATATGGAGAATTAACTATATTGAAGGCAACATAGAAAATATAAAAATAGCAATAAATGATATAGTTTATTATATTGAAAAATTGACGTCAATGGCCAAAATTGAGTTTGTTATGCCAAATTTGATATTAACCAATGATTCATATATTGATGACGGATTAACTTGCAATATTGTTTATAATAGTGATTGTGATGAACATAGGTATTTATTCAAAATAGAAGATTTTGAATATTATGATGTAGAAGAAACATCAGATGATATAGGTGAATTAAATTATTGGATTGAAGATTCTATTGAATACAAAATAAGTGATAATAATTTAAACGAACTACGTTATTTCTTGAAAACTTTTTTTCAATTTGATAATTTTAGGGCAGGACAATTTGAAATAATAAAGCATACCTTATCACATAAAAATACAATAGGAATATTACCTACAGGAAGCGGGAAATCAGTTATATATCAATTATCAGCTTTATTGCAACCTAAAATAACTATAGTAATTGCTCCAACCAAGGAACTTATTAAAGATCAAATTAGAGTGCTAAAAGAGAGATTTAAAATAACAAAATGTACAAAAATTACAGGGGATAAAGATGTAGATAAAGTTAAAGAATTAGACAATTTAGGTAAACTAAAAAATATATTTACTTTTATTTCGCCTGAAAGACTACAATCTTCTGAATTTAGAAGTAGATTATTATATTTAATCAATGAATATAATGCTTTTGATAAAATTGTATTAGATGAGGTACATTGTTTATCAGAATGGGGGCATGATTTTAGAATTGCATATTTAATGGTAGCTCATACTCTTAAACAATATTGTCCTAATGTAAAATTTTTAGGGTTAACAGCAACAGCATCAAAAAGTGTTGTAAAGGATTTAATGATTGAATTAAATATTAAAAGTCGTTACGATGTAATTTATAATGAAACGTATAAAAGAGAAAATTTAATCTTTGAATTTGATTATTTTAATGATGAAGATGAATTAGATGAAACATTAGTTGAAGATTTGTTTAACTTGAATGTAACATTAAATGGTGATAAAACAAATTCGGCATTAATTTTTGCAAAAACAAAACTTGATGTTGAAAAAATATATAATTATTTAAGTGATGAAGAATTATTTGGAAACAAGGTCGGTTATTTTCATTCTAAAGATAACAACAACGAAGATGAAATAATTTCTACTGATGCTTTTATGAATAACGAACAATCAATATTAGTTTCAACAAAAGCATTTGGAATGGGAATTGATAAACCAAATATTAGAGCAACATTTCATTATGGTATTCCATCTTCTTTAGAATCATTTTATCAAGAAGCAGGACGAGCTGGAAGAGAAATTGGTAGTACTGCCATTTGTAGAATAATGGCACACAAATATGGATATAAAGAACAAAAATTAATTGATGAATTTTTTTCGCCAGGAACCAAAATTGATAGGTTAAAAGAAATAGCTAATAACTGGGATTTGTATAATAGCAGAGTAGATGTTAGAACCAATTTTTACTTTTTAACAAAAGATTTAGATGAACCAGATAAAGAAGCTCGAGATACAATTAAATTTTACCAAGATATGTCTAGCAGAATAGGAAAAGATAATATATATAAAATTGTAGTTCCAAAAAATTATAATGATCCAGAGGCTAATGGTAAGAACAAAGAAAATAAGCCTAAGATTGAAAAATATTTATATATTTTACATAAGTGTGGAGTAGTTGATAATTGGGAAGTAAGTTATTTAATAAATGAATTAGAATTTAAAATTTTATTTGATTCAGAATATAAAAATATAGAGTATATTAAAACAAAAACAATAAATTATATAGAACAATATCCAGCTGAAAACAAACAAGTTTTATCGACTATTAATGATGTTACTGATTATTCAAAATTGATAGACATAATCAGTGCAATGAGAAATTGGTATTATAATAACTTTATTATGACAAGAAGAAATCAATTAGCGAATATATATAAATATGCTACTGAAGATTTTTGTAATAGGAAATGTTCAAATGAAATTCAAGATAAAATAGATAGTTATTTTTCAATAGCCGATTTATTGAAAAATATAGAAAACAATTTATCGTATGGATTTGATAATCAATCATTTAAATATGTTATAGAAAAGTGTTCTAAAATAACTGAAAGTAATATAGAAAGAGAAATTTCAAAAATAGAGAGTGAATTAGAATCAGTCGAAAATAATAAAATGAAAATATATATATCTATATTAAATTTAAGAAAAAATAATTTTGAAACTAGAAATGGTAGAGAACAATTTGAATATGTTTTAAATAATACGGAATTAGAAGAAAAAATAGAGATATACGAATCAATAAATAAACATTTGATAAATATATTATTACCAGTTCAAAAAGAAGAAATACTTGATATTATGTTTAATTCAGAACCAAATATCTTTAAAAAAGTATTTATTAATGATTATCAAAATAGTGTAATCTCGAAAAAATACTGGATTCCTTTTATAAATGAAAAAATAGTTAAATTATTTGGAGGTGAAAATAAATGAATATAGAAAAAGAAGTAGACAAATTTATTGAAAATATTAAATCAATAGAAGAATATACAAATGAAGTAAAAAATAATAGCGAATTAATTAGAAAAATTGCGAATGAGTCTGTTGAAATTTCAAAAATTAAAGAAGAACTAAATAACTCTATTAATATGTTAAACAGTACAAATGTTGAAAAAACAAAGATATTAGAAAATAACTTTAATAAAATAGACCAAAGAGAAAATAATATTCAACAACAATTGAATACAATATTACAAAAAAGCGAAGAACAAAATAAAACAATTAATGATAATATTAATAATTTAAAATCACAAATACTTGATTTAACAAAAATTTGTAAAATCGGTTTGGCTATATTAGGGGTTTCGACAATATTATTAGTTTTATTGTTATTTATTAAATAAATTAGTTTGAAATATAACTAATTTTTTTGAGGTGGAAAATGAAAATAATTATAACATTATTATGTGCATTAGTTTTATTACTAGTGCTTTTTTTATATTCTTATCCTTTAAATTCACATAAACTAAGTAGTTTTTCTTTTTGCTCTGGTAAACTAAATCCAGCACGAGCTTGATCGTCAGTACTAATCCTAATGTAAATACCAGCATTCTTTATTTCTTCTTCACACATTTTAATCCTTCTTAACAAAAAAGGGCGAAGCAATATTTAGGTTATAAATACTACTTCACCCAATAGGTTTAATATTTTCTATAACCATTATAACACAGATTTCGTCATTATTTTAGTTTTTTAATGAAATCTTTTAAATCAGATAGTTTTATTTTGGTATTTAAATCTCTGTAGTAAACAAATTCGTGTCCATTGAATAAAAGATATGTCTTGTTATTAATAATTGCTCTATGAGGCTCTAAATAGCCTATATTGGTAGGCTCTAATTTTAATAAACTACCATTAATGAAAATAGGTTTAGTATTATTAAGCCTACAAGCCCATTCAACTTTACTTTTAAGTTCATGATTTATTTTAATTTCTTGTTTGATTATTTTTATCATAATATCATCAACACCTTTCTTAAACGACAAAAAAATCAATCATTTCTGATTGATTTAATCATTAACATCGCTTTGGTGCGACGATTTTATCTTTTGGAGCCATAAAGGTTGAAGTCGGACAACCTTTAATTATCTAAATTATAGGTAGTAATAAACTACTAACTGATATAAGTATACCATGAAAATACTAAATTTTAACAAAAAAGTGATGATAATTATTAAGCAGGATAAAGGGAATGATAGCACTACACTAATTTACATTTTATAAATAAAGGATTTATAGTGCTATCATTTCTTATTTTGCACTTGCAAAATTGAGTTAAAAATATGTAAGAACTCTACCATACTTTTGATTTATTTCTTTTAATTAAAGGGTTTGCAAGGTTCTATTTCACTTCCAACTGTTGGATATATATTAGGAAATGTTGGATGAATCTTGGATGTTTTAAGTTAGCAATAAAATTTACCAAAATGATGGTATAATTATATATGGAAGTGACAGATAAATAGTAATTTGTAGGAAAAAAATATGGATAAGAAAAGAACAAAAAATATAATTCTACTAAATATGCAAATTAATCTTTTTTATTAAGAAATTTGTTTTGTTTCATAATTTTGGAACTTTTTTCTAAAAATTAGGGATTATTATATTGTAGGTGATGAATATGACTGGTCAAGCTAACCTATATAAATTTAATGAGATATATGATAAAACACATTTAGATTTACTTAAATATGTTATTATTAAATGCCATAATATTAATGATACAAAGGATATTATGCAAGAAACATATTTAGAGTTATGGAACATAATAAACAAAAAGAAATTATCAGATATTAATATTAAAAGCTATCTTATAGGTATTGCGAATAATAAAATTAAAAAACACTATACTTTATTACAAAAGTTAAAAACAGTATCTTTATTTGAAACAAATGATAAAGATATAGAATTAATTGACACTATAGAAGATGGTATTGATATAAATGATATTATTATTAAAGAAGATAATTGGAATACAATTTGGAAATATATCAAGAGTAAGAAAAATCAAGATATTCCCAAAGTATTTTATCTATACTATAAGTTAGAATTGAGTATTAAAGAAATTTCTAACCAATTAAAGTCTAGTGAATCATACATCAAACATTTAATTTATAGAACATTAAAAGAATTGCAAGATAATTTTGGGAATGGAGGTAACTCTAATGACAAATAAAGAGAAATTAAAAAATGCAATCGAACAAGATATTAACCCAAAAGATTATTATACTGAAATAATAAATCAAGGAGAAAAAGGAGAAAAAATGAAAAAGAACAATATTTTAAAATGGTCTTTAGTGCCAATATGTTTAGTAGTTGTAATAAGTGGTGTCTTATTCTTAAACTATCAAAATGATAATAAAACTATACTAAAAAATAAACCCTATATTGATGAAAAAAATAATGTAACATTAAACATTAATGAAGTAAATAATATAAAAGGAGGGACATATAAGATAGATGCTGATGTGAAAATTGTAACAAATAATGATGTTAATTTTCCGTTGCCATATAAAAGTGGAATAGTAGATATTCCTAAAGATTTAGATAAAACATCCAAGTATATATTTTATTTTAGAAATGATAAAGAAAGTAAAGAATATAATATATTAGGTTACTATGAAATAATATATGATAATGGTGATGATAGATCAATAAAAGTTTCGTATTCAAAAGATAATAAACCTGCAAGAGATTATCATTTTAGTGAAGAAGGAAGTAAGACAACAACAATAAATGGTGTAGAATTAAAAATCTATAAATACGAAGATATTTATTTTACAGAGTTTAAATTTAATGATTATTACTTTGATATTGAAACATCTAAAATTACAGAACAAGAATTATCAGATTTCTTATTATCAATAATGAAATAAAGAGGTAAATTATAGATTGGTTTTTTTCATAATATAATGTATAGAATTACAAATTACAATTTGTTGAAAAGGAGTAATGATTATGGAATTGAATATAAATTCACCAGTTTATTTTAAAGACCACTATGGAATTGATGATGAAGTATATAAATTTTGTCAGAGAGCATATTTGTTTTTTAAAGATAAAAAATATAGCAATACCTTGCAAATTGTTGGAATAGTTCCTATTGTAGCACCCCAAGAAATTGTTGATGGAGAAAATTATAAAGAAAAAGTAAAATTTCTTTGTGATAAAAGTGTTGCTTCAATAAATATTAAGATGGATTTCAATGATTACTATAATGCTGATAGTATAAAAAGAATTGAACTAACTAAAGAAATGATACTGACAGCAGTAAAACGCATAATTACTAAAGTGGATTTTGATTATGATAAATTTAAAGAAGATTTGATAAGTTTACATTGATAAATTACAATTTATCGTTATGTTAAAAAGCATTGCTTGCGGCAACGGGTATTTTTATAATAAACTGAATTTGATG
>CAKOND010000003.1 GCA_934096945.1 uncultured Bacilli bacterium
ACCGAAATCATCTATTTGAATCCATTGCCTAAACTCTCTCTTTTTTATTTAGTCCTTGACATTGGGTACCTTTTAAATTTACTTCTTCACTTTTTTATTATTCTTCTCTTAGTTTAGCACCGCATCTTTTTTCAAGTGATTTTAAGATACTTGCCATTTTTTCATTTATTTCTTCTGATGTCAAAGTGTTTCCAACACTCATCATTCTTACTTTAAAAGTAACAGATTTTTTACCTTCAGGAATTTGGTTTCCTCGATACACATCAACAAATTCTACTTCTTTAACTTTATTTTTTATAGTTTGGTCTATAATTTCCCAGCTTACATCTTCATCAACAATAATGGATAAGTCTTTTTCTACTAAAGGTAATTCTGGTAATTTTTCATATTTATTGCTACGAGATGCAAATGGCACTAATTTATCTAGGTTAAGTTCAAATATTGCTGCATTTGTTCTTTTAATTTTACATTCATTCATAGCTTTAACATTTAAAAGTCCAAAAGCTCCTATTACTTCATCATTTAATTTTATACTTAAATAAGCATTTATATCAGCCCAACTTGGTTTTTCGCACCTTTCAAGAGTTATGGCTTCCATATGAGTATATCTTGCCATATTTTCTAAAACACCTTTTGCTTCATAGAATATTTTCTTAGCATCTTTGCCTACGATAGCCCCAGTTAAAGATTTATGTTGAATTGGAAGTATTTCATCATCACTTGATGGTCTATAATCACCCTTTTTATAAACTTCAGATACTTCAAATATTTTAAATTCATCATAATATCTTAAGTTTTTAGATATAGCTTCTAAAGCACCTGGTATAAGTGATTTTCGTAAACACTCAAGTTCTGGAGCTGGTGGCGTTGCAAGTCTTATGGCATCAGAAGTATTTATTCCTGCTGCATTTATGTATTTTTCATCAATCCATGGGTATGTAAATATTTCATAAAAGCCGCATCTATATGCTAAATATTCCATAATTCTTTTTTCAAGTAAAACTTTTCTTTGGTTAATTGAATGCTCTAAAGTAATTGTTATTGGCTTAGCTTCGAAGGAGTTAAATGAAAGTATTCGTGCTATGTCCCCCATAACATCATCTTTAATCGTGACATCTCCAGTTGATCTGTATGTTGGAACAATGCATGTATAAATATCATCATTTAAAGTAACTTCATAACCTAAAGATGTAAGTATTTGTTTAATTACATCATCACTTATAACTTTACCTAATCTTTCATCTAGAAATTTTCTGCTTACTTCAATAACATTTTTCTTTGTTTCATTTAAATATACATCATTATATTTAACTATTTTACTTTCTGGGAATATTTCTTTTATCAAAGTAAGTGCTAAATTTAAGCCTTCATCAACTCTTTGAGTATCAATTCCTTTTTCAAAGCGCATTGATGCATCAGTTTTTTCGGCAAATCTTTTACCAGTTTTTCGAATAGCTGTTGCACTAAATGATGCTACTTCAAGAAGTACCCCTTTAGTATCAGCTAAAATTGAGTCTTTTTTACCACCACGTATACCTGCTAGTGCTAAAGGTTCATTCTTATCACAAATTACTAAGTCATCTTCAGTTAAACTTATAGAGTTATTATCAAGAAGTAATAATTCTTCACCTTTCTTTGCATTTCTAACTACTATTTTTTCACCGTCAACATGAGTTTTATCAAAAGCATGAAGTGGTTGTCCAGTTGCTATCATAACATAGTTTGTTATATCCACAATGGCATTTATTGGTCTAAGTCCACATTTAACTAGAGCTGCTTGCATCCAAATTGGAGCCTTTCTTTCATCAATTCCATCTATTTCTACCGCAGCATACCTACTACATTTACTTGTCTCTTCAATTTCAACATTGTACTTAGGTAAATTTTTATCTAAATCATAGCTATCTAATTTTTTAAGTGGCACATTATAAATAGTACTTAGTTCTCTGGCAATACCATAGTGTCCCCATAAATCTGGTCTATTTGATAAAGACTTATTATCTATTTCTAAAATAGTATCATTTAAATCAAGAACATCCGCAATATTATCACCAGGGGCGCATTTTATGCCTTTTAAATCAATAATTTCAGTTTCGCTTTCTTGAGGAAAGAAATCACTTAAGAAAACTTCTTCAGCGGCACAAATCATACCAAACGATTCTTCACCACGCATTTTAGTTTTTTCAATTTTTACGGGTTCACCTTCGCCATGCCAAACTACTACTGCACCAGGCTTACAAACAACTACATATTCACCAGCATAAAGGTTAGAACCACCACAAACTATTTGAACAGGTGATTCTTCACCAATATCAACGATGCATATACGTAATTTATCAGCATTTGGATGAAGCTTTACTTCTAGAATTTTACCTACGATAATATCATGAAATTTTTCTCCGAGATTTAGAGCGCCTTCAACTTCAACAGTTCTAAGGGTCATGTCATAAGCAATTTTATCATTAGTTACGTTTTCAGGTAAATCAACATATTTTTTTATTAAATTTAAACTAACTCTCATTTTTATCCTCCTTACTTAAATTCTTTTAAAAATCTTAAATCACTACTATGGAAAAGTCTTACATCATCTACGCCATAACGCATCATTACAAGTCTATCTAGACCAATATTAATGTAAAAACCAGTCCATTCATCAGGATTTAATCCAGCAGACTTTAAGACATTTGGATGAATTACACCACCAGGCATAACTTCAATCCAGCCATTATGGTTACATACTTTGCAACCTACTCCACCACATACTAAGCATTCCATATCAATTTCATAACCAGGTTCAGTAAATGGGAAGAAACCTTCTCTCATTCTTGTATTTATTTTTTTACCAAATACTTTTTCAAGTATAGTTTCAATCATAACCATGCCAGATGAAAATGATATATCTTTATCTACAATTAATGCTTCATATTGATAGAATGCCCTTTCATGTCTAGCATCAGTTGTTTCATTTCTAAATACTTTACCAGGATAAACAAATCTTGCGGGTGCTCCATGCTTTAAAAGATATCTAACTGATCCACCAGTTAAATGAGGTTTTAGGCACAATCTTTCAGCTCCTTCTTTGTCCTCAGTTCCTTTAATCCAATATGTATCCATTGATTGACGAGCTGGATGATCTTTAGCAAAGTTTAAATTATCAAAAGCATATTTTTCACTGCTTATATCATCCTCAGTATATACTTCAAAACCAAGGGAAGCAAAAGCTTCGTTTAAATCATTACGCATCTGGGTAATTGGGTGAAGTGCTCCACTTTTTATGGGAGCCCCTGGAATAGTTAAATCAATTGGTCTATCCAAAACACTCATACTGGAAATTATTTCTTCTTCCTTTCTAGATAATTTTTCCGCAAATACATTTTTAATTTCAGTAGTTAGCATACCAACAGACTTTTTTTCATCAGCACTTAAACTTCCCATATTTTTAAATACTTCTGCAAGTTCACTTTTCTTACCAGTTAAATCTTTTTTAACTTCTTCAAGTTCTACTAAAGTTTTAGCATTTTCAATTTTTTCTAAGCCTTTAGTTTTAATTTCTTCTAATCTTTCTTTCATAATAATCCTTTCTTTGATACAAAATAAAAACACGAATAAGCTCTCTAAAAGGACGAGGCTTATTCGTGGTACCACCTTTTTTCATAGTATTTTTTACTATCTCATTAGATTAACGCTCTTTCACGATTTGACTCCATTATTGAAATTCATTAATTTACCTTTTTCTTGTAGCTCTCAGTTTATAACTACAATTTCCTGTAGAAAGTATTAAATTAACTACTTAGATAATTTCTTCATCAATTACTTCTTGATTATATTACTTTTTTTTATGTTTGTCAAATATATTTTTAGCCATAGTGACACATAAGTAACCCACTAACTTACATCTCACATAAAATGCATGGTTGGGCTGATTTTCACCTTTCCTATAGCTACATGTAACACATATTTTATCCTCGGTAAAGTCTACTTTACTATTGGATAATGCAAGTGTAACAAAATGTAGCCATAAACATCTTAAAATTATGACTTTCTATTATACATTTATATACAACATTTATATTTTTGTTGATAACTTAGCATCGGCGGCGCGGGGCGGATGCTCCCGCCAGATACGCTAACCTAAGGTTATCATACTACCAAAGTTATTGGTGAATCTTTTGTTCCATATCCTCCAGCATAGGCTACAGAAGCTTTTAGATACAAGACTGGACGGCCGCCATCCCCACTGTACGCGAGGTTGTAGCTTGCATCGCCAGTGCCGCTTGCAACGAACACACCGTCGCCGTACGAAGAATAAGGCGTAATTGTCCATTCGTATAGTCCCATATACGTCCAATTCACCGATGTTATTGATGAACTATCATAATTAAAAAGTGTGGTTGCCCATGCACTTGGGGCTGCCGCAAATCCATAATCACTTACGTACATTAATCCTATTTTTGATGTACCATTTTCTGGTCCATATGTCTTTGTGGCATTTGTTATTTCTGCAGTGTACATTGCTTTTGGTGTTACTTTAGCTGTTGTATGTCCACTTACTTTCCATGTAGTATCCTCAATTAAATTTGACCATGTTGTACCTATATTATTTAAATAATTTGTATTTAAATTTACTTTATTTAAATTACTTTCACTCCATGTATTATTTCGTGTTGAGTTATTCCAGTAATATCTATTTATTGTTGTTAATTCTCCTTTATATGTTGAATAAGCACTTTTTGAATATGTATCTGTACTATAATCTCCATTTGTTCCAAGTAGATTACTATTTGCATAATCATATTTGATTAATTTTACTTTATCTCCAAATACTCCGATTATTCTATACAAATTATCTGTTGGACATGGGCTCTCATTGCTTCCAAAACATACATAGTTATTTGGATTTGCTCCGGCATATCTGTAACTATTGTCACCTGCCCCATTTGTTAGTGTACTAGTATGATGATATAATGTCTCGTCTATTCCGTCCATTGCTATTACACATGAACTTAGAGTCTGACCGTTTTTGCATACATTTGCCATTGTTTGAACTATCTTTTCCTTTTGTATCATCACTTTTGCACTCATACTTTTTCCTGCATTTGCATTTTGATTTTCATCATAGTTTACAAATGTTAATTTTATATTCCATGTTTCTTCTTTACTTGGACTTGCTGTTATTTCTCTATTATTAAATAGTGTTATAAGTCCTGATTTATTTGTTATATCGTATCCTGATATGGATGCCCCACTTCCATCTGTTACTGATGTGGGTGTTAAACCTGATATATCTGTTACTTCTGTTCCATTATTATCTGTAACTGTTAATATTAATTCCGGTGTATTTTCATTTATTGAATATGTAAATGAATTATTAGAAATATTTAAATATACATAATAATGTTCTGTCGCAGTATTTGTCTTATTATTTGCTGTTAAACTTGCTTTTGCAAAAGTACTTCCAACTGCATTACCTTTGCCACTTGCAAATGTACTTTGATCGGCATATATGTTTATATCATCACCTGTTGTAAAAGTAAAAACATCTGTTGTATATGTTGTTACATTTAAATTTGCTGATGTTGGTTCTCCGCCTTGGGCAGTAAAATACGCATATGTTGCTCCGATTACTAGTATTGCAAATGTTGCAATTGCAACTACACTAAATATCATTGTTTTTTTATTATTTTTCATAAACTTACTACTCCTTTTAACACACTATAAATAGTATTTGAAAAATCAATATATTTATTCATGTCTACTTTACTACAATATCATTTTAACACTTAAAATAACTATTGTCTATTATAATTAGATATTTTTCTATAAATAATCAATTTAAATTTGTAATTATATATAGAATAATATATATTGGTGATTAAGATGATTGAAGAAAAACTTTATACAGGCATAACTGAAGATGAACTAGATAAAATATATAAAATGATATCTAAAAATGTTAAATATTATAGGTTATTTAATAATTCTCCTTATGCTGATGAAGAAGGAAGAATTAGTCAAGAAAAACTTGCAGAATTATGTAATGTGTCAAGAAGTTTAATAGCTAATATTGAAAGTGTTAAAGTAAAACAAACCTTTTCTATTTCTGTTATAGCATCGATTAGTAAAGTATTAAATGTTCCTTTTGAAAATTTTTTTAAAGAAAATAAATAAAAAGTTTAAGACTTTCTAGGTGTTTTTGTGATACCTTTTATTAAAATATATTGTTTTTCAAAATTTAAAGGAACTTTGAATGATATAGAAAAAAACAGCCTAAGCTATTTTTCTGGTTCTTCAATTTCTATGAGGAAGTAAATTTTGTAGAACCTAAATTTTCAAAGGTTTTATTTTAGTTCATACATTATTTCTTTTGTTATACTTCCAGTTGCTTTAGCAACATGGTATCTGTAAACATAGTTTTTTCCTTCAGCATCTGGAGTTCCATATACATCTTCAACTCTTGATGTATATTCACTTCCATTATCAACGGTATCATAAATATATGCCATTTCTCTTTTAGTAACTCCTAGATCTTTCATAATAAGACATTGATGTTCTCCTTCATTTATATCTTTATGAGTACAGTTACTACTTAATACTTCTCCAGTTGCCATGGAAATATAATAAACGCATTTATTTGTCATATATTCAAATGAAACTTTATAAGCACAAGTGCCATCAGATGATAAAGTCAAAACAGATTCTGGAGGTAATATATCACAATAACTACCAGTTCCAACTGTTGCTCCTTTTAAAGATGCAGCCTTTTTTCCTGCTTCTTCATTATTTAAGGCTTTACTCATACTTTCACATTTTTGTAATGAATTTCCCCCACTTGGTTTAGTAGTTTCTGCATTTGGTTTTGTTGTTTCATTATTTGGTTTACTATTTTGGTCATTACTTTTATCACTATTTTCTTTAGTAATATTTTCTATTTCACTTACACTTTTATCTTTAATGTCTTCAGGGTTTAAATTAGGATTTTTATTTATTACTTCTTCCAAATATGAAGCTTTAGCTTCAGTAATACCTAATTCTTCAGCTAGTTTTTTTCCGCTTTCAGTAATATTTGGTTCTAGTATATTTACATTTATATTACCATTTTTAGCAGTATTTGTAATTATTTCTTTTACTTTTTCTGATTTAATACTACCTGTTACATTAATTATAATCGTAGCATCTTCTTTAAAATAATCTTTATTCTTTAAATTATCAGTAATATTTTTTATTACATCATCTAACGTTTTTTCTTTATAATCTTCGCTAATTATATCTTTAGCATCTTCATTTAAAGCATAAATATTTACTACTTTATTATCCTTGTTGAGTTCTATTTTGATACTCGGATTAATATCCATTGTTATGCTTGATGCAATCTTTGTGTCAAACTTTACTTCTTCATTTACTTTATTATTTTTTATAGAAACAAATAATAAAATAACTACTAGTAATATAACCAACAAAATCCCACCTGTTATTAATATTTTTTTCTTAATCATAGATTGTTCTCCTTATCTTATAAAGATATTATCATACTTTATTATTAATTATCAATAAATATAACACATTATTTACATATTCTTTTTAATATACATATGCATTCTATATGATATGTATAGGAAAATAAATCACAAACATATGAATCTATTATTTCATAATTATCAAGTAATTTCAAATCTCTTACCTGAGTATGATAGTCACATGAAATATACATTATTTCTTCTGGCAATCGTTTATTTATAAAATTAATAGTATTTATGCTTAAACCTGCTCTTGGGGGATCAACAATTAGTTTATTAAAGTTTAAATTTAAATCCTTAATGCTTCCTGCATCACTATAAATGAATTTAGCATTTATTAAATTATTTAATATAGCATTTCTGTTTGCATTATCTACAGCATTTTTATTTATTTCAATTCCCACTACTTCTTTAGCTTTCTTTGCAGCACTTAAACCTAACGCGCCAACACCTGAATATAAGTCTAAAACTAAGTCACTTTTATCTACAAAATCTTGAGTTAATTTAAACATTTTAGTACATACTAATCTATTTACTTGAAAGAAAGCATCATATGTTACATTATATTTAATTCCATTTACTTCTTCTAGAAAATAATTATCTTTATAAATAGTTTTATTATTTAAAACAATACCTTTTAAACCTATTATATCTTTAATTTTAGATATATCAACATTATTACTTGTATTAATTATTATAATAGTTTCTTCTTTATAATTACATCTTATAATAACTTCACCATTTACTATATTTAAACTAGGTATTAATTTAATTACTTCATTTATTTTATTACTTGCAAGAAGACAATTATTTATTTCTAAAATATCATGGCTATTATTTTTAAAATAGCCTACTTTTTTATTTACTATCTTTAGAGTAATTTTGTTTCTGTAGTTATAAGGGTTATCATTTTTAATTATTTTTGGTTTTATTAAAAAACCGTTTTTTTTAAAATAGTTTATAACATTATTTTGTTTTTCTAAAGTACTTTCTTCATAATGAAGCATTTGATAAGTACAACCACCACATACACCAAAATATGGACATGGTGGTGCTACTCTATCTTTTGACGCCTTTATTATATTTACTATTTTGCCTTCATTATATTTTTTCTTCTCTTTAGTAATTTTTATTTCTAAAATATCTCCGGGCATGCTAAATGGTACAAATGTAACCTTATCATTTACATAACAAATACCTCGTCCAAAATCATCAAATCTTAAAATTTCAACTTTCATATACATCACTAACAACATTTTAGCATAAATACCAGTATTTGGTAAATATTATAAATGGTGATTTAGGTGAATAAGATTATAAATAGACTTCAAAATGAATTTAATAAAAGTCCTGACTTAGTAATTAAAAGCATTAGTATTAATCTATTAAAAAAAATTTATATTGCATATTTAGAAACTGTATCAAGTAGCGATAAAGTAAATGACTATATTTTAAAAAATTTAATTTTAGAAAAAGACAATATTACTAAAGGGAATATAGCCTCGTTTATTGCAGCGCCGAATACTATAGATATTAAAAATACTGATGAGTGTGAGTTTTACCTAACAAATGGCTTTAGTTTAGTAATAATGGATAATAAATTAATAGCCGTTGAAACAAGAGCTGATATTAACAGAGCTGTATCTAATAGTGAAGTTGAATCATCTATTAATGGGCCAAAAGATGCATTTACTGAAAATATTCAAATAAATATTGGACTTATTAAAAGAAGAATAAAGTCTAGCACTTTAAAAACTGAAAATAGAACTGTGGGCAGAAAAACTTTAACTAATATAAGTGTTTTATACTTTGAAGATATAACTGATAAAAAATTAGTAAATAATATTTTAGAAAAACTAGATGCTATTGATATCGATGGAATTGTTGATTCATCTTCGATTGGTTTTTTGCTCGATGGGGAAAATGAAAGTGTTTATCCCAGCTTTATGCAAACAGAAAGACCTGATATAGTTGCAACATCTCTTTTAGAAGGCAAAATTGCTATTGTGGTTGATACTACTCCATTTGTATTAATTGTTCCTGCCTTTTTTATAGATTTTGTAAATCCCGTAATAGATAATTATAATAAAGGCAAAAATGTTAATTTTATAAAAATGCTTAGAATTAGTGCTTTTTTAATATCAATGATGGCTCCGTCCATATACATTGCTGTTATGAATTATAACCAGGAAACAATACCCACAAGTCTACTTTTAAATTTTGCAATCCAGCGTGATGGTGTGCCATTTCCCACCATTATCGAAACTTTAATTATGCTTTTTGTTTGTGAGATTTTAAGAGAAAGTGATTTAAGATTTCCTTCAAATTACGGGGCTGCCATATCCATACTCGGAGCCATAGTTTTAGGTGAAGCATCTGTTTCTGCGGGTATTGCATCACCAATAACTATTATAGTTATTGCCATCACCTTTATATCAAGCCTTACATTTACAACAATTGAAATAAATAATGCATTAAGATTTTTTAGAGGTATTTTTATTTTACTTGCAGGTTTATTTGGCTTATATGGTATTACACTTGGAATTTTTTACTTCTTAATTTATACAACTAGTAAAAATTCATTTGACAAACCATATTTTGCCCCAATATCTCCATATAATAAGGAATATTTTAATAACACTGTTTTAAAAAAGGCACTAAAGAAAGATACAAGAAGAAGTACTTTATTTACGCATACTAATATCATTAAACAAACGGAGGATTTATGAAAAAAATACTTATTTTAATTATTTTACTTTTTACTTGCACAGGTTGTTATGATTATAAAGAAATAAATAATTTAGCTATTATAAGTGCTATTGGTGTGGATTATGAAAATGATAAGTATATTATAACTTTAGAAGTTTTAAATGATCAAATAGATAAAGATTCATCAAAAATAACATCGTATACTAGAATTGGTTATGGTGATACATTAACTAGTGCAATTGAAAATTCCGCGGATAAACTTACTAAGCAGCCACTTTTTAATCATATAAAATTAATGATTTTAAGTGATACTGTAACTCAAAATAAATTTGATAATATTATAGATTTATTTTTAAGAAATACTTATTTTAGAGAAAATTTCTATGTTGTATCCTCGATGGGTACTAAACCTGATATTTTACTTCAAAATACTACTAATGAAAATCCAGTTGCTAGCAATGCAATAACCAGTTTACTTGAAAATGTAAGTTATTCTTCTAATAGCAATATTTTAAAAAATTTTGATGAAATTGTGGAAGAGGTAACTACATATGGAATAGATACTTGTTTTTCAAATATAGGTTTAAAAGATAAGGAATTTATAATAGATGGCATGGCTATTTTTAAAAATTATGATTATAAGAAAACATTAGATAATGAATATGTTAAAATATATAATATTTTAACAAGTGAATTTGATAGACCTACTTTTACAATAAAATATGATGATTTAAGTTTTACAATTTCTATAAATAATGGAAAACTTGAAAGTTTCATAGATAATGGAATCATTAGTATTAAAGGCAATTTAATGGGAAAAATTTTAGATAATGATCCCAAACTTAATATAAGAGATAATGATACTTTAGAAAAATTAGATACTGATTTTAGTAATTTATTAAATGATGAATTAGTCAAGTTTATAAAAATTATTCAAGATAGTGATAGTGATGTTTTGGGACTCACAGAAAAATACTATAAGAAAACTAGAAAAAAAGATAAAGATTACTGGAAAAAGATAGATGTAGAATCTGATATTAATTTTTATATTAATAAAAAAGGTTTGATATATGAGGTGGAAAAAGCATCATGAAAAAAAATACTAATTTATTTATTTACTTTTTAGCTCATTATCTATTCCTAGGTGGTGGTTTTGCTAGAATTGGTGAGCTTAGTAATACAGATACTTGCTTAGCATTTATTCTTGGAACTTTGATCGGAGTAATCATAGTTTATTTAATTAACAAGGTATCAAGTGATGTTCCGTTTAAGGAATATATTAAGAAAAATACTTTATTAAATATTATTATAAAATTAATATTTTTTATCTATATTTTATTTAATTTACTTATTTTATTCGTTATTTTATCAGGATTTTTGTATTCATATTTTCTACCGTTTACACCATCACTCGTATCTTGCTTACCATTTTTACTTCTGGCATCTTTCTTAGCTTCAAAAAAAATTAAAGGTATTTATAATGTGGCATTCGTTTTAATATTTTTTAGTCTTTTTATAATTATTTTAAAAACGCTTCTTTTAACTAATGAATTTCACTATGATAATTTATTTCCAATTTTAGCTGTTAAAACTACTTCAATGTTTAAAGCAATAATTATATATGCTGTAATATCAACAAGTCCTATATTTATTTTGATAAATGAAAAGATAGAATTTAAATCTAGCTTAAAATATTATTTAATTTCTTCTTGTACCCTTATTCTAGTGGCTTTTACCATCAGTTTAATTCTAGGTGAGATGATAAATGTTTATAGTTATCCTGAATATACAATACTAAGAAGAATTAGATTCTTTAAATTTATTGAAAATATAGAAAACTTCATATGTATTAATTGGTTCTTTGATTTATTTATTTCTTTAAGTGTTTTTATTTTAAAAATAAAAGATACTTTAAATATTAAAAATAACATAGTTCCATTTCTAATATCTTTTGGTATTCTTTATTTAGTTAATACTTATTTTTCTAATAATTTCTATAACACGATGATTTTATATAATGTTTTTCCTTATATTTGTGGAGGATTTATTATTATATTTATCTTATTATTTAGTTTAAAAAAGCTAACAAGTAAACGTTAACGCTTGTTAGCTTTTTAAATATGCATTTAAGCTTGAATACTTTGATATATTATTTGCTTTCTTTGTTAATGTTACACTTATATTTTAGTTTTATTATGGCATTTAGACTAAATGAAGAAAGAAAAGAAACTGAAAATAAAACAATAAGATTTCCCCTTCCACTCATTAATAGAATAGAAGAAGAACTGAGTAACACTAATGTTACTTTTTCAAAATTTGTTATTCAAGCTTGTGATATGCTCTTGAAAATATGGAAAAAAACGATCAAAAAAATAATCATACGGATTAATACCATATGATTATTTTAATTTGACATTATTTTTTCTTTAACAAGTTTACTAACTAAAGACATATCAGCATTTTTTCCTACTAAAAGTTCACCGACTTTTTTCATTACAAGTCCCATATCTTTCATGCTTGTAGGTTGAATTTCATTTACTGCTGATAAAACTATTTTTTCAATTTCTTCTTCACTTAGTTCTTCAGGTAAATATACAGACAAAACTTCTATCTCTTTTTCAAGTGATGCTACTTCATCAGCTTTATCATAATTTTTATATTCTTCTAATGAATCTTTTCTTACCTTAACTTGTTTTTTTATAACTGCGGAAATTTCATTATCGTCAAGTTCATGTTTCTTGGCAATTTGTTCTAATTGTAAAGCACTTTTTAACATTCTAAGTACTGATAGTTTAAAAGTATCTTTACTCTTCATTGCATTTTTTAAATCTTCATTAATTTTTTCGTACATAATTAGCCTCGATTTCTTTTATGAGAGTTTTTAATTCCTTCTTTAATTTCATTTCTTCTTCTAACGCCTGGTTTTTCATAGTGTTTTCTTTTTTTAATTTCAGAAGGGACTCCACTTCTTGCAACTTTTGCCTTAAACTTTTTTAATGCTAAATCAACATTACCATTTTGCACAACTACCTTTGTCAAATTCATTCCCTCCCTTCTGGTTTCAATACATATTATAACATCAGCTTAATGCATTATCAACAATTTTCTGCAAATTTTTCTGCTTTTTTTTATTATTTTATTAATTTTTTACCTGTAATAACATGGAAAGGATTAAATTAATTTTTTCGGTGTTACTCAAAATTCATTCTATTTTTGATTTCAATAACTCTTAGTTCTGGTAAATTTGTCACTTTTATAATATCTTTTATTGGCATAAGCATTTCTAAAAGTTTCTAAGCTGTCTTTAGTTTATTTTGACTGATTCCATCTACGCATTCTATAGTAATTTTCAACATTTGTTAACTTCTATATGTATTCTTTCGTTTGCTGAGTCAATAATACCATCAATTCTCTTCTCTTTTTCTTTAAAAAATATTGATTTAAAAATTCTGTCAAATCTTGATGTATAAAACTTTTTCACATTTATAATTTTTCTCTAATATCACCTATTTCATTTTTTATAAATTTGATTTATACCCTGAATATAACACATAACAGCATTACTTGTAAATATTATTTTTGCATAAAATTATTGCTTATTTTAAAATACATTATCTGTACCAAAAAGGCCTAAGCCTTTTTATATTTTACACATAGTTCTTCCAAATAATCTTCTAACAGACGAACCTAAGTCATAGCCAATATCATAAAGTGTTTTACCTAATCTTGCTATAGAATTAAAAAATGTTGCAGTCAATCCTCCGCCATTAATAACGGCTAATTCTTGTTTTTCTAATATCATAATATCCTCCTTATCCATTACACTTTCTAGGATTTACAAACCCATTTATAAACCCCATAAAAAAAGCACCGAGACCACCAAGTATAAACCATAGTGATTTTCCTCCCCCATTAATGGTATCCAATTTTTCATTACTTAAAATTTTCATAATTAATCCTCCTAAAATAATATTTTTTTAAGTTTTTTATATACTTTTTCTTCGTTATAAAAAATATCTACTTTAAATACTTCGTTATCATTTAATCTTTCATCTATTTCAAGTTTTACTATTTGATAATTAATAAAATTTTCACTATCAAGCATGACTTCACTTATTTCCTTAACTTCTGCCTTATAATCTTTACTTCCTATTTTTATGTATTTTAGATTATTTAGTATATCAGGGTTATCTACTAAAACTTTCAAATTTATTTGATCATCTAAAACATAGCCATAGCTTGTAAAATTTTCATAAATGTTTAAATTTAAAACATAGGATATAATAAGGACAAAAAATATAAGAAAAATAATTAAGCTAAATTTAAAAGTATATTTTATATTAATTAAATCTAAATAGTTCATACAGCCTCCATATTAATAACTTCGTCAAATATATTTGGATATTTTTTATGTGAAATATAAATTATTGTTTTATCTTTATAAGTTTCTCTGATATTTTTAAGAATATCTAATTCCAAATTCATATCTACTTCACTTAATGCTTCATCAAGAATCAAAACATTAAATTTTTTAAGCACAGCTCTAGCTAAAATAATTCTTTGCTTTTCTCCTCCAGAAATGTTAGCTTCATCACTACCTATCACACTTTCATATCTAAAAGGTTTTTTAGAAACAATTTCATCCACTTTGCAAATCTTACAAACCTTATTAAGTTCTAAATTACTTACCTTATCACCTAATGTAAGATTTTCTTTAATAGAATCAGTTAATATTTCTTCATTTTGATTAACATAAACAATGTTATCTCGAATAGTCTTTATACTTAAGTCTTTATAATCTATATTTCCTAAAAGTACATCACCATCATAATCAGTTATATACTTATTTAAAATATTACATAATGTTGATTTTCCTGATCCAGATGAACCTTGTAATAAAACAAATTTACCACTTTTGACTTTTATATTTAAATTTTTTAAAACGTTTTTATATTTGTTATAAGAATAATTTAAATTTTTTATAGAAATGTCAAAACCATTAGTATCGGAAATTTTACCTAAATCTTCAGTTTTAACACTAAGAAAATCATTTATTTTGGTAATGCTTGCTTTCATAAAACTATATTTAGGTATACAATCAATAATATTTTTTAAAGGATCAAAATAAAGGCTTAATAAAGTATTAAAAGTGATTAAATTAATTAAGTTAATTGAGCCCTTATAAACTAGATAAAATCCAAAAGTATTTATGAGAAAAAAGCCGATTTCATTAATAGATGTTTTAATTATTCTTACTTTATTTAAGAATATATTCATTTTATAACTATCATAAAGATACTCAGTTAATTTTGTTTCTACTTTTTTTAAAATAGTGTCTACAGCAGCTAAGTTTTTTATGCTAGTAATCATTTTTACATCTTCTAAAATAAGATTATTAAATTCACTTTCAAATGTAATATTCTGATAGGCTTTTTCAAAAATACTTTTTTTAGTTATAATTCCTACTGATAAATAAATAATAGTTATAAGAAAAAGTATAAAAAATAATTTACTATTTATACCTATAAGTAGAAATGTTGTTACTACAACAAGTAAAAAATCTAGTGTGTAGGTTATAAAAACTTCTGTGATTAAACCTTTAATACTTGTAAGTTCATTTACTCTTGAAAGTATTTCACCTGATTTTCTCGAAGTAATAACTTTTAAAGGAAGATTAAATAAATGATTTAGAAAGTCAGACGTTATCATGCAATCAATATTTTTATTTAGATGATTTTCTAAATAACTGCGATAATATGCTAGTGTAAGCTTAAATATTGTAAATGTGCCAAATATTAGAATTATGACTTTTAAATAGCTAATGGGATATTTATTGACATATAGAGAATTAAATATTTGGAAGTAATATCCGAGTGCTATTGTAAAGCCTGAAAGTAAAAAGCTTACGAAAATAATAGTTTTAATTAGTTTTTTTTCTGATAAAAATACTTTTTTGAATATTTTAAACAAAGTTATTTCTTTTTTTAAAACAGTTATTTTTTGCTTTGGATAGAAAAGTAATACTACACCGGTTGCTTCTTTTTCAATTTCACCAAGAGATTTTACCACCTTACCTTTCGCTGGGTCCATTATTGTTACTTTGTCTTTAGTGATTTTATAAATTACAACATAATGATTATACCCTTTTTTTAAATTTAAATGAGCTATGGCTGGTAATCTTTTCACATCTTTTAAGTGCTCTACTTTCATTCCCATGGCATCAAATCCATATTTTTTACTAGCAAGGATTAGATTAAGGGCTGTTGTACCTTCAGTTGTGGTTTTAGCATCTAATCTAATTTGCTCCAGTGGGACATTTCCTTTGTAATGTCTTATGATGGACAAAAGTGAACACGCCCCACAGTCTTTTTCATCTCGTTGTCTAACTATTTTCATTCTAATTTCTCCCTTCACTTTATATATTTCCTAAACTACCCTATTTTTTACCCCTTTTTTTGAATTTTTTTGCAAAAAAAATTTCTGTGGCTAAATTTTGCCCAGAAATTAGATTAAATTAAGCAAAAAAAATTTTTATTTTTGTAACCATTTTTAGGTGTCAAAAAGTGTAAAGTTTGCCCTATTTCGACTTTTTACGACAAAATATGGCAATGAAGAAAATTAATATAACAAAAATGCATACACCTGATATTATGTAAACTGCATTTTGTGGCATTTCTTTTTGTTGTTCAACTCTATTAATATTTTCGGATTTAAAAACACTTTCAGATTTTTCTTTATATACTTCTAAAGTATACATATTTTTTTCACTTTCATTTGTTATTTCTAAAAATACATAATTTAAACCCGTTTCCAAATTATCATTATTAATTATTTTTATTTCGTCCGATTCTCTTATTTTATATTCAATTTCTAAACTTTCTACATCATTTTTCACTTCAATTGTGTAAGTATTTACATATTTATCGAATTTTAAAGGCATGTTTCCATTTAAAATTTTCAAATCTAAAAGCACACTATCACTTCCCTTAAATAGTGTGCTCAAGTTTTCTTAAATTATTTTCAAAAGTATCTCATTCATAACATAAATATATATTGGGTTTATATAGATATAACCTTTTTTCTTAATTAATTCTTTACTTTTTAAAAGTGGTTTAATGTTGTAAACGTCTTCTAAATTTTTACCAAATTTATTTTTAAAATCATTGATGTTAATGCCATCTAATTTTCTTAATCCTAACATTATTTCATAATCCATATTTTCTTTTTTACCGATTATTTCTTTATCTTCAACATAGTTTCCAAGTAAATAATCTTTAAAATTCTTAGTATTTGTGTATCTTATTTTATCCATGTAACCGGATGCTCCAAGCCCAAAACCATAGTACTCTTCATTATTCCAGTATACTAGATTATGAATGCTCTCAAAACCATTTTTGGCAAAATTACTTACTTCATAATGATGAGCTTTGCTGAGTTTATTTTCAATGTATTTATACATTTCATAATCGAGTTCTTCTTCTATGGCTGTTACTTTGTTTACGTATGCTTTTGTATGTTTTTCTAAAATTAAGCTATAAGTACTTATATGTTCTGGTTCTAATTTTAAAAATAAGTTTAAATCTTTTTTTAGCATTTTAAGTGTTTCTTCAGGTATGGCATACATTAAATCTAGGTTGATATTGTTAAATCCTAAACTTCTACATAATTTTATTTTAGCTTCAGCATCTTTAAAATCAGCTTTTCTTTCCATAAATTTAAGTTTGATTTCATTAAAAGATTCAATGCCTATACTAAGTCTGTTTACTCCGAAACTTTTTAAAAGTAATAAAAGCTTTTCATTAATGTCTTCAAGATTACATTCAAAAGTAAATTCCAATAAATTTTTTGTATTAAAACTTTTTGTCATTTCAAGTAAACTTTTGATTTCACTTAAAGCAAGACTACTCGGTGTTCCTCCACCAATATATATAGTTTTTATTTCTTCTCCCATATATCGATCTTTAATTTCAGCTTTTAAAGTTTTTAAATAAGCATATACCCATTTTTCATTATAAATAAATTTACAAAAATCACAATAAGAGCATATACTTTTACAAAATGGGATATGAATATAAACTGAACTCGCCATTATAAACCTCTTTTTTGCATGTTGGATTGATGATAAAGATCACATAAATAATCAAAATATGATACTAGCATCGGATACTTTTCCCATAGTTTTCTTACTCTTTTTGAATACGAAGTTCTATCTATTCTAAACATATTTTCAATTATTGATGGATTAGTCATATATTTTATTTGATATCTTAGTATCATTAAAACTTCTTCGTCTGTAAGTCTTACTGGTTCATTTTTTTCACTATCTTTAATAATTTTTAGTCTTTTTTTGATTTCTAAGGCTTTTTTATCACTTAATATTTCTAAGACTTCACTTATTTTATCTTTATTTTTTTCTAAACAAGCTTTACATAACCTATCATAAAAGCTTAAAAAATCATTTTTGGCTTTATCTTGGTTTTTCATTCCATGATTAAATACCATTATTAAACTGCTGTCGATTTCTCTATTATTGTTCATGATTTTTTTATATAACTCATTTTTATCCATTTTTAAAATTTCACTTAAACCATCAAGTCTAAGACCAAAGGTTAGAATGCATTTACCTAAAAAAATCATCTTTTTTTCTTCCGTTGGGAACATTTGATCTAAATATTTTATATTCATTTTTCTACCTCTTCCAATGTTTTCGATACTTATTGTAATACATATCTGTTAGATAATCAAAATATGAAACAAGTTCAGGATATTTATCTTGTAACTTACGTACATATACAGAATAATTGTAATTGTCAATTCTAAAAATCTTCTCAATATCTGTTTGTGATAAAGAATATTTAATTTGATATTTTAAGAGTACAAGTATTTCTTCTTCTTTCCATGGTGTTCTTTTTTTATTTTTTATTATATCTTTTGCCTTTTTATCAGATAAAATACTCATTATATTCTTGATTTTTTCTTTATCTTTCTTTTTTACAGCATCAACTAAACTTTCAAAAAATTCTTTAAATTCGTTTATAGCTTGCGTTTGACTGCGAACTCCATTTTTTAGAACAAAATTAAGGGAATTGTAATCAGAATTTCCAGTTTTAAACAAAAAATCATATATTTCATCACTTGAAATACCTAGTAATTTACATACACTTTCTATGCGAAGATTAAAGGTAAGTATTGACTGGATTAAGAAATTTCTTCTCTTTTCTTCGTTGGGAAACATTTTGTATAAGTAAGTGCTTATCATTTTCTACCCTTTCTTTCATTTAATAGATAAAGATTTTGGTAATAGCCATTTAAATAGTTAAAATCTGAAACAAGTTCTGGATATTCATTTTCTAATTTTCTAATTCTATTTGAGTATGAATGTCTTTCTAAATTAAAGATTCGTTCAATTGTATTTGTATCAAGCATATATTTTATTTGATATTTTAAAATTGCTATTACATCTTCATTACTTAAATCTTTAATGGAGCTGTACCCGCTTTTTAATATTTTTTTTACTTTTTTATCTGATAGTTCTCCGAGTACGGATTCTATTTTCTTTTTATTTCCAGATAATGAGGCATTTGTTAATCTTCTAAAAAAGCTTTCAAATTTTTCGCGTGCTTTGGTTTGATCTTTCATCGTGTGTTCAAAAACCATTGTGACATTTTCAAAAAGTGGGTTTCCATTATATACCAGATACTTGAATAATTCATTTTTATCCTCTTTTAAAATTGTACTTAGAGTATCTAATCTAAGACTAAATGTTAGAATGCACTTTGTTAAAAAATCTTTTCTTTTGTTTTCATTCGGGAACATTTTGTATAAAAGCTCTATTTTAATTGGTTCTTGGGCAATGTTAGCAAGATAGTGTTTTTGAAAAACTATTGCTACTTTTTCTAGCATTTCTTCAGTTACAATATCTGGTGCTATGTCTTTTAACATTGCAAGTCGGACACTTAAATCTCTATAAATTGTAAATTCGGTAGTATTTAGAGTTTTGGCAATTTCTAATATTGTTTTGTTTTCTTCAGTCAAGAGTTTATATGCCATTAATACCCTTTCTCTAACTTCTGAATCATTTATTGTTTTTTCAGTATTTTCACTTATTTTGTTCATAACCATTTCATAGATTTGTGGTTCAACATCTTTAATTTTTTTGGTTATGTTAGTCCTAACTGATACATGAGAAATTCCAATTTCCTTGGAAATTTCTCTGAAAGACATTCCACTTAAATACATATTGGCTTGTTTTAATAAAAATTCTTTTTCTTCTTCACTCATTATTCATCACCTAAAACTGCTAAGAATGCCTCTTGAGGAACTTCAACCGTACCTACCATTTTCATTCTCTTCTTTCCTTCCTTTTGTTTTTCAAGTAGTTTCCTTTTTCGAGAAACATCTCCACCATAGCATTTAGCTAAGACATTTTTCTTAAGGGCACTGATATTTTCTCTAGCAATAACTTTAGAGCCAATGCTTGCTTGAATTGGTATTTGAAACATTTGTCTCGGTATAAGTTCACGTAACTTTTTAACAATTGCTCTTCCCTTAGAATAAGCAAAGTCTTTATGAATAATTATACTTAAGGCATCAACAATTTCACCATTAAGTAAAATATCCATTTTAACTAAACTACTTTCTTTATATCCACATAATTCATAATCAAATGAAGCATATCCTTTTGTTGTACTTTTTAATCTGTCATAAAAATCATAAACAATTTCTGATAATGGTATTTCATAATGAACATCAATCCTTGTTGCATCAATATAATCAACCGATTTGTATATACCACGTTTATTTTGACAAAGTTCCATAATTGCCCCAATATATTCAGATGGAGCAATTATATTTGTATAAATATATGGTTCTTCGATATAGCTAATTTTTGTTTTTTCAGGCATTTTTGATGGAGCATCAACATCTATTTTACTTCCATCAGTAAGAGTAACAACATATACAACACTTGGACTAGTAGCAATAATACCTATATTAAATTCTCTTTCAATACGAGTTATAATAACATCCATATGAAGTAAGCCTAAAAATCCAATTCTAAAACCAAAACCTAAAGCTTCACTTGTTTCAGGTTCAAACGTTAAAGCAGCATCATTTAATTTTAGTTTAATAAGTGCTTCCTTTAGTTCTTCATATCTATTTGGTTCGGTTGGAAATATACCTGAAAATACCATTGGTTTCATCTTCTTGTAACCTTTGATTGGCTCATTTGCTTCACGACCCACTACTGTGATTGTATCACCAACAGAAACTGTACTTATATCTTTAATTGAAGCAGCAATATATCCAACTTCTCCACTTTTAAGCTCATCATATTTTTCTTCTTTTGGTGTATGTACTCCAAGTTCTACAACTTCAAAAGTACTTTTACTATCCATCATTTTTATGGTATCACCAACATTTATTTTACCATCGACAAGTTTAACAAGCAAAACAACCCCACGATAAGGATCAAAATATGAGTCAAATATTAAAGCTCGCGTAGGTTTAGTTACATCAATTTTAGGAACAGGTACTTTTTCAATAACAGCATGAAGTATTTCTTCAACACCATCACCGGTTTTAGCACTACATAAAATAATATCCTCTTCATTAAAACCTAAAACTTCTATAAGTTCTTTTTTTACTCTTGGAATATCGGCATTGGGTAAATCTATTTTATTTATAACAGGAATTATTGTTAAATCTTGTTCCATTGCCAAATATAAATTAGCTAGTGTTTGGGCTTCAATACCTTGAGCAGCATCCACAACTAAAATAGCACCTTCACAAGCTGCTAGGCTTCTTGAAACTTCATAAGAAAAGTCAACATGACCTGGAGTATCAATCAAGTTTATTACATAATCCTCATTTTTATAATGATAATTTAACTTAACAGCATTGAGTTTAATTGTTATGCCTCTTTCTCTTTCCAAGTCCATATTATCAAGAATTTGTTCTTTCATTTCTCTTTTAGAAACTGCTCCAGTAAGTTCCAAAAGCCTATCTGCCAAAGTACTTTTACCATGATCTATGTGAGCAATAATTGAAAAATTTCTAATATTTTCGTTTTTCATTTCCAACACCTGTTACTATTTTACCAAAAAAACCTCTAATTAACAATATATTTCTTATTCCAAACCTCGTAACCAAGTGTTTTAACAAATTCTAGATTTTCAGGTATGTTTTTTATTTTCAAATAGTTTATTTACCTTTCTTAATCACTATTATTTATATTTCATCTTGCAAAATTACAATATGCAGTAAGCTTAGTAGTATAATAAACTACATTGTATTGCTAATTAAAACACTTTTCTTTTCTAAAACTGATTTGTCAATATTTTTAGTTATTTTTTAGAAAAATAGTACTTTTATAGCATCCCAAGCTCCACTAAATCCTTCAGTAAGCACTTTTGTTATAGCCTCACTAAACTTTTCTCCGCTTTCGGTAAACTTGTTACTGTAATCCACATATTTATTATCAATATAAGTTGTGACATCAACATTTTTACCATTTATAACATCTTCTTCAAATTCTTTAATTGCTTTATCTGTTAAAGCAACTTTATTGCTTAAAGTACTTTCATAAAAACCACTTATACTTGATATGTATAGTCCCATAAATATGATGAAAGATAAAACTAAAAATTTTTTAAACCAATTATTTTTCTTTTTCATTTTCTTCTAAATACTCATAAATAACTTTTGCTATTATTTTTAAAGTATTATTAACCTCCTCAATATAATTATATTGGCCACCTACTTCAATAAGTATTGTATTTTTATTAAAATCTTGATTATATATACCATTTACACCAGATCCTTTCTTCTCGAGTACGCCTCGAGTAAGTGATGGACTTATACTCCTTAAGCGTTCATTTAAGTTCTTAGCTAAAGTTAAATTTGCTTCGTAAGTATCATGCTCAAGGCCTACAACAAACATAACCTTAGCATATTTTTTACCATCAATTTCTGTTACTGTTCGATCGTAAGATGCAGCATCTCGATGTAAATCTATAAAGAAGTTTAAGCTAGGATTTTTTTTATAAGCATTTTCCAGAAGTAATCTGCTAGCTTTATAACTATTTCCATATTTCCATCCGTTAGTATTTAACACATCCACAATACTATTTTCTTCCACAATAGTGGATACTCCTAAATCATTTAAATATTCACTTAGGATATGACTTGCAATATAAACTGTATTATTTATGTTAAAGCTTTCTAAAAAATTACTGTTATAGCCTTCAGTCTGATGTGTGTTAAATATGTATACAGTTGGCTTATCGTTTGTTTTTACAGGTTCGTCCTTTATAACTGGGGTTACAATGTCAACATTCATACCAGTATTTACCTTTTCAATGCCAAATGAGTACTTAAGTAGAAATTCTGTGGAAGATAATCTTTTTAAATCACTTAAATTATAGCTAGAAAAAGAATCTTTTACTAGATAATCAATGTATGTTGTATTATTCATTTTTAAATCAATTTTATCATATAAAAATTTGAACGTAGCTAGAAAAGATATCACAATAAATATTATAATTATTACTAGCTTAAACATTTGTCCTTTTAAACCATTTCTTAGTTTTAACCTTTTCATATAATCACCACTTTCATTATACACAATAAAAAGCATATAATTTGTCGAAAGGACTACTTTAAATTAAATTAATTTTAGTATATAATATTTGTAGGTGATTATTTTGAGTAATTTGATAAATTATGTAAAGGAAAATAAGAATAAAACTTTTAAAGAGTATCCATTTAATGAAATAGATGCCGCGATTTATACAGCTTTATCTTATATAGATTTTTCTGGTATTATAACTGATAAAATGACTATTAAAGAAGCTTATGATAAAACTCAAGATAGATTTTTACTTAAAAGTAAAGATAAATTCAAAGAACAAAATAGAGCCTTATTTAAGGAGTTAGCATCATCTAGTAGATTTAAGGATAATGTAATTACTAGTTATAAAAGACTATTAAATAATAATACACAATTTGGTGCTATTACAATTGTTGTGCCAAAGCATTTTAAATTTATTGCTTTTGAAGGAACTGAGGATGAACTTGTAGGTTGGGAAGAAAATTTTAAAATGGCTTATATGTATCCAATACCAGCGCATGAAGAAGCCATAAACTATTTAAAAGAAAATATTAAACCAACGGACTTTGTGGTGTATGTTGGAGGTCACTCAAAAGGTGGTAATCTTGCTATGGCATCTGCAATGGAAGTAAGTTTATTTAAAAGATATCAAATAGATTATGTATTTAATTTTGATGGCCCTGGGTTTTCTAAAGATTTAGTAGATTTTAAAAAGATGAAAAAATTAGAAAAGAAAATAATAAACTATTATCCATGTGAAAGTGTTGTGGGTATGATTTTTGAATCTTTAGGCAAAACAAAAATTATTAAAAGTGAAGCAGTTAAAGTATATCAACATGATATCCATTCATGGCTTATAAAGGATAATAAATTTATGGAAGGAGAATTATCGCTATCTTCAAAAAAAGTTCATCAAAAAATAGATGTTTTAACTAAAAAATATAGTAAAGATGAAATGAAAAAGTTTGTAAATACTTTCTTCTTCATTCTATATGGAGCTGGCTATATTTATAAAAGTGATTTAAAAAAACTTAGTTTAGAAAAAATGAAAAATTTACTTAGTGAAACTAGGAGCCTAAGTGAAGAAGAAAGAAAATTATTATTTAATGTGTTTAAAACTGTGGTAGAAAATACAAAAGAAACTAATAAATAGTACTTTTTTTGCAAATATACTTGTAAATTTAGTAAATATTTGTTAAAATTATTAAGAACAAAAGGAAGGAGCAAAGAATTATGCCAAATATTAAAAGTTCAAAAAAAGCAGTTAAAGTAATTGCTAAAAAAGAGAATAATAATCATGAACTAAAGATGCGTGTTCAAAACCTTATTAAAAACTGCGAAAAAGCTATTGCTGCAACTAACAAAGAAGAAGCAGACAAATTATTAAAAGATATTCAAAAATATACAGATAAAGCAGTTAGTAAAGGGTTAATTAAGAAAAATACTGCTGATAGAGAAAAATCTAGATTGACACAAAAAGTAAAAAATATGAAGTAACAATTGTTTACTTTATTTTTTTTTGATATTATATATATAAGGAGATACATGAATGAAGAAAATAATTACACCAATTATATCAATAATAGCTATTACTTTGACAATAATATTTTTAGAACCAATTACAGATAAACTGAGCGATTTAATAAGTAAAAGACCTGATGCTACAGTTAAAGCTTCTAATGAATATACAAAAGGTAAAAGTTATTTGTATGTTCAACATACAAATGATTTTGATGTATATTCATACCAAGATATGCTTAATTTATTTTATACTGCAATTGATTCTGGATGGGATGATTTTACATTTTATTGTCCAAAAGAATATAAAAATTGTTTGAAGGATGCAACTAAAATAAGTGGTGATGAGCTTATACTTACTCATTTAAATAATTATGTTCATCCTTTTAATGGTTTTACTAACATAAAAACAAGTATTTCTGATTCTGGAGAAATTAATTTAAAAATTTATTATTTGTATACCAAAGAAAATATAATTAAAATAAATAGCAAAGTCAATGAACTTTTAAAAGAGTTAATTAAGGATAATATGAGTGATACAGAAAAAATTAAAACTATTCATGATTATATTATAAATAATACTAAATATGACGTAGAAAGAAATTTAACTACAGAAAGTAAATATTCTTCTTATGATGCATATGGTCCTTTATTTGAAGGCTATGCAACATGTAATGGATATACTGATTTAATGGCTATATTTTTAACTAAAATGGGATTTGATAATTATAAGATTGCTACTACACCAGATGAAATAAGTTATTCGGCAACTGGGCATATATGGAATGCTGTAAAAGTAAATAATAAATGGTTACATCTAGATTTAACTTGGGATGATCCAGTTAGTAATGATGATAATGATTATTTGTTTCATACATATTTTTTAAAAACTAATGAGGAAGTTATAAAAGCTGATGAAGGTGAAACAAAGTTAGAAGAACACAATTTCAATAAATTATTTTACTTAGAATTTAATGATTAAAGGATAAACCTATTTAGATTTATCCTTTTTTTCTTCTTTAATAACATCTTTAAGTGCTGTGCCAAATGTAGCAATTCCTTGTAGTTCTGATGGAACTATTATTTTAGTTGCCTTGCCATTTGCCATAGATTCTAATGCTTCAAATGATTTAAGTCTTAGTACTGCTTCATCTGCTCCAGCATCTTTTAATAATTTAATTGCTTTAGCTTCTGCTTCCTTTATTTTTATCATAGCTTCTGCTTTACCTTCAGCAATCTTTATTTGGCTCATCATTTGGGCTTCAGCTCTTAAAATTGCACTTTCTTTTTCTCCTTCAGCTATTAAAATACTTGATTTCTTTTCTCCTTCAGCTTGAAGAATTTTTTCTCTTCTTTCACGTTCGGCGCGCATTTGTTTTTCCATGGCATCTTGAATATCTCTAGGTGGTAAAATATTTTTTACTTCTACTCTATTTACTTTAATTCCCCATGGATCTGTTGCTTCATCTAAGATTGCTCTCATTTTTGTATTAATAATATCTCTACTTGTTAGGGTTTGGTCAAGTTCAAGTTCACCAATTATATTTCTTAGTGTTGTTGCAGTTAGTGACTCAATAGCACTTACTGGATAATCAACTCCATAAGTATAAAGTTTAGCATCAGTTATTTGAAAATATACTACGGTATCAATTTGCATTGTAACATTATCCTTTGTAATAACTGGTTGAGGGGCAAAGTCTTTAACTATTTCTTTTAATGTGACTTTATTAGATATGGCATCTATAAATGGTATTTTAAAATGTGGTCCATGTTCCCAAGTTTTATGATATGAACCTAGTCTTTCAATTACATAACACTTTGATTGAGGTACAATCTTGATGTTTGGTATTATAATGATTACAATAATAATAAGTATTGCAATTAGTATTTGTGGCATAAATTAATCCTCCTCCTTCTTAACAATTAGCTTAACGCCATCAATTTTTAAAACTTTTACAATTTCACCTTTTAAGCACTTATTCTTTGATATAGCGCTCCATCTTTTGCCATCAACTTTGACTTCGCCAACATTATTTTTGGTAATATTCTCTGTTACAATGGCATCTGCTCCAATAATACGGTCTAAGTTTGTTTTCGCATTATCTTTTGCTTTTAATTTAGCTACAATTGGTCTAGTTAATAAAAGTAATACTATTCCAAGTAAAGTAAATATAGTTGACTGTATAGCAACATTGTGAATAACGAATGATAGAATCATCACAACTATTCCACTTGCAACAAACCAAATAGATACTAAACTAATCGTAGCAATTTCAATTACACTCAAGATAATGACAAGCACAAGCCAAAAAATCCAATCCATATATACTTCCTTTCTACTATATTATACTATAAATTATATTCAAAAAAAAGAAAGAATTATTAATTCTCTCTTAAAGTTCTTCTGGTAAATTTTTAACCATTTCTAAAGCGCTATTTGTGAAAAGAGATAAAAGTTCATTAAGTAAATTTGCATCTTCTACTTTTTCTACATACTTTTCGTTATTTTCAGTTATTTCTTTAAAGATAACGCTTTCATCACTTGGTTCTTCTTCTTCATTTAATACGACAGATAAGAAGTAATTATTGCCATCATATGTTACTTTTTCAAGCAATAAGCAGTTTACATCATTTTCTAAAGTTATCACACTATCAATTTTCATAATTTCATTCCTCCTCGACTTTGTTCCTCATCATAGAAGTTATATAAGTTAGGTTCTGCTGGAGTATTTGCCCATGGTCCTAAGTTATTAGGATTTTGTGAATTTATGTTGTATTCTTCAGGTTTTATTTCTGGTCCTTCTGAATCAGTTTTTTGTTTCGGTGAATCAATTGCAGCATCTAAATTTGCTTGGAACATATTTGAAAAATTATTTTCTAAAGGTGTATTTTTTTCTTCAGTTTCAGAAAGATTTTCTTCATTTACAAGTGCTTGCTCATTTAACTCTGGAGTTTCAACTACTTCTGGTGCTACTTGTGATTCTTCTTTAACTGATTCTCTTTTTTTATTTCTATTTTCTTTGATTTTCTCTAATAATGCTTTAGCATGTCTTACAATTCCTGATCCAAACACAGGTAATTCACTTTCTGTATTATTTAGATATTCTTCTGGGTTTGGAGCATCTAGTACACCGGCATTTACTAGTGATGTATAGATACCTTGACCAACAAGACCGATAGCTCCACCAGCAAGTAAGCCAGTTGTTATAGGTGTTGCTACTATTGTTACAGCTGATAGAGCAACTACTCCTAAAGCTGCATAAGTAATAGCGGCTTTAACATATGGAGCTACTACTGCTGTACGTGTCTTTTTTACTTTTAGTGGCCCACTAGGAATTCTACTTGTGTTATCTCTATCTTTGGCTTTTTGTTTTACAAAAACACCTGTTTCAACTAAACCGTCATCAGTTTTTTTCATGATTTGTTTCTTATTAGCATCAAATTCATAGCCTTCTGGCATAACTAATTTATCTAAGTCATCTACTTCTAAATCAACAGATGTTGCATCTTTTTGAGATTTAGATTTAACACTTGCATTAGGATTTGCTTTAAGCACTTTGTCAATAACATCATCAATGCCATTTTTTCTTTCCTTTACTTTAGTAAAAGCATTTATATAAGGCTTAGTATCATCAACTTTATTATTAATTCCTAATCCTTCAGTGTATTTAAAACCTTTTGGAATTACTAATTTAGATGGGTCTTCAACAATGATTCCTTCAGGATAACCTTCTACATTAGTTATAACTTCTACATCTGGATTTAATTTTTTTAATTCATTAATTAATTCTTCAACTGTAGTGAATTCTAAATTTTCAGGTAAATCAATTGAATTATCTTTTGTAGGATCTTTAGTTATTGGAGTATCATCTAAAGCTTGATTAGTGGGTTCTTCATCTAATGATTCTGTTTCTTCTACAATCTCAACTTTTTCTTTGGTTTTAACATCTTTTTCTCCTAAACCACATTTAGCACATAAATTATCAAATTCTTTCTTACTTCTTTCAATATCCGTGCCAAAAACTACAATCTTATAACTTGCATTACGAATAAGTTGTGATAATTTTTCCATTGTTGATGGATTAGATAGTGGATCCATAATAATTTTACTGCATGCCTTATCAAGTTCAGCAAGTGACTTTAATAAATCATTACGGTAATTAATGATTTCATCTAAACTCATTGCTTTAGGTTCTGGAGCAAGTCTTTTTTGTTCTTCCATAAACTTCATAGCATCTTCTTTGTCTTTTTCAGCTTTTTCTTTTGCTTGCTTTAACAATATTGCTTGTTTAGTTCTATCTTCATCACTTATAGTTTGATCCTTATCCAAAATAAAAATTCTCTTATTTATATCCTTTAAATTTTCAACTTTTTCATTTAATATTTTTTCAGCTTTTAAATAATCACCTAAAACACTCTTTGTTTCATTTTTCAAGCGGTCTAAAAGATTTTTAAATTCTGTTGCATTTGCACTCATAGCAAAATAGCTGTCACTATTTACAACATTTTCAATTTCTTCCAAGCCTGAAGCAAGTTCTTTACCAAAATCTTCAGTTGTAACTTTTTTGTTCATTTCAATTTTATAGGCATTTAAATCACTAACAACTTTTTCAAGATCGTTATTATCTAACTTCATAAACGTAGAAACCGACTTAACAGCATAACCATTTTCTTCAATGAACTTGTTCATTTCTTCATTTTTTCTTAATTCTTCATCTGTCATAATACATTTTCCCTTCTATTATTAGAGTATCACAATTTTTTACAAATTGCAAGAAAAAAACGCATTATAGATTAATCTATGCATGCATTTTTCTAATTTTCTTCTTTTGCTACTTCAATTACAGTTTTACCATTGTAATTTCCACATTTAGTACATGCTCTATGAGGTCTTAGTGTTGCACCACATTTAGAACATTTTGTTAATGCTCCAACTTCTTTTTTTAAATGAGTTCTACGCATTCTTTTTTTAGTTTTACTTGTTCTTCTAAAAGGAACTGCCATGTTTATTCACCACCTTTAAAAATATCATTTAATTTTTCGAATCTTGGGTCTATCCCATCATCATCTTTTTTACTGTTTAATTCCCAGCCATTGCCTTTTAAATTTACACCTGAGGAATTAGTAAGGCGAATGGGAACTTCCAATACAATATTTTCCCATAAAAATTCAAGTTTATCAAGTGTATTTTGACTTTTTTCATAATATTTTTCATTATTTGCATCATTTTCTGACAAAATTTCATCAATTTTAATAGAAAATGGGTATTTTATAGGTTCGTTTGTAATTGCATCATTAAGCAACATAATTCCATCAACATCTAAAATTATTTCCACTTCATCAGACAAATTATATTTAATTATTCCTTTTACATTTACCTCAGATAAATCTTTAATGCTTGAGCCCATATAAAATTCTTTTGGTATAGTTACTTTTTCATCAATATTTATTGGTAATAAGTTCAAATTAATTTTCATGCATTTTTCACCTTCACTAAATATAGATAATCATTTTCTAGATTTTTCCATATATTTTCTGTTTCCATATCTATTATAACATAATTTTTTTCAAAACTTAAGTAGTATAAATTATTATTTAAATAAATCATTTTATTAAGTTTGCCATTTAATTCGTATTCATTTACATTTTTTTTCTTAATTATATTATAATTTTTTAAAGTATTTTCACTGTATGTAATAACCCCGTCTTTTGAAGGTGCTAAAAATAAAATATAATCTAAATTTTTACAATCCAAATTATTAACATTACAAGCATATAACATATTACTTCTCATATAATATAAATAACTATTATTAACATAAAGTAAGTTAACTTCTTCATAATTATCAAAAACAGATATTAATTTGGTTGTATTTTTTTTAATATCGTAAACATTTATTTCAGAATTTTTTAAATAGTATATTTTATTATTTATAGCTAAAAAGTCATCTACTTTATCAATATTTTTCTTCTTTTCACTACCATACTCCCAATAATGGAGTGTAGAATCTTTTTTCATTACTACATAATCACTAGTAAGATTTACTTTTTCAGCTTTAGCATAATAACTATCTAATTCATAAAAGTAAAATTCATCTTTTTCTTTATCATACCTTATTTCATTTGTGGCATCTGAATATAAAACTACTCTATTATTTATGCTGAGTACATCTTTAATATCATAAAATGTTTTTAGATTTAAATAGGTTTCGGCATTTTGGTTTATTCCATATATTTTGTATATTCCATCTTCATCTTTAGTTATGCCTATGTAATCATATATATTAGTATAGTTATCATCTTGAGGTGTATTTTCCCTATTTAGATCTTTAATATATTTTGATAAAAGTGCAATCATAATTACAACGATAGCTATTACTATAATGGATACTATAGCTATTATTAAGTTTTTTCTTTTTTCTGGTAACATCATAACACCCTCCTAAACATTTTTTCAAGTTCATAATTCGTAAACTTCATAATAGATGGCCTTCCGTGACAGCAATTATATGGATTATCACATTTTACTAAATCATCAAGTAGTTTTTCCATTTCTTCCATACTTAAGTGTTCATTGGCTTTAACGCTCATTTTGCAACTTACCATCTTAGCTAAGCTATCTAAAAACTTATCTTTATTAAAGTTTTTCCCCATTTCTATTACTAAATCTACAATATATTTGAGATTATCTTTCTCATAGTTTTCTTTAAGCCATGTGGGATGACTTTTTATAAGTATTGTATTTATGCCAAATTCTTCAATAACAAAGCCTAAATTTTCTAAAACTTCTTTTCTATCCATAAATAAATTATAATCGCTCGTAGATAATTCAAATTTCATAGGCACAAGCATATCTGTAAAGTTTATCTTTTCTTCTTTAAACTGTTTAGTAATCATTTCATAGTTTACTCTTTCGTGAGCAGCATGTTGATCTAGTATAAACATTCCATCTTCATTTTCAGCAATTATAAATGTGCCATGAACTTGACCAACTGGATATAATTTTAAACTTTTAAATTCCTCATTCTTAACTATTTCTTCTTTATTTGAGCCAATATCTAAAAATGTTTGCACAATAACTTCTGGTTTTGCATCTATTTCTTCTTTTTTACTTTCATAAACACTAGGCTCTATAAAATTATCTTTGATATCATTACTAGCATCATCAAGTATAGCATCTGGCACTAACAAATTACTATATAAAACTTTTTTAATAGTTTGATAAATTAAGTCTGTTAACTCTTCAGTTTTACTTAGTTTTACTTCTTGTTTAGTGGGATGAATATTTACATCTACGAGTGTTGGATCTGTATAAATATTTAGTACTGTAATTGGGTAAAAGCCTTCATGCTTGTAGGTATTATAAGCATCATTTATAGCTCTATTTATATCATTATTTCTAACAACTCTGCCATTTATAAAAATATTAAAATGATTTCTATTTTTCTTCAAAATACTTGGCTTAGATACAAACCCTGTAACTTCAAAATCATCTGATGCACATTTTATCTCTAACATATTACTAGATACATTAAGTCCATATATTTCATGAATTGTCTTAAGTAAATTACCACTTCCACTTGATTTTACAACTAACCTATCATTATTTGTTAAAGTAAAGGCAACATCAGGTCTAGATAATGCTAATTTTTCAATAAATTGGGTACAATTATTAAGTTCCGTTACTTCACTTTTTAAATACTTGAGTCTAGCTGGTGTATTATAAAATATATTTGTTACATGAATTTCTGTTCCAATTCGAGCTGGTGCATCCTCAACTTCTAGAGTCTGGCCCCCCTTTATATGAACACGAGTTCCAACTTCACCATTACAAGTAATTAGTTCTACCTCAGAAACACTTGCAATACTGGCTAAAGCTTCACCACGAAAACCAAGAGTTTCAATAAAGAACAAATCATCATCTTTATATATTTTACTTGTTGCATGTCTATAAAAAGCAAGGCACGCATCTTCTCTATCCATACCTGTGCCATTATCAATAACACTTATTTCTTTTAAACCACCACTTATCAAATTTACTTTAATGGTAGTTCCTCCGGCATCTAAAGAATTTTCCACAAGTTCTTTTAAAACAGATGCACATTTTTCAACGACTTCACCAGCAGCTATCTTGTTAGCTAAATTTTCACTCATTACTCTAATCTTAGTCATGACTATCACCAATTATTGAAGGTCTTATTTCATAATCATTACTAGATAAACTAATTAAAGAAGTATTACTAAATTTAATAAAACCTAAGCCTTTTAAAACAACATCACTATTTTTAGGTACAATGATATTACATTCTACATTTTCATGTTCTTTTCTTCTTAAAATACAGGCTTCATTACCAATATAAATAGTAAAATTACTATTTTCTTTAATATTTAACTTTATACCATTAATAGAAAGATAATGTTTACTTGGAAGCTGATATGAACGTGGATTAATACTACTTTTAGGTATATTTTCTCTATTTACATCATCCATAAGCCCTGGTGCATCATAAATAGTTATGCCATCTATATCTAATTTAATTAATTCTTGCGTAGTATTTTCTGACTTACTTACTGTTATATCACTTCCTGTTAAAGCGTTAATTAAGCTGCTTTTACCGGCATTTGTAAATCCCACAAAAATAACTTTTTTATTTTCTAAACATAAATTTGTTATCGTACTTAAGTTAATTTTCTTTTTACTACTTGTAAGAATTACATCCTCATTTATTTCATATAAATCTTTAATATTTGCAATAAGCTTATTATATTTTATATTCTTAGGTATAATATCTGCCTTAGTAAGTACCATTACTTTTTTATTTTTTATTTTTTTATAATACTTAATTACTTCTCTATCTAAATTTATAAAATCTGTTAAATAGAAAACAAATGCATTTAACTTATTTATTTTTCCAATTAACTCTTCATTATCTATTTTAACTCCTTTACTTGTGTAAACACCATAATTTTTAAGTTTAAAGCATCTTTCACACAATTCATTTTTAATATCTGGTGTGTATCCTACTTTATTTTTATTTTTGTCTTGCAGTGTTATTCCACAGCCTTTACATTTAGTCATAGTACACCCCAATTACAAGAATATTCTTTTTAGCTAATTTTTTTAATATTCTTTTTTCAATAAACCTATTAACTCTAGTTGGAAACATTTCATATTTAGCTACTCTATTTACTAATATGCTGGTAAAGCCCATTCTATTAGCACCTAGAATATCAGTTAAAAGTTGGTCACCAATACAAGCTACTTCATCTATTTTAAATCTATATAATGAAAGTATCTTTTTATACTTGGTTTTTAAAGGTTTTTTACTACTAAAAGCAACATCAACATTTAATTTTTCTTTAAATGGTCTAAGTCTATTTTTACCACTGTTGGATACAATAATTACTTTAAAATCAGATTCTAATCTAGCAATTAATTCTTTAACTTTTTGATCTGGCTCCGTTACTTTGTATGGTGCAATGGTATTATCTAAATCAAATAATAAACACTTAATGCCATTTTTCTTAAGCCTTTTGTAATTTATTGTGTAAATGCTTTGAGCATAAATATCTGGAATAAAATAATCAAGCATGGTATCACTCTCTTTTCTTAAAAATTATAACATAAAGAAAAGCAAAAAAAAAGCTTATTTGTAATAGAATCTATTCAAATAAACAATACTTTATTATTACACGAAGAACTCTAAGGATAAAGTACTTTATTAGTGAAAATATATATTTAAATTTAGTAATGGCTATTGTGGGAATCAAGATATCCTTTATTTACTAAGTAAAACTTTCGCAACAATTAATTACTCAAAAAATGCATTTTTAATTATACAAAGAACATTCTTCATGTTTTTTCATTTTAGCATATTAAATTGTTATTTTCAAGTATTTTCATTATAATTATAGCATTATTTTAAATCATAATGTTAATTTAATATTAGCCATATTTTAAAAACATTTATAAGCAACAGGTGGTACGATATAATCACGGAATAAATGTGTTTACCTGTTGCTTAGCTACATAATAACACATTTGTACTTTTAATGCAAGTGTTTGTTGCTTATTTTTTAAAAAATCGATAAGTTTTATGATTTTCAAGTTTTGTGTTTGTAATTTCAGCTAATTTTGATATCGTCACAACCTCATAACCATTTACATAAAGCTCTGGTAGCAACTTTTCTATAGCCTCCACACTTGTTTTGTGAATATCATGAAATAAAACAATATTTCCATCCTCGATTTTTTCTAAAACATAATTAGTTAAATATGTACTATTTTTATGTCTCCAATCTAAAGTGTCAATATTCCATAGAATAAATGATGCATCTAAAGACTCTTTTATTTTATCATTTACTTCACCATACGGAGGTCTTATTAAATGAAATGTATCACCAGTTATACTTTTTAACTCTTCATTACTTTTATTAAATTCTTCTTTAATATCTTCTATTTTTTGTCTTTTAAAATTTTTATGATTATATGAGTGATAGCCAATTTCCATATTGTTATTATAAACGTTTAAAACAGTATCTTTGTAAGTACTAATATTTTTACCAAGCATAAAAAATGTTGCTTGGGCTTTATTATCATTTAATATGTCTATTAAATCATTTGTATAAACCCCTGGTCCGTCATCAAATGTTAAAGCAATATGTTTTTTATTTTTATCTATTTTGGTTCCATCTTCATTTTCATAATTTTTATCGAGCTTTACGGTAATGTCTAAACATGGTTTTATTTCATTAAAATTAATGTGCAATGATAACTCTTCAGGTACCTCTGGAGTTATTTCATAGTCATAAAAGTAAATTATAAGCTCATTTTCTTTTAGATAATAACTATTTGTCTTATCATGATTTTCAAGTACGCTTGCTATAAATTTTGGATATTTTAAATATAAAAGGTCTATTACTTTTTCCCAGAAAGCATCAACCATCTCTGGTTTTAAAATATCTTCAATTGTTACTTCTTCACCTGTTTTAAAATTAAATATTTTAGATATATATCTATCATCTTCCATACTTACAACATTCGTTATTTTATTATCAAAATCTATTTCTTCGACCAGATTACTTAAAGAACTTACATATTCATTTATTTTAGCATTTTTAACACTTACTTCCCTACCAATTGTAGGTAAAGCAAAAGAAAAAGGTTTAAATGAAGAAGAGGCCACAAGCAAAATACCTATGGCAAAGAGAAATACTACACTTTTTCTTAGTTTAAGTTTTCTTTTTTTCTTCATTTAAACACACCTTTTTATATATTTTTAATATTCTTTTTATTAAACACTATAAATGATGTTATGATCATAATTAAGAAATATATAATGCAAGTAACAATTGCATGAGTTAAACTTGTTCCATAAGGGCTTGTACCTCCGAATAGATAATAGTTAAAATCCCAGTTAGTTGTTACAAAATATTTAAGTATATCTATTTTGTATCCAATTGCAAATAAATTTACAATTGAAGATCCAATCACACCCGCAAAAGTTATTACAATAGCTAATGCAGTATTGCCAATAATTGTTGATGCTGCAAATGCTAAAGTAACAAGAAGTAGTATTTGTGGTAAATTAGCAATTGAATATATGATTATATATTTAAATACACTCATTACTTCTATGCTACTAGTTTTTAAGTTATATTCTACGACATGATTACTTAAAGAACCAAAGCCAAGGAATAAACCACCAATTATAACTTGCATTAAGTATGCAAATATAATAAATAAAATAGTTAACAAAATAGTAGTTATAAATTTAGAAAGTAAGATTTTTGTTCTTTTATATGGAGTTATTAGAAGTGATTTAATAGTTCCTTTGTTATATTCTTCACTTACAATAGCTCCTGCAATCATAACACCAAATACAAGAATTAAGAACATATATTCACCATAAAAATTAGTCATTATAAATCTTAAATCTCGTTCATTATTAATATCCTCTTTATTTTCTAAAATATACCTAGATTTATAATAATTTTTAACAGTATTTTCAAGTTCTGCTTTAGTTTCTTTATTCGTAGTTGTTTCATAATTCTTAATAGCTTCTGCAGAATAAGTTATATCATCAATAGCATTATTAATATAATCATCACCATATTTTATATTTTCCTTTAAACGATACTCATTCATTTCTATTGCTACATTAATGCTATATATTTGTTTTTCTATTTCTCTTTTTTCTTTATCATTATTTTTTAATCTTTCTTCATAGCCTTTTAATTCTTCTTTTAAATTATTAATATTCACTTTTACAAAATACTGCCAATTATCACTAGTTAGTGCTTCTTTAACAGATTTATATTCATTTTCCACAGCATCATCTAAATAATTTCCTTCTTTAGCATAATAATAGTTGCTTATTAAAGCCTGAACATCATCCATTACATAATATTGCCAACTTTTATTATTATAATTTTTATATAATTCATTCATTTCTTTATTTATTTTATCTTGAGTAATATCCCCACTATCAACATCATAATATCTTTCTGTGGATACATTATACACTTGTTCATGACCAATTAAGTAGGAAACTAATGTAATAAATAAAGCTGTTATAATTAAAACAATATATGTTCCTTTTTTATGTAATATTTTATACATTTCATTTTTTATTAGATTAATCATTTTTCTTTCCTCCAGTCTTCTTTAAGAATGCTTCTTCTAAAGTAAGTTCTTCCATCTTAACTTCATATATATCTACATTCTTTTTAACTAAAGTCTTTATTAATTTAGCTATTTCTTCTTTACTTCCATCAAAAGCAAATTCATCACCTTTTACTTGATATATGCCATCTATTTCAAGGTTTTCAGTGTTACTTACCTTAAATATATATTTATTACCATTATTCTTAAATTCACTTACCTCGCTAGTTTCTATAATTTTACCATTATCAATAATTAATACTTTATTACAGAAACTTTCTAGTTCTGCTAAGTTATGACTAGATATTAAAATACCCATTCCCTCTTTTGCTAACTTTTTAAGTAAATTTCTTAAGTCTTTAATACCTTCTGGGTCAAGTCCATTCGTAGGTTCATCAAGTATCAAGACATTTGGCTTATTAATTAAGGCTCTAGCTATTCCTAGTCTTTGACGCATACCTAAAGAATATTTACTTACTTTGTCATTGATTCTTTTTTCTAAGTCCACAAGTTTAACTATTTCCTTAATTTCTTCATCAGTTACGCCTTTATAAAGATTTGCAATCATCTTTAAGTTTTGCCATCCGGTTAGGTACATGTAAGTATCTGGATTTTCGACGATAGCTCCGACTTTTTCAATAGCTTTAACAAAGTCTTTTTCAACATCAAAACCATTGATGCTTACCTTTCCTTTATCAATTCTTTGAAGACCTAAAATTAACTTAATTGTGGTAGTTTTACCACTTCCATTAGGTCCAATAAACGCTAGAATATCCCCTTCATCTATTTCAAAGGAAACATCTTTTAATATTTGTTTTTTACCAAAACTCTTATATAAATTTTGACATTCTAATAATTTTTTCATATTTTATTTTTCCTTTCTTCTACTTACATTTTAACACAAACAAAAATAGATGCAATAAATTTTACACCTATTTTACACTATTTTTGTATATTCTTTATTTATCCAATGCGAATTGGATCAGAAGAAGTACCGATTCCTCCGGCATAAGCAACTGAAGACAAAAGACTAAAGGACGGCCTAACGCCATGTCCGGCACGGGGGTTGTCCACATAGAAACTTTTCACGGCACCAGCAGCATCCACAACAAATGCACTATCTGAAGCATCCGCATTACGGGAAATGGTCCATTCATTAAGTCCCATATACATCCAATTTGTACTTGTTGCTGCACTATAGTCTTTTGTTTCATCATTAAAATCATTGCCTACATACGTCCAATATGTTGGAATTGATGCATATCCATAATCACTTACATACATTAATCCTATCTTCGCACTATATTCTTTTGCTCCATCTGTTGTATTTGTTGTTACTGCATTTGTTATTTCATTTTGATATGCTATATACATTGGTGATGTTACAATATTTGCATATGTATTTCCTCCTACCTTCCATGTTGTTGTCGCTATTTTTTCTGCCCATTTTACGTCTATATTATTCAAATATGTTATATAATTTTTATTTAAATTTGTTTTGTTTAATTCTGACTCACTCCATGTATTTTTACCTATTGACATATTCCAATGATATCCTGCTATATTTGCATAATTACTTCCTTTATAATATGTATTACCAGATGAATATTTTTTAGAATAATCTCCATTTGTCCCTAGTAATGCACTTGTTGCATAATCGTATTTTATTAGTTTTACATTATTTCCAAATACTCCGATGATTCTATACAAGTTATCTGTTGGACATGGTGTTGCTTCTGAGCCAAAACATACATAATTATTTGTCGTTTCACTTGCTCCTGCATATCTATATGAATTATCTCCTGCCCCATTTGCTAAACTTGCATTGTGATAATAAATACTATTTTCTCCTTGAGTTCCTGTATATTGTGATATTACATAATCTGCTAGTGTAACTGATGTTGTTGTTTTTTCATTTACTACATATATATTTGAATACTTATTATTTGTATCTGATACTTTTACTATTATTCTATAGTTACTTCCACTTGCTAAATTAGAAAATGTATAACTATCACTTGTACTTTCTATAAAACTATTTCCATTATCTATTGAATAATAATACTTTGATATATTATTTGTTCCTTTGGTTGCTGTAACGCTAACTGTTATTGAGTTATTTGTACTTGTTGTGGTAACACTATTTATAACTGGATAACTATAATTATCTGTTGTTAAATCATATTTATATATATTTGTTTTTATTTTCTTTTTATCTACTGCATATGCATATATTTCATAATTTGCATTATCTTTTACACTAGCAAATGTATAAGAATTTGTTGTACTTTCTACATATGTTGGGGTTGTTGCTGCTAGTTTATTTGATAATCTCATTACCTTTGTATCTAACATTGCAATACTATCTTTTTCTGCTATGGCAAAGTAATATTTATCTATTTCATTTGTGCCATTATCCATATTTAGTTTTACTGTTAAGTTACTACCTGTTTTGGTTGCTGTTACTGAATTAATTGTATTTGGTGTATATTCACTAAATGAATCTTTACTTATTAAAACTTGTCCATCAAATGATTTTCCCATGTTACTTGATTGATCACTATTATAATTTACAAATGTTATGGTTATATTCCATTGTTCTTCTTTTGTTGGACTTGCTGTTATTTCTCTATTATCTTTTAATGTGAGTAATCCCGTTTTAGTTGTTATATCAAATCCTGATATGGATGCTCCTTTTCCATCTGTTACTGTTTTATGTTCAAGTCCAGATATACTAGTTACTTCGTTATTATTTGCATCTTTTATTGTTAAAAGTAGTTCTGGTGTACTTGAATTAACTGAATATTTAAAGTTATTATCAGATATATTAAAATACACATTATAATGATCTGTTGCGGTATTTGTCTTATTATTTGCTGTTAAGCTAGCTCTAGCAAACGTAGAACCTGTTGCATTACCTTTTCCTGATGCAAACGTACTTTGATCGGCATAGATATTTATATCGCTACCTGTGGTAAACGTAAAGACATCTGTTGTATATGTTGTTACATTTAAATTTGCTGATGTTGGGCTTCCACCTTGAGCTGTAAAGTATGCATATGTTGCTCCGATTAATAACAACATAAATGTTGCTATGGCTATTACACTTAACACTATTGTTTTTTTATTATTTTTCATAAATTTAATACTCCTTTTTTCTTATTATGTCTAGCTATGATAATAATATTACTTTTAGCTTGTAACACTATCACGCATCATACTTACCATATCATATACTAATTTTAAACCAAAAAAAAAAAAAAAAAAAGCAACATATTCACTTTTAATTAAAATTTGACCATATAAATTTTTATCTTTTAAAAGTTTTAAAATATACATCTTTTAATCTATCACTTGAAACATGAGTATAAATACCTGTTGTACTTAAATTAGCATGACCAAGTAACTCTTGAACTGTTTTGATATCTGCTCCATTATTAAGCAGGTGGGTAGCAAAGGTATGTCTAAGAGTATGTGGTGTAACATGAGTCTTAATAGAAATGTGCTTCATTATATCTTTTACAATTCTTTCTACTTCTTCAATTGTTAATTTTTCACCATCTTTATTAGTAAATAAATATCCTTTTTTATCTTTATTTTTTAAGTAATCATTTAAGTATTTGCTTGCATAATCTCCATAATATACGATTCTTTCTTTACTACCTTTGCCCATAACTTTAATAGTTTTATTGTAAAAATCAATATCACTTATTTTAACATTTACCATTTCCCCTACACGACATCCTGTTGAATAAAACATTTCAATCAATAATCTTTTTTCTAAACCTTCATAAGTACTTATATCAATAGATGCAAGTAACTCTTCTATTTCAGTATAATTTAAATAATTTGGAAGTTTTTTCTCTAACTTAGGATTTTTAACATTTAAAAATATATTGCTTTTTATTAGATTTTTTTCAAGTAAATAGTTATAAAAAGTTCTGAGGGCACTTATTCTTCTTGAAATAGTTGTATTTTTTAAATTGCAACTATCAAGATATTTAAGATAGTTTCTTACATCTTCATTTTTTATATTTAAATAACTTATTTTATGTGATTCTAAATACTTAAAAAAATCAGTTAGATCTAACTGATAATTTTTAATTGTGTAATCTGAATAATTTACTTCTTCTTTTAAATAATGTAAAAAATTATCTACTTCTTTCATCCTTATTTTCTCTCTTCACTAAAAACTCTTTTAAACTAGCATATTTATCTTCTAATTCTTGTAACTTTCTTCGATAATCTGATCTGTCAGCTCTAAATTCAGTTTTTTGTTGATAATGAAGGCCTGGTTCATCCATAAGTTTTTCGATAATTTCAATTTCTTCTTTTATTTCTTCCATTTCTTCATTAATAGATGATAACTCATTTTGTATGAACATTGTAAACTCAAAGTCACTTAATGGATTCATAAGTGCTACATCTTCATTCGTTAAACCATCCGTTGCTTCTGGATGCATTTTTCGATATTCATCTACAAGGATTAATTGATATTGTTGCCATTTTTCTTCTAGAGTCATTATTCTTCCACCTTTTCTATACGTATATAACCCTTTAATTCTTTTTCTAAATTATTATCTTGACTTTCGCTTAAGTTAACATATGTTACTTTAGCATCCCATCTTTCAGTTAATTCTGTCTCAGTTGTTATTTCTCTATTTTCTGCGATACGAAACTTTCCTACTTTTGTAGTTATGTCAAAGCCTTTAATTACATTTCCTTTTCCATCCGTTACTTCTTTATATTCTAGTCCTTCAATATTTGTTACTTCATTTCCATTATAATCTTTTAGTTCAAGGATTAATTCCGGTTTATTTTCATTAACTGAATATGTTAAAGTATTACTTTCAATATTAATAAATAGATTATATTTAACAGTGGCTGCTTCATCACCTTCAGCATGTCTTAAGAATACTCTTGCAAATGTTGCTGATGAAATATTTCCCATTCCTTCACGAAAGTTTTCAGTATTTGGATAAATACTTATGGGATTTCCAGTATCAAATAGTATATAGTTCAAAGTTGCTGTTTCTGCTTCAACTTTTGGTGCTACTTTATATACTCGTATTACTGTGAAGAATGAGTATGTTGCACCAGTTACTAAGGCTAGCAAGGATACAACATATAATGCTGCGATAATATTTCTTGTTTTTCTATTCATTTTATCACCTTTTTTTCTTTTTATTATTTGTTATATTTTTTAACTTATACGCATTGGAGCAGATTGTGTTCCAGTACCTTCAGTATATGTTACGTTTGAGTTTAGATAGAAGCATGGGCGAACAGCAAGTTCACCTGTCACATAAAAATCTCCTAAGAATGGCGATTGATAATTAAATGCTAAATTTATTTCATTTGGACGAGTTGCACGAGTTATCATCCATTCTACATCACTAAAGTTTATCCAGCTATCCCCATCTTCTGCGAGTACATCTCCATACCTACGACCATAATATTGAAGCGGAACTCTCCATACTTTTGCAAGTGTAGTAAACGAACTATCATTAACATACATAAGTCCTATTTTGGCACTATATTCTGTTTCTCCAGTTGTTGATGTTTCTGTTGGTTCTGGTGCTATCATTTCATATCTATAAGCTTCATATGCGTTGGATGTTTTAATATTTGCCGCAGAATTTCCTCCAACTTTCCATTTTGTTATTGCTATTTTACTGGCATATGTTCCTAAGCTTGTTAAAAATGTTCCATTCAAATAAGCATTTAAGCTTGATGTTGACCATGTATTTGAATTATTACTATCCCAGGCCATATTACCAATTGATGTTGCCTTTATTAATTTTACTTTTCCATCAAATACTCCGATTATTCGATATAAATTATCGTCTGGACATGGACTTGCTGTCGAGCCAAAACATACATAATTATTAACATCAGCATCTTTTCCAGAATATCTATAAGAATTGTCACCAGCGCCATTTGTCAAATTTGCGATGTGATAATACAAATTGTTTTCTCCTTGGGTTCCTGTATATAATTTTGCTATGTGACATGCTATTGACTTATCGCTACAAGACTCATGTAAATAATTTGATTCCTTTTGAATTATAACTTTTGCATTTAAACTTTTTCCGGCATTAGCATTTTGATTTTGATTATAGTTTACAAATGTTATTGTTATATCCCATCTTTCTGTTTTAGTAGATGTCGTAGTTATTTCTTTATTTTTTAATATTGCTATTAATCCATTTTTATTTGTTATATCAAAGCCTGATACTTGAGTTCCATTGGCTCCGGTTACTGTTGTATGAGTAAATCCATCAATTGTTGTTACTTCTGTTCCATCTGAATTTTTTATAGTCATCATTATTTCTGGAGTCCTATCATCTATTGAATATGTAAAACTATTACTTTCAATATTTAGATAAAGATTATAGGTTTCTGTTGCGTTATTTGTTTTATTATTCGCAGTCAAAGTCGCACTTGCATATGTTGAACCGGTTAAATTTCCTTTTCCTGATGCAAAGTTATCTTGGTTAATACTAAATGATATTTGGTTTCCTGATGCAAAGGTAAGTGTATCAACAGTATTTGCATTTATTTTAATATCTGCAGATGCTGGATCCCCTACTTGGGCATTAAAATAAGCATAGGTTGCCCCGATAAGGAGACTTATCAAAACGATAATCGCTATTACACTGAATAATATGGTTGTTTTTTTATTTTTTTCCATAACGTTTCATTCCTTTATCTTATGTCAATTATATAATAATTTAACACTTTATTCAATTGTTTTTTTGAAAGTTATTGCCAAAAATATTATTTTAATGTAAAATTATTATAGAGAGAAGGTATGAATATGGAAATTCCTGAAAATAGAGATGCTACATTAGTTTTCTTTAATGCAGATGGTACTCCAAGAACTAACAAACAAACAAGCACTAGATTTGATGATCTTGTTTATAAAAGTACAGATGTTTCCCCTACTAAGAATACAAGAAGTAGCAGACAAAAACCAAGGGGTACGAAAAATCTTGCTCAAAAAGCAATTGTTTTTGTTGCTTTAGGTGCTGGATTAGTTATGGGTGCTCATGAATTTAAAGAAGCAATGGAAACATCTAAGGGATCATTTGCTATTAAAGGTGAACTTGGTAATGTAGTTAGCCAAAATACTAATACATATGGATTTAATGCCAGTGCTCAAAGTCCATATTGGGATTATGATTTGCCAAATATAGCTAAAGATGTTCTTGATAATAACAAAGAATATGATATTGATACAAGAATATATGGTTGTTATAGTCGTTTAAATGAATATAAAAAAGATGAATTTATGGATGCGGTATTTAAAGAAATGAGTAAGTTAATAGGTAGTACACCGGATGCTTATACTGATGAAGAAATTAAAGCTTGTTTACATAGTAGTTTTAGAGAATATTTAGATAGTAAAGGCATAAGTTTAGAAGATTATACTAAATTAATGGAAAATGTTATTAGAGCTTATGCAAGTGAAGATAGATCACAGGAAGAAATAGCTAGTCTTTTAGGCGAACTAAACGGAGGTTCAAGATGAGTGAGAGTGTAGAAATAGTTTCTATAGGTGATAAAGATTATATGGTAACTGCTGAAATTGTTATTAATAATGTAACTTATGTTTATTTAACGAATGAAAATGATATAGCTGATTTTTGCATTAGAAAAATAAATAAAATTAATAATAATGAATATTTAGTAGGTCTTAATGATGAGTCTGAAGTAAAAATGGCTTTAAAAGAATTTGCAAACAAATTAAAAAATGAATAAGGTTTGATGCTTTATTCATTTTATTTTTCTAGTTCAACCGAAAGTGTCATATTTTCTCTATCTATAACGGTGTTTGTTTCAATGTTTTGGCTAGTTACATAGCCATAGCCAGAATATTCAAGCTTTATACCTAATAAATTGGCATACGTTTTAACTTCACTTAGACTCCAGCCAGTTAAATTTTCCATTTTAAACTCATCATCATTAGTTAGTAAAAATAATTTTTCACCCGCGAGAAGTATTTTATTTTTTAAAGGGTATTGATTTATAATGTATTTACCATTTCCTAAAGTAATTACATTTATTTTTTTATTTTTTAATTCTTCGATTACTACATTTAGTTCCCTGCTTATATAATTATCTAGAGTAATTAATTTACTTAAGTCACTATCACTTTTTGTTTCTGTTAGTTTAGCATAACTTGCTATTTCTTCGATTGCGGTTGTAATAACTTTAGCCCATGATCCTAGATTGGCTTCAGGTTTTCTACCTACGGCGTAAACAATGTATTTAGGATCATCAGCTGGGAAGATACCTGCGAATGATTTAACATAATCATAAGTGCCATCTAAATAACCACCTTTTGATGCAATTTGAGCTGTACCAGTTTTACCCATCAAACTTACATTTTCAACTTGCCAATACTTATTTATTTTAATCATTTTTTTCATTAGTTCATGCATTTTATTAACTGTTGATTTACTATAAACTTTTTTTACTACTTCTCTTTTGCCTTCATATGTAACATTTCCATTTTGATCTACTATTTTATCAACTAAGTAAGGTTTTATAACTGTTCCATCATTAGTAATACTTGATAAGGCTTGAAGCATTTGAATAGCTGTTACACTTACGCCTTGACCAAATGATGCTGTTGCAAGTTCTGACTCATAAACCATTTCTATATCACCAATGGCTTCATTTGAAAGTTCAATACCTGTTTTTTTACCAAAGCCAAGAGAATCATAGTAACCAGAAAGATTATCAATTCCGAGTCTCAAAGCAAGAGTGGTGGCTGCAACATTCGAGGATCTTGCAAAACCTTCATCAAATGAAATTGTCCCCCATCCTTTTCTTTCTGAGTCACGTATAACTGTACCGTCTTTTAAAGTATATGAACCAGATTTAAATGTTTCTTCACCATCATATTTTCCTTCTTCAATTGCTGATGCAAATGAAAATACCTTCATAACTGAACCAGGTTCATATTGATAACTTATAAGGGGATTCATATATTCTTTAATTGTATTAGTGTCATTTGGATTAAAATTTGGACTGGTACTGCTTGCTACTATTGCACCAGTTTTTGCATCCATGACAGTAAATACTGCCCAATCAGTATTAAATTTTTCTTTCATCGTAGCAACTGCTTTTTCTGTAATAAGCTGAATACTACTATCAATAGTTAGATAAATGTCCGAACCATTTTTAGCTTTTACAGTTTCTTCTGGACTATTAGGTATTTTATAATTACTTGATGTATATTTTAGATATTTAGTATAGCCATTTTCACCAGATAAAATATCATCGTAATAGCCTTCAATACCAAGTTCACCAACTATTTTGCCATCATCACTTCCTTTGGCATAACCAATTAAGTACGAAGCAAATGTTGATTTATTATAATATCTTTTTTTAGAGTTTTTTATAAAATCTATACCTGGTAATTCTAGTTTTTCAATTTTAGCTTTAACTACTTCACTTATTCCATATCCACCAGGTCTTAGTTCTACTTGATATAAATTTTTACTTAGAAGTTCTATTAGTTTTTCTTCAGTCATATTAAGTATTGGGGACAAAGCTTTAGCTGTTCCTTCTTTATCAAGAACATTAGTCTTATTAGATTTTAAATATGCTATAACTGTGTAAGAATTTATGGTACTAGCCAGTTCTTCTCCATTAACATCATAAATGCTGCCTCGATCGGCATATAAAGTTTTCTTAACTTTTGCAATACTAGCAGCTTTGTCTTTTAAATTAATGCCATCTACTTTACTACTTAAAACAACATAAGAAAGTTTGGCAATTATGGCCATAAATAAAAAAGCAACAGACAAAATAATATATTTTGATATTTTAACTGTTACTCCTTTTTTCATATTTTTATCTCCTATTCTCCAACTGATTTTATATTACTATTATTATACGACAAACCATTTTCTTCTGCAATACTTTGAATGTTTTCCAAGCTTGCTAGTTCATCTATCTGCATAGAAAGACCTTGATTAACTAGTTCTTGTTTTTCAATATTTTTGTTTAACTTTTCTACTTCATTATTAGTTTCTGATAAAAGTGATGATGTATAAACGTTAAACATGGGAATTGCTAAAAGTAAAAATAGTAATAATACATACATTGCTTTTTCTCCTTTTAGTAATTTTAACTTTTTATTCTTTTTAGCCACTATAATCAAATCCTTTCTATGATTCTGAGTTTTGCACTTCTACTTCTTGAGTTTTCTTCAAGTTCTTTACTACTTGGAAGTATAGGCTTTTTATTTATTAATTTAATCTTCGGCATGTAAGCAGTAGGTACTTCGACTAAACCTTTTACTAACTCATCAACCTCAGAATTTTCTCTAAATATATTTTTAACAATTCTGTCTTCTAATGAATGAAATGTAATAACACCTATTCTGCCACCTTTTTTAAGTAAATTAATGGCATCTGGTAAAACTTTTTCTAAAACTGTAAGTTCTTTATTTACTTCAATTCTAAGGGCTTGAAATATTTTTCTTTCCGGATGATTTTTGTAAAAGTAATTGGCACCAGTTGCACTCTTTATAACTTCTACAAGTTCTAACGTTGTTTTTATTTCTTTACTTTTTTTCTTAATGTTTTTAGCAATTACTTTGCTTAACTTTTCTTCACCGTATTTAAAGAAAATATTTGCTAGATCATTTTCACTATAGGTATCAATTATATCTTTAGCACTTACTCCTTCACTAGACATTCTCATGTCAAGTGGTCCATCATGCATAAAAGAAAAACCTCGAGTCTCATCATCAATCTGAGGTGATGAAAAGCCTAAGTCAAAGATAATTCCATCCACAAGACCGATATTTTCTTTTTCAAGAACTTCTTTTAAATTTACAAAATTAGTCTTAAATATTTTAAAATTATTACCTATCTTACTTAATTCTTCTGTTGAATATTCCACAGCCTTTTCATCTTGATCAAAGCCGTATAGAAATCCATTTGGAATTTTTTTAAGTATTTCTTTAGAATGACCTGCATAACCGATCGTAGCATCTACAAAAATGCCACCATCTTTAATGTTTAAGTTTTCAATTAGTTCTTTTTTAAGTACACTATAATGCATTATTCTTCCCCCTCAAATAAGCTTTCTGCAATATTTTCAATGATGTCTTCATTAGAATCCATAAAATCATTAAATGCATTTGCATCCCAAATTTCCAAATGATCATTCACGCCGATTACGATGCATTCTTTATCTAAACCGGCGTAACTAATCAATGGAGAGGTAATACTCATTCGACCAGAATTGTCGAATTTACAGGCAGTAGCTCCTGAATAGAAAAACCTGGTAAATGTTCTGGTTACTTTTTTAGTGAAAGGTAGAGTATTAAGTTTACCAACCAGTTTTTCCCACTCGGATAGAGAATAAACATATAAGCACTTTTCAATGCCTCGGGTTAAAATAAATTCTTGACCTAGTTCTTCCCTAAATTTTGTTGGAATAACAAGTCGGCCTTTATCATCAATATTATGATGAAATTCACCCAGCAACATATTATCCCCCACTTTCTCCCACAGTTTACCACTGTCTTACATATATGTTATCAAAAACTAAAAAAAAAGTAAATACAGAATATCTACTTTTTTAAAAATTTTTTGTTTATTTACAAAATTTTACAATCAAAGAATTATGCGATACGGATTTGAAGATGTGCCATCACCTGATTTATATAGTACTGAAGAGGAAAGATTAAAGGACGGCCTAACAGCAGTTTGGAAAAGTGTACTGTCAATAGGAGTATCAAAACGCACACTACCATCATATTGCACACTAAATGCAAAATTCGAAGAGCCTTCTCCACGGGTTTCCCCACGGGTAATAGTCCAATCATTAAATCCCATATACATCCAATTTATGGTTGTTATCGCTACTCCATTGTCATCGTTTCCATCATAATTATTTAGTATCTTTGACCATGCACTTGGGGCTGCAGCAAATCCATAATCACTTACATACATAAGCCCTATCTTGGCACTATATTCTATTTCTCCGGTTGTTGAGTCTGAACCCGGAGCTGGATTTACTATTTCATTTGCGTATGCTGTTGCTGGGACCGCACTTCTTATATTATCATATGTATTTCCGCCAACTTTCCATGTCGTTGTTGCTATTTTCTCTGCCCATTCTTCTCCTATATTTGCTATGAAATTTGTATTTAAATTTGTTTTGTTTAATAAACTTTCACTCCATGTACTCGTATTTGTTGAGTTATTCCAATAATATGTATTTACTGATGCTAAACTTCCTCTATAATCTGGTGCATATGGAGTTGATTCATCTAGGTTTATACTGGTATAATAATCACCATCTGTTCCAAGTAAATTACTATTTGCATAATCATGTTTGATTAGTTTTACTTGGTTTCCAAATACTCCGATTATTCTGTACAAGTTATCTGTTGGACATGATGTTGCATCTGAGCCAAAGCACACAAAGTTATTTACTTCATTACTTGATCCGGCATATCTATATGAGCTATCATTTGCATCTATTACAATTCCATCACCTGATGTTATCGTTCCATTGTGATAATAGATACTATTTACTCCTTGCGTTCCTGTGTATAATGATTTTACGTAATCTGCTAACAAAATTGGAGGTATTATATCAAAATATACATAACATTTATCTGATACATTTCCACTCATTAAAACTGTTTTGTTGGCGTCATCCCAAGATAATTCTCCACCATTTTCACATTTTGATAGTTCTGTATTAAAAACGTATCCTTCAGTTGGCCAACTACTAGCTGTTGTCATTTCATAATTCCCAGAGCCTGCTTCTGTTTCCAGCATCATTGATATTGTATCTACATGTTCCTTTGCTTGAGGCTTATCTTCTCTTAAAGCATCACTTTTTCGAGGAAAAAAATTTAATATTGTAAGAACTATTATTACCCCAGCTAAAATTGAATAAATTATTTTATTTTTCATAAGCACTCCTCGCGTCTTATTCTAAGACTATTATCAATATAATTATATGTCTTTATTACAGACAAGTCAAGAAATTTTACTTGGATAATGGGATAATTTACGTGAGGTGGTAAAATATGATAGGAAAGATATTAAAAACTATGCGAAAATCTAGTAAATTAAGTCAAGAACAAATAAGTAAAATTATAGGTTATGCCAGAAATACTATATCCCAATATGAGACTGGTACAATTGAACCAGATTTTAAAACAATTGAAAAAATAGCAAACCTATGTGGCTATGAAATATTATTTGTAAATAAAGAGCAAAATATAATTTTAAATAGTGAAAATATTGATAGAAATGAATTGTAAGTGATAAAAACTTCATATTAGTCAAAATATGAAGTTTTTATATATTTTTTGCTATTTTTCTATTTTTTCCCATTTTGCTTCAAGTTTGATATTTTTCTTAATTGGTTTGGTAAAATCAAACTTTTCATCATTTAAATACCAACCTAAAAATTTGTATTCATCACTTTCTGGAGCATTTGGTTCAGTAATAGTGTCTCCCACCTTTACTGATATTGGTGCTACTCCAGCTCCAATTTTTGCAACAAATTCAACTGTTACTGTTCTAAAATTCATATAATAAATTATAACAGCTAATAGCATCACACTTCCAAATATAAGTATTAAACTTGTTTTATTTTTCATAATTATCTTCCCTTTCCCATTTCTATTTCTTCTGTAAGTTCCATGACATGAACTTTTTTAAGTTCTAATTCAAGTATATAAAACTTTTTCAAATATTTTTTTATTATTTCTTCTTTTAAACCTTTTTCTTTTAAGGATAATAAATATCCTTTTATTCTTTCTATTTCTGTATAAGCTATTAAAACATCCCCACTTGTAGTATCATCGCTAGATGCTATTACGTAAATTAATTTAAGTAATTTTGTATATTCTTTACTTATTTTGTTTTCCCAAACCCGACTTAACATTTCTGTATCTAAAATAGTTACTTTTTTTACCCATTTATATGTTTTTTTAGGGGTAAATGAATATGAATTTTTTTCTTCAAAAAGCAAAATATCTTTATCTTTTTTATTATTTTTTAATATGTAACTAGTCATTTTTATCCTCCATTAAGTCTGGTCTTAGAGTTTTTGTTTTTTCTATTTTCATATTTTTTCGATACTCATCAATTAATTTATGATTACCTGAAATAAGCACTTCTGGTACCTTTAAACCTCGGTACTCTGCAGGCTTTGTGTATGTTGGATAATCAAGTAAGTTATCATTAAATGATTCATCATCTAAAGATGCTTTAGTTATAGCACCAGGTAGTAACCTTGCAATAGAATCAGTTATTGCCATTGCTGGTATTTCTCCCCCAGTTAGAATATAATCACCTATTGATATAACTTCATCTACTCTTGTTTTAATTCTTTCATCAAAACCTTCATAGTGTCCACATATAATAATTAAATGTTTATGTTCTTTTAATCTTTTAGCAACATCTTGCTTATATTTTGTTCCTTCAGGACTTAAAAGAATAATGTGTGTATCTTCTGTATTTATGCTATCTAAACATTCAAATATTGGTTCACACCTAAGTATCATGCCAGCTCCTCCACCATAGGGAGTATCATCAACTTGCTTATTATTAAGGGGTGAATAATCTCTAAAATTAATTAAATTAATTTGAATTATTTCCTTATCTATTGCTCTTTTGATTATTGAAGTATTTATAAAGCCTTCAAACATCTCTGGAAAAAGTGTAAGTATATCTATTTTCATGAAAACCTCCTTAAAAAATCAAATCTTTGGCATTTCTAGTATATAATTTTTTATTATTTAAGTCAAAACTTATTATATATTCATTAACATAAGGAATATAAAACTCTTTAGAACCCTTTACTTTAATAAGTAAATTAACTCCTTGTTCTACTTCAATAATTTTGCCTAAATTACTTCCATCTTCATCTATTACATCACTATTTATTAAATCTTTATATAGAAACTCATTTTCTTCTAAATGTAAATCCATTCTTTTTATATAAATATTAAAACCAACATATTTTAAAATATCATTAATATTTTTTAAATTATCTATTTCAAGTAATATATTATTTTTATGATAGCGAATACCACTTATAACATGTTCTATATTATTTATAAGCACTCTATTACCTATTTTATAAGCTTTATCACATTTTTCAAAATCACTTATTACTTTAAGTTCTCCCTTTATACCAAAGGTACTTACTGTTTTACCAATATAAATCATTTCATTCATGACTAACCTCATACATTATTATACTTGCAGCAACTCCGGCATTAAGTGACTCACATGATTTATTTATTTTAATATTTATAAATTCATCACATAATTCTTTTATATTTTCTGACATGCCACTACCTTCATTGCCAATTACAATTGCTACATTTTCTTTTGATATATTTCTTACATCAGTGCCTTCATTTACATCTGTTCCTACAATTTTATAGCCCAAATTTTTAAGAACAGGAATAATTTCTTCTAAATTTCTTCTTATAATATTTAAATTAAATATCATGCCTTCGGTAGCCCTTACTACTTTAGGATTATATAAATCAACAGATGTATCACTTATTATAATGGTATCAATATTAAATGCTACACTACTTCTAATTATTGTTCCTAAATTTCCTGGATCTTGCAAATTATCTAAAATAATGACATTACCATTTACACTATTCTCTGGAATAAATTTAACGACTGCAGCATTATAACTTATTGACTTTTGATCGCTTATTTTTTCCATTATTTCCTTAGTTACATAAAAGTCAGCATCTTCATCTACACAACTTATAATGTACTTAATTAAATTATTTTTTCTAGCTTCCTCGATTAAATGGTCACCTTCCACAATAAAATTTCTTTCTTTATCCCTTATTTTTTTATTTTTTAAACTAACCCAATATTTAACATTATCATTTTGAATACTCGTGATCTTCATGTTTTTAACCTCTTTCTAGCCTCTTTATAATTTGGATATGCAAGACCTACTAAATGCCAAAAATTTTTACTATGATTTGCTTCAAAAAAATGACATAACTCATGAATTATAACATAATCAAGTAAATCAATATCTTTCTTTAGAAGTTCCGTATTAAGTGTTACTGTCTTCTTACTTGGATTACAAACGCCCCATCTAGTTATCATACTTCTAAATTTAAGGGTAAACTCTGGTAAATTAGAGAAACACTTCTTAGCTATTTCAACTTCACTAGTAAATACTCTTTCAACTTCAGCCTTGTAAAATAAATCTAAGGCTTTCATAGATGGAGCATAGACTTTATCGCCATCAAACTTAACCCCATCACTATCCTCTTTTATTTCAATAAAATATTTTTTGCCGAGATATAAAAATAATTCATTATCATGTGCTCTTTCATAAGCTTTATCATACATTTTTAAAATGCTTTCTTCATTTTCACCAATCATTTTAAGAATATTATCTTTTCCTAAATATATCGGACATGTTACATATATTTTTAAATCATCTTTAACTCTGAAATAAATATTTTTATTGTTTTTTCTAACAATTACAACTTCAATTTCTTTTCCATTACTTGTTTTGTACGTCATTTTTTAATAAATCCCTTATTTCTTCTAAAGTCTTTAGTTCTGCACTTTTAGCTGGAGCTTTAAGTTTTTCTTCTTCTCTTTTATGAGTTAATTTATTTATAGCTTTAACAATTAAAAATAAACAAAAAGCAACTATTAAAAAGTCAATTACACTTTGAATAAATGCTCCATACATTATTTTTGTATCTTTAAATGTGATAGAAAGACTAGAAAAATCAACACCACCAATAATAAGACCAATAATAGGTGTAAAAATATTATTAACTAAACTAGTTACAATGGAAGAAAAAGCACTCCCAACAATAACACCAACAGCTAAGTCAAGCACATTACCTCTGTCAATAAATTTTTTAAATTCTTTAAGCATATTACCAACTTCTTTCACTAAATATTTTATCATAAAAACATCAACATGTATATTCTAAATTTGTTTATTTTCAAAATATTATAGCAGCTTTTTTATGCAAAGGGATTTTGTATAAAATAAGACTTTGAGAAACAATAAAATATGGACACTCTCAAAATTAAAAATAGACCTCTACTTGAGATCTACTTTTTTATATATTTTCTTATTCTGGTAAATATATTTTCTTTTCTACTTTTTTCATATATTATAGGTATTTCTACTTCTAAATCTTTATTTTGCATATTATTTTTTGATAGATAATCTTCAAAAGTTTCAAAAAATTTTATAGCATCTTCTTGAGCTAAACCTATAAATTCATTGGCGTTTTTATATACCTTTTTATCTGCATGCGCAAAAACATCTACAGCATTAAAATCTTTGAAACTTATCACTTTTGCACCAAATGAAACATAGTTTTTTAAATCATTATCATCTTCATCATTTAATTTAATTAATAAATAGCTTGTTCCAGTACTATTTCTATTATATCTTATTGTTTTTCCATTTGGATCAATTCCAATGTTTAATAAAACTTTAGTAATACTTTCTTTAAGTGATGAAAATATACTAATTTCAAATAATTCTATTTCTGTATTTTCTTTCATCAATAATTCCTCCGTTTACTAATATTATAGTTAGATATAAAATTTTGTCAAGGAAAAACCCCTTTTTAGGGGCTTAATATGCTTAAATGGTGTCCTTGACAAGAATCGAACTTGCGACCTAATGCGTCGGAGGCACTTGCTCTATCCAACTGAGCTACAAGGACCCATAAACATTTTATCATTAATTCTTAGAAATAGCAATTAGGACTCTATTTTCATCTACAAAGAATTCTTCATTTGCATTTTCACTAAATTCTAGCTTAGTTGCAAGAGTTTCTTTCTTAATATAATCACTAAAGTCTTGAATTGCATTTTTAACAGCATCACCTGCATTATAACTAATACTTATTCTATCAGTAAGTTCATAGTTATTATTTTTTCGCATTTGTTGTACTTTTGATACTATTTCACGAGCAATACCTTCATTTATTAATTCTGGTGTAAGAGTTGCATTTAAAATAACAAAATTATTATTTTCCATTCCAACATCAAAACCTACTTTAGAATCTATTCTTATATCAACCATATCACTATAAATATCAGTATCAATTCCTGCGATATTCATCTTTATGCCTTCATTATTTTGAAGTTTCTTAATATCAGTTAAACTTAAATTTAGTAATTTTTCTTGGAATTCTTTAAGGTTTGCACCAAATACTTTACCTACTACTCTAAAGTTTGGTTTAACAGTAAAGTTCATATAAAGTGATGTATCTTGAATATATGTAACTTTCTTAACATTTAATTCTTCTTTGATTAGTTCAGTAAGTTCACCAATAACCATGCTATTTTTACCATCAATTAGAATTTCACTTAGAGGTTGACGTACTCTTAGTTTTTGTTCTTCACGAATATTTCTACCAATACTTATAAGTTCACGAACTAAATCCATTTTTTCTTCAAGTAAATCTTCTAATTTACTTTCATCATATTTTGGAAAGTCAGCTAAATGAACAGATTTTTCACCAGTTAAATTGGTATACATTTCTTCAGAAAGGTATGGAACTATCGGAGCAATCATTTTTGATAAGCCCACTAAAACTTCATATGTTGTAATATAAACAGCCTTTTTGCTATCATCTAAGTTACTTGCCCAGAACCTATTTCTATTTCTTCTTATATACCAATTAGATAAATCATCAGAAACAAAATCAGTTAAAGCTTTTACTACTTTATTTAAGTCATATTCATCATAAGATTCAGTTACATATTTTAAAAGTCTATTGTACTTACTAATTAGCCATCTATCAATATCTTCTCTTTTTTCTAAAGGAACGTTACATTTATTTATATCAATATCATCAATATTTGCATACATTGAGAAGAAGTTGTAAGTATTTTTAAGGGGATTAAAGAATTTAGAATGAACTTCTTTTAAACCATTTATGTCAAATTTAAGTGGAACCCAGACTGGTGAAACATATGGAAGATAAAATCTTACTGTATCTGCTCCATATTCTTTCATTGCCCCAAATGGTTCAACGATATTACCCATTGTTTTACTCATTTTTTTACCATTTGCATCTAAAAGCAAATCATTAACTAAAACATTTTTAAATGGACTTACACCTTTTACAAATGTAGAAATAACAAGTAGTGTATAGAACCATCCACGTGTTTGGTCAATTCCTTCACAAATAAAATCTGCTGGAAATTGGGTTTCAAATAAATCATTATTTTCAAATGGATAATGATATTGTGCAAATGGCATAGAACCAGAGTCAAACCAACAATCTATTACATCTTTACATCTAGTCATAGCTTTGCCACATTCAGGACATTTAAGATGAACATCATCAATATATGGTCTATGTAGTTCAATTGTTTCATCAATATTTTCAATTGCTTTTTCTACTAACTCTTTACGAGAACCAATCATTTCTGTGTGTCCGCATGAACAAATCCAATATGGAAGTGGTGTTCCCCAGTATCTTGAACGAGATATTGCCCAGTCATTTAAGTTTTCTAGCCAGTTACCAAAACGTTTTTCTCCAACATATGATGGATACCAATTAACAGTTTTGTTATTAGCAACAATTTTATCTTTAATTTTAGTTATTTCAAGATAATAACTTGGTTTAGAATAATAAATAAGTGGTGTATGACATCTCCAACAATGAGGATAGTTGTGAACTATTCTTTGTTTTTTAAATAATTTATCATTTTCTTTCAAATATTTAATTACTTCACTATCAGCATCAAATACAAGCATGCCTTTCCAAGGTCCTTCAGTATATTTACCATCTTCACCAACTGGATTTAAATATGGTAAGTTATATTTACGACCAACATTTGCATCATCTGCTCCGAATGCTGGTGCTAAATGTACTACTCCAGTACCATCTTCAGCAGTTACATACTTGTCGCAACAAACAAAGAAACCTTTTTTATTAACAGAAAGTTCTGGTATTAATTGTTCGTATTCAGTATATTCTAGACTACTTCCTTTAAAAGTATCAAGTATTTCGGCTTCTTCACCTAAAACTTTAGAAACAAGTGATGTTGCTAGAATAAATTTAGTACCTTTACTTAAAACTAAAGAATAATCATAATCAGGATTTACACATAAACCAACATTTGCAATTAATGTCCATGGTGTTGTTGTCCATACTAAAAAGTAAACATCTTCGTCCTTTTTCTTCATTGGTACAATTACAGTATCAACACTCATTTCTTCATATCCTTGAGCTACTTCATGTGATGCAAGACCAGTACCACATCTTGGACAATAAGGAAGAATTTTTACTCCTTCATAAAATAATCCTTCTTCAAAGAATTTCTTTAAAATCCACCATTCTGTTTCAATATAGTTATTATCATATGTAACATATGGGTGTTTAATATCTATAAATTGTCCCATTTTTTCAGTTAAATCAGTAAATGTATCTTCGTTTTTCCATACACTTTCTTTACATTTTTGATTAAACTCTTTGATACCATATTTTTCAATATCTTTTTTACCAGTAAATCCTAGTTCCTTTTCTACTTGTAATTCAACTGGTAAACCATGAGTATCCCATCCAACTTTACGAAGAACTTTATATCCTTGCATAGTCTTATATTTACAAATCGTATCCTTTAAGAATTTAGCAACCATATGATGAAGTCCTGGATGTCCATTAGCTGTTGCAGGTCCATCATAGAAAACAAAATATGGAGCATCTTTCCTATTTTCAATAGTTTCATTTAAAATGTCTTCATTTTTCCATTTTTCAAGTATTTTACTTTCAGTTTCATAAACACTTTCTTTACTTAAACTTTTAAATCTTTCCATTTTCTTACCTCCAAAATAAAAAGGATAGCACCAAAAGGAGTCTTCAAAAGACGGTACCATCCCTTAATTAACTTAATTTTGATAACGGAATAACCCGATTAATCTCTGTAAGTGATACATATTTAAATCTTTTATTAGCTTCCACCAAACGCTAACTCTCTTTAAAAAGTCTTTTAAATAACGTCTTACATCACTGATTACTTAATATAGTATACACTACTTTATTTTCCTTTTCAAGTCCAATCCACAAAAATTTATTTCTTTTTTCTAGTTAAATTATTTGCTAAATTTGACGCTTTATATGCATCGATCATATAACTAGGCACTACAGATATACCTTTTTCATTACTTATTTTTTCACAAAAATAGGTATGGCTTAAAATATCTTCTGATATACTGGTATAATAGTTTTCTCTTTCTTCATCACCAACAATATCTGCAGATTTATCAAGTACATTTACATTTTTGGAAATAGCTGTTTTATTAAAACCGATTAAACTTGGTAGTAGCATAAATAAACCATTATTTTCTACAATTGCAAATTCTCTTCCAGTAACTGCATCTAGTGCTTTATAAAAACCATCTCTTACTTTTAAAATTTCTATATAAAGCTCAAATGGTTCATTTAATTTTGCTTTTACAAAAACAACATTGCCATTTTCATCTATAGTCCCTTTCCAATAAATTATTCCTTGTACATTAAGTACATAACCTTTCCATTTTTTTAACATATTTAAACCTCCTTACTTTTCTACTTCTTCCTTATATCTTAAATATGCGGTATCCCAAAGTTTATAATTTTTATCACCACGATGGTCTATTAAAAGATTAGTTTCTTTTAAAATATTACCGAGTACTTTTGATGCTTTTAAAGCACCATAATAGTTTAAATGTCCACCTTCATCTTTCGTATCTGTTTCCCAGTTTATATCTAAATCATATTTATTTAAATTAATAAATGTAAAACCTAATTCTTTACTTAATTCATTAAACTTTTTATCTCTTTGATAATTCCATGAGTTTTGTGAAGGAAAACCCACTATTATTAGTTTAGTATTATATTCTTTAGCTAAATCTACAAACTTTTTTAAATATTCTAGATTACTTTCAATCATGACATATTCTTTATCATTTTCTTTCATATAATCTAAATACTTTCCAGACTTAATAGTCTTATTTAATTTATATCCTTTTTGAATACTCATTATTCCATAATCAGAAAACAAGACATTTTTCCAATTATTATGATAGTTTAAAAGAGGCATAGCTTTTTTTAAAGCCCTTTCATATTTTACATACCACTTTCTTTTCCTAGTATTTCTAAAGAACATGTTTCCTCCGAGTATTGCAACCTTTGGATGCTGACTTTCCATGGCAACTTTATAATAATCGTAAGCATCAGGAAGTATGAAAGCCGCCTGGGCACAATCAAAGACGGTATAGCCATAGTTTCCGTATATTTCCATAGGTATAACTGAAGAATAAACGAGACTATCACCAACAACAATGGCATCAACAGAATTTTTAGCTTCACCAAGTATTTCATACTCACTTGTTTTAATTAAACCAAATTCTTTGATATTTTCTTTAGGCAAAAGTAAATATGAAAAACCATAATATAGAAAAATAAATAGTGCTATAAAAATTATACTTTTAAATAAATTTTTCATTATACCTCCCTAAAAGTCTGCGTATATTGGATCTACCGGAGCATATCCAGGACCAAAAGCACCAAAAATTATAATTGAAAATATTAGTAAATAATAAATAAACCATCTAAATATTATATTTTTATTTGCGAGTTTTTCTCTTACAGAAATACCTTTTTCTCTTAAAATACTTATTATAAGTATAGCTATTAGTGCCACTACAAGAATAAATAAATCAGACACATCAAGTCCTAAACTTGGTATTTCCCATGAACTAACTTTAAAACTTGTAAATATTTTTCCTAGCATTGTAAAGGCACTACCTACTGTTTCTGCTCTAAAAATTAGTTCTCCTAAAATAACTAAAAATCCGGTTTTAATAATTTGTAATCCTTTAAGAATTTTACTATTTTGAATATTTAATTTAGCATATAACTTATTAAAAGGTGTTCTTGTAATATTACCAACTGAAATCATAACAAAATGATATAAACCAAATAAAATATATGTCCAACCCGCTCCATGCCATAATCCATTTAAAAGCCATACAACTAATAGAGCAACTGTACCACTTAATAATGGCCCATAATGATTACCAAGTACTTTTCTTAGCTTAATAGTCATCTTCTTCATTGGTTTAGAGAGTGATATTGGATAATATATATAATCTTTAAACCATGTACCTAAACTTATGTGCCATCTTGTCCAAAATTCTGATATATTTTTACTAAAGAATGGTTGTTTAAAGTTTTCAGGAACATTTACATTAAAGATATTGCCAATACCACATACGACATCCATAGCACCTGAAAAATCCATATAAAGCATAATGGTATATGATAAGGCACCTAAAAATATAACTGGGCCAGAGTATTCTTGGTAACCACTAAATACTGTTTTTACAAGAATATTAAGTCTATCTGCTATAACCATTTTCTTAAATAATCCCCATAATACTCTTTGCAAGCCAAAGCATAAGTTTTGATATGTTATTTTATTACCTTTAAATAAATCTTCTGCAGTATCACTATATCTTGTAATTGGGCCTTCCATAATACTTGGAAAAAAAGACATAAATAATGCTACTCTAAAGAAATTTTTATCAGCTTCTATTTTACCATTATAAACATCAAACAAGTATGATAAAGCTTGTAATGTATAAAAAGATATTCCAATCGGAGCAATTAACTTAAGTATGCTAAATTCATAACTTATATTAAATAAATTAAGTAGTAAATTAATATTTGTAGTAAAGAATTTTAAATATTTAAATACAAATAAGAAAGATACATTAATTATTAAACAAAGTATTAAAACTAATCTTTTTTGTCTTTTATATTTTTCTTTAATAATCTTTTTATCATCGCTATTACAATTACTTAATTCATTATCCTTTTTTTCATCTATTTTATTCATCTTAAACGTGCTTAAGTAAATAGTTATTATTGTAAGTAGTAAAAATAAAACTCTCCATCCACTTAATAAATAAAAAAATAATAAACTCGATAATAATAAAACATAAGGCCTTATTTTCTTTGGAAATATGTTATAAAATATTATTACAATTAGAAAAAAATAATTATAATATTTACTTATTACACTATGCATATTTTACTCCTTTAAACAACACTTCTTAGATAGTTGTTGCACTTGTTTTAATATTATACCATACATTATATTTTTAATCTATAAGAAAAAAACAAACATAATTGTTTGTTGTTTCACTTGCTCTAGCATATCTATAACTTTCAACGTCTATACCATTTGCAAGTGTCCATTATGATAATATATATTGTTATTTCCTTGTACTTCATTATACTCTGACATTACATAATCTGTAAGTGTAACTGTCGATGCAATCTTTTCATTTACGACATATATATTTAAATACTTATTATTTGTATCTGATACTTTTACTATTATTCTATAGTTACTTCCATTTGTTAAATTAGAAAATGTATAACTATTATTTGTACTTTCTACATAGCTATTTCCATTATCTATTGAATAATAAACTTTAAAAGTATTTTCATCAACAAATCTAAGTAATGGTTTTTATGGTAATTTAACACATTTACATCTTTTTGTAGAGACTTTTGATTTTTGCATTAAAAAAGTAACATCAACTGATGCTACTCTTTATTACAATTAATACAAGTTACTTCACCATTTTTATCAACTAGAAGTTCACCACATTCTGGGCAAATATTTCCGGTTGGTTTATACCAAAGAGCATACTGACATTTTGGATAATTATTACATCCATAAAATATTTTACCTTTTTTAGTTTTTCTTTCCACTATCATCCCTTTATCACACTTTGGACACTTGCAAATTTCTACAATTTCTTTTTTTTCTTTCTTTATATACTTACATTTTGGATAATTACTACATGCTATGAATTCCCCAAATTTACCTTTTCTAATAACTAAAGGACTACCACATTCTGGACAATTTTCCCCAGTTTCTTCTGGACCTTTCTTTTCCATTTCATGGAATGCTTTTTCAACTAATGGTTCAAACTCATCATAGAATTCATGTAAGACTTTTAGATAATCCATTTTATTTTCTGCTATTTTATCTAAGTCTTCTTCCATATTAGCAGTGTACTCAACATTTACTATGCCACTAAAGAATTCTTGTAATTTATCAGTTGTTTCAATCCCAATTTCTGTTGGTTCAAACTTTTTATCTTTTAAAACAACATAACCTCTATCTTTGATGGTGCCTACAATAGTTGCATATGTTGAAGGTCTACCAATACCTAAACTTTCCATTTCTTTAATTAAACTACTTTCCGTAAATCTTGGAGCTGGCTTAGTAAAATGTTGAGTTTTAGTTATATCATCTGCTGTTATACAACCTGATTTATAATTCTTTAAGTCTGGAAGTATTACGTCTTCACTATCTTCATACTCACTATATACTTTTAAATAACCATCAAATGTAAGAACACTACCAGTTGCTTTAAATGTATAGCCATTATTTTCAAGTATTACCGTAGTTGCTAGTGTTTTAGCATCTGCCATTAATGATGCTAGTGCTCTTGTGTAAATAAGTTTGTATAATTTAAATTCATCATTTGTTAAATATGCTTTAACTTCTTCAGGTGTTCTATTAATACTGGTTGGTCTAATACCTTCATGAGCATCTTGCATATTTTCATTCTTTTTACCTTTTTTAACATAACCAATGTAATTTTCTCCGAATTTACCTTTAATAAAGCCAAAAGTTTCTTTAACAAATGTATCACTTACTCTAACACTATCAGTTCTCATGTAAGTAATTAACCCTACTGTTTCACTTTTTAAAGTTTTACCTTCGTATAAATCTTGAGCAATTTTCATTGTTTTACTTGGTGCAAAACCTAATTTATTAGATGCTGCTTGCTGCAAAGTACTAGTTTTAAATACTTCTCTTGCTGATTTATTCTTTTCTTTTTCAGTTACACTTTCAATTTTAAATGATTTAGAAAGATTATTTAATATTTCGTCAGCTTGGGCTTCATTTTCAACTTCTATATCTTTACCATGATATTTATCAAGTGTTGCTTTGAAATCTTTAAAATCTGCTTCAATTGTCCAATATTCCCTTGGGACAAAGTTTTGTATTTCTCTTTCTCTATCAACAATTAATTTTAAAGCTACACTTTGTACTCTACCAGCTGACTTTCCTCCAGTTTTTCTTTGCATTAACTTACTTAATCTAAAACCTATTATTCTATCTAAGAACCTTCTAGTTTCACCAGATTTAACTAAGTTCATATCTATTTTACCTGGATTATTAATAGCATTTATAACTACATCTTTTGTTATTTCATTAAATACTACCCTTTTATATTTTTCATCAGGTATTTTTACTTCGTCATAAATATGCCAAGAAATTGTTTCTCCTTCACGATCTGGGTCAGTTGCAAGATATACAGTTTCAGCATCTTTAACATCTTTTTTTAAAGCTGTTACTTCTTTATTTTTTCCTTTAATTATTTGATAATTTGGTTTAAAATCATTTTCAATATCAAGTCCTAAACCAAACTTCCCAGTTGTAGCTAAATCTCTAATATGTCCTTTGCTAGAAACAACCTTATAATCACTACCTAAATACTTTTCAATTGTTTTACATTTAGCTGGAGATTCCACTATTACTAAATTTTTCATTTAATTTCCTCCTTATTTGTATCATTTGCTCCTTTATAGGAATTTATCTTTTTTTCTAAATAATTAAAATAATTATTACGGATTATTAATTCACTAACTTTCATTCTATTAGTTATAATATTATTTACTTTAATTAATTCATCAGTCGTATATTCATTACTATTATAGTACTTTATCGTACCACTACTAGCATTATAATATACATCACTATTTTTCCAAGATCCATCTGCAAATGCTACGACATTTAAATAATCATCACTAAAGACATCAGTTCCCATATAATATCTAGGATCATAATCTAAATTAAATAGATTAGCTAGAGTTGGTGTTAAATTAATATAAGAACTGTACTTTTCTATAACTTCACTTTTAATTGTAGAATTATAGATAACCATTGGTGTTCTTTCTATTTCATAATCTTCTAAATCATAGTTTAGAACACTAGATATATCTTTATTTTTTAGTCCATATGGATAGTGGTCTCCATATAAAACTATTACTGTATCATCTAATTTGCCCGAAGTCTTTAGTCTATCAAGAAGAATTCCTAAACTATTATCAAAAGTTTTTAGTTTAGACATATATCTTCTAAGTTCCATTGAATAATCAGTATTTTCAGTAATACTCAAATACTTATCTCCTTCAATACTTGATAATTTATAAGGTTGATGTGCTGAAACAGTTGTAAGCCACAACATAAACGGTTTATCATTATCATTATTTAAAGTAACATCCATCGCGGCATTCATGAAATCTTCATCACTAGCCCAATTTTTATATTCATTATAATATTTTATATTTAAGTCATTAGCATTATAATACGCATCACTTCCTAAATTTTTATGAATTATATTTCTAACATAATATGCTTCAGTATAATCATGCATACTAGTTGCACTATATCCAGCATTTTTAAATATATTAAATATTGATGTAAAATATGTATTACTACTAAAAATATTGGCAGTACAATTATTTTGTATTGTATAAAGACCAGTCATACCACTAAACTCATTATTACCTGTTGCGCAACTATTTCTTGGACTATAATTGTTTTTAAAACTTATTCCTTCGGTATATAACTTATAAAAGTTTGGATATAAATCTTTATTAATAATTATTTCATTTGTACTTTCCATCATAATGACTATAACATTTTTTCCTTCAAACATTCCGGTATGTTCATTATAATTTGTTATGACTTTATTTTTTATATATTTATTAATGTCATTTAAAGTTGTATTAGTTTCATTATTTATAATTTCATCTAAAATGGTATCATCAATTTTTCTTTTTTTCTCTTCTTTAACGTCTGTTTCTTTATTATTTTCATATGCAGTATAAGTAACTTTATTCGGTGCTTCTACCATAGTAGACTTAATATCTAAAAAGCTAAAGCCTAAAACTCCGAATTGATTTATGGTTGTACTTGGTATGCTTGGATAAGCAAATAGCTCCTTATTTGTAACAGTTTGTAATTTATTTTGCATAAATGTTGCATCTAATGATTCATAGTATAAAAATCCTGTAAATGCTAAAGCTAAAATACTTGTTATTGTTCTTATACCTGGTTCAAACATAATATTTGTTTTTAAAGGAAATCTTTTGTCTATTTTTCTTTGTGTTAGCTTATCTAAAAATATGTAATATAAAATTAGAATAATAAACGGAATAAATGCTAAATAATATGTTATTTTAAAGGAAGAGAAAAAATCTATGATATAATCCTTTACTGCCCCTAACTGGCTTTTAGTATTAATTGATGCATAAACTCCGATAAAGTTATTAAAACCAATTTGAAAAAATGTATAAGCACTTATGGCAAATGATATTACAAGTATTAATATTTTACTAATTAGTTTATTAAACCAAGATAATATAAAACTAAGTAAAATACTTACAAAATTAACCCCAATAAATATTCTTAAAAGTGCTATATTATTCAAAGATATTCCACTTATTAATCTAAATGATATTTCTAGAAGTGAAAAGAAAACTAGTAATATCATATAATTTTTTATTAAATTATTCTTTAACAAATTCTTCATTTTCTTCCTCCATTAATGCCTTTACTGGCTTATATGTAAGTCTATAATTATCTAAAATACCATATTTTTTAATAGCTTCAAGATGTTTTTTAGTTGGATAACCTTTATGATCTTTAAAGCCGTATTCGGGATGTTTTTTATCTAACTCATACATCATTTTATCACGAGTTACTTTAGCTATTACACTAGCTGCAGCAATATTTAATGATAATGCATCACCATGAATTATGGCTTTTGAATTTTCCATTGGAAGTGGCATAGCATCAGTTAAAACATATTCTGGCTTAACACTTAAGCCTTCAATTGCTTCTAACATTGCCATTTTGCTTGCTTCATATATATTTATTTCATCAATGGTTTTGGCATCAACAATGCCTACTGCATAACTTATGGCATCTTTTTTTATTATTTCATAAAACTTATCTCTCTTTTTTTCACTCAATTGCTTAGAATCTATTAAACCTTCTAAAGTATAATTTTTAGGAAGTATAACTGCTGCTGCTACAACTGGACCACACAATGGGCCTCTTCCTGCTTCATCTGTGCCAGCTACTAGCGTTATTCCTCCTTTATATAATTCTTTTTCATATTTTAATAAATCTAATTCTTCCATCTATCAAATGTTACTCCTTTAAGCATACCGCTCACTAGATCATTATACACCTTAGTTGATACCTTTTCATAGTCAATTTCCCCATCTTTTTCAAAAAAGTTAAATTTTCGGGCTAAGGATGCAAAAATTTCACTTGGATCATCATTAATTTCAATCTTATATTTATTTTCTAATATATCTTTATAATAGTTTTTTAAGAATGTAATAAGGTAGCCTCCGATGTCTGTCATATTTAAAATTTCCATTTTAATAGTTGCCGTTGATGCTAAACTTAATGCTTCATCATTATCTTCAATTTTAGGCCAAAGTATCCCTGGTGTGTCAAGAAGTAAAAATCCATTACTTGTTTTTAACCAGTTAACTTGTTTAGTTACTCCAGGCTTATTACCAGTATTACTTACCTTTTTACCTGCAAGTTTATTTATAAGTGTACTTTTACCTACATTAGGTATCCCAACTACTCCAATTTTAATTTCTTTACTTTTAAGGCCTTTTTCTACTCTTTTTTCTTGAAGAGGTTTTGCTACTTCTAAGGTAAGTTTAATTAGTTTTTTATAATCTTCATTATTTGTTAAATCAACAAGAATTACTTTATATCCTTTCTCTTCATAATATTTTACCCATTTATTTGTTTCATCTAAATCACATAAATCTTTTTTAGTCATAACTAAAATACGAGGCTTAACCTCAAGTATATCATCCATGCCTTTTAATTTTGAAGATGATGGCATTCTTGCATCTATACATTCATAGATTATATCTATTAATTTAATTCTTTCTTTGATTTCTCTTTTGGCTCTTGCCATATGACCTGGATACCAGTTAAGAACGACTTTATGAAACTTTTCATTCTGATTCGAATTTTCTCTTTTTTCTTTTCTTATTTTTCTTTTTTGATACATATCCATTTAAATCACTTCCTTTTTACAACTTGTAAGTTGTTGCTCTACTTATTTTCGATTAAATCGGTATAATATATAATTTCTTTACCTAATTTTTTTGCATAATCTATTTCTAAATTTGTACTTTCTCCAATATAATTATTTATATTTACTACCAATATAGTATCTGATAATTCTATTCTTTTAAAATGTGCCTCTTTCAATTTTATTAATTGCTCTTCTGTTACCTTCATATTTTCTAATACTGGATATACCGGTGTAAGAATACAATATCCTTCTAATGCCATCTTTTCAGCAACTGTCATCATCTCTTTTTGAAATTTTAAACTTCCACATAGTGTTATTATCTTCATTTCGTAATCCTCCATCCAAATTACTATTTTATTTCCTCAAGTTTCTTTTGCTCTTTTATTTCTAATTTTTTCCTTTCTCTTTCAAGTTCTTTTAAACTCTTTTTAGGTGTTGGCATTTCTTCCGGCATCGTTCCACCAATATCTGCAATTGCCTTTCTAACTTTTTTTCCTACCTCATAATGTACATCTTTTGCTTCTTTCTCACCTTGTACATTATCTTTTAAAAGTTTTTGCTTCGTTTGATTTATTCTAAATAAATTAGCAACTAATTCATCTTCATTCATATTATCTAAAATATCTTCTCTATATCTTAATTTTTTTCTTTTAAAAATATCATCAGCAGTTTCTCCATTATATAATCCTTTATATCCTGCATTATGAAATTCAGCCATATTTTTAACACCAGCAGATGAAGCAACTTTTTGTAACGTATAATTACCTTGTTTTGTTAATTTTCTTTGATAAAATCTTTTTTCATCATCTGATAAAGAATCATATTCTTGTTCTGTTATTTCTTGTTTTCTTGTTTGAATAGCAAAATAGGTTTGTCCTAAAGCAACAACTTCTTTGCTTGGATCTGCATTTTGTACTATTAAATAACATATATATCTTGAAAGTTTATAGTCTTTAATAAATTCTTCTTTACCTTTACCAGTTTTTATTGGCTTGTTGACTTCAACAACCCAATCTTCTTCATTTGAAACACTATTATTTGCTGATAAAACTGCTTTATCTATTACTTTTTGAAAATTTCTCCAATCCTTGTATTCCAATACTTTTTGTAATTCACGTGCATACCAATATTCATTTCCATAATCATCAATATGTTTTATATTTTCAAAAGTATTGTTAGAATATTTATTTTCAATTATCTTCATTGCTACCTCCATTTCTATTAATTATATTAAAGTTTTCCTTAAGTAGTAATTACCCCATTTTTCTTCAAAATCCAATTGATTTTTATTTATAAAATGTAAAAACAAATTAAATAAAAAGTCTTATAAAATAATGGCTTAAGAGAAAGTTTATATAAGTCGTACTTTACCAAGAAATGGAAACCTTTGAAAAACTTTCTTGGCTACCATTATTTTTCTTTTCTTGTCTCATTTTTCTTTTTTGATACATATCCATTTATTAACACTTCCTTTTTATTTTAATTTTTTACCATAATATTCAACATCTATTTCTGTTCCATCTGGATATACTTCTTTAGCATTTTTAATATGTTCTACAAATCCATAATGTTTATATATCTCTTTGTTTCTTATTTCTTCTGGTTCTACTCCTAATGTTAATAAAGTATAACCTTTATTTTTTAAATCTTCTTCCATAAATTTATACAATATAGAAAAATATCCTTTTCCTTCGTATTCTTTGTTAGTTCTAAAAGCAGTCAAGTATGCAGTTGTATCATCTACTAATTTATTACTTATATTCTAAATTCTGTTGCTTTTTTGGAATTAATTCTATACCCAACTGCAATTATTGCATCTAAACTATAAACATCAGTATTATATCTCTTACCATCTTCTGCAGTTATTTCCATTTTGGAAACAACTGCAGTTTTATCTAATTCTTTTTCCTCAAAAATATTTTTTAAATGTTTTGATATTGCAGGTACTCCAACAGAAAACACCTTTGCCATTCCTTTTTGTGAAAGCCATAATGTTTCATCTTTATATATTGCATCTACGATGATATTACCTTCATTATTTTTATATATTATCAAATTATTATCTTTCATACATATCCCCCTTTATTATTAATCATAAAATTACTCCTTTACAGAAATTTATTATATCATTTTTTTATTATATCTCATAGTTTTTTTGACTATTTTTTATTATTTCTTTACACTATTTACTTTTAATCAAATTTTTTTCAACATATTTATAATTTAAAGCATTATCACTTGATATTGCTGTTTTTCCGGTTTCCTTTCCATATAAATCTCTGGCACCTTTTGCAACACTTTCACCACGTTTTGCTATTTTCATACCAGACCAAACTTTATAAATCTCATTCGTAAGTAAAGCAAACTCCACAAGTTTATTTATGCCACCATCTTTCCAAATATCTGTGAGTTTAAATCTATCCACAATACCGCTAAGTCTTGCTTTTATCCATTCATCACTAAAACCCTTTTTGCGATAGTAATTTACTTCACAGTTAATAGCAACCTATGGATCAAATACTTTATTTATTCTTTCATCACCAGACTAGCCAGCCACATTTTAAATGGTTCTGCTTTTGGACTAGGTACAGATTCAATGAGTCTTAATAATCCTTTTATATTTAAGGTATCTGTTTCATGAAACTTTCCATCATGAGCTTTTAGTTTCAAACGTACGATATTTTCGTACAGTTTACTTCCTTCATCTACCAACTTTGTTTTTAAGTCAGACTAATATCTTTTTGGTATTTTCCTCTCAGTTAATGCATCAATGACATCAACCACACTAAAGTAGTAATCTTCTTTTTCTGCATCCCATAATTTCTTATTTCTGTTCCTTCAAATAAATTTGATAAAGTTTCTAATTTATCATTCATAATTTTATCCCCCCTTATATAAATGATTAGCAATATTTTTACATCTATCTCATAATCAAAATATATCATACAAATATTTGTCTGTCAATAATTTTTTAGCAAAGAAAAGTAAGATGATTTCTCATCTTACTTACAAGTGTACATATCTCCCTCAGCATAATCAGCTTTAATACTTGCTAAGGTCATTTTTTCAGCCATATCTTTGTTATAATCACTTTTTAAGTCTGCAACTTTTGTCATCACAATTTTATTTTCTTCGGTAGCTATCGTACAGCTTTTAAAACCATAATCTTTATAATCTCCGCAACTATAGTTTTCTTTTTCATTGTTCATGTCATAACCTTCAAGTAAATACTCATAAGTGTGAACTTCGTAGAAACCTAATAATTTATCTCCAGCTTCGTTAAAGTCATAAATTTTTTGAATATTTTCATTAATAACAACTGGACTATTTTCTCTTTCTTTCATTTGTTCATTTGTTAGTCTATCAGCATTTTTATTATCTAAATCAAATTTCTTTACCTTTTTTATTCTAGAGCATTCAAATTTATTAGTATAACTTATTTCTTCTGGCTTATTTACTTCGTTATCTGTTTCTTTATTATCACAACCAGCAAGTAGCATAATACTAGCAATTATTAATAAACCTTTTTTCATTATGTTCCTCCTTTCTTTATTTTCCTCATTGTAACAAATAAATATTAGAATAACAATATAATAATTTAGTTATAAATGTCTAGTTCTTGTTTTTGACTCTTCAATAGACCTGGCTTTTGCATTTATCAAAAGGTATTTTAATGAGTTTGTACTACTATTTAAATCTATCTGCAATATTTTTATAGCGATATTTTTAATATCCTCATCAATTATACTTGGGAATATTCCATTTGTGATATAGTTTTGAATTAGTTCATTAGCCTGTAATATTTTTTGACTACCAAGATTATTCTCATTTAATTTTTCTAAATCCTTGGCATAAAATCTTTTTTGGTATTTAAAAATGTGAGTTTTATTATTTTGAAGAGTTATTGAAACTACTCTTAATTTACTATCAGCCAGATTTTTTTCGGCGATTAATTTGTTTAATTCTTCTCTAAGGTCTTTACGAATAATTTGACTTTTTTGAATTGCTAGATTGTAAATAACTAGTGAAGGAATAATCATCCCAATTGAAAATACACCCGCTGATATAAAAATTAGTATTAGTAAAAAGTAAATAAAAGGGAAGAAATTTAGTGATTTAATTTTTTTATAATAACTATTGTATAAAATGTTGTAACTAAATTCTTGATCTTCTATATATTCACGTAAATTAAATTCAATTTCTTTATTTGCTTTTGATAAATCATTTAATTCCTCTGGAGACAAATTACTTTCTTCCATTATTTTTTTAAATATAGCATTTACTTTTGATTCAAATATTGTTAATCTTTCGTAATCTAATTTTCCCATAAAAAATCCCTCTTTGTAGGCTGTATTGTATCATATTTTAAAGAATTTTGTCAATTATATTTAAATGTTATGCATTGTTTGATCTTGAATTAAACTTTTATACTAATATAGCCATCTTTTACCTCCACAAAAAAACTAGGAAGTTAACCTAGCTTACTTTTTCTGCTCCCTACTCTGGCAAGGGTATTCCAACTTTTTATGAAACTATTTGTTTCCCTAATATTATATTAGTTCTTACTCATTTAATACATATTTAACATAACATGCTTTTGTGTGTTTGTAAAGCTTTTTTCTTTAAAATTTAATAGAATAAGTTTTTAAAGTATTTTCAACTTTTTCTATAAACTCATTATCTTTTGTATCTAAAACTTTCTTTTTTAATTTTTTCATATCTAAATCTTCTTCTACTGCTGATACAAGTTCAGTTAAATAGTAATCATCTTTTACTTTAATAAAGTAATCTTCAATTAATGAAAAATCCTTATTTTTTCTATTATAATTAAATGCTAAACGCCAAAGACTTTCTCTTTCATCTTTGTCTATAGCGATTTGAGCAAGCTCATCAAATGCTTTTTGATCAATTTCAGGTGGCATAGGAACAGTAATATACTGAGTAATAAATTTTAAAAGCTCATAATCACTCATTTTCTTGCAATAATCTGCTATCAAATCATTTTGAGTAAGTAAAGTTAATATTTTTTCATATAATTTACCACCATCTTTAATCATTTCTTTGTCCAGAACTAGTCCTTGTTTTCTTTTTATAAGCATTTCTTTTGTTTCACTATCCAAATTATTACTTCCTAAAGCCTTATCCATTACATCAATAAATTTTTCAATTGTTTTTATTCTATTTTTCTCAATTTCATCTATTTCATTTGATGTCTCACTTTTTATATTCTCAATATTTTGAATAAGACTTTCTATATTTTTCTTTTCTTCACCTGAAACTTTAGTTAAATCCAAACTATTCATTTTTTCTAGTAATTCATTACTATTTATTAATCTATTTATATATTTATACATTAAATTTACTAAATCCATAATACATTTAAATCTTTCCAAACTTAGCAAATGGAAATATTCTAAATATAACTTTTCCCTTTATCTCTTTTTCTTTAACTGGGCCAAAATATCTTGAGTCTTTACTAATAAGTCTATTATCCCCTAAAATAAAATACTCATCACTTTTTAAAGTTATTCTATCATAATCACTTGTCATACCATAAGCATATTCATCATCTATTTTTTCATCATTAATATAGATTTCTCCATCTTTAATTGCTACAGTATCACCGGGCATACCAATAACTCTTTTAATTATTTTTTCATTGTCTTTTTCTTCATGAAGCACAATGACATCAAATCTTTTAATTTTACTCAATTTATAAAGTATTAAGATATCACCATTTTTAAATGTCTTATTCATACTATCACCGTCAACCCTAACTGGTGTTGCAATAAATGAACGAATAAGTACAACAACTACTATAATTATAATATAAGGCATTAATTCTTTAATTATTCTTTTTATAAATATCAACTCCTAAATGAAAGAAAGGAAAGAATTAACTTCTTTCCTTAACTTTATATTCTTTACGCATTCCTTTGATAAAGTTAAGCTTAGCTCTACGAACTTTACCTTTTTTGATTACCACAATTTTATCAATTGTTGGGGCATTAACTGGGAATATTCTTTGAACACCAACAGTTCCACTTTTCTTACGAACTGTAAATGTTTCAGAAACTCCTCCACCTCTTTTAGCGATTACTAATCCTTCAAAAGATTGGATACGTTCTTTCTTTCCTTCTTTTACCCAAACATCAACTCTAACTGTGTCCCCAACTCTAAATTCTGGAACATCTTTACGAATATGTTTTTCAGCAATTTTGTCAACTAAATTTGCCATTTTCTTACCTCCTTATTTCATTACCTATAATCATATAAACTTTATAGCGGATTATATACCTTTTTTGGGTCACCAATATATTATCATATTTTTTTAAGATATGCAAGTTAAAATAGTCTAATTATGTCTTGAATTGTTATATATAGCATTAAAAGCATAAGAAGTGCAAATCCTACTAAGTGACAAGCATTTTCAAATTTAGCATTAATAGGTTTTCTTCTAATTGCTTCAACGATAAGGAAGAATACTCTACCACCATCAAATGCCGGGAATGGTAAAATATTAATAAATCCAACATTAATTGATAAGAATGCAGTTAAGTAAATCATATAATTAAGACCTAAAGCTACACCATCATCTACAATTTTATACATGCCAACTGGACCAGATAAAGCACTTGCACTAATTTTACCAGTAATTAAACCAGTTACAGTAAGCCACATTGAATGAACAATGCTATTAAATTTCATGAATGCATATTTTATAGAACCAAAGAAACCAGATAAAGTATTACTTTCAACTTCAATACCAAAAACTTGTCTTTCATTACCGTCGGCATCTTTTTCTACTTTGGGAACTACTTTGTAAGTATCCATTTTCCCATTTTCATGCTTAACTTCAAATGTATAATAGTCATTTTTATTTTTCATAACTAAAATTATTTGAGCAACATCCCAGCTAGAAACTTTATGGCCATTTATTGCTGTTATCGTATCACCACTAGTAATACCAGCTTCTGCCATTGGATAATTTTCTACCGCATTTTTAACTACTGGTTTTAAGGTACTTCCACCCCAAATTAGACTACTTAAAAAAAGTAAAACAATTGCTAATATAAAATTATTTACAACTCCAGCTACTAAAATAATTATTCTTTGCCACCAAGGTTTATTACACATGTAGTCTTCTTTTTTTATTTTTTCATCAGCATCTTCATAAACTTCTCCAGCCATTGATACAAATCCTCCGATTGGAAAAGCTCTAATATTATAATCAATTTTATCTTTACCCTTGTGTGTATGAATAACTGGACCCATACCAATTGAAAATTCATAAATATGAACCCCAAACTTTTTAGCCCATATAAAGTGTCCAAACTCATGAACTAAAATAATGATTCCAAGTATAAATATAAGTATTAATAATGATACTATCCACATAATCGATTCCTCCCTTAAAATATTATTATAAACATATATGCTAAAAATACAAATATTGAACTATCAAGTCTATCTAAAATACCACCATGGCCTGGTAAAAGATTTGAAAAATCCTTAACACCATTTTCACGTTTAATACGACTCATTACTAAGTCTCCCATTTGACCAATAATTGAAAGTGCTACCGTAATTAATATTATTTTAAATGTGATTTTACCAAGTAAAATTTTGTATAATATTACACCACCAACTGTCCCACAAGCTAAACCACCAATTGATCCTTCCCATGTTTTATTTGGACTAATGCTCTTGCACATCTTATTTTTGCCAAATTTTGAACCAATAACATAAGCAAATATATCATTAAGGGTTGGAATAATAAGTAAATATAAAAGTGTTTTAAAGCTACGCATTCTAATTATAATAAATGAATTAAATGCTAGACCTAGGAATAATACTGTTCCTAGTAAATATAATGCATCTTTAGAAGTGTATTTTCCTTCTTCATAAAATATAATTGGTACTATCAATCCTGTCATAATTAAAGCAAGTGTTTGATATGTAAAGCCGTTGTAAATTGATAAATTTGTATTATTTGAAAGTATCAAATTAAGCAAAGAAATAAGCCCAATTAATACCATCATGTCAGGTATTTTATCATGTGATTTTTTTAAATCAACCATTTCTTTAAAAGCTAATGATCCCACTAAACACATTAAAAGTTCAAAATAAATTCCTCCCAGATAAACTAAAGGAATTACTATTATTAATGCAACTACCGCCGTAATTATTCTTTTTTTCATGTTTGCCTCCTTAAAGTATTTTTATAACCTTACCTATAAATTATATCTAATAATATTCACTTTGTAAATAATTTTATTCGCTATCTTGCATATTATTTAACATGGACGATATAAGTAAAAAATTAAAAAAATTAAGAAATGAAGACTTTATTTGGATTGTTTATTTTTTTATTGTAGTTTTTGCAATATATTCTAATAAACTTGATAGAGATTACTTACTAAAAAAAAATAATGAAGCTTATAAAAGAGAAAAATATATTAATATAACCATTTTTTTTGTAGCTTTTTTTATCTATTTATATTTTTTACTTTTATTAACTGAAGATTTAGGATCAATGGAAAAGAATTTTAATGATCCTGCATATAGATCTACATTTATTCAGCTTATTGCTGCAATATTATTTTTAATCGGTGGAGCAATATATTTAATAAATGAGATAACAAGAAAAGATGATGCTTTAGATGTTGGTTTAATTTAAAAAGATAAGAATTACTTATCTTTGAATCATCATAAAGTTTAAAAAGTATAAAAATGCTGTACCTATTTGAATTGGTAATTTGTATCTTGTACATTCCCCGATAGCTACAAATTTATCAGCGGTTGTAACAATCCATGTTTCTTTATATTTAGGAATTCTAAGTGTTGCAGGGAACATATGATTATAAATAATGTCTGATTGCATGTCGTTTATGTTAAATACTCTCTTGGCATTATTTACTGCAGTAGTGGGATGACCTTTAAAACTACAGTCTTCCCCTGTTTTATAAAAATCATGAAGTAAAGCTGCTCTTGTAACTTCTTCTATTTTTTTTATTTTAAATAATTTACACATATTAAATGTTAATTTAGCAACACTTAAAGAATGATCAAGTCTAGAAATACCATGATGATATTCATATCTTAAACCAATTATTTCTTCATTTTTTAAGTAATCACTAATTATATCATTAAATTCAACTTGTTTTTTTAATTTCATTTTACATCACTTCTACATTATATCACGATTTAAATAAAATGTTTACTTATTTTCACCATTTTGTTCAAGTAGCTTTAATATTTTCTTTTGATTTACTTGAATATCTTTAATTTGTTCGTGTAATACTTCTAGAATGAGTTCACTTTTTAAATCTGTTTTATAGTCATTTAAACTTCTTAAACTATCTTTTTTAGCAGCTCGGTTTTGACTCATCATAATAATTGGGGCTTGCAAAGCTGCAATACATGAAAGAATTAAATTAAGTAATATAAATGGATATTCATCAAACTTTAGGGCTAGGATAGTATTTATTACCATCCATAAAATTAGAAAGACACAAAAACCAATAATAAAGCCCCATGAACCCGCTACTTCTGTAACTCTATCGGCCAGTTTATCACCAAAAGTTCTTCTTTCATCTTCTTCTTTATCTGAGTCTATCGCAGTTGGATTATCTAAAAGCATTTCAATAAGCTCATCTTCATCTGTTATTTCAAAATCTTTATTAATTAATATTTTTACTAATTCTTCTTTTCTTTTATTTGTTTCCATCTTGTATCTCCCATCTATAGTGACCTATTATTTTATCTCTGAATAAGCCATCATCTTCATAATTATAAAAAGCATGTTGATGTATTATATAGTTTTCGCCATTTTTATTTACTTTATCACTAACAATAGCAATATGATTTTTATATACAACTATATCACCTGGATTAAAATCTTTATCTAAACTAAGTGACTTTACATTTCTATCTAAATATACCTTTATATTTCTAACTCTTCTAAAATCTATATTAGTATCACCTACATCACTATCATAAGCATCTTTATTTTTCTTTATATCTTCATCTATTAAAGTTTTAAAATCATACCCGGCATTATATAAAGCATACCATATTAAATCAGTACATACTCTATATTCATCTGTTGGATATCCTCCATCATAATATTTACTTTTATATTTAGGTTCATCTTTAATAAACTTTTTAGCACCTTCCAAAATATCACTATAATCATCTATGCCATCATTATCTTTATCAATATTACTTTTAATTATTTCCGTAGTACTACTTTTTTTAAATATTTTATCGTATAATCCTGTCTTATATAAGGATATAACTGTTAAAACTAAAATGAGAAAAAGTACTAAATAATTTCCAAATCTTAAAAATAGTTTCATGTTAGTACCTCCGCACTATCATTATAACACAACATAGTTATTTACAAAAGAAAAAACTTCCGTTTGGAAGTTTTGAGTTAGAATTTTATTATGTTGTTGGCCATGTTTTATCATTGCACCAGTCATCTTGTTTATTTATACTATCACTAGCATCAGTTACATCACTGGCTGTTACATCTTTATTTTCTTCACCCGAATAACCAGCATTTGTTACCATAAGATTTCCGTTGGTCATTGTTATTGCATAAAGATACACTGAAGAATTCTTTTTCTTTTTAACAAGAACTTGTCCTTTGTAATTTTTTGATGCATCAAATTCGCCTTTCTCAATTAAATCACTTATTTTTACACATACCACACCATCATCTTTTACTGGAAATTTTTGGTCATTGTCGGCTTCTGCATTTATTGTATTATTTTGAAGATACACTGATGCAGCTTGAATTGCTTGATTAGCCTCCAAAGCAAATACTTGTTTTCTAGCTTCATTCATTCTTGGTATAACTGCCATTGCTCCCATAAGAAGTACTATTGCAAGTACAACGATAACTGCTAATAATTCGATTAATGTAAACCCGCGTTCATTTTTTATTTTTTTCATTGTTTGAACTCCTCTCTATGTTTTAATAATACTATAAATAAACTGATTAGTCAATATTACTTTAAAATGTTTTACACATTTTTATTTTTAACCATTAATTTATTTTAATACATTTAAAACAGAGCTAACAAGTTCCATGTTATCCATTATATTTTCTAACTTATCGGTTACTCTTTCCTTATATTTTACTTTCATATCAGATATAAATTTTTTATAGTCCACTACTCCACGATTTAAACCTTTAAAATAATAAGAGTTTTGTTTAAGAAGTTCAAAGCTTTTGGGATTTTCCCTGAATGCCATTTGTAAAAACTTTTCCATTTAATCCTCAAAAAACTTATTTAAAGGTCTTGGTGAAACTGGGCCTTTAGCTAAATTTTCTACTGGATTTGCAACATTTTTCTTTGTTAAGTCTGATACGAAATCTATTGCTTTTTGGGCAGTATTTATATGACTTTTAATAGAATCAACATCAACATTTTTAACCATATTCGTTATTTTAGAAATACTATCTTCCATCGGAGAACGTTCATCTAGTATGTATTTATTCCATACTTTTTCATCAGTTCCATACAAATCATATAATTCATAAAACTTTTGCCATGTCATTTCCCCTTTTTGAACAAATTTTATAAGTTCTGGTTTAGTTCTGACAAAATTTTTAAATTCTTCTTGTTTCAATTTAATCACCTATATAATTTTATGACAAATAAACTATTTATATATTAAAAACTAACATAAAATATATAGAAAACGAATTAGTTGATTATAATTGATAATAAAAAAGTAGAAAGAGAACGATTTTTGGAAGTGATACTACAGTTACTAGTCATAATTTAGATGATATTTCTAACTTTTTTTAAAGATAAGAAGATGTTTTCTATCGGAAGAAGCATCATAATTGTTCATCCAATTAATAGTACTTCTAATATTATAAGTTAAGGATATATGAACAAATTTTGTTATAGTATCAAATCTTTTGCCCACTTTTGTAAACTGTGAATAAAAAAAGAAAAAACAATTATTTCTTACTATGGTTTTTTCACCCCATGATGTATTAAGTTCCATATGAATCATTTGTCCATTTGATTCTAGTCTTTTAGTCCTTTTTAATTGTTGCAACGTTTTGCATATTTTCACCTCATTTTTGAAGAGTTTATTATTTGTCTCTTCACTAAAGTGACTCATATCAAAAAAATTTTGTTTTCGCTTTCAAAAATATATGTCAAAAAGTGTAAAACTTGTTTAAATTCGATTAAAAATGACAAAAAACTACGTATCTCAATATTGATAACGTAGTTTTCAAAATTTTTAAGCATCAAATTTTGAAATCATCTATAAACGATGCAAATGATAGTTGTTCTTCCTTTTTGCTTAGCTGGTCTTCTATCTTTATTACTTCTTCTTTTGACTCTTCTTGAGTATTTTTTGTTAAGTCAATTAGATCTTTTTTTAAAGTAAATAAATCATAATTATATTTAACACTACTTCCGGTTGATGCTAAGTCCATGATAGGTATTTCACTATTTTTAAGCTCATGGAAATCATTATCAACTCTGTAAAGATTAACGTCCTTAGTTTCTGTTAAATAAGCAAATTTTATTTTGTAATCTTTAGTCTTAGCTTTTTTAAATAGCATATTTCCTTTTTTAGCACGAGAAATTGAAGTAATATCTGATATTTTTAATCTCTTTATTGTCTTAAAGTTTGTATAAACATTTAAGTATTCTTCCCTTTTTATTGGGCTGGCATATACACAATAATCATCTTTTAGATTAATACCTTTTACCCCGCTTGCTTTAGTGCCAACGATAGGTATTTCATTTGTATTAAATCTTAGTGATAATCCATTATTAGTTACAAATAATACTTCATCTTTAGAAATATCAGCATTTAAAAGTTCATCATTATCTTTTAATTTAATAGCTGTCATTGGTTTTGAATAACGCGACACTTCAAAATCTTTAAGTGCCACTTGTTTAATTAAACCATTTTTAGTAAATAATGTAACATTTTTATTTAAATCTTTCATTATTAAACTTGCAACTACTTTTTCATTTTCTTTAATCATAATGGTATTACTTATGTGTTTTCCTAAATCTTTCCATTTAGTTTCAGGCAAAATATGTACTGGTACAAATAAATAATTACCAAGATTTGTAAATAAAAGCAAATTACTTCTTGTTGATGTTAAATACTTAGCAGTTACATAATCACCTGGTTTTAAAGTTGTTTCTTCATCACTTGTTTTAAAGCTCTTAGTGCTTACCCTTTTTACATAGCCATCATTTGTTACTACCACTACAACATTTTCATCTGGTATCATTTCTTTAACATCTACTTTTATTTCAACTATTTCATCTCTGATTTCAGTTCTTCTAGGTACTGCATAATTTTTCTTTATTTCTCTTAGTTCAGATTTCATAACACTCTTAAGTTCATTTTCACTTTCTAATATCTTATTACATTCTTCGATTAAGCCTTTTAGTTTTTCACATTCTTCTTCTAGAACTACAATATCAGTATTAGTTAATCTATAAAGTTGTAATGTTACAATAGCTTCAGCTTGTTCTTCCGTAAATTTATATTTATTAACTAAATTAACTTTAGCATCACTTTTATTTTTACTAGCACGTATTAATGCAATTACTTCATCTAAAATTGATATAGCTTTTATTAAACCTGTTGCTATATTATAATTTTTAGTATAGTATGCTAAATCAAACTCTGTTCTTTTTGTTATAACCTCTTTTTGATGAGCAATGTATGCATCAAGTATTTCTAAAATTCCTAAAGTTTTTGGTGTTCTATTAACTATTGCTACACTATTATAATTATAAGATATTTGCAAATCGGTATTTTTAAGTAAATATCGCATTATTACATCTTTATTAGCATTAGCTTTTAAATCAATTGCTATTCTTATACCAGTTCTATCAGTTTCATCCCTTACTTCTGATATTCCTTCAATTTTTTTATCTATTCTTAAAGATTCAATCTTAGCAACACAAGCTTGTTTATTAACTTCAAAAGGTATTTCCGTAATGATTATTTGTTCTTTACCTTTTTCTTTTACAAATTCATATTTAGCCTGCACTATTACTTTACCACGACCAGTTTTAAAGGCATCAATTATACCTTCCTTACCAAATGCTATACCACCAGTTGGAAAATCTGGACCTTTTACTATTTCTAAAATCGTGTCTAAATAGCAATTTGGTGAGTCAATTCTTTTAATTGTGGCATCTATTATTTCTCCAAGGTTATGCGGAGGAATATTTGTTGCATATCCGGCTGAAATACCATTTGTTCCATTTACAAGTAAATTAGGAAATTTAGCAGGTAAAACAGTTGGTTCTAAAAATCTATCATCAAAATTTGGGGCCCAAGCTACAGTATTTTTATCTAAATCTTTTAAAAGCTCATTACTTATTTTAGCAAGTCTTGCTTCAGTATAACGGTATGCAGCAGGTGGATCCCCATCCATTGAACCATTATTTCCATGAATATCAACTAAAATTGCACTTTGTTTCCACCACTGTGACATACGAACCATGGCATCATAAACTGATGAGTCACCATGAGGATGAAATTTACCTAAAACATCACCTACTGTGGCTGCACATTTTATATAACCTTTTTCAGAGGTATTACCAGCTTTATACATTGCATATAAAATTCTTCTTTGGACTGGTTTAAGTCCATCTCTTACATCTGGTATAGCTCTATCTTGAATAATTTCTTTGGCATAAGCTGCAAATCTTAAAGACATTATTTCTTCTAAGCTATAATCTTCAATTTTTTTAACTATATTCATTTAAACCTCCTTATTCTGCCCTATAACTATCTTCGAGAGTAAACTCAACATTTTCATTAATCCATTCTTTACGAGGTTCTACTTTATCCCCCATTAAAACTTCTACTCTTTTTTCGGCAAGGGCAGCATCAGTTATTTTAACTCTAATTAAACTTCTTGTTTCAGGATCCATTGTTGTTTCCCAAAGTTGATCTGGATTCATTTCCCCTAACCCTTTATATCTTTGGATACTATATTTTCCCGTATTATTAAGTTTTATTTCGTTAAGTTCATCATCAGTATATACATAAAACTTTTTCTTACCATAATCAAGTTTATAAAGTGGTGGCATGGCAATAAAAAGTTTGCCTGTTTCAATTAAACCACGCATATATCTATAAAAAAATGTAAGTAAAAGTATTTGAATGTGAGCACCATCAACATCGGCATCGGTCATGATTATTACTTTATCATAGTTTGATTCTGAAGCATCAAAATCTTGACCTATACCTGCGCCGATTGTATGAATTAATGTATTTATTTCTTCATTTTTAATTAAATCATCTAAAGATGCTTTTTCACTATTTATTACTTTACCACGAAGTGGAAGTATTGCTTGAAATTTTCTATCTCTTCCACCTTTGGCTGAACCACCGGCACTATCTCCTTCGACGATGAATAATTCATTTATCTTGGGATTTTTACTTTGAGCTGGTGCCAGTTTCATTGATAAATTCTTTTCAATTTTATTTTTATTTTTTCCATTTCTTGCATCTTCTCTAGCTTTTCTGGCTGCTTCACGAGCTACTTTACTTTTCATAGCTTTTTCTAGAATTGTTGATGCAACTTCTTTATTTTCTTCAAGGAAAAATTTTAAAGACTCATAAGTAATGCTTTCTGTTACACTTCTTGCTTCTGGGGTTCCAAGTTTACCTTTGGTTTGTCCTTCAAATTGTAGTAACTCTTCAGGTATTTTTAAACTAATAACTGCAGATAATCCTTCACGAACATCTGAACCATCTAAAGTACCATCTTTAGCTTTAAAAATATTATTATTTTTAGCATAATCATTAAATGCTTTAGTAATACCAGTTTTAAACCCAACTTCGTGAGATCCTCCATCGCTAGTTTTAACATTATTTACAAATGATAAAATATTTTCATTATAAGTATCAGTGTATTGCATGGCAATATCTACTTCAATTTTATTTTTGGTATTACTAAAATTAATTACTTTGTGTAAGGTATTTTTACCTTCATTCATATATTCAATAAAACTAGTTAAACCATTATCATAATGAAATTTAGCTTGATGTCCATCTTCTTCATCAATAACTTCGATAGTAAGACCACTTAGTAAAAAGGCTGATTCTTGCATTCTTTCACAAATTGTTGTATATGAAAAATTACAATTTTTAAATATTTCTGCATCTGGCAAGAATTTAACTATTGTACCAGTTTTAGTACTTTTTCCCACAGTATGAAGTGGGGTTTTAACATGTCCACCATTTTCAAACTCAATTGATGAAATAAGTCCGTCACGATAAATAACTACTTGCATTTGTTTAGATAAAGCATTAACTACACTAGCACCAACACCATGAAGTCCTCCAGAAACTTTATAACCAGCTTCACTAAACTTACCACCAGCATGAAGTATTGTATAAATAACTTCTGGTGTACTTTTACCTGATGCATGCATTCCAATTGGTACTCCACGTCCATTATCTGCAACTGTTATACTTTTATCTTTATTGATAATTACTTTAATATAATTACCATATCCATTTATAACTTCATCTATGGCATTATCTACAATTTCCCATACTAAATGATGCATACCTCTTTTATCAGTTGATCCGATATACATACCAGGTCTTTTTCTAACTGCTTCTAAGCCTTCTAATATTTTTATCGATGATTCATTATATTCTGCCATATTCTTTATCACTCCTTAGACCATTATAACAACAAATGCTAAAAAAAATCAACTTGAATTATTATTTTTTTAAGATTTTTTGTGCATTTTTATTTAAAAATTAAAAAAAGAAGACTTAGTTTTTCTAAGATTTCTTGTTATTTTTCTTTCTTTTTTCTCTTTTTAAGGCTTTATTTTTCTTTATATCTTCGAAGTATCTTTCATAATCCCAGGTTAATACATAATATGAAGGACTTTCTACTTGTAAAGTTACATAATATCTATCTGCAAATGAAGAAAATTCTCCGGCTTCTATTAAAAGTTTAACCAAAGTATAGCCAAGTGATTCAGCATTATAAGAATTATTTGGATAAGCAAAAACATATTTACCATCTTCAGATAAGCTGCTTCGATCTTTATTTAATAATTTTAAAAGTTTCATTTTTATTATTACAATTTCTTTTTTAGCTTTTCTGGAAATAGTTTTAGCTTCTTGAAATTCTTTTTTAGTTGATTCTAAAACTTCACCAATACGTTCTTCTGCTATTTTTTCATATTTTTCTGGTAGCTTTAACATTTTTCCTAAAATATTCATAACTTCAAAATAATTTTCAAAATCCCAGGTTAATTCATAATAATCGTCACACTCAATACTATCTTTAGAGTAATCGGTAATATATATTAAATAATCTTTTGAAAACGAAGAAAAAGCATTTCTTTCTATTAGTTCTTTCACTAATTTATATCCTTCATCTTCATCTCCACAAAATCTTTTTTTAAATATTATTTTAACTACACCACTTTCTGGCAAACTTGTTTTAAATCTTTCAACCATTATTCTGAAAAGTTTTCTTTTAGCACATTTTACTTCTTTTAAACAGTTTTCTTCTTCTGTATTTTGATTTAAAAAACCACTTATACTAAATAATTCTTCATTATATTTCATAAACCCTCCATATTAAAAAAAAGCGCATACCTATGCTTCGTATACGCTTACCTTTTTTCTATTTTTACCAAGTCTTTCGTATTTTACAACACCAGTAACTTTAGCAAATAATGTATCATCTTTTCCAATTCCAACATTTGTACCTGGATAAATTTTAGTTCCTCTTTGACGATAAAGAATTGAACCAGCAGTTACAGTCTCACCATCTGCGGCTTTAGCACCAAGTCTACGACCAGCTGAATCTCTACCATTTTTAGTTGAACCTTGAGCTTTAACGTGAGCAAATAATTGGATATTCAACTTTAGAAAATTCATTTTATGTCCTCCTTAATTATTTTAATATTTTTTTTGTATGTCGATGCAAGTTCTTCAAGCATCATAATCATATTTTTAATTGTTAGTGAAATATTTTTATCATTACTTAATACTTCAATTGTTAGTTTATCAGTCTCTTTTTTATATTTAATGCTATCTTTATCAAACCTTAAACATAAATTGATACTTGTAATAACAATTGATGATGCTGATGCACAAACTATGTCTTTGCCATAATCATCATACTCAGCATGACCTGTCATTGTAATGATATTATTTTTAATATTAACCTTTATCATTAACCAATTTTCTTAACAACTAACTTAGTGTATGGTTGTCTATGACCTTGAGTCTTACGATATTTTTTCTTAGGTCTGTATTTAAACACTTTAATTTTTTTGTTTTTTCCATGTTTTTCAACAGTACATACAACTTTAGCATCAACATATGGGTTACCAGCTTTACCATCTGCAAATAAAACTTTGTCAAATGTAACATCTGTTCCTACTTCTGCATCTAATTTTTCAACATAAATAGTATCCCCAACAGAAACATAATATTGTTTTCCACCAGTTTCAAATATAGCTTTCATTTCATACCTCCTTATATTTTTTCGAAGTCGCGCCATTAAGGTACATAACGTTTTTAACCTTTTCTGTGCGGTTTTTTAAGAAATTACTTAAAAACATACTAATTTTATCATTAAATACTAGTTTTGTCAAATCTTTCTTGCAACTTTTTAGCCTCACTTACTATTTTTCCTCTTTCTTTAAAATACTGATATGTATCTATTTTTAAAATATCTAGATTCCCCTTTTTAGTACTTATATATTTAAATTTATATTTTTTTAAATATCTTTCTAATAAAAATTTATTATAGATATATTTATAATCCTTAACTTGCTTATACATTTTATATAGAAATACACCAAGGATTAGATAATTATTTAAACTATATTTATAATTAAATAGAGTGTACAAAATAATACTTACAATACTGATAACTATATATAATTTATATGATGTTTTAAATGAAAAAAATTTATTTAATATACTTTTTAAAACTACTGAGCCATCCAAAGGTATTATAGGAAGTAAATTAAATATCATTATACTTAAATTATATTTTAAAAAGATATCATAATCATGAATATTAATAAACTTAACTATTAAAGTAAGTAATATTTGCATAAATATACCTGCTAGAGCAAGTACTATTTCTTTATTAGTTTCAGTATTAATATCTTTTTCTACTTTTGTAATACCTCCGAAAGGATAAAGAGTTACACTTATAACTTTATATTTAAAAATGAGACATACTAAAACATGCCCTAGTTCATGAACTAAAATAATTAAACTTATTATTAAGCCTATTCTTATATATCCACATAAAAAGAGTATAAAAAGTAAATATATTGAAGTATAATCAAGCTTGATAATCTTCATATTTTATAAATTCATTATTCTTTTTTATTACTAAATATAATTTATCATCTTTAGTTTCGCCGATTAATTTATTTTTTTCGACATAATCATATAGTTTTACAGAGACATTAGTTAAATTTCCATACCAAATATCTACCCCATCAACACCTTGAATAATGACAGTTTCTCCATAATCATCCTTGGTTCCTGCAAAAACTACTACTCCACTTGTTAAATTATTTATTAAAGTATTACTACTTAGACTAAGCACTTCACCATCTTTATAGTTTTCAATACTCTTATATACTAAATGACCATTCATAACCATTTGATTATTATCATTTTTGGGAAGAACTTCTCCGAACACGCCTTCATACCACCCTTTTATCTTAGTAAAAGGAATGCTTTCTGTTAAAACATATTCTTTATAAAAAAGTAAGTTTTTATCACTTGAATTTGTAAATATTACACTAACTAAAAAGAATATCACAGCTATTAAGAACTTGGAAATAATGGGTTTTAAATTTATTTTAGAACTTGTTTTAAATTCATGATTATTTTTTCTTTTTTTAAAAGCTTCTAGATATTCTTCCATTTATATCACCGATATAATTTTATGTCTTTACTATCTTTAATATAACTTATTATAATAAAGACACTATTTATAATAAACATATTAAAAAATATATTTTTAAAGTTAAAAATACTACAAAAAACTAAATAATATATAAAAACTATACTTATATTAAAAACATAGTAATTAATTACATTATAATAATTTATTTTTAAATATTTATGTATTAAATAAACTATAGACATAAATATAGTATTTAAAGGAAATAAATGGATTACAAATAAATCTACGAATAAACCTACGGTTAGGTTATAAATAAAACTTCTGGAATTAATATTAGTTAGAAAGAAAAAACTTTTAAAGGGCGTAAAGTTATAAATCATGACATCAATAAATACTTTAATCATGATTTAGCCTCCATATGAAAAGATAATCTAAAGCATCTAACCTATTTTCAATGTCTACCTTTATTACTTTTTCGATTTCTGTATCATTTAAACTAACACTTTTTACTTTTCCAACATAAATATTATCTGGCAAATTTCCAAGTCCTGATGTATATATTTCATCACCAACATTTACATTTTTATAATTATTTATGCTTGTTACAACCACTTTTCCTTCATCCGTTTTTAGAACCCCAACAGCATCATTAATTTTAACAGATATATTACTTTTTTTATTTGTTATTAAACTAACTACTGAATAATAATCATAAGTTTTACTTATTATTCCCACTAAACCATTATTTGTTAAAACTGCATCACCAACATTTACATTATTTTTTGAACCCTTAAATATTGTTAAAGTATTACTATATTCATAAACATCTCTATATTTAACGCGACTTACTATAATATCTAAATTATCATCAAACTCTATATCATTTATTTTTTTTATATTATCAAGTTCTTCTTTTATATGTTTATCATAATTAATAACTATTTTACTAGTGTCTAAATTAGGATTTATAGCTGTTAAAAATCTATTTACCTGGCTTGTAAATAAAAATAGTAAAAAAACACCTAATAAAATAATGTAATCTTTATATTTCTTTATCATATTATTATTATGTCTAAAATTATTTAATATATGTTAAAAATAATTTTAAGATGCTGTTATTTACGTTATCTATTACTTCTTCTTTATCACTTTTTAGGATTATACTTTCAAAATTACTTATTTTTTCTATTAAATCTTTAGATACTCGGACTTCTTTTAGATAGTAATTTATTTCCTTATTAGTGTACATTACTTCAAGTTTTGTTTTTACATCTTCATGATATGTAAGGGCAATAATAACTCTATAATAATCATTATCCTCATAAACTATGGATGATGCAAATGTTTTAGAAAACTCAAGGGCATTATCGTAATTTTTAAAAACACCAGTTTGGAAAAGAGTTACTACTTCTTCTTTTTTAGAGATAGCTCTTACTTCCTTATTAATATCCCGATAGAAAAAATAAGCTAAAATACTACCGATGGATATAGAAAACAGAAGAATGCGGAAATACTTTTTCATTTTTATCACCAATTACATAATAGCACAAACTATTTAAAAAATTTGTCAAAATAAGGAAAGTGTGCTATAATACCAAAGCAAAAGGAGAAGATATATGACATTATATATATTTCCAGAAGTAAATATGAAAGTTGAGATAGAAAAAAATAAAATATCAGTGTATGATAATTTTACAGGAAAATGTTTTTATCAATTTAAAGGAGTATTTATTTTTAAAGTTTTAGATAATAGTAATTTTATGATATTAGAAAAATATAATATAACTGATTTAGAAAGTAACTATGGTAAACAAAGATTAAGTCTTTTTAGAATAGATGAAAAAGATTCAAAGTCTGTTAATACATTTTGTATTAGACCAAATAGTTTCAAATTAAATAAAAATCTATTATCAAATAAAGAAATAATTATTCCAGGAATTTATAAGGATTTTATTTATTCATTTGAATTTGGAAAGGTTATTTCAGATTTTTATGATAGAATTTCTTTTGATGAAGAACAACAACAGTTTTATGTTTTAGAAAAAGTACACACAACTTTTGGGCCAATGACTTTACAAGGAGTTCTAGATATTGACGGTTTCTTACTTAATGAAAGTATGTATTCAAAAGAATTAGATAGAGAATTTTACATTGATCCACTTAATAAAGATAGTTCAATATATAAATTAACAGATAAATTTGATAGATTAATGAGAAGAAAATCATATAAAGAATATCTTACAAATTTGGCAAATTACGAAAAAGATTGCTATTTAACTAGAAAAAGAAAAACGGCAAAACAAAACTCATCAATTAGATGAGTTTTTATTTCATTTTTTATATATTCCAAAATAATAAATAGTAATATTTTCAAGAAATTCTTATCGGTGAACTTTGGCTTCCAACACCTGATACATAAATAACATTTGAATTTAAACTAAAGACTGGTCTAATAGCTGCTGTTGTAATTAATGGTAGTTTGCCACCTAATTCTGCACTTGCTATAATTCTAATTGCTGATATTGTCCATTGTGTAATATCAACAAACATCCAGTTTGCAGTTGTATATGTAGAATTATATCTACTGCCATTAGCATAATTTATGTTTGTTGTCCAATAATTTTTTGATATTGCATATCCATAGTCACTTAAATACAAAAGTCCTATCTTAGCGTCATATGTTGCGTTTACTGTTGGATTTGCAATTTCATTTTGATATGCTGTTGAAGGTGTAACATTATATAAATCTGCATAAGAATTATTTCCATACTTCCACGTTGAAATAGCTATTTTATTTGTCCATTCTGTTCCAATGTTATTTAAAAAATTTGTATTTAAATTAGTTTTATTAAGTAAACTCGTACTCCATATAGTAGATACACTATTAGAAGCTTTATAATTGTAATAATAATAGTAACCACCAGAATAATCTCCATCAGTTCCGAGCAAAGAATTCGATGCGTAAGACTGTTTTATTAATCTTACTTTTCCATCTATTATCCCGATTATTCTATATAGATTATCTTCTGGACAAGAAACCGCAGAACTACCAAAACAAACATAATTATTTGTTGTGTCACTTGGTCCTGAATATCTATAAGAACCATCATTTATTCCATTTGTCAAAGTTCCATCATGATGATAAATATTATTATTTCCTTGTACTCCATTATACTCTGATATAACATAATTAGCTAAAGTAATTGAAGTTATCTCAATTTTTTTTGAAACTGTTTCACTATTTTTACCATTTGAATCCTGTACATATGCTTTTATATTATATGTTCCTTTATCTAGTCCAGTAAAAGTATATGTATTATTTGCACTTTGCACATATGAAACACCATTATCTTTTGAATATAAATATTTTGCTATCGTTCCTGTTCCAGCTGTTGCATCAATTGTTATAGTAATTGAATTTCCATTTGATGTTATAGAATAATTATTTATAGTTATGGGATTATATTTGTCAAAATATACATAACACTTATCTGATACATTTCCACTCATAAGTACTTGTTTAGTTGTGTTATCCCATGAAAGTTCTCCACCATTTTCACACTTTGATAATTCTGTATTAAAAACATAACCATCTGTTGGCCAGCTACTAGATGTTGTCATTTCATAATTTCCACTACCAGCTTCTGTTTCAAGCATCATTGATATTGTATCATAATTTTTAATCACACGTTGGCCAGGTTCTTCTAAAACTATATTTTTTCTAATTGGCAATAAAAACGAAGATCCAAAACCAGCACTAAAAATCAATAATGCTAATATAATTTTTTTATATATTTTTTTCATTTTAACACATCCCCATTAACAATATCACACACGATATTCTTACTTTATATTACTATTATAGCCAAAAAAAAAAAAAAAAAAGCACTATGTTAACGCATCAAATAAATTTGACAATGTTAATTAACACTAATTGATATTATATAATAATAGTTTGTTGAATTAAAATTACGAGAATAAAAAAAAGAAGATAAGGCTCAAGTAGAATTTTATATGAACTTGGTAGATAAAAATAGAAAAGAAATAAAAGTAATAAATACCTTTAACTTATAAATTAGCATAAGTTAAAAAACAAGACTTACGAAAGCAAGTCTTATTTGAATATTACTCTTCAATATATTTTAGGTAAATTAATACTAGAGTTATATCGAAGAAAAAATCATGTACATAAGTAATACCCGTAGTACATGATTTTATTATTCCCTATTTAATTTTATTTATAGTTCCAGTTTTTTCTAATTCTATTTCTTCTTTGCGATAATTAAGAGCCATGCCAATAGTAAAGGCATATGCAAGAAGATAAAACCAAAACATTAATATTACGATATTAGCAAGTCCTCCATAAAAGGTTGAATAATGGGCTAAATTATTTATATAGTATGAGTAAATATATGTAATAATAACCCATGAAAAGGTGGTAAATAAAGCTCCATATCCAACATTTTTACTTCTTACCTTTTTATTCGGAGCAATTGTATAAAGTATTTTAATAAAGAAATACATTATAAGCCAAGTTATTGGTCCTTGTAAAATAGTTATAATCATGGACACATTATCTGTTACGTTACTATTTAAATCAACAAATTTAAATAATTCTATTATTTTAGTACCAAAAACTGGCACTATTAACATGAATATAAATAATAAAACTAATACAAATGTCATGATTAAAGCTTTTAATCTTCTTTTAAAGAAACCTTCTTGTTTTTCTCCATAAATAGTGTTTGATGTTATAATTATTGAAGCTGGACCATTTGATGCTATAAAGTAACCAATGATAACCACTAAAAAGAAACCTATTCCTTTTTCATAACTTGCAGATGTTGCAAGAAGCATACTGGCTATATCACTTGAAAAAGCTGAATCTATAAAATCATATAATACATCAGTTGATAAGTTAAGAAGTGCTGCTTCATAACTTATCAGTGTAATAGTGGGTACAATAGCTAGAACAAAGAAGTAAGCTAGTTGACCTGGTAAAATTGCCATTTCAGGTTTAAATAAAACTTTTTTAAAATTTTCATAAAAATCTTTAAGTTCTAGTTTAAGCTTCTTCATTACTATTATTTTCCTTATTTTTCTTCATATCTTCCACAGCTTCATTTAATGCATCTTCGATAGTTTTGATATCATCTAGAATCATACTATAACCAAATTCTGCTCCGAATTCATATGGAAGTTTTTTAATTTCTTTATTTAATTTAAAGATGTAATTACTTACTTGTTTTTGACTATAACCTACTAAATAAATTACAAATTCATTACCATCAGTACGCATTACTTCACTATTATCAAGTTGAGTTTTAATTAAAACATTAGCTAAAGCTTTAATTTGTTTATCTCCTTCATTATAGCCATATAAATCATTAATTTCTTGGATTTTATTTAAATCAACTACGACGATTGTCTGAGGATATATGGTATTATTATTCCATCCCTTAATGTTTTCATTTAGGAAATTTCTATTTTTTAAGCTAGTTAATTGGTCAATAAATTTCATTTTATCATCTTTTTTGATTTTTCTAGCAATAGTTATTTTCTTGCTTCTTTTGAAAATTATTAGAACTATGACTGTCACTAAAATAACTATGTAAAGAATATACTCAGCAATTTTAGTTATCATTCCACCACTTTTTATAGTTTCTTCATGATTTAAAAGTCCTTCAATAACCATTTCATTTTCATCAGAAATATCTATATACTTATTTAAAAGTTTATAAAGAGCACTATTTGTTCTAACTTTAAATGTATAATTATTTAAAATATAATCAGTATAACGTGCACTATAATTATCTAGTTTATTTTCACTATAATAATCAAATGCGTTTTTATCTAATATTAAATTAACATTCTTTTTATTTAATTTAAACATTTCTTTAACACCACTAAAGGTTTTAACATTTATGCCTTCGATAGTTTTAACGTAATCATATATTTTACTATTTTCTTGAACATATACAGTTTCACCAATTAATGAGTTAATCGACTTTATAACAGTATTATTGCTTTTTGGAAGTGCTATAATATATTCAATATTAAGTCCACTTGTTTGATAAAATTCATCGGTGAAATTATAGTAATTAAAGTATAAATCTACATCATTGTTTTTGATTGCTTTTGTAAACTTATTAAAGTTTTTATATTTAGAAAAATTAAATTCAACGCCCGCAAAATTACTAAACTTACTTAAGTAAACTGCTACTATTCCACCGTATTTACCGCCCATTATTACTTCATAGGGAGAAGCATTAACAAAGCCATAATTATATGTTACACTTTGCATACTGTCTATTTCAGTATCTGTTATATTCATATTTTGGGTAAATGATTTAAATAAATTTTTATTATAAACTTCATCAAATTTATTTTTCCATTTATTATAATATTTTGTTAAAACACTTGATAATTTGTCATCAGTTGTGCTTAATGTAAAATATTTTTTAATGTCACTAAAATGATATACAACTTTATAATCTTTATTTAAATAAACATCTAAATACTCCATTAAAGGAACTAACATGTAGTTTCCTTCACCTTCCATATCTAATAATAATTCATCTCGGGATTCAAATTGGGTAAATGAAACATTGGTTGCTTTTTTAATATATTTTGATACATAACTTAAGTCAGATGATAAAATACCTACTCTTTTGCCATTTAGGTTTTCTTCACTTGCCACTAAATCTGTTGTTTTACTAACGAGTACATAATGATCAGTGTAAAAAACTATATCTTTATCACTTATATTTGTTTTTTCATTAAAAGTAATACCGCTTGGATTATTACCAACATTAAATGTAATGGGATTGATAGTAAGTTCATATTCTTTTTCAAAACTATCAATAAAGTCATAGAAAACCCCACTTCCATCTTTGCCAAACACATTAACATTATTAATAACATTAATATTTTGAATTGTACCTATACTTTCATTAACCCAGTTTCTTTCCGCAACTGTTAGTTTATTTTTATCATTTAATAATGTGTATAGGAGTATTGCAGATGCTACTACAACTAAAATACTAATAATTATAATAATTAAACTCTTCTTCTTTTTCATTATTCTTCACTTTCTAGTGGGGTATTATTATTCCAAACTAGTCCGGAACCTGCCACATTTTTAGCACCAAGAATTGTAAATCCTTCACTATTTTCACTTTTTTCACACTTTAATGTAAAATTAATATCATAAAATGACAATATATCTTCATTTAGTTTTTCTAAACTAGATGCTGCCAAACTTTTTGCATCTTCAAGGGATGTATCTGATGCAAAATTTATTATAATATAAATTATTTTACCCTTTGTATTCATGCTTACTTTCGTAACACTTTTTTCACTTTCTAAGCTTGCTTCATATTCACTTTTTAAAGTTTCAGTAATTGGATGTTTATCGATGTCTTTTAAACGGTCTCCATAAACACCTTTATTTCCTCCTAAAAAGAAAGAAAATGTTACGATAATAATAGCAATTAAGCATATTACTAAAATCATTCCAAGTACGATAAGTACTTTGTTATTCCCCCATAATTCTTTCAATTTTTTCATTTTTCACCTCTTCAAGTAATATTAATTATACTATGTATTTATGCTTTTGGCAAATTATTTAAAACTCTTATGGTTTTATCATTATCCCAAATCATGATATTAAGCTTTAATGCATCGCTATATTTGCTGCCTGGTGAACTACCTACAATTACAACATCAGTATTTTTACTAACTGATTCACTAACTACACCTTTATAGCTTTCTATTATTTCTTTTATTTCTTTTCTGCCATAACCTTCGATTGTACCAGTTATAACAAATCTTTTGCCAGTAATTAAATCATTTAAACCAAGAGTTTTACCTAAATAAGTCGTATTTATACCTATTTCTTTTAGTTTTTCAATTAGTTCTTTATTATTTTGTAAATATTCATAAATACTTAGTGCTGTTATATGGCCAATATCACGGATATTTTCTAAATCTTCAATTGTAGCATTCATTAAATTATCCATATTTTCATAAGTACTTGCAAGTAATTTAGCTGTCTTACTACCTATTTCTTTGATACCGAGTCCAAATAATAGTCTTTCTAAACTTACATTTTTACTCTTTTCAATATTTTCCAGCATTTTATTAACACTTTTTTCACCATAACCATCAAACTCTATTATTTCTCTTTTTTTATTACTTAAATTGTATAAATCAGTTATATTTTTAACAAATCCTAAGTTGTAAAGTTCTTCCACTATTTCATCACCAAGGCCTTCGATGTTCATGGCATCTCGGGAAACAAAATGAATTATACTTTCTATATTTCTTCTTGGACAATTAGGATTTACACAATAATAATCTACTTGTCCTTCTCTTTTTTCGATTTTTTCATGACACATCGGGCACTCTGTTATCATTTTAAATTCTTTTTCTGTGCCATTTCTTCTCTCAAGTTTTGGTTCAACAACTTCCGGTATTACATCTCCAGCTTTTCTAATTGACACAATATCTCCGATTTTTAAGTTTTTCATGTTTACATAATCTTCATTGTGAAGTGTTGCTCTTCTGATTGTTGAGCCCATGACAATAACTGGTTCCAAAACAGCATTGGGGGTAATTCTACCAGTTCTTCCAACGGTAAATATTATATCTGTAAGTTTGGTTAAAACCTCTTCAGCTGGAAATTTGTAAGCTATTGCCCACTTTGGATACTTTGCAGTATAGCCTAACTTTTCTTGAAGGTCTACTCTATTTACTTTTATAACAATACCATCTATTTCATAAGATAAACTTTTTCTTTTATTTGTTGCTTCTTCAATATATTTTAATACTTCTTCATCATTTTTTACAAGTTTATTAGCAGGATTTACTTTAAAACCTAGACTTTCCATAAACTCTAAAGCTTCAAGATGAGATTTTATACCAAAAGCATCTGGATTAGGTAAATAATATATAAAGTTATCAAGCTCTCTTTCAGCCGTTACTTTACTATCTAGCTGACGAACACTTCCGGCGGCGGCATTTCTGACATTTTGAAGTTTAGTTTTTCCTTCAAGCTCACGTTTTTTGTTTATTTTTTCTAGTGTTTCTTTATGCATAAAGATTTCACCACGAACTTCAATATCAACTGGTTTAGTAAGTTCAAGTGGAATAGCTTTAATAGTTCTAACATTGTGAGTTATGTCTTCACCTACTAAGCCATCACCACGAGTAACTCCACGAACGAGTTTTCCTTTTTCATATATAAGGGAAACACCTAAACCATCTATTTTATATTCACAAACATATTCAGGACTTACTTCACTTTCTACTCTTTTTAGAAAGTCTGATACTTCTTCTTCATTAAAGACATCCGCAATACTAAGCATAGGTTTATCTCTTACTACTTTTTGAAACTTATCAATTACTTCACCGCCAACTCTTTTAGTGGGACTATTTTTGCTAACAAGTTCTGGATAAAATGCTTCTATTTCTTCAAGTTCTCTGATATATTTATCATATTCTTGGTCAGTAATTGTAGGATTATCTTTTACATAGTAATTATAATTTGCTTCATTTAATATTTTGGTTAATTCTTCAACTCTTTTTTTCGACTTTTCAATATTATTTCCAAAGTTCACTTGGATAGTCGCCCCTTTCAATTAAGCTGTTTATGTGATTTTTAACTGTTTCTAAATCTTCCTTATAAGTCATACCAATCCATTTACTTGGTGATACTTTAGATTTTAATACTATTAAATTTTCATCTAAGCATTTCTTTAGAATTTCTGGAAGTAAAAACTCATTAGTTAAAGTTACTTCACCATGAATAAATAAATTAAATTCTTTTTCTAGTATGTTTAAAAATTCTTTTCTTAAACCGAAGAAATTAACCGCTACTGGTGTGTCATTTGTTATTTCAAATACTTCTCCAGTTTGAAGTGATTTTGCCATTATTTTACCATTTTCTTCACCAATTTCACTTTCAATAATTGATTTTATGGTTTCATTTTCTTCATTTACTACCCCACGTTTAACTTTACCATATTTGCTAGCTGTTACTCCATAAGGATAATTTACACTTACATATTCTGTTTCATTTTCATCTAGAAAATCTCCTGCAATTTTAAATGAATCTTTTCCATAAAAATCGTCAGAATTGATAATAACAAAATCCCCATCAATTAAATCTTTGGCACAATAAAGGGCATGACCTGTACCTAGCATTTTAGTTCTTTCACTTGAAATATTTACATCAGATGGTACATACTCAAGTTCTTGAAAAGCAAGCTTTATATCAATACCATTATATTTATTAATAATATGAGTTTTAAAATATTCTTCATTTTCTTTTCTAATTATAAATATTACTTTAGAAAATCCTGCTCTTTTTGCATCATATACTGAATAATCTGCGATGATTTCTCCGCTTGGTCCAACAGGTTCTATTTGTTTTAAACCTCCAAATCTACTTCCCATTCCAGCAGCCATAATTACTAGTGTTTTTTTCATTTTACATTCCTCCTTAAACCTTGATAATTATTTAAAAACTTCTTTATACCAAATCTTTTGTCAAAAGCAACTGTTACAAATCTTTCATCATTATCTATAACAACACCTTTGCCAAATGATGCATGTATAACAATTTCTCCATGTTTGTAATCAATTCTATCTCCTTCATAAAAGTTTGTTTTATTAAATGCTTTATTTTCTGTTTTACTTTCTTCTTTTTCTATTAAATTATTATCTATTTCCGCGATAAATCTTGATGGTGGGTTCATATTGGTATTACCAAATAACATTCTTCTTTTAGCATTAGTAATATAAAGTCTTTCTTTAGCTCTAGTTATACCAACATAACAAAGTCTTCTTTCTTCTTCAAGTTCACTTGCTTCATTTAAACTCATTGAATGTGGCATTATGCCTTCTTCCATACCAATTAAAAATACTACTTTAAATTCAAGTCCTTTAGCGGCATGCATTGTCATAAGTGTTACGGCATTATCAAGAGTTTGATGTTCTGAAGAGTCTGCCACAATGCTTATGTCTTCCAAAAAATCTTCAAGATTTACTGTACCTGTTTCTTTTTGATAATTTTCTGTAATACTTTTAAATTCCATTAAGTTTTCAAGCCTTATATCAGCTTCCAAAGTATGTTCTTTTTCAAGTTCTTCCTTCATGCCAGATTTTTCTAGCACAACATCAATTAATTCTGTTAAGTCCAAATCTTTGGCATCTTCAGTAAGTTCTAAAATTAATTTTTTAAATTCAACTTCTTTTGGTTTTGATAAACACTTAAACATACATTCATTATTTTCACGTGCTAAACTTCTTAAATTATTAATAGATGTATCCCCGATACCTCTTTTTGGGACATTTATTACTCTTTCTAAAGAAACATCATCTTGATGATTAGAAATAAGTCTTAAATAACAAAGCAAATCTTTAATTTCTTTTCTCTTGTAGAAATAATAACTACCCACTACTTTGTATGGCCAATTTACCTTTAATATCGCATCTTCTACATTCCTTGATTGAGCATTAGTTCTGTAAAGGATGGCAAAATCATTATAATCATATCCTTCGTCAAGTAGTTTTTTTATCTCATCTACGACAAGTTTTACTTCGTCTTTTTCGTCATTTCCTCTAAAATACTTAATTTTAACTCCATCACCAAAAGTACTATATAAATTTACTTCTTTTCTTTCAACATTATTTTTTATAACACTATTGGCAGCATTTAAAATAGTATTGGTACTTCGATAATTTTGATTTAAAGTAATAGTTTTGCTATCTGGATAATCTTTTTCAAAATTAAGGATATTTTTATAATTTGACCATCTAAAACCATATATACTTTGGTTAACATCTCCTACTACAAAAAGGTTACGATATTTACTTGCAAGTAATTTAACTAATTTGTATTGTACTTCATTTGTATCTTGGTATTCATCTATTAAAATATATCTATACTTTTCTTGATATTTATCTAATATATCATCATTATTCATAAATAATTCAACTGGTTTTTTTAATAAATCGTCAAAATCTACAGCATTATTTCTCTTTAATATTTTTTCATATTCACGATATACTTTAACTGCTACCTTTTCTGGAGGACTATTTAAGTATTTATCAATTTCACTATCACTTAACATCTCATTTTTAATAAAACTTATTTTATTTCTTATATAACTTACACTATATTCTTTCGTACTTATATCAAGTTCTTTCATTATCTTTTTTATAATACTTGCTACATCATCACTATCTATAATTGTAAAATTACTTGTAAGTCCTAATTTTTCTGTATTTTCTCTGATAACCCTAAGTCCAAAAGAATGAAATGTACCCACAAAAGCATAGTTGTTTTCAACCATGTTACTTATTCTATCACGCATTTCTTTTGCTGCTTTATTTGTAAATGTAATTGCTAAAATATTTCCAGAGTATATGCCATCATTTATCATATTTGCTATTCTAGTTGTTAAAACTTTTGTCTTTCCTGAACCAGCTCCAGCAAGAACAAGACAAGGTCCTTCTTTATGTAAAACTGCTTCTTTTTGTTCTTTATTTAAATTTTCTAATATATTCATAATAATACCTCTTATATAAAGATTATATCATTTATTAGATTATATTAAAAGAAAAAAGAAAGTAATTTTTTTATACTTTCTTTAAAGTCCACTTAATTATTTATCTTTGACTTTTTTATAAATGGTTACCGATGCTATGATTACAACTAATACACCAAGCGATATACCAATATATTTTATAATGTTATTATTTTTATCTGCTATGTTGTCCTTTTCTATTTTAGTTTCATACTCTCTATATATATTTAAAGTATAAGTTCTTTGTGTACCGTCTTCTGCTGTAACATTTATTTTAATTGTGTTATTACCAATATTTAAGTTAAATCTTCCATCACCTTCAACTTTAGCTTTTTCATCTTCAGTCTTCGCACTTATTAAAATATTTTTAACGTTATTTTTAACTACAACATCATATATTAATTTATCTTTAGAAAAGCTTATGCTACCTGAACTAATGGTAATTAACTCTAAATAGTTGTTGGTACTTTTTTCTTCTTTTTTACTATTATTTGGTTTGGATGCATTGTTACCTTTGCTGGTATTATTGTTATTATTTCTATTACTACTGTTATTATTATTATTATTATTATTGCTATTATTGTTTGCAAAGGTAATTATCTTTTTTACATCATTTAATTTAATATCTTTATCACCATCTGTTGCTGTTAAATTAACTAAACTTACTGTTGTACTTTCACTATTTTCTAAATTTTTATTTTTAAACTTTAAAGTTAAAATATTTGAGCTATCTTTTACACCAGTTTCTTTATATAGAACTAAATTCTTACCACTTGTTAAATCAAAACCATTTGAGGCTTCAGCTGATAGTAATTCAAGTTTTTCCTTGTTATATTCTAAAGTAGCAACCAAACCACATAAACCTTCACAAGAACCATTAAAATCAGTTAATTTATTTATTTTTAGGTTAAGAGTTATTTCATTTGGCAAATTTGTATCTTCTTCTAAAGATAAATCTACACTAGTTGCCTTAACACTAAAAGATAATATTGATATAATTACTATAAATAATTTTAAAAATTTCTTAATCATTCTATCACCTCATCATTAGCAATACTTTGACCCACTTTAACTAAATCAGTTATACCAATATTCTCTTCGTTAGTTAACATGGCTGCCATTTCATACACACCATCTAATTTTTTTATTTGGGCTAAATGACGCTTTATATTAACTAAATCAGTTATAGAAATATTGCCATCACCTGATACATCGCCCTTTACAACTATATCTAGGTCTACTAGAGCATTGTCATTAACATCACTAATACGAGCAATCATACCTGTTCCAATATAATCTTTTTCTTCATATTTTCCAGTTTTATCAAATATTTTAATTTTACTATTATCATTTAATTTTAAATTTTCTGTAAAATCTTTGATATAAGTTTTACCTTTGATGTCTTTAATTAAGTCATTGGCATTATCAATACTATAATTTTTATTTTCTTTGAAAAAATCTTTAGAATCTACAAATGTGACATCGAATCCACCTTGAACTGGTCCAACTTCATTATCAATATAAGCGTAGAAAGATGCTGATATTATGTCACTTGTAATTTTTTTACTTATATTAATATAAGCTGTTCCATCATTCAAATCTTTTCCTTTAAAAGTATAAACAGCTGGATAATTTTCTTCATTTTGGTCTTTATAGAAAAAGCTCATATCAAAATTAATTTCATATTCCTCTTCATCAACAAATCCTACCCCGCTTATAGCTAACTTCATTGGAAAATTTCTTGTTGCTATATATGAATAATCATCCATTTTTAAATATAAATCTTTATTATTTGTATTTGTAAGTGATACATTTGCAAATGTTGGATAATCTACAAGTTCAATAATTGGTGAACTAAAATAGATAATTTCACCATTATAGGAAACTTCTAGCCTGTATGTTGGCATAGCATAATTTTCTTCATTTGCAACTGCATACATTAAGCCTCGTTCATTTAATATCTTCCCGGAAATTTTACCAGAATCTAATTCTTTAAAATTATTAAATTCAGCTTTATTATTTGCTGTTCCATAACTGAATTTATAATCATATGTTAAATTATTCTCAAAATTATTACCTAAATATCTTAAATATATTTTTGAGTATTTTTGAAAAACATTATTATTAGTTTCGGCAAAACCTGCATTAAAGTAAAGTCCTCCATCACCTTTAAAGATTGATAAATTTTTCTTGCCATTTTCAAAAAATATCTCTGAATTAATTGTTTGATACTTTGATGAATGACTATACATATATTTTAATTTTGAGGTTATATAATCTATATTTGTTATGACATTAAACAAATCTTTTTCTTCATCCATAGTTTTAATTTCATCAGATACAAAGTCAGCAAGTATCATTTTATATCCTTCATTTAGTTTTAATCCATTTACGGTTATAGTATCGTTATATAAAACTTTATTATCTTTTAAAATTGAAAAACTTACTTCATAATCTTTATCAAGATAGTTTTTTCCTTTTATATTTAAATATAGCGAATCGTTAATATTGTGAAATTGTTTACTTACTATATAGATGTTTTGAAAGTTTTCATTAAAATCTTTTAATGATTTAATTAGTTCATTTGTATAATTTGTATAACCTAGACTTATATCATAATCAGTTATGTTATCTACATCAGTAAATTCTATGTTAAATGGACAATAGCCTTCACAACGTCTTATGACATTTAATGGTTCTATCAAAAAATCAAATTTAATAATTGGAGTGAACCCATAATAGTATTCAAGGTTTTTTAAAGGTACATTTAATACTAATCCATCATTTAGCATTTCCCCAGAAATATATTCATAATTTCCGTCCATACTATTACCAAGTGGATACAATGAATCATTTACGAAACCTGTGCCTTTAAGATAAAATAAAACATCTTGTTTTTTGTTTATATGATAGCTTTGCATGAAGCTTTCGTCAGGAATTACTTCTTTTCCACCTTGAACTATTTTTTCAAGGTATAGTTTAGCATTAGATAAATTATACTTTTCATGTAAAGTGTTTTCTAAATTAATAGTTTTACTATCAAGTAATTCTTTTGTTGTGGCATCATATAAATTAATTGTTGTTTTAGAGTATTTGCTGTTTAAAGAAAATCTACTTACATAAGATATAAAAGTGTCACTAAGTTCATAACTACTAACTCCAAAAGATGATGATGAACCATTTTCATTTTTTTCTTCGATCATATAACTAGTTTTTTCTTTAGCATTTTTTATAGTGTACTTGATTTCAATATATGAAGTTTTAGTTATTTTATAAATGCCATCAACTAATTCTTGCTCCTTTCCATCTTGAAAAACATTTTCAATTTCTATTGTTTCTTTAGTCGTATTTGCTAGGGCTGATTCCCAAACAAATAGTGTTAGAAACATAATAAGTAGCATGATATTTTTAATTACTTTTTTCATTTTTACCAACTCCTTACTACTACTTGATATAATTGTAACAAATTTCTAGTGAAAAGTCATTAGTTGTTAATTAATTTTTAAAAATTTTAAAAAAATCTATAACAAATAATATATTTATTTTTATTATAAAATCTTTTTTAAGATAATGAATTTTAATAAATTGTTTGGTTTAAATGTTACAATTTCAATTACATAATATTTTTTTGTAGTTAAAAGAAGAATCTTTTTTCTTTTAGTTTTTGTACCTTTTTTTCAGATAACTTTTTAATATTATATATTAAATCCATGTCACATTTTTTCAATGTAAAGTTTTTACTTATTAATTATTTTAATATACCATAACCAAATTTAAATTCATCAAAAAACAAAAAATTATGTAAAGGATAGAAAGTAAGAATAATAAATAAGATTATGCCAAGGCCAATAATTATTACTGGTAATATATTGATATTTAGCTCTTTACTTTGAAGGATTTTAAAACTAAGAAATTCCATAAAAATATAAACAATAAGCATTAAACTTATGGAAATAAACATTGATTCACCTAATAATTTAAATATTGGAATAAAAATAATTAAGTACACTAATACTCCGAGTAATGATTTAACCATCGTACTTATGTAAAAATTATTTACCCCTAATTTTGCTTTATGATATAAAATAAATTCAAGAATAGATGAAAGAAGTAAACAGTAATAAATTATTTTCATGTGTTCCCAGATACTTTCATTTACTGGAAAAAATAAAGCAAAAAAATTATTGGGTAATAAATCATACATAAAATGCCATATAAAAGATAGCAAAAAAAGAAAAACAACATTAATAATTTTTATTTTCTTTATAGTCATAATATTCACCTAATAAATAGTATGAGCTATACATATAAAAATATGTTATTTTTCTTCTTTATATATTGATGTAAATAGTTCTTCTTCAGTTTCTTCTTTAGTTTCACTAATTGGCAAATCTGGTAAATCACTAATTGTTGCAAGGCCAAAATAGTCTAAAAATTCACTTGTCGTACGATATAAATTTGGCTTACCTGGTAAATTACTTTTTCCGCTTATTTTAACTAAGTCTTTAGCCATTAATTTTCTAATCATATTAATACTTGCAATACCCCTTAGTTCATCTATTTCTGCTCTAGTTATGGGTTGATTATATGCAATTATTGCAAGTGTTTCTAAAGCTGCACTTGATAAGGTATTTGTTCCTCTCGTAGTTATTAATTTTTGATAATATTCCTTATGCTCTTTTTTAGTGGTTAATTTAAAGGCATCACCAATAAAACTTATTCTAATCCCTCGATTTTCTTTGTTATATTCTTCTTGTAATTTTTTTAACAGCTCTTGAGTTTCTTTTTTATTTATATTTAAAACTTCTGATGCATTGTCTAAGGTTATTCCTTCATCACCTACTACAAAAAGAAGACCTTCTAATATTGCTTCCTTTTTCATAAATTCACTCTTTCTATATATATTTCCCCAAAATTACTATCCTGTTTTAAAGTAATCTCTTTCATTTTACACATATCTAAAATAGATAAAAATGTGGCAACTACTAAATCTTTCGAATATTTTTCAAAAAGATCTGTAAATTTAACTTTTTTTCTTTTATTTAAATATTCCCTTATATAAGATTTTCTTTCCTCAACACTTATTTCTTTTCTCGTTATTTTAGTATTTATTGGTTTTTGATAATTCATTCTTTTTTGAAGTTCAATTATAGCTTGTTTTAAAATTTCTGCATCCATGTTTCCTTCTAAATGATCAGATTCATCTCGATATTCATTTAAATTTTCTGGAAGTTTTGTAAAAAATTCACTTCTTTTTTCCTCAAGTTCTTTAAAAACACTAGTAATATTTTGATATTTTTCATATTCAATTAACTTATTTTTTAAATCTTCTTCACTATTTATTGAAAATTCATCTTCATCAGATGTATTTTCATCTTTTAAGTTAAGTAATAGTCTGCTTTTTAAATGAATGAGTTCTGAGGCCATTACTAAGTATTCACTGGCATTATCTAGATCATACTCAGGTATACTTTTTATAAATTCGAGATATTTATCAATTATGTATTTAGTATCTATTTCATAAATATCCATTTTGGCAGTTTTAACTAAATGAAGAAGAAGGTCAAGTGGGCCTTCAAAATCGTTAATACAAAGTTTCATAAAACCTCCCTAATTACATGTATAACCACTAGCCGTATTTTCAAAATATATTACTTTGGCATCAGTACCATTTGGATATACAACTTTTAAATTTAATGCATCATTTTTTACTGTTTTTAAATTAATAATAGTTTCAAATGTTAATATATTATTATTTACAGACATCTTTGAAGATACACCTTCAATACTGTTATATGTTGATTGCATTATTTGATAATTACTTAATATGCTATTAAAATTTGCATCAAGTACACTTACTTCATAAATTAAGTTAGTAACATTTACTTTATTATTTTCAAGAACATATTCAATTTTTTCATTTTCTTTAATGCATGTTAGTGTAGCTACTCCTTTTTCATTTGCTTCTACAATGTGGACAGGATAATCACTTTCATTAATATTTACTAATGATAAAATTGTGGCTCCATTATCAGTTAAAAAGTAAGTTCCGTCTGTTTCACTATTTGGGCTTACTACATCTTGTAAATATATTCTTTGTAAAAGTTTTTTGTTTTCATTATATAAATTAATGAAGAAATGTTCTTTTTTCAATTCTAAAACTTCACTAGTTAAATTGGTTATTTTGAATTTAATATTATTGTTTTCAATTGAAATGTTACTTATCTTAAATTTTTCTTCCGTTATTTCTAGATCACTTGCAATCGTGTATTCTACTACTTTGTTATCAGTATTATCACTATTATCTTTTGGAGTATTGCTTTTTCCACCACTTGGTTCTGTAGTTTCAGGATTTAAATAATTATTGATATACGCTGTGATATCAGGAAGATATATTACACCTGCAACAAAAATAGCAAAAATAATAAATATCCATATTATACCAAAAATATTTGCTTTCTTTTTATCTTGAACTATTGCTAATGTAGTTGGTGTTAGTTCTTCTTCGGAAATAATTATTTGTTTTTTCTTAGCCATTTTAATCATCCCATTTCATTCTATAAAGATTATACTATAATTTCTTTTTTTAAACAAGTTCTAATTATTTATTATTTATCTCTACATATAGCACTATTTATAATCTTCTCATTCGATTCATAATTTTCTATAATATGCTTGTTGTATTTTTCTATTATTTCTTGATATTTATCAAACCCTAATTTTTCTACCAAATAAGTAACTATTTTTTCTAAGACTTTTTTTGAATTAGCATATTTACTCATTAAATAATACTTTTCAGTATCGTTTAAATCTAAACCATATAAAGTTACTAAATCTAATAAATATTCATAAAACTTGTTACGATAATAAAATTTTATTTCATATATTAACTGGGCTTCATCCTTTACTTTCGTGGCTGCGGTAATATCGGCTTCATTTTCTAAAAATGGAGATGTATAAATATCAAAAAGTCTTAGTTTACTTAAATGATTTTCTTTGGCAAAAGAATTTATAAATTCGAGTGCAGATTCTTTTACTTCTGAATCTTCTATATATTTTGATTTCTTTTGATTTATTAAATTTAATGAGGGATAGTTATTTTCTTGAAGTACCTTATTTACAGCTTCTTTTAATGGTCCTTCAAATATATATATTTTGTATATTTGTCTTAAATTTTCTTTTTCTTCTTTGGTTAAAGTATTATAATACTCTTTATTTATTAGAATCATAGCTTCATCACTTAAAGTAATGCTTCCTTTAATTGTGGTATCATTTACGTTAAAATTTAAAAAGTTATCATTTAAATGATATTTTAAAGGTTCTAAAATACATACATTGTAGCTACTAAAAAAATTATTTGTATCATCATGAACCAATCCGTTTATGGAAAAGCTTAACGTTGATACATAGGTGCTACTTAAAGGTAAAAGAAATTTTATTCCTTCATTTATTATCTTGTGATCGTCATCATTCCAAATATTTAAAACTTTTTTATGTTTTTTTTCATACTCTTTTATAAAAATTTTTCTTATTACATCTTTATAATCTGATGTTATTTCATAGTTTAAATATTTTTCTTCACAACTAGGTTTTAATACTTTATTTTGAGGTATGTAATTTTTGTATGCTCTTGTTAACATAGCATTATTTAAATCTAATTTCATTTTAATCACTACTATATTATAACACTTTATATTGAAATTTAATAGTTTTTTAAACTGGTATTTCTGCATATTCAAATTACCATGTATTTCATAATTTGATGTTGGTAAGTAGTTTTCGGAAAATGGGTATGTTGTTATTAGTTTCTTCTTACTTTTCGAAAAGATATATATGTTTTCATTATAAACTTTAACATTTCCATATTTTGAATTCAGATAACTAAAAAACTTACCACAATATTGATTTTGGGTTTTACCTTTTATAAGTTTCCATATTTTTTTCTTACGTTAGCTCGTTCTCGTAATCGTCTTTTAGCATGTTTTGTTACTTTTTGGGCATACAAATTCCATTTTCTTAACCATCAACTCACACATTTATAAATTTATAATGATTAAAGTAAAAGCTTTTTATATGAAACATGGCTACTTTAGAGCATAATAAAACCACCTTTTGGAGAGGTGATTTTTATTAATTATTGTTCAAATAATTTTCGTCAACATTTTCCACTATTTCATCTACTTCTTCATCATCAACGATTTCATCGTAGTCGTCATAATCATCTTCTACACTAATTTTAACTTTAGCATCACCAACTATTTCAACACCCATTTCTTTTTCAATATCAAGTAAAACATTTCCATCTTCAATTTTAACATTTGATACGGTTGGCTGTTTTAGACATCTTACAATTATTTCACTGGCACCATCCATATTAGCATCATTTCTAAGTGGAACATTCATTGTATCAGTATAACTAAATCTTTTTGTTGTAACTGCGGTTTTTTTATCAGTATCATATGAATACCAAACGTTTACATCAAAATTACCATTAATGTTAACTAAACCATTTGCTCCTTTGATGCCACTAAATGAATGATTTATAACCCAACAGCCTAGGACAGTGTTAGGCATTTCTTCAGGTGTTAAAGTAAATGAACTAGTATTTGTTTTCTTTGCTTTGCCAATAACAGCTTTGGTAACTATTTCTTTAAAACTAGACAAATTAATCACGCTCCTAATTAAGTATATGCATTCTCTTTACAAAAGTACACAAGATTTGATATACTTATTCTGGTGATATTATGAATGATAATTGTTTATTTTGCAAAATTGCAAGAAAAGAAGTGGATGCAAAAATACTTTACGAAGATGAAGATATTATGGTAATACTAGATGCATTTCCTGATACTGACGGACATACTTTGATTATTCCCAAGAAGCATTATGAAGATATTTATGAAGTTCCAAATGATATTTTAATAAAAATGTTTGATGCTGCTCGAAAAGAAACTAAAAATTTAATGTTTAAATTAGATAAAAGTGCTTTAACTATGTTATTTAATTATGGTGATGCTCAAGTTATTAAACATATTCATTTACATTTACTTCCTGATTTTATGCATAAAACACATAATCTAAACAAAGAAGAAGTATATAATTTATTAAAGGATTAATATGACAAGACATAGAAAAAAAATTAAGAAAAATATTGTTAGACTTTTTTTTAGTATTATTCTAGTAGGATTAATTGGATATTTAAGCTATACAGGATATAATTATTATTTTAATAATGATAATAAAAATGGTTTAAATAATGGTTATACTAAGTCCAATAATAACAAAGTTCAAGAAACATGGCCCAAGGTGGATACAGTAAGTTTAATTGCTGGCGGCGATACTGTTGTCCATAATGATGTTGCTAAATATGCAAAAAATACTGATGGTACGTATGATTTTAATCCATATTTTAGTGAAATAAAAGATATTGTTACATCTTATGATATAGCCTATTATAACCAAGAAACTATATTGGGAGGAAAAGAACTCGGTTATACTTTTTATCCAACCTTTAATACACCAGATGAATTTGGTGAAGCAATGATTAATGCAGGTTTTAATATGGTTTCTTTAGCAAATAACCATTCTTATGATAGAGGGGAAAAAGCTATTGTCAATACTATAAATTTTTGGAACAAACATAAAGATATTATGACGAATGGAATGGCTTTATCTGATGCTGAAAGGACTAATTACACCATTATGAAAAAAAATGGGATTACATATGCTTTGCTTTCTTATACCTATGGTTTAAATGGTTTTAAATTACCTAATGGAAAAGATTATTTAGTTAATGTTTATAGTGATGAACTGGCTAAAAAAGATATTGAAGCACTTAGAGAAAAGGTTGATGTTTTGATAGTGGCTATGCATTGGGGAATCGAATATAGCCTTAAACCTACGAATGAGCAAAAAAAACAAGCTGAATATTTAGCTAGTTTAGGTGTAGACATTGTTATAGGTAATCATCCACATTGTATTCAACCTGTTGAGTGGATCGATAATACATTAATTATTTACTCTTTGGGTAATTTAATTTCTAATCAAGTTATTTTAGTTAATAAATATGGACAAAAAGTTGCTGTTGGAGCTTTGGCTGGTATGGATATTGTTAAAACTACAAACGAAGATGGTTCTAAAGATATTAAAATTGATAATTTAAAATTAGATTTAATTTATACTTATAAAAATACTGAAAGCGTTTATTATAAAGTTGTACCTTTTAGTAAAATGAAAGATAAAAAATACCTTAAAAATTATGATTTAGTTTATGAAGAATTTTCAGATGTTTTAAAATCTTTAGATAAAAATATTGAGGTTCTTCCTTTAGGTTCAAGATAAATTTAAAAGCTGTTATGATTTTTTCATAGCAGTTTATTTGTCTTTGAAAGATTATAATTCAATATATTGGCTCCATGTCATTTTAATTGTCTTTTAGATAAATTATTTTTTATTATTAAATCACTATAATAAATTATTTCTCCATTATTTGTAAGTGGTAATAATTCTATATAATGACTCCACGTTAATCGGTGCGACAATGTCGCACCTTTTTGAATATAATTATAGAACTGCCTAAATCTTTTTAAGTTTGAAATAGTATAACCTTTACCAAATTCCTTAGTTAACTTTTCTGAATATTCTTTGATAATACCTTCACCATAATGTTTTCCTGCTTCACTTAATAGTTTTCCAACATTATAATAAGTTGTTAAGTCACTTTTGTTTTTTGAATAATCTTTTACTTTTTTAGTTATCTCATTATTTAATATTTCTGTTTTTATCTCATTATAATAATTCATATTCTCTTACTTTTATCCTTTCATCACTACAATATTCCATGATAAACTTATTATCTTTTTTGCAAAGAATAATGCCTATTGTTTTGTCTTGCATTTGTTTTCTTAAGTTCTTATCTATATAATTCATATAGACTTCTATTTGACCTATATGTTCTTTTTTTAGTTCTGTTACTTTTAGTTCTATAACTACATAACAATTGAACTCAAGGTTATATAAAAGTAAATCAATATAATTATAGTTACCACCTATTTTTATTTTGTATTCATTTCTGATAAATGTAAATCCATTTCCTAATTCATCTAAAAATGCTGGTATATCTTCAAGAATAAGTTTTTGCAACACTTTTTCTGACACTACCTCATAATTAAATTTATTATTAATTATTATTGGATTTTTTATTGTATCTTGAACTTCTAGTTTTTCCTCCTTAATTAACTTTAATTTTGTATTTTCATCTAGTCTTTCATATTCTTTATTTTTAATACGGTCGCGTAACTGTCTTGTTGATAGATTTTCATTTATAGCCAAATTTGCATAAAAAATAATTTTCGAATCATTTCCTATTTTTATCAACTCAATATAATGACTCCATGTTAAAAGGGCAGGCACTGCCTGCCTTTTTTGAAAAATGTAAAATTTTCTCATATATTTAAGTGTTCTTGTAGAATAACCTTTACCAAATTCCTTAGTTAACTTCTCCGAATATTCCTTAATAATACCTTCACCATAATGTTTTCCCGCTTCACTTAATAGTTTTCCAACATTATAATACGTTGTTAAATCACTTTTGTTTTTTGAATAATCTTTTACTCTTTTAGTTATCTCATTATTTAGTATTTGTGTTTTTATCTCATTATAATAATTCATATTCTCTTACCTTTATCCTTTCATCACTACAATATTCCATGATAAACTTATTATCTTTTTTACAAAGAATAATACCTATTGTTTTGTCTTGCATTTGTTTTCTTAAGTTCTTATCTATATAATTCATATAGACTTCTATTTGACCTATATGTTCTTTTTTTAGTTCTGTTACTTTTAGTTCTATAACTACAAAACAGTTAAATTCATAGTTATACAAAAGTAAATCTATATAATTATAATTTGAGCCAATTTTAATTGGATATTCATTTGCTATAAAACTAAATGAATTACCTAGTTCTTTTAAAAATGATGGTATATCCTCAAGGATCATTTTTTGCAGTACTTTTTCAGATATTACTTCATAATTAGAATTATTTTTTATTATAATTGGATTTTTAATAGTATCTTGAACTTTTAGTTTTTCATCATTAATTAGCTTTAATTTTGTTTGTTCATCTAATCTTTCATATTCTTTTTTTTTAATGCGGTCTCGAAGCTCACGTTTTGATAAATTATTTTTAATAACAACATTAATATAGTAGTTAATTTTCTCCTTATTTTTTAATGGCAATAATTCTATATAATGACTCCATGTTAATTGGTCAGCCACCGGCTGACTTTTTCCAAATTCATAAAATAATCTCATATATTTTAAAGTAGTAACTGAATATTTTTTATTTAATTCTTTTGTTAACTTCTCCGAATATTCTTTAATAATACCTTCACCATAATGCTTTCCTGCTTCACTTAATAGTTTTCCAACATTATAATACGTTGTTAAATCACTCTTATTTTTTGAATAATCTTTTACTTTTTTAGTTATTTCATTATTTAATATTTGTGTTTTTATTTCATTATAATAATTCATACTTTCCTCCAAAATATTATTACACTAATCTTACTTTTTATTTTCTACAATATCTTTTCAAAAGTAATATCATTAATTACAATACGATACATACCATAAAGATTTAAAACAACTTTGTCTTCATAATCATAACAAACAGCAAAACAACCACTTCTAGATTCTTTGTTAAAAATTTCATAATTAACTTTACCATCTACGATTTTGTAACCATAATCAATTGAATTGAAAAAAGAATTAATAAAATCGAACAATGGATCTTTATTAGCAAATAATTTTGAAAACATCATTGCTTTATCTTTTGAAAAAGATACATCAATAACATCAATTTTCACAATAATACCTCCTTAAATTGTGTATTATAAAGGCAAAAAAAATAGCCTGCAACACTTTCGACAAAACATGTCAAAAGGTTACAAGCTAATTTGCAGGCTTTTGTAAAATGAGTGTAAAGTTTCTTTTAGAAACCTCGACCTCCACCGCCGCCGCCACCAAAGCCGCCGCCTGATGAAAATCCTCCACCATGACCACCAAATGAACCACTTGATGAGCTAGCCATTTCTCTATTAATAGTTGTTTGAGCTCCTCTAAAAGCTTCATTAAGTGATGAACTAATTACATTAGTCATATTAAAATCATTAATAAATATATAATTATTTCCATAGTAGGTATCTGTAAGTTCTATTTCTTTAATCTTAACATTCATATCTTTTTGCACTTTTTTAGCAAGACCAAAAATCGTTGCATATACTAAATATCTTTCCCACAAAATAATTTCTGGTAATTCTTTAGTATCAAATGTACCAAAATCATTTAAGAACTTTTTAAATGCTTTCCATCTTGTATAGTGTTCGATACCCTTTTCACTCTTTCTTTTAATAGTACCTATATAAACTATAAAAATAATGGCTGCAAATATTAAAGTATTTACTATAAATGCATCTACGTTAAGTACAATGCTTGCAAAATAAATTATAAACGCTAAGAACAACATAAAGAAACCATAACCATATCTACCTGGTAATTTATCAAAGAAACCTTGATTTTTCCCATCTTCAATAACTTTATTTTTCCATTTAGTATAACTACTCATAAAGGTGTTACAAGTCTTTGTAGATGAAGCATATGATTTTAATTCTTTGGTTGTAAATTCATTATTACCCCCTACTGTTTTAAATAGAAAATCTACTAAACAATTTTCAGTATCATTTAAATTATCTCTATTAACTAAAGTAAATTTATAATTATTTTTTTGTTCAGGTAATTTTTCAACACTAACATTTTTCTTATAAATTAAATTCATAAGTGATGCACTCATAGCATTTGGAGTTATTGTATTATTCATTAAATAATCTATTACTTCAACATTATAATCATCAATAAATTCTCTATTATATTCCCCAATAAATTTAGGCTTTCTTTCTTTATCATATTTTTTATAAACATAAATCCATAAACTTACTAAAAGAACATAATAACCAATTGATAAACCTTCAATTGTATAAAAATAAACTCTATATTTTTTTCTTAGAGCATTATCTTTAGCAACAATGGCATCTTCACTTTCTATAATGCTTTCTTTAACATCATCATTACTTGTTTTAGAAAATAAACTTGCATTAAACCCGTTTTTAGGCACAAGTGTTCTAAAATCAACCGCAGTTCCAGCATCTAATTTTTTAACTTTTGCCAAAACACTTGTATAATTTGTACTAACATTTACGATATCAGATGAACCTGTAAGTGGACCATGAAACCACCAATTAAAGTCTTCTTTATTCATTTTAGTTGGATAATTTACTCTAATTTGTAAATCCTTGATATCATCTTCAAATCCAGTACCTAAAAAATTCCAATAATATTCAATAACATCATTATGAGCTATACCTACATCTTTTAAAGTATATTTAATTAAAAATGCAGTAGTATCATCATCAGTTGCATAATACATTCTAACTCTAATACCTTCACTCAAATTAGTTAATATATATCTTGCTTTTGTACCATTATTTGCATAATCAACTTTTTCAAATAAATCAAAATTATTATTAAAAGTATCAAAAGAAACATTATTTACATAACCCGCAGATATACTTAGATTTTCCAAATTACTTGCACTATAATTACCATAATCATTTCTATAAAATATATCTCTTTCATAACCATTAAATGTTCCTTTTAAAACAATTAATTCTTTAACATCCATATCACCATTTTCTTGTAAAGTAGCATCAATATAAAAATGTTTTATATCATAATCAGCAGCTAAACTTACAAGTGGTAAACACATAAATGTTATAATTGCAATTAATATTTTTTTCATAACTCACCTCTTTAATATTTAAAAAAGACGTTTAGAACGTCTTAGAATTTAACTTGAACATTTTGTCGTTCTGTTTCATTTGCTTCAAAGAAAGCTTCTTTGTTAAACTTAAATAAACTTGCAATAATATTACTTGGCACCATAGCTACTTTATTGTTGTAAACCATAACAGTATCATTATAGAATTGACGTGCTGCAGCAATTTTACTTTCAGTTTCTGTAAGTTCTTGTTGTAAAGCTTGGAAATTTGTATTAGCTTTTAAATCTGGGTAACTTTCAGTTAAAGCAAATAATTTTGATATTGCCTTTGTAAGTTCACCATCAGCTTTCATTTGTTCTTCAGGAACAGTAGCAGAAACATAAGTATTACGAGCTTTAATTACAGCTTCAAGCGTTTCAGATTCATGTTTAGTATAACCTTTAACTGTTTCTACTAAATTTGGTATTAAGTCAAATCTTCTCTTTAATTGAACATCAATTTGAGCCCATTGGTCTTTAACTCTATTTCTTAAAGCAACTAAGCTATTATATACACTAATTGCCCAAAGTATTATTAAGACAAGAACTATAATTAATATTATCCACCATTTCATATGCTTATCCTCCTTAAAATAATTTTATCATAAATTTAAAATAATATAAATGTTTTTTTATAAGTTTACAATATTTAGTGTTAAGAAAAGAAGATGCTTATTCAGCATCTTCTCAGATTGTTGACAAAGTGGTATGTTGCAAAAAGTAACATATCATTTTTTATTGTAAAAAAAACTTATTTTTCGTAT
>CAKOND010000004.1 GCA_934096945.1 uncultured Bacilli bacterium
CCATAAAATGTTTTTTCTTTTGTTTCATTTAACATAAAATTTTCCTCCTTGATATAAGACTCTATTCTAAATTCACTATATGAAAAAAGTCAAGAAAAATCGGTCAACATGCATCGACAATAATTTTAAAAGCACTGATTTTACCTAGGTTTTAAGAGCATCTTTTTCTATCAATGATTATCAAAATTTTTTTGAATTTTTTTACTAATATAAAATTGATATTGTATATAGAAAATACACAAAATAAAAATTTATTATCATAAATCAAATATTTTTTTCTTATTTTAATTATGCTATATGAAATATTAATACTAAACTTTGCATATTTTTTTAAAATTATTTCCATACTAGCTTATAGGTGATAACTTTGAGGGCAATGAGATTTATGGTAAAATCATTTATTTTTATGTTTATATCATTGGTAGTTGTTATCATTGGTCTTTATACTTATGCTTATTTGAGCCCAAAGCTTGATTTAAAAACTAGTGGAAGTCTATATCTATATGATAATCAAAGTGAGTTATTGTATCAGGGTTCTAGAAGTAATGAATGGGCTAATTTGGAAGATATTAATGAAAATTTAGTAAATGCTGTTATTGCTGTTGAAGATAAAAACTTTTATGATCATCATGGTTTTGACTATCTAAGGATTGCAAAAGCGATGCTTACTAATATTAAGAAAAAATCGATTGTGCAAGGGGCTTCTACAATATCACAACAATATATTAAAAATTTATATTTGGATTTTGATAAGACATGGAAAAGAAAAATTGAAGAAGCTTTTTTAACTTTGGAGCTTGAAGTACATTATGACAAAGATGATATTTTAGAAGGCTATTTAAACACTATTAATTATGGACAGGGTAATATGGGTATTGTGAATGCTGCTAGTTTTTATTTTAATAAAAAGCCTAAAGATTTAACTTTGGAAGAAGCTATTGTACTTGCTGGCATACCTAAAAATCCTGCTGGTTATAATCCTGTTAGTAATTATGATGCATCTATTAAGAGAGCATGGGTAGTTGCTAAGTCAATGCTTAATAATGGATATATTGATGAAGATACATATAATAACTTATTTAAAGAAAAGTTAGAAATTTTTGGGCAAACTAAAAAAAACAATTTACAAATGATCATGTATTACCAAGAAGCTGTTTTAAATGAACTTAGTAATATTAAAGAAGTACCGGCTTCGTTAGTAAATGCTGGTGGTCTTAAAATATATACTACCCTTGATTTAAATGAACAAACTAATTTAGAAAAAAATATTTTAGAAAATAAACCTAATGATACCGTACAAGCTGCTAGTGTTATTGTTGATCCTAAAACTGGAGCTGTTAAAGCTTTAACCGGGGGTATGAATTATGCTAAAAGTCAATATAATAGAGCCTTAAAAAGTAAAAGACAAGTTGGATCAACTATGAAACCATTTCTTTATTATGCTGCTTTAGAAAATAATATGACTATGTCTAGTTCTTTTAAAAGTGAAGAAACAACATTTTATTTATCAAACGGAAAAACTTATGCACCTCAGAATGCTGGAAATATCTATGCTAGTAAAGAAATAACTATGGCAGCAGCGATTGCATTATCTGATAATATTTATGCTGTTAAAACTAATCTTTTTCTTGGAGCAGATAAAATGATTGATGTTGCTAAAAGAACAGGAATTACTGCTTCTTTAGATGAAGTTGCATCACTTCCTCTTGGTACAAGTGAAATAAATATTTTAGATTATGCTAAAGGTTATACTACATTTGCTTCTGGTGGTTATGAAAAAGATTTGTATTTTATTGAAAAAATTGAAGATTTAGGCGGAAATGTGTTATATGAGCATGAAGATAAAAATACTTTAGTTATTAATCCAAATTATACTTATATTTTAAATGAAATGATGACATCTACAACAAATAGTGCTTATGTTGATTATACAACCCCTACTGCTCTTAATATTGCAGGTAATTTAACACATAAATATGCACTAAAAACTGGTTCAACTAATACCGATTATTGGATTGTAGGTTATAATCCCGATAGACTTATGATGATGTGGATGGGTTATGATGACAATCAATTTGTAGATGGAAGTATTAGAAATAGTGCTAAAAAAATATGGGCTACTACAATTGAAGGATCACTTCAAAATATCGGGGATAATTGGTATGAGATACCTAAAAATGTTGTTGCTATACCTTTAGATGCTGTAACCGGTAAGCCAACAAATGATGTTAATAAAGCAACATTATATTATTATGTAAAAGGGACTGAACCTGGTGTATCACGTGAACAATATGTAATGAATGAAGAACAAAAGCAAGAAGACTAGATATTTTAGAAGTTATATTATATAATTATTATAGGTGATGTAAATGTATAATTATGCTTTTAAAGAAAATGAGGAACATGTTTTAAATGAAGCTGCAGATGTTAATATTAAGTTTGACAAAAGAAATATGCTTGTTAATATTTTGTTAACAAATAAAAATATTTTAGTTTTTTATGATACTGAACGAGATAGTGCACTCAAAACTGGAGGAATGCAAGTAATGCCAGAATTTGAAGTGTTATTTAAAGTAGATTTAGGTAATATGGATTATGTTATTAATGAAGAAGATACTTTTTTAAATGTTGAAAAGACTCTGGTTACAATGTATAATTTTAATATAAAAGATTTCATAGAAAAAGATGACTAACATTGAACTGAACCCCAAAAGTTGGACAGTTTATAAATAGTTTCTAATTAGAGGATTGTAACCTGTAATTTACAGGAGACAGTCCTTTTAATTTCACTTTAATTCTATCATAATTATAATAATTAATATAGTCATCAATCGCTAAAATTAATTCATCTAGTGTTTTATATTTATCTTCTTGATCGTAAAATATTTCAGTTTTAAGTAGTCCAAAAAAGTTTTCCATCATTCCATTATCCATACTATTTCCTTTTCTGGACATGCTTTGTTTTATACCTTTATTTTTTAGTCTTTGCTGATAAGATTGGTGTTGATATTGCCATCCCTGATCTGAATGAAATATTAATCCTTCTAGATTTTTACCATCAAATGCTTTATTAAGCATATCATTTATCTGCTCTAGATTTGGTGATTTAGAAGTATTATAAGAAATAACTTCACCGTTAAATCCATCTAATATTGGTGATAAATAACATTTTTCTCCTCGAAGATTAAATTCAGTAACATCAGTATACCATTTTTGATTAGGCTTTTCTGCATTAAAATTTCTTTCAATTAAATTATCAGCTATCTTACCAACAGTTCCCTTATAAGAAGAATATTTTCTTTTGTTTCTTTTTAGTGGTTTTAAACCTAATTTAACCATTATTCTATAAACTTTTTTATGATTAACATTATAACCTTGATTTCTAAGTTCTAATGTAATTCTACGATAACCATATCTTTCTTTATTATTAATAAATATTTCTTTTATTTTATCTATTATTTCTTTATTTTTATCATCTTTATCTATTTTAGTAATGTATAGTAATATACTGATTTAGCTAAGCCAGATACCTTGTAGAAGAATCATTAATGGATATGTTAGCCGAAGTTCACTTACAACATTTACTTTTTCTTCTGTTGTTGATTCTTCCTTGCTTGAACAATGGCTCTCAATTTTTTTGAGTATTCTAATTCCGCTTTTAAGTATATGTTTTCTTTTTTCAATCTTTCATTTTCTTCTTCTATAGTTTCATTTTTCTTTGGTTTAAATTCATTTTTCATAGTCGGACGACCTCGCTTTCGTTCAACTATATTATAACCGTTTTCACGATATTTTTTAAGCCAATTATTTAACATTCCTTTTGCTGCCAATCCTTCATCTATTGAAACTGATAAAATTGACTCATTATCAATCAGAATTCGATTTAAAATTTTTTCTTTTTCCTTAGAACTATAACTTTTATTTTCATTAGTTCTTAGAATATCAAATCCATGCTTATCAATTAATCTAACTAGATATTCAACTCCAGATTTATTAATACCATATTTTGATTTTATAGAAGGAAAAGACATGCCATTCTTTCTATCAAAATATAAATTAATTTTTTTTCATAACTTATTTTAGTCATACAAAACCCCGTTTCTATTTTGTCCAAGAAACGGGGTTCATATCATTGTAGTCATCTTTTAAAATTATTTATGTACTGTACCACTATTTTTAGGAATTAAACTATCAGCTAAATTTGGTGCTATCTTATTTAATCTATTAGTTATTAATTCAATACCTTTAGTATAATTTGCAGATTGTGCAATATTGTATAAACTCATTAAATCAGTAATTTCATTTTCTAAATCTGCTTGTTTTTCTGCTTCTATTGCTTTGAAATGTGATTCTGGGTTATTCCACATTTTTTCACTTCGTGCAGTTCTTCTTAGTCTTATATCACTGAGATTTTTAAGCATTTTTGTGAATGTTATTGTCATAACAGGTTCATATTGAGCTAAATTTGCTAATTGAAATAACCCTAAATTATCATCAAATTCCATTTTTAAATCTGTTACTTCTTCTAATTGTACTGCTCTAAAATGTGATTCTGGGTCATTCCACATTTTTTGACTTCTTTCAAAAGTTATACTTTTTTCTTTTCTAATTTTTCTTAATTCTTCATCTATCTTATTAAAAATTTGATTAATTGTATTTTGATCCTGTTTAACAACGGCATTCATTAATTCTATTGAATAAGTATTATAATTTGGTAAATTTCTAATTTTATCCATAATTTCACCTCGATTGAGTTATATCATATTTTTATTTTTTTTACAAGTTTAGTATGTTTCATGTGTTTTTTATAAAACTAATTTTAATTATGTTTTTATTTGTGTGTGATGAGTACAAACATTGTAAAGTTATGTAATATTCCTATAAATTCTGTAAAAAAGATGTTATAATTATATTGTATGGAGTTGATATTATGGCAAAATTTGTACAATTTGACGTAGGAACTGATGAACCAACTTTTTATGAGGTTGAAGATTTCTCACTTGAAACTATTAGAAAATTACCACTTTATAAAAATACTTGGTTAAAAATGTCATTTTTAGATGGTGAAAAAAGAATGTTTGATGGAAAAATATTGGATATTTATCCATCTGAATTAGTTAGTATGATATATTATGGAAAAAAGGTTAGTTATGATGAGGTAAAACAAATAGTAGAAGATGATTTGCGCTACAGGGATTTACTTAGTGATATGTATATAAGATTTGAAGATAGCTTTTGTAACTTAAATTTAAAATTTAAGGATGATGATGATTACAAAAAACAATACGAAACTTATAAGGAAAAATTTTATAAGACGCATTATTGCTTATTTACATTACCAAATAATTTTTCTACTTATCCTTTGAGTGGTGTTAAATCTATAACTATTGAAGATTTTGATAGTGATGTTAAATTGGATTATAGTAGAGTTTTAAACAATATTAAATTTAATGCTAGTATGGGAAAAGACTATTTTAAAGAAAATGAATATGCTTTATATTTGTTTAAAAATTATTTTGAAATGTTACAAAAAATTTGTAAAAATAGCACAATAGATGATAGAAAGTTATTATTTGGTGTTTTACGTTTTCATTTTGAATGTATAGCAAACTTACAAACAATTGATGAAATAAATTTCTTTTTGGATATTTCTAATTATGTTTATAAATTCTCAAATACTAATAGAGAAGTATTTAATCAATATAAAAGTTTTATCAATGAACAATATAAATTATTTAGGAAATGATAGTAATTTGGGTTTTTATTAAATTTTAATGTAATTTTGACATATAAAAACCTCGCTTCTCTTTTGTCCAAGAAACGGGGTTCACATCCCATTAGCCATCTTTTTAGTTATTTACATCTTTTTTTATCTTGATGTTAATGTGATATTCTGTTGGTAAATTCATTTCTTCTACTATTACATTGTCACTATCTAGATGTAAATTTCTTATTGTTTTTATTACTTCATTTAAGTAATCATTATTACTACTTTCTACTTTATTATCTGTAGTTGGAATAAAGAAGTCATCAAGCATTTCAATATTATCTGTTTGATTTATTAAATTTTCTGGTTGTGGTTTACTTTCTACTTTTGGAATTTCAAATGTTGGGGTTATTTCTTCAGTATTCATATTGGCTGCCGTATCTTCAAGAAAATTAAAGAATTTGTTTGGCATTTTTTCGCGATTTGAGAAAAATGCATCTGGTGTTATGCTTGGTGTTTCTTTTATTTCTTCGATTGGTTCTGTTTCTATATCTTTTAAATCTGTAACCTTATTAAAAATATCTTCAATATTTGGAAGTTCTTCTGGTGTACTAGATGTTTTATTTAGCTCTTCTGTAGGATTAACTTGAGGAATTACAGATGGTGAAATTTCACTTAATACTTCTGGGTTTGGTTCTTTACTTTCATATATTGGGGTTGATGGACTTGTAGGTGTTTCATTTGTAGTATTTTGCATGTTTGTAATGTTTGCAACATCCATATTTTTTATTTCTTCTTCGAGTTGTTTAACTGTTAGTCTATCGTTTATCACTTTATTTAATAGCTCCTTTTGTTTCTCATGTGATGGAACTTTTAGAAGAGTTCTTGCATGTCTTTCTGATATTTTTTCTGATAATATTGCTTCTTGTACTGCTTCATCAAGTGTTAAAAGGCGTAATTTGTTAGAAATTGCTGATTGTGATAATCCCATTTTTCTAGCAAGTTCATCTTGTGTCATGTAGCCTTTATCTAAAAGGGCTTGATAAGATCGAGCTTCTTCAATAGCTGTTAAATCTTTTCTTTGTATATTTTCAACAATTGCAACTTCTGCAGATGCATTATCATCTAAATTGGAAATAACTGCTGGTACTGCAGCTAAACCCGCTATTTTTGCAGCTTTAAATCTTCTTTCGCCAGCGATTATTTCATATTTATCGTTTTTTCTTCTTAATACAAGTGGTTGAATTATTCCATGTTCTTTGATAGAGGCTGCTAAATCAGAAAGTGATGCATCATCAAAAGATAACCGTGGTTGAAACCGGTTTGGAATTATATCCTCGATAGGAACTTGTAAAACAGTATTTTCTAATTGTGCGTTATTCACATTAATCAACCCTTTATCATATATAATGATACATTATTTATTAATTTTTTGCAAGGTTTTTTTGACAATTTTTGCATGTGATGTTTATTAAATTGTATTTTTTGTTGATTAACTAATAAGTAATTAATGGATAAATGTGCAAACGTAGTATTTATCTCTATTTGGATATTTTTAATTTTTTAATATGGTTTTTTTATTATTTTTTCATATGGTCTTAGTTCATTTATTGTTGTTTCTTTTAATTTTTTAACTTTTATGATATTTCTCATTCCTGTTTCTTGTGATAATAAGAAAGTATTTGTTTCTTCGATTTCTCCATGCATTTTGGAAATAGCATTTTTGCTTGTTTTTATTTCCTCAGTATTACTGCCTTTCATTGCTATAAAATATTTATTTTCTTTAACAAGTGGCATAGCAAGTTCTGTTAAAACAGGCATATTAGTAACTGCTCTAGCTGTAACAACATCATAATAATTTAGTCTTTCCTTTCTAAGAAATTCTACTCTTGTGTTAATAAGTTCTAGGTTATCAACATGAATTTTATTTTTTAATTCTGTTAAGAACTTTATTTTTTTATTGTTGCTATCTAATAAAGTTACCTTTAAACTTGGAAAAAATATCTTTATTACCATTCCTGGAAAGCCTGCACCAGTACCAAAGTCTAATAAATTTTCACATTCATTTAAATCAATTACTTTTGTAAGCGTTAAACTATCATAAAAATGCTTTAAATAGATATCTTCAATATTAGTTATGGCTGTTAAATTTGTATGTTCGTTGTATTCTCTTAGAAAATTTGCATATATTTCTAATTTTTCTAACTTTTCATTAGTTACTTCAAGACCTAATTCTTTTACTTTTTCAATAAATTCATTATTTTTCATCTTTACCATATTCTTTCTTTAGATAAATGCTTAAAACAGAAATATCTACAGGGTTTACTCCACTTATACGAGATGCTTGAGCAATTGTTTTAGGCCTTATTTTATCTAATTTTTGTCTTGCTTCACTAGCTAAATTTGTTACTTTACCATAGTCAATATCTTCAGGTATTTGTTTTTCTTCAAGTTTTTCTAATTTTTCTACTTCTTTATAAGCTTTTTTAATATATCCATCATATTTGGCATTTATTTCTACTTGTTCTTTTACTTCATCTGGATAATCTAAAGTTATAAAGTTTTCAATAAAGTCTAGATTTATTTCTGGTCTTTTTAAAAGCTCATAGAAATTTAAGCCCGTAAGTGGGACATTTTTATTATTATTAATAAATATTTCTTTAACATCACTAGTTAAATGAAGAGTATTTTCTGCTAAATATGTTGTTAATTTTTTAATATTTTCTTCTTTAGCAAGTAATCTTTGGTATTGTTCTTCATTTATTGTACCTATTTCATGGGCATAATGGCGTAGTCTTAAATCGGCATTATCGTGTCTTAAAATAAGACGAAATTCCGCTCTTGATGTTAGCATACGATAGGGTTCTATAGTTCCTTTTGTTACTAAGTCATCAATTAATACTCCGATATAAGCATCACTTCTTTTTAATATTAGAGGATTTTTATTATTCAATTTTAAAGCAGCATTTATACCAGCAATTATTCCTTGTCCTGCAGCTTCTTCATAACCACTTGTACCATTTATTTGACCTGCAGTAAATAGATTTTCCAAAACTTTATTTTCTAGACTTGGCTTAATTTGTAATGGATCAATTGCATCATATTCAATAGCATATGCATATTTACTGATGACTGCATTCTCTAAGCCATGTAAACTATGAACCATTTGCTCTTGTACATCTTCTGGCATACTTGTGGAAAATCCTTGTAAATACCAATCGTCATAATATAAACTTTCAGGTTCTAGGAATAATTGATGTCTTTCTTTATCCGCAAATCTTACAATTTTATCCTCGATTGATGGACAATATCTTGGACCTACTCCAGTTGCGTAGCCTCCGTACATTGCGGACTTTTCTAGATTATCTCTAATAATTTGATGTGTTTTTTCATTGGTATAAAGTAAGTAACATGGTTTTTGGTCTTCTAATTTATAGCTTGGTGCAAAATCATTTGAAAATGTCCAATAAGTATTATCGCCATGTTCCATGTTCATTACAGAAAAATCTATGGAATCTTTTTTAATTCTTTGTGGAGTACCTGTTTTTAATCTTATTATTTTTAGGCCATATTCATGTAATTTTGTTGATAAATAGTTACTTCTTCTTTCTCCATGAGGTCCACCTGGCGTATTTTTGCTACCCACAAGAATATTACCACGTAAGTATGTACCTGTTGTTAAAATTACAGTTTTTCCTTCAATTCGTTCATTATTTTCAGTAATAACTCCTTTAACTATGTTATTTTCAAGAATTAAGTCTTCTACTAAAGCTTCTTTTATTGTTAAGTTAGGCATTTTCATTAAATATTCTTGCATATTTTTAGGATATGTAATTTTATCTGCTTGAGCACGCAAACTTCTTACAGCTGGTCCTTTAGAATTATTAAGCATTTTTATTTGAATGTGAGAAATATCTGCGATATGGCCCATTAGACCACCTAGAGCATCAACTTCACGTACTATAATGCCTTTGGCTGTGCCACCGATTGATGGATTACATGGCATATCCCCTATATTTTTAATATTACCTGTTATAAGTAATGTTTTTTTGCCTAATTTGGCTGCAATATGACTTGCTTCAATTCCAGCATGTCCTCCACCTACTACAATTACATCATACATGTTTGTACCTCACTTTCCTAAACAAAAATTACTAAATATTTTGTCTACTAATTCACCTTCATAACTATCTCCCATGATTTCACCAAGATAGTTCCAAGCTGCTTTTAAATCAATTTCTATCATGTCAACAGAATATCCTGCTTCAAGATTATTTTGGGCATTTTTCAAGGATTCTTCAGCCTTATTTACTAAATCTATTTCTCTTAGATTACATAAGTAACTCATATCTTTATTTACAATACTGCCTAAATTTAATTTGTTACTAATTGCTTCTTTTAAAGTATTTAAACCATCTAGATCAATTGTGTTTCCATATATAACATCTTTAATTTTTTCAGGTAATACTAGTTTCTTTTCTAAATCCATTTTATTTACAAATACAAGTAATTTTTCATTTTTATATTTATCTAACATGGTTAAATCTTCATTTGTCATTTCTTCATTATTATTTAAAACAAGTAAAACAATATCTGCATTATCTGCAGTTTTTTTACTTTTATCCACACCTATTTTTTCAACGATATCTGTTGTTTCTCTGATACCAGCAGTATCAATAAATTTGATAGCTACTCCATTTAAAGTAATTGTGCCTTCAACTATATCTCTAGTTGTACCTGGAATATCTGTTACAATTGCTTTTTCTTCATCTAGTAAACTATTTAAAATACTACTTTTACCTACGTTTGGTTTACCTATAATTGCAACATTTACTCCTTCTTTAATAAGTCTTCCGTTTTTAGCTCCACTTACTAAGACATTTAATTCTTTAGTAATATCATCAAGATATTCATGCATTAAATTTTCTGTTACTTCAAGTTCATCAGTGTATTCTGGATAATCAATGTTTACTTCAATGTTGGCAAGTATTTTGGCTATTTTTTCTCTTAGATTACTAATTTGTTTTGATAATTTTCCATCAACATTATTTATAGCCAAAGTTCTAGCAGCATCTGTTTTGGCAATTATTAAATCGTTTACTGACTCTGCTTCAAGAAGATTTATTCTACCATTTAAATAAGCTCTTTTTGTAAATTCTCCAGGTTCAGCAAGACGACATCCTGATGCAAGTAATATTTCCATTACTTTTTTAGTAGTGTTAATACCTCCATGACAGTTTATTTCAATTGTATCTTCGGTTGTATAAGTCTTTGGACCTTTCATTAGCATTACCAAAACTTCATCAATAACTTCTTGATTATATTTAATGTGTCCATAATGAATTGTGTGGCTGGAAGCATTTTTTAAATCATGATCAAAAATACTGTCTACGATGTCTACAGTTTCAGGTCCAGTTACACGGACAATAGATATTGCTCCGATACCCATTGAAGTTGATATTGCACAGATTGTATCTTCCATAAAAAATACTTCCTTTCATTCGGAAGTATTATAACACACATTATTAGAAAATTAAAGATTTATTCGAATGGAGTCACTTGAAGTAACTGTTCCACTAGCATATGTTACTGATGACTCGAGATTGAAAGTTGGGCGTACTACCAAAGGGCCTCCGTTTCCACCTCCAAGATCAGAGAGAAGTTCATGTTCATCAACACGGCCAACTTGACTTATGTAAAATATTTCTTTGTTATTGCTTGCTATACTGGTAAATGTACATTCATTTAAACCATATACACCCAAATAGCTGATATTATTGATTTATTTGCATAACTACTCACATCTGTTGACCATGCACTTGGGGCTGCTGCATATCCATAATCACTTGCATACATGAGTTTTATTTTTGCATTATATTCTGTTGCTACATCTGTTGTATATGTTGTTACATTTAAGTTTGCTGATATTGGGTCTCCACCTTGAACTGTGAAGTATGCGAAAGTAGCCCCGATTAAATGTCATAAATGTTGTTATTGCTACCACGCTTAACACTAGTGTTTTTTTCTTATTTTTAAAAAAACTAACTAGACATTATAATACTTCAATTGATTATTTACTCTATTTAACTGATGAACGTAAACCTTGCTCTAAATCTATAGTTGATAATGAAAAAAAGTTCTAAATAATTAACTTGTTTTAAATTGTGACCTTGTTGCTAAGAGAGTCTGCATAACCTATTAGTCTTAGTTGATCTTCTGTTTTTAAATATATAAATTTTTCCATTAATTCTTTTTCTTTATTATTTAAAGTTCTATTCATATATTTTATTGGTGTATCATCATCAGTTAGATCAAGCAAGTAATCTGTACTTGTTTCTAAATATTTTGCAAGTGCTATTAATACTTTAGCACTTGGATAACTAACTCCTGATTCATACATGCTTATTGATTCTTGTTGAACCCCAACTGCCATTGCTACATTTAATTGACTTTTATGTCTTTTTTCTCTAATTATTCTAAGATTTTCCATGTTACATTTATTCCTTCCATAATTAATTTTATAATATTAATTTATATCAGAAATAAGTATATATTATTTTTATTATAAATTTAATTTATACAGATAATAATTTATTATTGTTTTTAATGTTACATAAAATAAAAATACTATTAGATTATTACTTGAGACTGAACTTTGTTCTGGTAATATGAAGAAAATGATAGTGAAACTTATTCAAATAAAGGTTATGTGTTTACCTCCACTCTTTCAAAATGTGAAAATGGCGGAGAACTTACTTGGGATGATACAACAAAAAAAGTAGTTTTTAGTGGAACTACTTCTGATAAATGTTATATTTATTTTGATAAAGTATAATTTGAACCAACACAGTTTTTTTCTTGGATTTTAGGAAAATTTCACCAAATTCCATGGTTTTTGAAATTGTATTTACACCTTTTTCCAATGTTTTTAATACTATTTTTACACATTTTTCCATCTATTTTTGAGTTAATTTACACAAAATTCTAGATTTATTTAAAAACGCTTATTTTGTTTCAGAAAGATATCTTTTTAGGAAAAATGCCATAAAATATGGAAATGTATAGAATTTACCATTAAAACCTATATTTTTATTGCAAAATTTTATTCCATATTTAATTTCTTTATATTTGTTATCATCTATTACTTTATTAAGTGATGTTGCTTTATTATCACTTGCCTTAACTTCGATAGGAATTACACTATTAATATCTCGTACTACATAATCAATTTCTATTGTGCCCTTTTCATTTTTAAAAAAGTATAAATTATAGCCTGCTTTCACTAGCATTTCTCCGATAATATTTTCATATATTGCACCTTTGTAAGTGTTAAAATTTTGGTTATTTCTTAAATCTTTTTGACTATCTTCATCAAGTGACCCTATAAGTAAACCATTGTCACCATAATATAATCTATAGTTGTCTGGATTATAATTGCCTTTTAAAGGTAGTTCCATATTAGATAGACAATATGAAACGTTGATTATACCTGCATTTAAGAGCCAATCTATTACTCCGATGTAATCTCTACTTTTAGCACCAGATGACACTTTTGATATTTGAAATTTTTTATTATCTTTTCCAAGAAATACAGGGATTTTTCTATAAACATCAAGGATTTTTCCTTTGTCTAGTCCACCGGCATACTTTGTTATGTCCTCTTCATAATCCATTAAAATTTGTTTTTGCATATCTAAAATACCACTGAAATTTTTATTTTCAATAAATTTGGATACGATGGCTGGCATTCCTCCGATTACCATGTAATCTTTGAAATGTTCCGTCATAACATTCATCTCTGTATTTGATAGTGGTGTACAGTTTTTCATGGATGTATAAAGGTCTTCAATTTGACTTTCTTTATATCCTTTAGCCCATAAAAACTCTTCAAAATCTAAGGAGTACATTGTATAATTTATCTTATAGCCTACACTATTTGAGTCAATTTCATTGTAATTTAGACCCATTAAAGATCCACTACAAATTATGTCATATCTACCATCTATTTTAAATGATTTTAAACAGGTTGCAACATTTGGACATTTTTGCATTTCATCAAAAAATATTAAAGTTTCATGAGGTATAAATTTTAAATTTGGGTCATGTATGGAAATCTTTTTGAGGATATTATCAACTGAATAACCTAACTCAAATATATCAGAAAATTCTGGTTGAAGTATAAAATTTATATTAATATAACTTGTGTAGTTATTTTTACCAAAGTATTCAATAGCATTTGTTTTACCAATTTGTCTGGCGCCAGAAACTATTAAAGGCATTTTCCAATCGCTGTTTTTCCATTCTAGCAAATAATTATCTATTTTTCTTTTTAATCTATTCATATATTTTTGTCCTCCATATATAATATACCATTATCGCCAGGAAAAATCAAATTTTTACACCAAATTCCAATAATTTTAACATTGATTTTACACCTTTTTCCAACATTTTAAGAACTAAATTTACACCAAATTTCTGACTTTTTACATCTATTTTTACACCTTTTTCCTAAATTTTGACAATTAAAAACCACTGTTATAGCGGTTTAATAACGATATGTCTGTTAGGTTCTTCCCCTTCACTTTCGGTTTTAATACCTTTGAAATCTGTTAGGGCACTATGAATTATTCTTCTTTCATAAGATGTCATGTTGTCTAAAGCAACTGGCACATTAGTTTCTAAAACTTCTTTGGCAGTCTTTTTAGCTAACCACTCTAATCTTTTATTATTTTTTTCTTTATAATTAGATACATCTAAACTAAATTTGTAATATATTCCTGTTGTATTTTGAATATATTGTTTTGCTATAGTTTCTAAAGCTTTCAAAGTAGCTCCTTCTTTACCTATTAAGATGTAATCTTTATTTGAATACATACGGATTGTTACTCTATCATCTTTAGTACTCATTTCCATTGTTACTTCAAGTCCCATGTTTTCTACAGTCTTGCGTAAAAATTCTTTAATTTCATTATTAATATCTGTCTTTAAATAAGCTGTTACTTCATAGATTGTTCCTTGAAATAATTTGCCTTTTTTAACAGAACTTGTGTATAAAAACTCTTCTTTTGAAAGATTATTTTCTTCCATTAAAGCACTTAATGCTGCTTCAACAGATTTTCCTTCCTTAATTATTTTTTCCATACTTCATACCTTCTTTCTTAACTAATTTATCTTTAATTTTATCCTTTTTATTTTCTTTTTTATTAGTTAAGTCTTTGTTATTAACTTTATTCATTATTATATTTTGTACTGCGATGAATGCATATGTTACAATCCAGTAGAATGCTAGAGCCGTTGGAAGTGTAAGTGATGCATAAGTTATTACCACTAACATAACGTATAACATGATTTTCATTTGTTTTGCTGCTTCAGGTGATTGATTTCCTGCTTGTGACATTGTTTGTTTGAATGAAAAGTACGTTGATACAGCGATTAAAACTAGTAATAATAAGTATAAGTAATTTCCGGTTTTAATACCTACAAGTGGTGTCATACCTAAATTGAATGTTAATAAGCTTTCTTCATAAATAGCTGGTGTTCTATATATAGCTTGTAAGAATGCAAAGAATAATGGAAGTTGAATAAATGCCATTAAGCATCCAACCATTGGATTTACTTTATATTTTTTGTAAATCATCATTGTTTCTTGACTTTTGGCCATTAATGACTCATTATCAGTTCTATTACGATATTTTCTTTCTAATTTTTCAAGTTCAGGCCCAGCTTTTTTCATATTCATTGTTTGTTTTGTACTCTTGATTGTAAATGGAAGTAAAATTAATCTTATGGCAAGACCTATAAGTATTAGAGATATACCTAAGTTACCTACTAGTTTACCTAATACTAAAATTAAATATGCCAAAGGTTTTACAAATAAGAATTCCCATAAACCTGAAGATTCATTTGATGTTATTTTAAAATCAGTACATGCTGGTAAATCTTCAAAATCTATATTTAATTGGTCACTATATTCCTTATATATATTATAAAGCTCACTATCTTTTTCTGGTAAACATAATATATCTTTTTCAAGCATTTGACCAGTTTCTTCATATGTTACTATTTTTTTATCCTTATCTTGTATGTATTTACTATTTCCACATCCACTTGTTAAAAGTAGTGCAAATACTAAAACTAATATTTTAAATCTATTTTTCATGAATTTCCTTTCTTTAGTGTATTTATTAAATCTGTTTCTAATTCACTAAATGAAGCATTATTTGCTTCCCTTTTAATCATTATAATATAATTATTGTTATTTTTAAAGAGAAATCTGTTTTTATCAACAATATTTCTAAATTGTCGTTTAAATTTATTTCTAACTACGGCATTACCTAGTTTTTTACCTACGGCTATACCGAAGTTTGGTTTATCAAATTCTTTACCTTTAGAAAATATATAAATATATTTTCCTTTTAGTCTATTTCCTTTATTTATAATCTCATTAAATTCTTCATGAGATTTAACCATTTCATATCTTTTCATAATTAATTTTTAGGAAAAAAACCACATTAGAGTGGTTTTTTACTTACATAAAACTTTACGTCCTTTTCTACGACGATTTTTTAAAATATCAGTTTCTTTACGAGCAAAAAATCCATGTTTCTTTGCTGCTTTTCTTTTATTTGGTTGATATGTTCTTTTCATAATATAATTTCTCCTTTTCTTTAATAGCGTTATTATTATAATATTAATTTAGGGAATAAGTCAAGAAAAATTGTTTTTTAATGTAAGAAAAATGTCTAGTTTTACTAAAACTGTGTCTTTTTTTCATAGTTAGTGTGTATTAAAGTTCTATTTATTACAACATCTGGAGTTTTTCTAGATAATGTTAAAGTATGTGTTTCCTCAACAAATTTTCTCTTAAAGGATGGTTTTGATTCAATAATGTTTGAATTATATTTAAATCCTTTATATTGGTTTATTTCTAGTGACTTAAATATGATATTGCTTGATAAGGCACTTATTTGTTTTCTTTTTTCAATCACTTCTACTAGATATTCCGGAAGTGCGATTTCATTTAAATAAAGTTCACCATAACTAAATATTGAAATTTCAAATGGATTTTTATAATCTGTACTCTTTTCAATGTTAAAAAGTTTAAATATTTCTTGTTTAGATGATTCTTTACTTGGTATCAATAAACTAGATATGCATGTGCTAACGCTTTTACATTCTTGGTTTTCTGCAAAACTAATGATACGTACACTTTGTATCTTTTTTAGTGCCTCAGATACTTTCTCATATATATTAAAGATAGCTGCTTCATAAAAGAGTTTATCATTTAGAATTGATGATTTATTTTTACTTTTAAGATAGTATTTTAAAAATGAAAATTCTAAATTTATAAGAGATTGTAAATATTCATATTCTTCATTTGTTAGTCTTGATTTATTTTGTTCAATTAAATCTTCAAGAGCTTTTTTGCTTGTTATAAAATTTGTCATAGTAACACTCCTTTTAAAGTTAATAGCTATTTTAACATATTTTTTTGATTATTCAACTATTTTAGGAAGATTATAGATAAACTTAAACTTATAAAAATTGTTTTTCATACTTTTGCTATAATCATAACTTCTTGAAAATTTAACATTATAATTAACTCCATATTTAAGCATGTATAGAACTATATTTGTCCATTCAGGAAATTCTTCATAATATTTGCTTTTTGTATAATATTCTTTGACTTCATTAAAATTAAATGGCAATATTATTTGTTCATATAAGGTAATGTCTTCATTTAGAGTTAAAATGCCAAATGTCGATACTTCTTTTTTACCAATGAAACAGTTTATAGCACCAGAATTTAGAAAAAGTTTATTTTTGTATGTTGCTTCAAAACATTCATGAGTATGAGCAAATAAATAAATGTCTGCCGGATAATCTTTTATTATGTTATTAAATGTTTTTGTTGAATCTTTGGTTATTATGTCTCGAGAGTTATATGGACTTCCATGTGACATACATATTTTATAAGCTTTAATTTCAATGATTTTTGTTGTTGGTAAGTTTTTGATAAATTCTAAATTCTCTTTGGTTAAATTCTTGTATGTATAGTATAACGGATACATTTTTTCATTTAAAGTGCTTAGATCTGGAGAAAGATTTAGGATGGATTCTTCACGATTACCTAGTATTATTTCACATGGTAATGATTTTAATATATCAATTATTTTGTTATCATCTGGGCCATCGGTTAGAAAATCACCACATATTAAATATTTAGAGATATTTTTATCTCTGAGATATGATAATGCCTTATTTAATAAAAATAGGTTACCGTGGATATCATTTAATATTGCTACTTTTTCCATTTTACATCTTAATCATTATAGCATATTTTTTTGTTAATAACTAGTCATTTTTGTTGATTGTGGATAATTTGTTGATAAGTAGTAAATATTATTCACAGAATTAACAACATTTTATCAAAATAAGGTTTGTGGATTTGATGTTGGTAAATACGTAGTTAACAATATTTTGTTGATAGTGTTGATAACATGTTAAATTAGGCATATGTTAGGGATATTTTAAGTGGATAATTTTGGGGATTTAAAAAAAGTTATCAAAATTGTAAATTTACTCTTTTATTTTTTGTCAAAATGGGTTAAAATTTAGTTAGGAAATTTAGTTAGCGGGGTGAGGTTTTGAAAACTGATAATCTTTTTTTACGTTTTTTAAATGATATACAAGCTCAAGTTAGTGATTCAGCGTACACTATTTGGTTTTCAAAACTAGAGCTTCTGTCTATTGTCAACAACGTAGTAACAATAAAAGTACCAATGGAAGTACATAAGAAAATGCTTAGTGAGACTTATGGAGATATTGTAGATAATGCTTTCTTTGCCATGACAGGAATGCACTATACATTTAAATATATTACGGAAGATGAAGTGGATAACTTTGTGGAACCGGTAGCTCCGGAAGAAACTAAAGAAATGGAAATAGAGTGGAATACTAATTTAAATCCAAAGTTTACTTTTGATAATTATGTAGTTGGGAACTCAAATAGACTTGCGTTTGTAGCGGCGAGGGCTGTTGCAGAGGCACCTGGTACTATTCATAATCCATTATTTATATATGGAAGAAGTGGAATAGGGAAAACACATTTGATGCAAGCAATAGGTAATTATATAAAAGACCATTCTAAATTAAAGGTATTATATACCACAAGTAATGAGTTTAGAGATGAGTTTACGGGAATTGCCACAAGTAATAATAAGATAGGGTATGCTAATGATTTTAAGAATAAATATAGGAATGTAGATGTTCTTATTATAGATGATATACAGTTTCTAGTGGAAGCTGAGAAAACTCAACAAGAGTTTTTCCATACATTTAATGCTCTCCATCAAGCTAATAAACAAATTATTATAAGTAGCGATAAGAGTCCAGATGACCTTAAGAAAATAGAAGAGCGGCTTAGAAGTAGATTTATGTGGGGACTTCCTGTTGATATTTATCCTCCGGATTTTAACTTAAGATGTGATATAATAAGGTCGAAGGTTAAAAATACGAGTATTGAGGATAAGTTAAATGAAGATGTAATAGAATATATTGCTAATTCATGTGTCAATGATGTAAGGCACATTGAAGGAACTATAAATAGGTTGCTTGCTTACACAGCAATGATGGTTCCTGAGAAAATAACACTCGATTTTGCTAATGAGGCACTTAATGATTATGTTAATACTAACATATTTATCAACAATTCGATTGCTTCAATACAAAGTGCTGTTGCAGAATACTTTAAAATATCGGTTGATGATTTGAAAAGTAAGAGAAGAACTAATACAGTTGTAAGGCCAAGACATATAGCAATGTACCTTTGTAGAGTGGAAACAGATGAAAATTTACAGAAAATAGGACTTGAGTTCGGGGGAAGAGACCACTCAACAGTATCTACAGCAATTGATAAGATAAAAGAAGAGTTAGAAACTAATCCTAATCTTAATAATATGCTCAAAGAAATTAAAATGAAGTTACAATAATGTTGATAATTTGGGTAAAAAAAATACAGAATATTAAAGAAAAATAGTAAATAAATAGTGGTTATCCACATTAATAACACCACTAATAAATAATAATAATTAATAACATAAAGAAAGAAGGAATAAAAAATGAAATGGACAATTGAAAAAAATGTAATTTTAGAAGCTTTAAATAATGTTACTAAAGCTTTAAGTCAAAGGACTACAATACCAGTACTTAATGGGATAGTATTTGATGTTAGTGAAAAGGGAATAGAACTACTTGCTAGTGATTCAGAACTTACTATAAAGGTTCTTATTAGTCATGAAAATATAAAGATGCTTGAAGGAAAAGGTAAAATTATTATTCAAAGTAAATATTTTGTTGATATGATAAGAAAGATGCCTAGTGAGAATATCGATTTTGAAGTTGAAGATAACTTAAAGATTAAAATTAGTACACCAAATAACCAATATAGATTAAATTGCTATAATCCAAGTGATTATCCAAATATAAATATAGAAAAAAGTGATGATGCTATTAATATTAAATCTGAAGTTTTAAGAGAAATAATTAATCAAACTTCTTATGCATTATCAACTCAAGAAGTAAGACCTTTATTAACAGGTATTAACTTTAAAATAAATGGAGATATTTTAGAATGTATTTGTACTGATTCTTACAGATTATCTAAGAAAAATATTAAGTTAGATGTACCTAGTAGTAAACAAGTTAATATTGTTATTCCAGGAAGAAGTATTACTGAACTTGAAAAAATTATAGCTGAAGATGATAATGTGGAAATCTATGTATTTACTAACAAAATATTATTTGTTTATAAAAATATTTATGTTCAAAGTAATTTACTTAGTGGAAGTTATCCAGAAACTAGTCACTTTATTCCAAATGACTTTGCATATATGATAAATTTAAATATGAAAGAATTCTATGATGCAGTTGATAGAGCAGCATTACTTGCTCAAAATAAGGAAAAAAATATTATAAAGATGCATATTCAAGATAAAGATATGGTTATTACATCAACAAGTAATGAATTAGGTAATGCTGAAGAAAAATTACATATTGATAGTAATAATAAAGAAAAGATTGAAGTATCTTTCTCAAGTAAGTTTATGATGGATGCATTAAAGGTTATTAAAGAAGAGAATATTTTACTTCTTCTTAATACTGATGATAAGCCAATTTTGATTAAACCAGTTACTGATGAATCACTTACTGAGCTTATTTTACCTATTAAAACATATTAATTTTAAGAAAAATTGAACAAATTTGCGTTTGTTCTTTTTTTTCGACAAATTTTGCACTTTCTTTGTGGTAAGATAACAAATTAATGAAGGAGGTGCTCATTTTGTTTAAAATTGATAAGGAAGTTCTTATGATTGATTATGACGGGCTTAATACAAATGTTACAACTACTTATGGCGATGTTGTTTTTAGGGGAAATAATATTAAAAATATTTTAAATGAAAGCTGCATTAGTTTTGGAAGTAGTTTAAATGGCAGAATAAAGGGAAGTAAATGGGCTTTAAAAAGTAAATATAAGCTGCCAGTTGTAGTTAGTGAGAAAGAAAAATTAGTTTTTTTTCCTGTTAAAGAGATGGGAAGAGAAATATGGGTTAATTTTGATATGATAAAAGAAGTAAAAAAGAATAAAAATGTGGTAAAAGTAGAGTTTAAAAATGGTTTAAAAGTGGATATAAATGTAAGTTATACAATTTTTAATAACCAAGTTTTGAAAGCTAGTAGATTGTGGATAATTTTTTTAACATAAATGTGAAGAAAAATGTAACTTTTTCTTTAAAATGGGGCTAGATTGTGATATAATTAATATGTGTATAGGTATACCAAAATAGCTTTAATTTTTAATATAGGGCTACTTAAGGGGGTAAATTAATGAAAATTGATAGTTTAAGTTTGATGAACTTTAGAAATTATGAAACATTAAATATCTCTTTTGGAAACCTTAATATTATATATGGGTTAAATGGCAGTGGAAAAACTAACATTGTGGAAGCTATATATATGCTAGCACTAACTAAATCATTTAGAATAAATAATGATAAGATTATGATTAAGAAAGGAAAAATAAAGGCTAAGATTAAGGGAAATGTTTTAAAGAAAAATGATGAAAATGAATTTGGTGTAGAAATAAGTAATGATGGGAAAATTGTTACTATTAATGGAGAAAAGCAAGATAAAGTAAGTGATTATGTATCAAGAATTAATGTTATTTTGTTTAATCCAAGTGATACAAGATTAATAGATGATGCACCAAGTGAAAGACGAAAAATGCTTAATATTGAAATAAGTCAGATTTATAAAGAATATTTAGTAGTTTTAACAAATTATCAACGTATTTTAAAACAGAGAAACTTTTATATTAGGGGAATGTATATTAATGGAAGTTATACAAGTGAATATTTAGATATTTTAACTAAAAAGCTGGTTGAATATGGGAAAGATATTTGTAAATATAGACAAGATTTTGTAGATAATATAAATAAATATATTATAAGTAATTATGAGAAAATATTTGGTAGTGGAACTTTAAAAATAAGATATGTTTCAACATTTAAAAATAAAAGTGAAGATGATTTAATTAAGAGATTTAAAGATAATTATCAAAAAGAACTTAGTGTTGGTAAGACTTTAGAAGGAATTCATCATGATGATATTATGTTTGTTCTGGATAATAATAATTTGAAAGAATGGGGAAGTGAAGGACAAAGAAAGAATGCTATTATTTCCTTTAAACTTGCAGAAATTAATGTTATTTATGATATAAAAGGTTATTATCCAATACTTATTTTAGATGATTTGTTTAGTGAACTCGATAAAGAAAAGATTACTAATTTACTAGGTATGCTTGATAGAAATGTTCAGACGTTTATAACGACGACGGATTTAAAAAATATTAGTAAAAAAGTAATTAAAGATGCAAAAAAAATTAAAGTTTGTGATGGTGCAATTGAGGAGGAGTAAAAAAATGAAAGAAACACATTATACTGATAATGATATACAGGTTTTGGAAGGACTTGAAGCTGTTCGTAAAAGACCTGGGATGTATATAGGTTCAACAGGAGAAAGAGGTCTTCATCATTTAGTTTGGGAAATTGTGGATAATGCAGTTGATGAAGCTTTAGCTGGGTTTTGTGATGATATTGAAGTTATGATAGATAAAGATGATATCATTGAAGTTAGAGATGATGGTAGAGGTATGCCAACTGGTATAAATGCTAAGACTGGTTTATCAACAATTGAAACTATATTTACTGTGCTACATGCTGGTGGTAAATTTGGTGGTGAAGGTTACAAGGTTTCTGGTGGTCTTCATGGTGTTGGTGCTAGTGTTGTTAATGCTTTGTCAAAGTGGCTAGAAGTTAGAGTTTATCGTGATGGAAATGTATACTATCAAAGATTTGAAAATGGAGGAAAACCTGTTGAAGATTTAAAAATAATTGATAGTTGTGATACTGAGAGAACTGGGACTACGGTTAGATTTAAACCAGATGAAGAAATATTTACAGAAACAACTGTATATAACTATGATACTTTATATAAAAGATTACAAGAAATTGCGTTCTTAAATAAAGGACTAAGAATTAATTTATATGATTTAAGGGATACTGTAGGAAAACATGATACTTTCCTTTATAATGGGGGTATTATTGAATATGTTGCAATGCTTAATAAGAGTAAGACACCAATTCATGATGATATTATATATATGGATGGTTCTGAAAATGGAATAGAACTTGAAGTAGCTTGTCAATATAATGAAACTTATTCACCAAGTATTTACTCATTTACAAATAATATTAATACTTATGAAGGTGGTACTCATGAAGACGGTGTTAAAGCTGCCTTAACTAAAGTTATTAATAATTATGCAAAGAATGCTAAGATTTTAAAAGAAAATGATGCACCGTTAATTGGGGAAGATTGTCGTGAAGGTTTAACAATGATTATTAGTTGTAAACATCCCGATCCTCAATTTGAAGGACAAACTAAGACTAAACTTGGTAATAGTGAAGTTAGAAAGATTGCAAGTGATGTATTTTCTCAAGGTTTTGAAAGATTTTTAATGGAAAATCCTAACGAAGCTAAGATAATTGTTGAAAAATGTATTAGTGCTTCACGTGGAAGAATTGCTGCAAAGAAAGCAAGAGAAGCAACAAGAAGAAAAAGTGACTTAGATATAGTTAATTTTGGTGGGAAACTTGTTGATTGTAAGGAAAAAGATCCAAGTGTTTGTGAAATATTCCTAGTCGAAGGGGATAGTGCAGGTGGTTCTGCGATTAAGGGAAGAAATAGTATGACTCAAGCTATACTTCCACTTAAAGGTAAAGTTTTAAATGTTGAAAAAGCAAGACTTGATAGAGCTTTAAGTAATGATGAAATTAAAACAATTATTACGGCTTTTGGTACTGGTATTGGTCAAGAATTTGATTTAAGTAAAATGAGATATCATAAAGTTATTATCATGAGCGATGCCGATGTCGATGGTTCTCACATTAGAGTACTTCTTCTTACGCTTTTCTATCGTTTCTTTAAGCCAATTGTGGAAGCTGGTTATGTTTATGCTGCTCAACCACCTTTATATTGTATTAAACATGGACAAACTATTAAATATGTTTTAAATGATGATGAGAGAGATGAATATATTAAAGCTTTAAATGAAAAAAATATTAGATATGATATAGCAAGGATGAAAGGTTTAGGGGAAATGGATGCTGAAGAATTAAATGAAACAACTATGGATATTGATCATAGAATTCTTCGTAAAATAACTGTGGATGATGCTATTAGTGCTGATGCTGCATTCAGTAAATTAATGGGTGAAGAAGTTGAACCTAGACGTAAGTTTATTGAAGAAAATGCAACATATGCAAAGAATTTGGATTTTTAGGAGGTTAATATGGATCATAGTAGAGATAGATTACAAGAAAATAATATTGTAAGTGAAATTGAATCGTCTTTTATTGAGTATTCAATGAGTGTTATTATTTCCAGAGCTTTGCCGGATTTAAGAGATGGTTTAAAGCCAGTTCATAGAAGAATTATTTATGATATGTTAGAAAATGGTTTGACACCAGATAAAAAACATCGTAAAAGTGCTACGATAGTTGGGGATGTTATGGGGAAATACCACCCACATGGTGACTCATCAATTTATGATGCTATGGTAAGAATGGCACAAGACTTTAACTATCGTTATTTACTTGTTGATGGACATGGTAACTTTGGTAATATTGAGTATCCTAGAGCTGCTGCTTATCGTTATACTGAAAGTAAACTTGCTAAGATATCAATGGAACTTTTAAGAGATATCAACAAAAATACTGTTAATTTTGTACCAAATTATGATGATTCTACGGTAGAACCTGAAGTTTTACCTTCAAGATTTCCAAATATTTTAGTTAATGGAACAATGGGGATTGCTGTTGGTATGGCAACAAATATTCCACCACATAATTTAGGTGAAGTTGTTGATGGTTGTATTGCTTATATTGATAATCCTGATATTACTACGGAAGAGTTAATGCAACATATTAAGGGTCCAGATTTTCCAACTGGTGGCATTATTTTAGGTAATTCTGGAATAAAAAAAGCTTATGAAACTGGTAGAGGTTCAATAACTATTAGAAGTAAGGCAACAATTGAAGAAAAAAATGGAAGACATTATATTGTTATTGAAGAAGTTCCTTATGGTGTTAATACACTTGATTTAAAACAAAAAGTTGCAGATTTAGTACATAACAAAGTACTTGAAGGTATTACTGATTATCATACTGATTTAAAAGATGGTATTAAAATAACTATAACGCTTAAGAAAGATGCTAATCCTCAAGTAGTTTTAAATAATTTATATAAGCATACGGCTTTTCAAACAACTTTTGGTATTATTTTCTTGATGCTTGATAAAGGTGTACCTAGAACTTTAGGTTTAAAAGATATAATTAGTAAATATGTAGATTATCAACAAGAAGTTATTATTAGAAGAACTCAATTTGAATTAGATAAAGCTGAAAAGAGAGTACATATCTTAGAAGGTTATAAGATTGTGTTTGATAATTTAGATGAAGTTATTAAAATTATTAAAGAATCTAAGGCTGATGGAGAAGCTAAATCTAAGTTAATGGCACGTTTTGGATTAACTGAAGCTCAAACTGATAATATTTTAGAAATGAAATTACGTCGTTTAACGGGTCTAGAACGTGAAAAGATTGAAGAAGAACTAAATACACTCAGAATCGAAATAGAACGCTTACGTGGTATTTTAGCGGATAATAATAAGGTGTTAGGCATCATTAAAGATGAAATGACTGAAATTAAAAATAAATATGGTGATGAAAGACGTACTAAGATTGATATGACTGCGGTTGATTATATTGAAGATGAATCTTTAATTCCAGAAGAAAATATATTGGTAGTACTTACTAACAAAGGTTATATTAAGAGAACTACTGCTGATACATTTAAGTCACAAAATAGAGGTGGCGTTGGAATTAAGGGAATGTCTACGAATGATGAAGACTTTGTTGAACACATGATTAACTTATCAACACATGATTATATCTTGTTCTTCACTGATAAAGGTAAAGTATATAGACTTAAAGGTTATGAAATTCCTGAGTTTTCACGTCAATCTAAGGGTATTCCAATTGTAAATTTACTTCAAGTTGAAAAAGATGAAAGAGTTAATGCTGTTATTCAAATAAGTCGTGAAGAGAATAGTAAATACTTGTTATTTGCAACTGAATCTGGTGTTGTTAAGAAGACTTTAATTAGTGAATTTGATAATATTAGAAATAGTGGTAAGATTTGTATTTCTTTAAGAGAAAACGATAAACTTATTGGTGTTAAGAAGACTTCTGGTAATGATTTAGTGCTTCTTGGTAGTGATAGTGGTAGAATGGTTAAGTTTAATGAAGATGAAATCAGAGTTATGGGACGTACTGCTTCAGGTGTTCGTGGTATTTCACTAGATGGAAGTAAATGTATTTGTTCTGAAATTGTTAAAGAAGATGATACTATTCTTCTTGTAACTGAAAAAGGTTATGGTAAACAAACTAAGGTTAGTGAATATCGTCAAACTAGAAGAGGTTCTAAAGGTGTTAAAGCCATGAATATTACTGAAAAGAATGGTAATTTAGTAAGTGTTAAGATTGTTCATGAAGGCAAAGAACTTGTTATCATGACAAACTCTGGTATGACAATGAGAATGCCACTTGATCAAATATCTGTTCTTGGTAGAGTTACGCAAGGTTTAAGACTTATTAATTTAAAAGATAATCAAAAGGTATCTACGATTAGTTTAGTAGATAAACTAGAAGAAGAACCTTCTCAAGAAAGCATAGAACAAGGTGAAAATGTTGCTCAAAATGAATCAGAAGCAACTGAAAATATTTAAAATACTGAGGCTGAATAAGCCTTTTTATTTTGAATCATTGTGTATATACAATGTATAATTTATTAAATTACTTATAATATAAACTTATTTTTTTGGCTGAAATATGCCAAATATTTTTTATTATTATTAGTTGATGTATGAGTTATCAACATGAATTTTAATTTGAATATAACTGGTTATTGAACTTTTTATTTCATATTTATGTTTCACGTGAAACATTTATTAAGTATTGTTTAATTATCATTAATGTTTATTTTTTTACTTAATTATTATAATTTACTTATAAATTATATTATATCAGTTTATGAAGTTATTTGTTTATAATATGTCTGAATGTTTCACGTGAAACGTTTGGGTATAACATTTTAATATTTTAATAATTTTGTTTTATTTTATATTTATTAATAATTTTTAATTTATATTATAATTATTTTCTTATTATTTTATTTATAACATTTTTATTTTTTACTTTATATTTTAATGTTTCACGTGAAACATTGTGTTGATAACATGTTAGTTTTTACATTTTAATATAATAATTTTTATTTTTAATAATTTTTACTGATTATATTTATGTTTCACGTGGAACATTGTTGACAATTAGTTATTAATTATATAATAAGCTAATTATTATAGTAAAATAAGTCTTATATTTCATGACGTTTCACGTGAAACATCTGTTGGTAACTTGTTTTTATCTTATAATTGGGTTTATCTTAATAAAACATTCATTTTTTTATAGCATTTGTAATTAACAATTTTATGTTTCACGTGAAACATTACGTTGATAATTAGTTACTAAATACTTAATTAAGATTTACTTATGACATAATCATCTTTTACAATTAATATATATAGCTAAAATATATGTTTCACGTGGAACATATATTTATTTTGTGTTGATAGTTTGATGATAATTAAGTTTATTATATGTTTGAATGTTTCACGTGAAACGTTGTTAATTTCCTAATAAATACTGCAATATTTTATACGAATAAATGTACACAATAACAAACAAATGTTTATTTAAAAATTTATCTTATTATATAACTATTATTTTGAAAGATTTTTATATATAATTTAGCTTACATTATTTCCCGGGAAATAATTGGTTAACATAATGTTGTATTGAAAAGTATAAAGAAAATAAATTTTTAAAATGCCGCAATGTAAGTAATTAACTAGGAATGATGACAGTTATAAATTAAAAATTTTTATAAAAATAATAAAAGTTATGTTTTATCAAAAATATTTCCCGGGAAATATTTGGTTAACATAATATTTATAATAAGACAAAATTTTAATAAAGTTAGTATTTATTGAAAGATATTTTGTATTTTTAGATTTATTTTCTTAGTTATTAACATTATTTTTGTGTTTGATTATACTTGACTTATTGATTATAATTTGATACTATTTAGACGTGCAACAAATATGCTGTAACTTGGTCAGGATTGGAAAATAGCAGCCACATCAGCCTATGTTTGTGTGCACATTTTTTTTGGAGGAAAACATGGATACAGAAATATTAAATATTTTAATTGAAAATGCTAATAAATCACTTGAAAATAATGATGTTCCAGTTGGGGCAGTAATTGTTAAAGATAGAAAAGTTTTGGCTTTTGGTTATAATACACGTGAAAAAGATCAAAATGTTTTAGGTCATGCTGAGATTAATACTATATTGGAAGCTCAAAGATTTTTAAATAATTGGAATTTAAGTGGTTGTGATATGTATATTACACTAGTTCCTTGTTCCATGTGTTTAGAAATAATTAAACAAAGTAGAATTGACAATATTTATTATTTGCTTGATAAACCAGCATCTAAGAAAGAATTTTATAAAACAAAGATGCAAAAAATTAATGATGCTAATTATGAAAATAAATATGCTGATATATTAAGTTATTTTTTTAAAAAATTAAGAGAAAAAAATAAATAACTGTGTTATAATTATTAGGTAAGGAGGTTTTCATGAATTACAAAGTTTTATATCGTAAATATCGACCAGATGGTTTTGATAATTTAGTTGGTCAAAAACATGTTGTGGATATTCTTAAAAACTCAATAAAAGAAAAAAGAATCGCACATGCATATCTTTTTTCAGGACCCAGAGGAACTGGTAAAACATCAACAGCAAGAATACTTGCCAAATCAGTTAATTGTTTAAACAATAAGGATGGTGTTGCTTGCGGAGAATGTGAAAGTTGTTTATCATTTAATGGTAATCCAGATATTATAGAAATAGATGCGGCATCTAATAATGGTGTTGAAGAAATACGTGAACTTATTAATAATGTTAAGATTATGCCTACAAGTTTAAAATATAAGGTTTATATAATAGATGAAGTTCATATGCTAAGTCAAAGTGCTTTTAATGCATTACTTCTTACTTTGGAAGAACCACCTGAACATGTTTTGTTTATTTTGGCAACAACAAACTTAGAAAGTGTGCCAATTACAATTGTATCGAGATGTCAAAGATTTGAATTTCATAGAATTACCGAAAATGATATAATTGAGAGACTTAAATTTGTATGTGATGAAGAAAAAATTGCTTATGAAGATGATGGACTTAAAGAAATTGCTACTTTAGCTGATGGAGGACTTCGTGATGCACTTAGTATACTAGATCAACTTTCCAAAAATGGTGAAGTTATTACAAGTAAGTTAGTTTCTGAAGAAATAGGTAGTATTTCAAATAAAAAAATAGATGATTTAATTAAATATTTAGATAAAAATGATATTCAAGGTGTTGAAGAAATATTTAATCATCTTCAAAGTGTTAATTTAAATTATAAAGTATTTGTTAAAAAGTTAGTTTATGCTTTAAGTGATGTTGGAGTTAAACTACTTAATAGTCCAGATGGTTGGAGACTCGGCTTTGATGATTGTAAAAATTTAATCCTTGAACTTAATAATATACTTATGAAAATTAATATAAGTGTTAATCCATATCTTATAATAAAAATGTTAGTTTTAGGTTATATGGATGGTGCAAAAAAAGATGCTCAAATTGATAAAAATTTTGAAAAAATAAATGATGTTCAATCAAGGTACGAACAGGAAAAAACTGAAGTACAAAGTAAAAAAATTATTTCAAAAATGGAAAGTACAAAAACACAAGAAAGCAAAAATAAAAATGTAGATATAAGAATTAATAATTGTTTTGCTGAAGCTACAAAAAATGATTTACTTAATTTAAAAGAAAAATGGGATAATTTTGTTGGTAGTACTGATGATGCATCTTTTAAAGGGCTTCTTAGTGATACAAGTGTTGTGGCAGCTTCACCAACATATGCAATTATTCAAGTTACAATACCTCATAAAGATAAAGAATTAATGGCAAAATTAGAAATTATAGAAAAAAGGTTTAATGATTTTGCTAATGTTAATTATAAATTAGTATTTTTAGAAGATACAAAATGGAATTATGAAAAAAATGAATATGTAAAAAAACTTAAGAGTGGGTATAAATATGCTATTCTTGAGGAAAAAGTAGAAAAAGAAGTTAAACAAAATGATATTGATGTGTCGGATGTATCTGATATATTTGATATAAATAAAATAGAAGTTGAATAAGAAAGGAAGATTAATTTATGAATATGCAACAAATTATGCAACAAGCACAAAGAATGCAAAGGGATATTACAAAGAAAAAAGAAGAAATAGATGCTATGGAATTTACTGGCAAATCTGAGTGGGTTGAAATAGTTTTTAATGGAAAAAAGGAAATTAAATCATTTAAATTATTAAGGGAAGGGACTATTGATGCTGATGATAAAGAAATGCTTGAAGATATGATTATGATAGCAATTAAAGATGCATTTACAAAAATAGATAAAGAAACTGAAAATAAACTTGGAAGTTATGCGTCTATGAGTGGACTTTTCTAAAATGATATATCCAGAGTCACTAGAAAAATTAATTAATTATTATAAGAAATTACCAGGTATCGGGGAAAAAAATGCTGAAAGACTTGCTCTTGCAACTTTGAATTTCAAAGAAGAAGATTTAGATAAGTTTTCCGATGCTATTAGAAATGTTAAAAAGATACATAAATGTAGTATTTGTGGACATTTAACTGAAGGTGATATTTGCAATATTTGTGCAGATCCTTCACGTGATAAGAATTTAATATGTGTTATTGAAGACTATAAAAGTGTATTTTCCTTTGAAAAAGCAGGTAATTTCCGTGGTGTTTATCATGTTTTAAATGGTCTTATTAGTCCCGCAGATAATATTGGTCCTGATAATATTAATTTATCTAGTTTAGTTAAAAGAGTTGAAGCATCAAAGAAACCTGAATTGATACTGGCATTAAAATCAACAGTTGAAGGTGAAACAACAACACTTTATATAAAGAAAATATTTGAAAAGAAAAATGTGCTTATATCTAGGCTTTCTTATGGAATACCTATGGGTGCAGAAATAGATTATTTAGATATAATTACTTTAGATAAAGCATTAGAAGATAGAAAAAAAATAAGTGATTAAAAAATAAATTTTTCATATAGTTTAATGGAGAAGCTTATGAAAAAAGTTATATTTGTTGTAGTAAAAAAAATAGTACTTGCAATATGCTTAGTATATGCCTTTAATTTACTAGCATCTGGTTTAAAAGTGTTTATTCCAATTAATGTTGTAACAGTAAGTGTTGTTGCATCACTTGGAATGAGTGGACTTTTGGCTTTGGTAGCAATATATTTTGTTTTACTCTAGGAGGCAGAAGTGGAAGCAAAAGCATTAGAAAAATTAGTAAAATATTACCATGAGAATAAAATATCTCATGCTTATTTGCTTGAAACAAATAATTTAGAAAAATGCTTTTTAGAGCTTAAAACAGTTATAAAACAAATATTTTGTCAAGATGAATATAGTGAAAAGTGTTCTAAATGTAATTTATGTAATTTAGTAGACCAAAATTATTTACCATCACTTGTAATTATTGAACCAGATGGAATGAATATTAAAAAAGAACAGGTACTTGAGCTAAAGAAACAATTTAGTATGGTACCAATTTATACTAAAGATAATATTTATGTTATAAAAAATGCTGAAAAGTTAAATGGAGCTTCTGCGAATACAATGCTTAAGTTTTTGGAAGAACCTGAACCAAATATTATAGGTTTTTTTATAACTGATAATGCAAATAATGTTATATCTACGATTAAAAGTAGATGTGAAACTGTAAAAGTTTATTATGATAATCATGAACTCGACATAAATTCAATTAATAATGATACATATAAAGATTATACAGATATAGCAATTAATTATTTATATAAATTAGAAGTAGAAAAAAAAGATGTAATAATGTATAATAAAGATGTAATTTTGTGTAAGTTTAAAGAAAGAGAAGAAATTAAAACTATTTTTAAGATAATTCTTATTATTTATGAAGAGTTATTAAATAAAGTAATGGGATTTGAAAATAAGTTTAGTTTTAATAATTTGAATAACTTATGTCAATTATATTATAAAGATATATTAAAAAGAATAAATTTAGTTATTAAATTTATTGATGATATAGATAGCAATGTTAATATTGAATTATTACTTGATAAATTTGTTATAGAATTAGGTGATTATAGTGAGTAAAGTTTATGGTGTAGTATTTAATGGATTAAATAAAAAATATTATTATGAAAGTGATGAAGATTTAGCGTTAGATACACTTGTAATTGTTAATACTGAAAGAGGTCTTCAACTTGTTAAAGTTGCTGAAGTTTTAGATAAAAACCTTGAAGAAGATTTAGATAAAATAGAAAGAGTTGCAACTGATGAAGAATATGATGATTATTTAAATAATTTGAAAGATGCAGATAGGGCTTTGAAGAAATGTATTGAGTTTGCTAAAGAACTTGAACTTGATATGAATGTTGTTAATGCACAATTTAATTTAGATAGGAGTCAGCTTTTATTTAACTTTACAGCTGATGCTAGAGTAGATTTTAGAGAACTTGCTAAAAGACTTGCTTCAATTTATCACACTAGAATTGAATTAAGACAAATCGGAGCGCGTGATAAAGCTAAAGAAATTGGTGGTATTGGTGTTTGTGGTGGAGAATTATGTTGCCTTAGATTTTTAAAAAGAATTGATACTATAAGCATGAATATGGCAAAAGATCAAAATTTAGCATTAAATCCATCAAAAATAAATGGAGTTTGTGGAAGACTTTTGTGTTGTCTTGCTTATGAAGATGAAGCTTATATTGAAGCAGTTAAGAAATTACCTAAAGTTGGTGAAAAAATTAAAACTAAAAACGGTGAAGCAGAGGTTGTTAGTGTAGATATTATAAATCATCGTGGAAAGATTATGCTTAATGGAGAAAAAGTAGATTATGATTTCGAAAGTGAAGAATGATTTATTTGATTATCCCAATAGATATATTATGCAAATCAAAGATGGGTTTAAGTTTTCCTTGGACTCACTTTTACTCGCGGAATTTACTAAATTACGTCAAAGTGATAAACTGATTTTAGATATGTGTACTGGCAATGCTCCGGTCCCTTTGGTGTTGAGTTTGAAAACTGATGCTAAAATTATAGGTTTTGAATTACAAAGAGCTATTGCAGAACTTGCCTGGGAGTCTATATCTATAAATGGACTTGATAAACAAATAAAAGTTATTAATGATGATGTTAAAAATATTGGTGAATTTTTTAAACCAAATACATTTGATGTAATAACATGTAATCCACCTTATTTTAAAATAAATGATGATAAAAACAAAAATAAAAATGATTACTTAACACTTGCAAGACATGAAATTGCTATAGATTTAGAGACTATTTTTAAGCTTGTTAATAGATTTTTAAAAGATAATGGTATTTTTTATATGGTACATAGAGCTGAAAGACTTGATGAAATTATAATTTTGGCAAATAAATATAAGTTAAATGTTAAAGAAATTCAATTTATTTCAACTAAAAAGAATAATAATCCAAGTACTATTTTAGTTAAATGTGTTAAAAATAGTAAGATTGGTGTTAAAATAAAAAGAGAAATCTGTGTTGATAACCTAAGTACTTATCAACATTTATTTGAAGGGAGTGGTAAATAATGAAACTTATTGTGGGCCTTGGAAATCCAGGTAAAGAATATGAAAATACTAGACATAATATAGGTTTTATGGTTTTAGATGATTATTTAGGAAATGTTAAATGGTCAAATAAATTTAATGCTTTATATTATGAAAGTTTTATTGGAACTGAAAAAGTAATATTTTTAAAACCTTTAACTTATATGAATAATTCTGGTAATGCTGTTGGTGAGTTTGTTAGATATTATAATTTTGATATGAAAGACATTTTAATTATTCAAGATGATTTAGATGAAGAAATTGGCTTATATAAATTAAAGGTGAATTCATCTAGTGGTGGTCATAATGGTATCAAATCAATCATTAATTCTCTTGGAACTCAAAGTTTTCCTAGGTTAAAGGTAGGAATTGGAAGCGTTAAAAAAGATGAAGTAATAGATTATGTACTTGGAAAATTTAGTAAGAAAGAAATGGAAATATTAGATAATGAATTTAGTATTTTTAGAAAAATAATTGAATCTTTTGTAAATGTAGGAATAGATAAAACAATGAATGTTTATAATACTAAATAAAGAGGAAATATGAAGTTTTTAGATGAATATTTTAAATATGAAATTGGAACGGAAATATCTGGTTTAACTAATGAGTTAAACGTTTTTTACGTTGATAAATTAAGTGAAAAGTATGATAGAAATATAATTGTTCTTACAAGTTCTTTGTTTGAAGCTAATAAAATATATGATAATTTAGTTAAAATACATGATAATACTTTACTATTTCCGATGGATGATTTTTTGTCATCAATGTTAGTGGCAAGTAGTCCCGAACTTAAGTATAAAAGACTTGAAACTTTAGATAAATTAAAAAGTGATAATAGATATATTATAGTTACAAACTTAATGGGATATTTAAAATATTTACCTAGTGCTAGTATTAAAAATTATATTGATATTAAGAAAAATGGTATTATTAAACGTGATGATTTAGTTAAAGAAATAGATGCCTTAGGTTATCATCGTGAGTCTTTAGTTACAATGTCCGGTGAATATGCTGTTCGTGGATTTATTTTAGACTTGTATCCGATTGATTATGTTCATCCGGTTAGAATTGAATTTGATGGTAATGTAATAGATAATATTAAATACTTTGATGAAAATACGCAGATGTCAAATGATGATATTCATGATATTAAAATTAAAGCTATTGATGAAATGGTATCAAGTGATAAAAATTCTTTATTTGATTATGCAGAAAATCCTTTGGTAGTTTATGTAGATAAATCTCAGATTGAAGCATCATACTCAAAGTTATTTGATGATATATCGGAATATAAAGAGTCAAATGAAATTAATGAAGATTTGATGTATTCCTTAGATGATATTCATGATAATGATAGAATATATGTAAATTTATTTTCAAGTGGGAGTTTAAATTTAAAAGCACAAAGTATTATAAATTACAAAGAAAATTTTGAAAAATTGGCTGCTGATTATGATGCTTGGATTGCGAGTGGGAAAATAGTATATTTTTATTTAAGTAAAGTAGAAGAAAAGAAAAAGTTACTTAAGATTATACCTAGTGCTCATGTAGTAATGAAAGAATTATCTCATGGTTTTATACTGGATAAATATGTAGTTATTTCTGAAAATGATATTGAAGATGTAAAAGTAAGTAATGGAGTTTATAAAAATAATTTCCATGTTGGTAAAAGAATAAAGGACTTTAATCAACTTGAAAAAGGAGATTATGTTGTACATATTTCTCATGGTATTGGTATTTATCAAGGAATTACTACGCTTTCTGTTCGTGGTGTTCAAAAAGATTTTTTAACAATATTTTATGAGGGCTCAGATAAGATTTATGTTCCGGTTGAAAAAATTAATTTAATTTATAAATATACTGGTAAGGATGGAATAAAACCAAAACTTAATAAACTTGGAAGTACAAATTGGGAAAAAACTAAAAAATATATTTCTGAAAAAGTAAAAGATATTTCAAGAGAACTTATTATTCTTTATAAAAAAAGATTGGAACTTAAAAAGAAACCATATAAAGATTATCCTGAAGAAGATGTGTTTGCTAGTGAATTTAAGTATGCCCTTACGGTAGACCAAGCTAAAGCAGTGTTAGAAATTAATAATGACTTAAAAAAAGATAATCCAATGGATAGATTATTATGTGGAGATGTAGGTTTTGGTAAAACAGAAGTTGCAATGAGAGCAATGTTTAAGGCAGTTTTAAATAATGAACAAGTACTTTATTTGTGTCCCACTACAATACTTTCAAAACAACAATATAATGTGGCAAAAGAAAGGTTTAAAAATTGGCCTGTAGAAATAGCGCTTTTAAATCGACATGTAAGTGTTCGAGAAACTCATAGAATACTTGAAGATTTAAAAAAAGGGAAAATAGATATATTATTTGGTACTCATAGAATACTTAGTGATGATATCGTTTGTAAGAATTTAGGGATGCTTGTGGTTGATGAAGAGCAAAGATTTGGAGTTACGCACAAAGAAAAAATAAAAACTATGAAAAGTGATGTTAATGTTTTAACTTTAAGTGCAACTCCGATACCTAGAACTTTAAAGATGGCGATGTCAGGTCTTAGAGATTTATCAGTTATTGATACACCACCAGTTAATAGATATCCTGTTCAAACTTATGTAGCTGTTGAAGATGACTTTTTAATTAAAGATGCTATTTATAAAGAACTTGCTAGAAAAGGACAAGTATTTATTCTTTATAATAGGGTGGAAACTATTGAAAAATATATGAATCATATTCATGAGTTAGTGCCTGATGCTAAAATAAATTTTGCGCATGGAAAAATGGAAAAAGATGAACTTGATAATATAATGACATCTTTTATAAATAATGAGTTTGATATTTTGATTTGTACAACAATAATTGAAAGTGGAATTGATATACCAAATGTTAATACACTAATTATTCATGATGCTGATAATTTTGGTTTAAGTCAGCTTTATCAAATACGTGGTCGTGTCGGTCGTAGTGATAAGGTTGCTTATGCATATTTAATGTATGAAAAAAATAAAATGCTTAATGATATTGCAATTAAAAGACTTAATACTATTAAGGAATTTACGGAACTTGGTAGTGGATATAGAATAGCAATGAGGGATTTAAGTTTGAGAGGTGCAGGTGATGTATTTGGAGCTTCTCAGGCAGGTTTTGTTGATAGTGTTGGAATTTCACTTTATATGAAAATGATTGAAGATGAAATTAAACGTCAACGTGGAGAAACTGTGGAAGAGGAAGATACTGATACTCAAGCTTTAATTAACGTAAATACTCATATTAGTGATACCTATGTATCTGATGAAGATATTAAAATTGAAATACATCAAAAGATTAATGAAATTGACTCTTATGAAAAGATGTTAAAAATTAAAAATGAGTTAGAAGATAGATTTGGTAAAGTTACTCCAGATATGCTTGTTTATATGTACGAAGAATGGTTTGAAAAACTTGCTAAAAAATATAACATTAAACAAGTTGTTCAAACAGATAGAAGTATTGAAATTACATTACCTGAAGAAATATCAAGTAATATTAAAGGTGATAAGCTTTTAATCGAGGCTATGAACTTATCAAGAAGTTTTAATATAAAATATGTTAATAAGAAAATTAGTATTTTGCTTTATACAAAAGATTTACCTAAACATTTTATATTTTATATAGTAACTTTACTTGAAAAAATACTTTAATACATAAAAAAAATAATTTGTTCCACAATAAGTAATGAAGTGGAGTGAATTTTTTTGAAACAAACTGGTGTAACGAGAAAAATAGATGAACTTGGAAGAATAGTTATTCCTAAGGAAATTAGAAAAAACTTAGGTATTAGGGATGGTGAGGCTTTAGAAATATTTACTAGTGAAGATAGTATAATATTAAAAAAATATTTTGAAGTTAGAAAGTATGAAGATTTAAGTAGTAAATTGTGCGAGCTTATTAAAAATATTTATAATGTTGATTTAGTAATTACGGATAGAGAAAAGGTGATTACTTCTTCGAATAAGGATATTGTGGAAAACACTAAACTTAATAACAAATTTTTAGATCTTATTGATAATAGAGAAATGTTTATAAGTAGGGAAATATTAACAATAAATTTAGGTATTGATATAAGTGGATATTTTACAGTTATACCTATTATTGCATCAAGTGACTCATTGGGGCTTGTTATAATTATAAGTGATAATGCTAATGATTATAGTTCTTTGGGTAAGTTACTAGCAAAGATTATTGCTGATAAAATTGATATATTTTAACTTGAATTAAACTAAGATTTATGATAAACTAGTTTTAATTAACGAAGAAGGAAAGAGTAGATATCATTCATTTCATAGAGATTTCTTGGTTGGTGGAAAAGAAAAAATGAAGATATTCGAACATGGCTCTGGAGTTAAAATCGGGTAATTACGTTATAGATTTTAAGTTGCATGATAAATCATGAATTAAGGTGGTACCGCGGGTTATACTCGTCCTTAGTTTGTGATTTTTTTTTGGAGGTAAATATGAGAAAGTTTGAAAAAATAAGTTATCCTGAATTTGTTAAAGTTTTTGGAGATAATAAAACTTTATATGATGATTATATGCTCCCTTTAAGAGGGACAAAATGTAGTGCAGGTTATGATTTTTTTGCCATAAAAGATTATGTTATTAAACCAAATGAGATTGTGAAGATACCGACTGGTTATAAAGCTGCTTTTGAAAGTGATGAAATGCTTATGATTGTGGTAAGAAGTAGTATGGGTTTTAAATATAATGTAAGACTTACTAATCAAGTGGGAATTATTGAAAGTGATTACTATAATAATTCAGATAATGAAGGTCATATGTGGGTATGCTTACAAAATCATGATGATAAAGAATATATAATAAATAAAGGAGATGCTTATGCCCAAGGGATTTTTGTTAAATTTTTAATAACTGATGATGATAAAGCTGATGCAGTTAGAACTGGTGGCATAGGTAGTACAAATAAAAAGAAAGAAGGAAATAAAAATGAATAAAAAATATTACATAACAACACCAATATATTATCCAAGTGCAAATTTTCATATTGGTCATTGTTATACAACTATAATAGCGGATGCTATTGCAAGATATAAAAGATTAAATGGATATGATGTGTTTTTTCAAACTGGAACTGATGAACATGGAGCAAAAATTGAACAAAAAGCAAAGGAAGCTGGTGTAACACCAAAGGAATATGTTGATGTTATAATTGAAAATGCTAAAGATTTATGGAAAAGTTTAAATATATCTTATGATTATTTTATTAGAACAACTGATGAAAATCATGTTAAAGCTGTGCAAAAAATATTTAAAAAATTATATGACCAAGGGGATATTTATAAAGGTTCTTATGAAGGTCTATATTGTGTTCCCTGTGAGTCCTTTTGGACTGAAACTCAACTTGTAGATGGAAAATGTCCGGATTGTGGAAGAGATGTTAAAACTGTTACTGAAGAAGCTTACTTCTTTAGATTATCAAAATATCAAGATAAATTAATTGAATTATATGAAAATAATCCTGAATTTATTTTACCTGTTTCAAGAAAGAATGAGCTTGTAAATAACTTTATTAAACCAGGACTTGAAGATTTATGTGTGTCAAGAACATCAGTTAAATGGGGAATTCCTGTAGATTTTGATCCAAAGCATGTAATTTATGTATGGATTGATGCTTTATCAAACTATATTACATCTTTAGGTTATCCAGATGAAAATGCTCCATTATTTAAAAAGTATTGGCCAGCTGATTTACATTTAGTAGGTAAAGAAATTACAAGATTTCATGCTATTATTTGGCCAGCACTTCTTATGGCTTTAGATTTACCACTTCCAAAACAAGTATTTGGTCATGGATGGCTTGTTATAAATGGTGGTAAGATTTCTAAGTCACTAGGCAATTATAAAGACCCAAGAGAATATATTGATGCTTATGGTGTTGATGCTGTTAGATATTTTGCTTTAAGGGAAGTATCTTTTGGAAGTGATGGCGCTTTCTCTGAAGAAGCCTTGATTAATAGAACAAATGCAGATTTGGTAAATAATTTAGGAAATTTAGTTAATAGAACAATAAGCATGAGTCATAAATATTTTGATGGCGTGGTAGAAAATCCAAGAGTAAATGAAGAAATTGATAATGACTTAATTAGTGCTGTTACAAGTTTAAAAGCAAAAGTTGATGAAAAAATGGATGGTTTAAAAGTTAATGAAGCTTTAGAAGAAATATTTGAAGTTTTAAAAAGATGTAATAAATATATTGATGAAACTACACCATGGATACTTGCTAAAGATGAGACTAAACATGATAGATTAAAAACAGTTTTATATAATATTTTAGAAAGTATCAGAGTATGTGCTATACTTCTTGAACCATTTATTAATGTTACAAGTGAAAAAATATTAAATGAACTTAATACAAATGAAAGAAGTATTGAAAGTATAAGTGAATTTGGTAATTTAGAATGTGGAATTACATTAAATAAACCTGAGATATTGTTTAATAGGATTGAAGTAAATGGATAATTATTTTGTTGATACACATTGTCATGTGTTTAAATCTGATTTTGAAAATATAGATGAAGTTTTAAAAAATGCAAATAATAATCATATAAAATATATTATTAACAATGGTAGTAATGATGAATCTAATAAAGAAGTACTTAAGCTTGTAGAAAAATACCCATGTATGTATGGTGCAATTGGTATTCATCCGGAGGATGTTGATGGTGTAAAACAAGAAGATGTCAAATTTATAGAAGATAATTTAGATAATAAAAAAATTGTTGCTATTGGTGAAATTGGTTTAGATTATCACTATACAAAAGAAAATAAAGATGAACAAGTTAAATTATTTGAAACTCAATTAGCTTTAGCAGAAAAATATAATATGCCCGTGATTGTGCATTCAAGAGATGCAACTGGAGATACAATTAATTCTCTCAAAAAATTTAATTGTAAAGGTGTTATTCATTCTTTTTCTGGAAGTTTAGAAACTGCTAGAATATATATTAAAATGGGATATATGCTAGGTGTTAATGGTGTTATAACTTTTAAAAATGCTAAGATAAAAGATGTTATTAAAGAAGTTGGACTTGAGCATATTGTTTTAGAAACTGATAGTCCATATCTTACTCCAGAACCATTTAGAGGAAAACAAAATAATCCTGGCCATGTGCTAGAAGTAGCTAAATTTGTAGCTAATTTGTATAGTGTTTCTTTAGAAGAACTTGCAATTCAAACTAATAAAAACGTTACGGATACGTATAAAAAGATGAAGTTAGATTAATTTTTAACTTCATCTTTTTTTGAATGGAAATCAGTAAAAGCTATTGGCAGAATTGATGTTCATAGAATTGAAGAGGGAAAAGAAAAAAATAAAAAAACATTATTATATTTTAAGTAATAAATTTGATATTAATACATTTGTTAAAATAATTCGATAACATTGGAACATAGAATGTTTATTACACTGGAGACTTAATGGAATATTAGATGAAGATCATTCAAGGAGTCGTGTTGGAAACTCTATAGATAATTTATCATTAATTAGAAAAATAGTTTTAATCTAACAAAATTAGATAACTCTATGGGAACAAACTTAACATTAAAGAAAAGAATGACTAGATATACAAGTGATTTCAAAAACATTGAAAATCTTATATTTCAAGTCATTCCGTCGTTTACGTCAAATTTTTATGCGATTTCCATATACAAAGATATAGATTATTGATATAGATTAAAAAATAGTGTATAATTAATTTAATAATAAGGAGGAGATATGAAAAAAAATATTTTGTTAGTTGGGTTATTATTATTAGTATTATTCATGCCAAATAAGGTATTTGCATTAAGTAATGATGAGATTATTAATATAATAGCTACTGATGGAAAAAATGCGGTATTTAAAATGAAACAACCTACTAGTGAAAAGGAAGCAAAAGCAAATTTAAACAATTATGTTAATTATGTATTACAGAATTATGGATATTTTGCAGATATTATATGTGATAATGAAACATATTCTAAATGTGATTTAAATATTTATAGTAGTGATTATGAATCATCTTATGATGCAAATCTTAAAGATTATGTAACTAAAAAGGGCTGGACAAGTAAGTATGCTATTAATGTAACTTATGATGCACCGAAAGACAATGAAAGTGTTAATAAAATTATAGACAATATTGCTGGCCTTCCTGAAGAGTGGGATAGAAATGATGTTCCTAAATATTATATTTTATCAGACTTATCCTTGATAAATTATCATTATAATTACTCAAAATATTTAGATGATTTTGGAGGTTCTAAAACAGCATTAAAATATAGTTCTTTAAATAACTTTCTTTATGGAACTAATATAGAAGTTTATTTGGATCTTGTTACTGGAGAAGATGATCCAGAAAATATGATATACTTTGGATTTGGGCCGATGAGCATATTTTATGATGGGTATTTATATGCCACAAAAAATGAAGGTATTTATTTAAGGCAATTATTATATATTCCAGAAGATACTCCGGATACACCAGAAGATTATGTGAAAGCTGCACAAAAGAGAATTAATGATTATTTAAAAAATGATTTTGTTAAAGTTACTTATGGAGGTAAAATTGCTGATATAAGACCTAATGAAGAAGATGTTTATATACCAATAAAAACAGATGGAAATTATTATGTTATTCATTTTGGTGATGATATGTTTATGTTTTATATTGTAAAAGGAAATGATGAACAATTAAAAGCGCCTGTATACTTAAGTAGTGATATAAATACAAATATAGAAGTTGAAACTAATGATTCATCAGTGCCTTTAGATACAACAATTAAAGTCAAAGATGTTACTTCTGAATTTACAAAAGAAATGATTGGAACAGATAACTTTGTTTCTTATGATATTAAATTATATTCTAATAGTTTAGCAGCACACGTTGAAAAACTTGATTCTGGAACATTTGTTGTAAAAATACCTATACCAGAGATGCTAAATGGTAAAAAATTAATTGTTTATTATTTTGATGAGGATAATAATAAAATATCCTATGATGTTACCATAAAAAATGGGTTTGCTGAATTTAATACTAATCATTTTAGTGTTTATACTTTAGCTGAATACGAAGAAAATGTTAATGAAATTATTGAAAATCCTTCTACATCAGATAATATATTATTGTATTTTACTTTAAGTTTATTAAGTGTTGTAGGAATATTTCTTGTTTCAAAAAAAATAATTAAAAATAATTAAAAATAATTAATAATTTAAAAATTAGAGTTAAAAACTCTAGTTTTTTTGTAAAATATTGTCAATTGCTTTATTAGAGTATTAATGTTATAATTTAGTTATCCAAGAAGGAGTGGATATCTATATGAAAGTAGCAAATTACTTTATTAGAATGTCAATTGTTATATTTATGTTTATAATTGCTAAAAGTAGTTCTGATACAAAAATTGCTTCAGTTGAAAATAATAATGTTAATAAAACAGTTAATTTAACTACAATGGCAATGAAAATAATTGAAGTTGAAGATACGATAAAATATACACCAGTTGCTACATATACTGGAGATTTAACTGGTTATGCTTATAATTGTCCATTATGTAATGGTACACTTGGTTGTATGCCAAAATATAATATTAAAGATGGTACAACAACTTATAAAGATTATGAATATGGAGAAGTAAAAATTGTGGCTTCAAGTAAAAATATAGCTTGTGGTTCAATTATTAGATTTAAAAGTAATAGAGTTGGTGAAGGAGAACAATTTGCTATAGTTCTAGACCGTGGTGTCGGTGGCTATGCACTTGATTTACTTACACCAAGTGAGGAATATGCTTCTAAATATATTGGAAGAAGTAAAATAACATATGATGTTTTAAGGAGCGGGTGGGAATAAAACCCTACCCGAATTTTTTTATGAAAGCAAAGAAGAGTTTAGGACAAAATTTTTTAATTGATAATAATGTAATCAATAAAATTATTGATGAAGTTTCAGCATGTAAAGATGATTTAATTGTTGAAATAGGACCTGGAAGAGGTGCCCTTACAAGCAAACTTAAGAATAAAGGTTGTAATGTAATTGCTTATGAACTTGATAGAGATTTAAGTAATATATTAAGTAAATTAGAAGATAATAATTTACATGTAATATATGGTGATTTTTTAAAAAGTAATATAAATGAAGATATAAAAAATATTAAATATAAAAATTTGTATTTAGTTGGTAATCTTCCTTATTATATAACTACCCCAATTATTGAACATATTATTGATGAAAATATTGTGTTTAGTAAATTTACAATTATGATACAAAAAGAAGTAGCAGATAGATTTATGGCTGAAGCTGGTACAAAAGATTATGGCTATATTACTTTAGTACTTAAATATTACTTTAATATTAGTAAAGTTTGTGATGTGTCTAAATATGCTTTTAATCCTGTACCAAAAGTTGAAAGTAGTGTTGTAAGTTTTGTGCCACGAAAAGATAAGTTAGATGTTGATGCTGATGATTACTTTAAGTTTTTGAAAAATGCATTTAGACAAAAAAGAAAGAATTTAAGAAATAATTTAAATGGTTTATATGATTTAGATATGGTCTTGCAGGTGTTAAATAAATATGGTTTGGATTTAAGTGTTAGAGCAGAAAGCTTAAGTGAAGAAATACTTGCAGATATCTATAAAAGTGTTACCCAATAAGGGTAATTTTTTTTGATAATTTTCATATACTTTATTGGTGATAATTATTTTGAATATAGAAAAAGGTGATTATGTAACTAGAAATAGTTATGGTAATGATACTGTATTTAGAGTTATTAATATAAAAGATGGAATATACTATCTAAAAGGTGTTGAAGTTAGATTAGTAGCAGATGCTGAAATTTTGGATTTAAGGAAAGAAGAGAATATTCATGAAGATGATGTGATTGATGATATTGACTTACTTGATGATAATTTAGATCGTGGCGAGTTCTTTTATTTGCCTGCGAAAGCATTGCATATAGATTCAGATGAAGAGTATCTAGCAAGATGCTTAAAGTTTTATAAAAGAAATGGCATAATGGCTGTTGGCAAAAAAATAAATGAAAAGAATGTTTATGAACAATTACCTATGTTATTAAAAGAATTTAGACCAGATATTGTGGTTATTACTGGACATGATGCTTATTATAGAAAAAAAGGCGATGCTAAAGATATTAAAAATTATAAAAATTCAGCATATTTTGTTAAAGCGGTTAAAGCAGCGAGAAATTATGAAAAAAGTCATGAAAAATTAGTTATAATTGCTGGGGCTTGTCAAAGTGATTATGAAGAGTTAATTAAGGCTGGAGCTAATTTTGCGTCAAGTCCAAAGAGAGTTAATATTCATGCTTTGGATCCAGCGATTATTGCTAGTACTGTTGCCCTTACGGAAAGAAATAAGGAAATAGATTTAAAAAAGTTACTTGATAAAACAAAATATAAAGAAGATGGTATGGGTGGACTTATATGTAATGGACTTATGTATGTAGGGTATCCTAGATAAGGGGGAATAATGAATATTAATTTAGTTAAAGAAGAAATAAGTAAAAGGCTTAATAGTAAAGTAATGGTTTCTGTTTATGGTATGCGTAACCGAGTTAGTAGACTGGAAGGAATACTTTATAAAATTTATCCAAATTTGTTTACGGTCATGGTGGATGGAGAAGAGAAAAGTTTTTGTTATAGAGATGTAATAACTGGTGATGTCAAAATAAAATATTTATAAAAAATATAAAAAAATATTGCAAATTTATTAAATATGCTTTAAAATGAAAGTGTAATACATCATAAGGAGGTTAATATTATGGAAATTACGAAACTAGAAATTTATAGGAGAGAAAAAGAAGGATCAAGATTAAAAGCGTTTGTTGATTTTACTCTTGATGATTGTTTAGCAATTCGTGGTGCTAAAATTATTGATGGTAATACGAGAATGTTTCTTTCAATGCCTGGTAGAATGAATAAAGATGGTAAAGAAGAAAACGTTGTTTTTCCAACAAATAAGGAAACAAGGGAAAAATTTGAAAAAGTTATACTTGATGCATTTTATAAAAAGGTAGAGGAAGAAGCTGAATAGGGCTTCTTTTGATTTTTAAAAATTTTTGCCTATTTTGATGTCATTATCCGTGGACTTGACATATAATTTATATGTGGTATAATTAAAAAATGTCGCTTAAAAGGAGTGGAGTTAAATGTTATATAATATAGAATATGTTTATGGTAAAGATAAAGATGATAATAAAATCTTAGTTGGTGCTAAAGTTTCAGGATTTGATGGAAAAAAATATTATAAGAAGGAAATATATGTTGGTCTTGAGTTTGCTTTAGAAGACATTCTTGAAAGTGATTATAATGCTCATGCACTTGGAATTCGAAATTTGGATATTTTTAAAGCTAAATATGAAACTTTAAGAGCATCAGGAATTATTTATTTTCCTGAATTAGATAGTTATGAATTTCTTGAACAAAATGATGTTGTTATTCACTGGACACGTTCTGAGGAAGTTAAAACTCAATTAGAAGAAGCCTTGCAACCATATAAAAATATAGCGACTGATAAGGTTGTAAAACAAAGAGTACAAGAATTTGTTGAAAGCTTAGATCCAGCAGATCCTATGATTGAACTTAATGGTTTATCTTTACAAAGACAATCTTCAAACAGATAGTTATAAATTATCTGTTTTTTTCATATATTTAAATGGTGATAATAATGGATACTACTTATGGTAATCAAGAGGTTAAAATTGTTGATAGAGGTAGCATTAGTTTAAATGGTGTTAATAAGATTGTGAGTTTTGATGATGAAGAATTTTTAATGGAAACGGTTATGGGGAATCTTAGAATACTTGGTAGTGGTCTTGAACTATTAAAACTTGATACTATGGATGGAAATGTAAAGATAAAAGGAAAGATTAATTCATTTATGTATATTGATGGTAAAACAAAAAATAAAGAAGATAGTATCATAAGTAAATTATTTAAATGAATAGTTATGTTCAAGTTATATCTTTCTTAGTATCTTTTATTTATGGAATTGCATTTTATTTATTTGCAAGATTTAATAAATTTATGCTTAGTAATAAAAATAATGTTATTAAGTTGTTGGTAACACTTGTTTTCGTTATAGATATGGTGATTTTATACATATATTTAATGTATAAAATTAATTTTGGAATTATTCATCCATATTTTGTTTTAGTAGTAATTTTAGGTTTTTTCTTTATGCTAAAAATATATGAAAAGTGTAAAGAATATGTAAAAATGATTAAATTTCAAAAATAATAGTTTATATTTTTGAAATTTTTTTGTATAATCTGAGTGAAGAATGAGGAGGATTCGGTATGAAAAAAACAAAAAAAGAAAAAAAACGGCTTTTTGTAATATCTGCCGTAATTATTCTTCTTATTGTATCTTTGGTTAGTTCTGTTGCTGGAGATTGGACTAAAATTATGGAAAATAAAAGTAAAATTACAAGTTTAAATAAAAAATATAATAATTTATTAAGTGAAGAAGAAAAATTAGTTAGTGAAGTAACTAAACTTCAAGATGATGATTATGTTCTTAGATATGCAAAAGAAAAATTTTTGTATTCTGAAGATGGAGAAGTTATAATTAGAATGAACTAAAATTCATTCTTTTTTATGATGTCATCTATAAGTCCGTATTCTTTAGCTTCAAGGGCACTTAGAAAATTATCTCTTTCTGTGTCTTCATATATTTTTTCTAGTGGTTGGTGTGTGTTATCCGCTAAAATTTTGTTTAGTTTTTCTTTTAATTTTATTATACGTTCAGCAGCTATTTTAATATCTGTTGCTTGACCTTGAGCCCCTCCGAGAGGTTGATGGATCATAACTTCAGCATTTGGAAGAGCATATCTTTCATCACCACTTGAAAGTAAAAATGCTGCCATACTAGCACACATTCCAACTCCGATAGTTATAACTTTGCTTTCAATAAATCTTATTGTGTCATAAATTCCCATTCCAGAAGTTATGGCACCACCCGGAGAGTTTATATACAAATATATATTTTCATGATTAATATTATCTAAATAAAGAAGTTCACTTATAATGATGTTTGACATTGTATCATCAATTTCACCAGTTAAAAAAATAATTCTATCTTGTAAAAGTCTAGAATATAAATCATAAGCATATTCTTTATTGTTACTTCTTGTAATTACTGTTGGAATTATGTTCAAAATATATCACCTACATAAATAATAGTAAAATATGTTATTTTTTATTCACAAATTTAAAAAAAATTGATATAATTAATAAGAATAGAGGGAGATTAGATGGATATAGTTAAAGTTACATTTAATGATAATACTGTTCACGAGTACAGAAAGGGTACTTTGTTTTATGATGCAAGTAAGGACTTTGATATGGAAAATATTGTTGGTTATAAGATAAATAACGAAGTATTTTCTTTGGATAATAAAATACTTGAAGATGTAAAAATAGAATTTATAAATACAAATGATTTGATTGGTAATAGAATTTATAAAGCGGGTTTAAAATTTTTGTTTTTAGTGGCTTTACAAGAAGTTTTTAATGGATTTGATGTTTCATTTGAACATAGTGTTCCAAGAGGGATGCTGGGGTTTATTGAAGGATCCCGAATACTTACTCAAGAAGATATATCATTAATTAAAGAAAAAATGTGTAAAATAATTAGTGACAATGAATTAATTGAGAAGTTAAATGTTTCTCCGAAAGATGCAATTAAGTATTATAAAGATAAAAATGAGTATGAAAAAGCAAATAATATCCAAAATATAAGTGATAAGGTTGTTAATTTGTATAAACTTAAGAATAAACTTAATTATTTTTATTCATTAATGCCTTATAGTACCGGGGCTTTAAATAAGTTTGAGCTTGTTTATTTAGGAAATAATAAGGTAATACTTTTGTTTCCAACAACCCGAAGTCATGGTAATGTTCCTGAGTATGTTCATTATGATAAAATTATTGAAAGTTTTGCAAGTGGAAAAAAATGGCTTGAAAACTTAAATATGCCATATGTCACGGATTTAAATAAAGATGTTGGAACTGGCAAAATAATTAATTTTATTAAATCAAGTGAGCTTATGTTTAATTTAAATATTGCAGAAGTTGCTAAAGAAATTGAGAGGAATAAAGATATTAAGTTTATACTTATTGCAGGTCCATCATCAAGTGGAAAGACAACAACAACAAGTAGGTTAGCATCATATTTCGAAACTTTGGGTTATAATCCAATAAACATAAGTTTAGATGATTATTTTGTTAATAGAGATGATACTCCGAAAGATGAAAATGGTAAATTTGATTTTGAATGTTTAGAAGCTTTGGATGTTAAATTATTTAATGAAAACTTAGGTAAGTTACTTGCTGGTGAAAGTATTAAATTACCTAAATATAATTTTATGACTGGACTTAGAGAATACTATAAGGGTGAAGTTAAAATGACTGATAAAAGTATTTTCTTAATTGAAGGGTTGCATGCTTTAAATGATGAACTTACTAAGGAAATTGATAAAAAGTTTAAATATAAAATTTATTTAAGTCCATTTATTCCTTTAAGTATAGATAAATATAATTATGTGTCAACACTTGATTTAAGATTACTTAGAAGAATAGTTAGGGATAATAGAACACGTGGATATGATGTTATAAAAACTATTGATAATTGGCAAAGTGTTAGAAATGGAGAAGAAAAATATATATTTCCATATATACATCAAGCAAATACAATAGTTAATACAGCACTTCCATATGAAGTAGGGGTTTTGAAGGTTTATGTTGAGCCACTTCTTTTGTCAGTAAGTGTGGATAGCATTTATTACGAAGAAGCTAGAAGATTAGTGGATTTTTTGAAACAATTCTTTCCCATACCGGGAGAATATGTTAATGATGAATCAATATTGCGTGAATTTATAGGAGGAAGATATAATGATTAAAGTAGCAATTAATGGTTTTGGTAGAATAGGCAGACTAGCCTTTAGACAAATAGTTACACAAACAGATTTTGATATTGTAGCTATTAATGATTTAACAAGTGCGGAGGATTTAGCATATTTAGTTAAATATGATACTATACATGGTTCATTTCATGAAGATGAAATTAAAGCAGAAGGTAATGAAATAGTAGTTGCAGGTGTTAAGAGAATTAAAGTTTATAGTGAAACTGACCCAGCTAATTTACCTTGGGGGGAACTTGGAGTTGATTTAGTTCTTGAATGTACTGGTAAGTTTACTCAAAAAGAAGATGCAATGAAACATATTACTGCTGGTGCTAAAAAAGTTTTGATTAGTGCTCCAGGTAAAGGTGAAATGAAGACAGTTGTTTATAATGTTAATGATAGCATTTTAACAAATGATGATGTTATTGTTAGTGCAGCAAGTTGTACAACAAATTGTTTAGCTCCAGTTCTTAATATTTTGCAAAAAAATATTGGTATTAAAAAAGGATTTATGACAACTGTTCATGCTTATACAAATGATCAAGCAACACTCGATATAGCTCATAAAAAGGGTATTAAATCAAGACGTGGTAGAGCATGTGCTCAAAATATTGTTCCATCTAGTACAGGAGCAGCAAAAGCTATTGGTTTGGTTATTCCTGAACTTCTTGGTAAGCTTGATGGTAATGCTTTAAGGGTTCCAACTGCGGATGGTTCTGCTCTAGATTTAACTTTAGAATTAAATAGAAATACAAGTGTGGAAGAAATTAATAAATTATTTAGTGAAAATCAAAATGAAACAATTAAATTTACAATGGATCCAATTGTTTCAAGTGATTGTTTAGGTAAAAAAGTTGGAGCAATAGTTGATGGACTTTCTACAAGCATTGTGGAAGCTGATGGTTCTCAACTTGTTAAAGTACTTGCTTGGTATGACAATGAATATGGTTATACAGCTCAAATGCTTAGAACAGCTAAAAAAATGTTTCAATAAAATAAAAAACTCTCAGAAATGAGAGTTTTTAAAAAAGACTAGCAAAAGTCTTAAAAATGGTATATTAAATTTTAAATTGAAGGGAGAATTGATAATTAAATGGATACTATAATTGGAATATTATTTGTTTCTATATTTGGAACTTTACTTCATTTTATGTATGAGTGGAGTGGACATAAAAGGTTTGTTTCAATATTTGCTGCGGTTAATGAAAGTACATGGGAGCATATTAAAATAGCTTTGACTCCAAGTTTTATATGGATGTTATATGATGGAGCAAAATATGGGTTAGAACCTAATTATTTTGTAGCCAAGACTGCTAGTTTACTTGCAATAATAATTATTATACCTGTTCTTTTTTACACATATCAAATATTTACTAAGAAAGCTATGTTACCAATTGATATAATAATATTTTATATAGCTATTATTTTTAGTAATTTGTTATTTAAATATTTAATTCTTTTGGATCCAACTAATTTCTTTATTACTTATTTTGCAGTAATATTATTATTTATTATATTTGGATTTTATATGATTCTTACATTAATGCCATTTGAAAACTTTATATTTAAAGATCCGATAACTAATAAGTATGGAGTAAAAGGACATTCTCATCATGAACATTAATATAAGGCAACTTATTTCATCTATTATTCCTACTAAATAGTCTAGTGAAGTGTTATAAAATTCAGCTAAGTCATATAAATAATTAATTGGATTAATCTTTTCCCAATTTCATATTCACTATATTGTTGCTTTATACCTAATGCTTTAGCAACATCTATTTGATTTAAATCTTTATCTTCACGTATTTCTTTTAATCCTTCTATATTCATTTTAGAAACCTCTGTTATCATTTTGACAGACAAAAGATGTTTTGTATAATTATTGTGATGGTGATAAAATGATTAAGTAAAAAAAGTAATTATCCTTATAATGTTATCAATTTTAATAATACTAGTTTTAGTTCTAGCAATATCATCTGCTTTTATGAAAACTGTAGATGATGGAAATAATATAACTGAAGTAAGTCTGTCTAGCTGTGCTAAAATAAAATTAAACGGAATTAATTCAATTAGTTTAACTAATAGCTATCCGATGTCAAGAAATAAAGGATTACAAACAATTCCATATTCATTTACAGTATCTTCATATTGTGATAGCTATGTTGGATTTAATTTATACCTTGCGATACTTGAAAGTAGTATACTAGATATGTCAAATATTCATTATATTGTAACTAAAAAAGGTTCAAAAGAAGCTTTATTGGAAGGCATATAACAGATTTAGAAGAAGAAACCAGTTTTAGTGATGCTGAAAAAACAGAATTAAAAACTTCAGATTAACTTTCTGAAGCTTTTTTCTTTCTTTTAAATTTATTTGATAATCTATCTCCGAGAAGTTTGTTAAGTAAATCTTTATTCATTAAATAATAAAGTGCTAAACAAGTAAGACCTATAAATCCTAGAGCTAGTAACATATATAATTTGCCTGTAATGTGATTAAATATAAGTGGTTTAATAATTAGGCATATTGCTATTAATATTGTTATTGTTAATATAAGTTTTGGTATAGATTTAACTGTTTCTTTATAACTAAAGTTGTATTTATGATGTAGTGTATAAAGCGGAATTATTAATGATAATATGTAACCAATTGTGGTTGCAAGTATTGCTCCATAGAATGGATATATGCCGAGTTTATTAAATAAGAATATTAAGGGAATGTCTAATATTGTTTTAGTAATTAATCCAGTTCCACATGATATGTAAATTAGTTTGGTTTTTGATAAGCCTTGGAGAGCACTACATATCATTATGTAAGCTGAGTCTAATATGGCAAGTAATATAGTATATTTGAATATTAATGGACCATAGAAACTTTCGCCATAGAATATTGTCCAAACCTGTTTTGAAAATATACTTAAGAATATTGAAAGGGGTAATATAACATATAAAAGCACTTGAAGGGTTTTGTTAAATTGTGAGTTTACTTCTTTCATATCTTTTTTAGTGTAAGATTCCACAATAGTTGGAATTAAGCTTATTACAAGTCCGGTTGCAATTGCAGTTACTACACTTACAAGTTTACTTCCCCAGGTGGTAAATACTGAGGATATTGTTTCTATGTCCCCAGCTGGGTAACCTATCCAATTTAAACCTTTGATAACTAATATCATATCAACAGTGTTATAAATACTATTAGCTACATTAATAACAATAAATGGAATACAATACCCAATTAGTTTTTTAAATATTGTTTTCTTTTCATCTTTAGATACTTCTTCATATGGCACAAATAAATCTTTTTTTACTTTGTTTGTTTTAATAAGTAGATAAAGATATGAAACTAGAGCACCAGCACACGCTCCAAATACAGCGATACCAACAGCTTGGGCAGTTGATAAATGAAATACTTTTAGTGCTAAGTAAGAACCAACTATAATTACTAAGACTCTTACAAACTGTTCAATTACTTGACCAATTGATGGAGCTGCAATGTAGTGATGACCTTGCAAGTATCCTCTGAAAATACTTAATAGTGGTACAACTAAAATGGCAAATGATACACATCTGATTACAAATGCAACATCTGATACTGTGTTTCCTCCAGTTAAATCCCCAACTATGGCATTTGCTATGATACTTGCTCCGAAGAAACATATACAAAATGATACAATAGAAAATATTCTTATTATTTTTTGTGAATATTTAAACATGTAAGTTTTTTCCTTCATTTTGCCTAATGTGTTGTATTCACTAGTGATTTTACTTATAGCAAGTGGTATACCTGCGGATGATATAATTAAAAAGAAATTATATATATTGTAGGCATATCCATATAATGACCCACCATTTTCACCGATTATATTATAAAATGGAATTACGTAAAGTACTCCGAGTATTTTAGATAAAATTATGGCTATAGTTGCTATTAAAGCACCTTCGATAAATTCATTTTTTTTCAAAAAATATCATCTCCGTATGTAGTTATTATATTAAAATTATGTACTTGTTTCAAGTAAACATGAGTTAAATACGTGTAAATTACATAAATTTGGCATTTATTTGATGCAGAAATCGTGATATAATTATGGTGGAGGACCATATGAAGTTTATAGAATTAAAAAATGTTAATAAAACTTATAAAAATGGAATTACTGCAGTAGCTGATATGACAGTTAGTGTAGCTAAGGGTGAGTTTGTTTTTGTTATTGGTCTAACTGCAAGTGGTAAATCAACATTTATTAAGATGCTTTATAGAGAAGAAAAACCAACAAGTGGTACTGTTTTTGTTGGGGGATTAAATGTTGGTAAACTAAGAAATAGAAAAGTTTATAAGCTTAGAAGAAAAGTAGGTATTGTATTTCAAGACTTTAAATTATTACCTAGGCTTACAGTGTATGAGAATGTAGCATTTGCTTTAGAGTGTGTTGGTATGAAGGGTTCTGAAATAAGACCTAAAGTTTTAAATGCTTTAGAAAGAGTTGGACTTAAAGAAAAGGTACGTTCTTTTCCGGGAGAACTTTCTGGTGGGGAACAACAAAGAGTTTGTATTGCAAGGGCAATTGTTAATGAACCAAAATTATTAATTTGTGATGAACCAACAGGTAATCTAGACCCTGAAACTAGTGAAGAAATTATGAAAGTAATTGAAAATATTAATAAGGAATTGGGTACAACTATAATTATGGCTACCCATGATAAAGATATTGTTAATAGAATGAAGAAAAGAGTTCTAGTTATTAATCATGGAGTTTTAACTCATGATTATGCGAAAGGAAGTTATAAGACAAATGAGGGCATGTAGAATATTTTTTAGAAGTATAAGAGATGCTTTCAAAAGCGTCGTTAGAAACTTTTCTTTGAGTTTTGCATCAATTATGTGTACAACAATAACTCTTATTTTGGTGGCTGTAGCTATTGTGGCCGCCGCTAATGTACAAAATGCAACTAAGTTAATTGAAGATGAACTTACAGTTGTTACATATCTTAAAAAAGATGTAACAGAGGAACAGATTGAAAATATAAAGACTGAACTAAAAAGTTATAAAAATATTGATGAAGTAGAGTTTAAAAGTAAAGATGAATGGAAACTTGAAATGAGTAATTATGATGATTCATTTAAGACTGTTCTAGATTATTTAGATGAAAATCCTTTGAAAGATTCTTTTGTTTTGAAGGTAAATGATGTTAAAAAATTAAGCGAAACAAGTGAATATGTTAAGGCTATAACTGGAGTTGATACTGTTAAGTATGGTGAAGGAATGGTTGAACAAGTAATATCTGTATTTGATGTTGTTCAAAAGATTGTTGTAGTTGTTGTAATTGCTTTGATTTTAGTAACTAGTTTCTTAATTAGTAATACTATTAAACTTACAATATTTAGTAGAAGAAATGAAATAGAAATTATGAGACTTGTTGGTGCTAGTAATATTACTATTAAACTTCCTTTCTTGTTTGAAGGCTTAATTATTGGTTTAATTGGTTCAGTTATTCCGGTATGTATTACTATTTATGGTTATGTTATTCTTTATTCAAGACTTCATGGTAAATTATTTTCAAATATGATTATGCTTATTAAACCTTATCCATTTGTATTCTATGTTTCACTTATTGTGGTTGCAATTGGTGCTTTGGTTGGTATGTATGGCAGTATTAAAGCTGTTAGAAAGTACTTGAAGGTGTAATTATGAGTGCGAAAAAATTAAGTGGATATTTTGTTAGATATATTTTAGCAATATTTATATTTGTTTCTTGTTTTATATTTAAGCCGGCGGATACATATGCTAAAGCAAATACTTTCGGAGAATTAAAACAGGAACTTGCTGATTTAAAAGCTAAACAACAAGCTAATAATAATAAAAAGAATTTGACTAAGAACCAAATTACATCTAAAAATAATGATATTAATAATGCTGAAAAAGAAATAGATAATGGTAGAGTTAAAATTGCAGAAGCTAAGCAAGTAATTGCCCAGACTGAAGTGAAAATACAAGAACTTGAAGAAAAAACTAATCAGTTGATGGAAGCTTATCAGATAATGATGAGTAATAGTTCTTATATGGAGTTTGTTACAAATTCATCATCGATGACTGATTTAATTATGAGAATTGATGCAGTTAAAGAATTGTCTAACTATAATAAAGATAAATTAACTGAATTTGAAGAGCTAATTAATACTAATAAACAAACACAAGTAGATTTAGCTAATTATGAAAAAAAATTAGAAGCTAATATAGAAACTTATAAAAATAATATTCAGGCTTTACAAAATGATTTGGCTAGTCTTAATGAAATTGGAATGGATTTAGTTGATGAAATTAATTCTAAACAACAACTTGTTGATTATTATAATAAAATTGGCTGTAAAAGTGAACAAACTTTGGAAGACTGTTCTAGAATTGCTGGTAATGATGCTTGGCTCAAGCCTTTAAATAAAGGAAGGGTTAATAGTAAATATGGTCAAAGAATTGATCCATTTACTGGTAAACTTAAGATACATAAAGCTGTTGATTTGGGAGGAAATGCGGAAGGTACTAGTGTTTATTCAATTGGTAATGGTGTTGTTGTTGGTATAGTTGATGCTAAAAAAACAATGGCTAGAACTGGTAAAAAAGTTTGTGGTGGTAATCAAGTTTATATTCAATATGTTATTAAAGGTGAGTATTACACTGTTTTATATGCACACTTGCTTTCATATAATGTTTCTGTTTCACAAAAAGTAACGGCAGAAACAGTAATTGGAAGACAAGGTGGAGGAACTGGTACGAAGTCTTGGGAAAGATGTTCTACAGGTACTCATTTACATTTCCAAGTAAGTAAACATCAATATGAAGGATATAATACTTTTGTTGCTTATAGTATTGTGCCACCAGGATATCCCGGAGGAGGAGGCTGGTTCTATTCAAGAACTCAGTACTTTAATTAATATGAAAATAGATACATTAGTGGTTGGTTCTTTGCAAGAAAATTGTTATATTGTTACTATTGGGGATAATTCTTTTATTGTTGATCCAGGCGATGAAGCAGAAAAAATAATTAATGCTTGTAAAGATAAAAATATCAAAGAAATACTTATTACTCATCATCATTTTGATCATGTTGGAGCTTTAAAAAAACTTGAAGAACATTTTGGTTTACATGAAAATGTTAGAAGTGGTTTATTTGATTATGAAGTAATTAAAACTCCGGGACATACAGAAGATAGCTTAACTTATTATTTTCCTAAAGAAAAAGTTATGTTTACGGGTGACTTTCTATTTTATCACACAATTGGTAGATGCGATTTACCAAGTGGAAGTGAAGAAGATATTATAAAAAGTCTTGAACTAATAAGCAAGTATTCGGATGATATAGATGTTTATCCTGGGCATGGACCTAAGACAAATTTAGGAAAAGAAAAGCAGAATTTTAAATATTATTTTTAAATATGTAAAAGGCACGTTGTGTCTTTTTTTGTGTTGTCATCTATATTTTTTTGTGATATCATTATTTTAGAAATAAATAGGAAAAGGTGAAGATGAATGAAGAAAAATGTTAATTTTAAAGTTATTCAAATATTTTTGTTAATTGCGATGATAATCTTGGTTTTAATTTTGTGTTTTATGAACTTAAAACATAAAAAAAATGAAAATATAGATGGTACATCAAATTTGTGGGATATATATGATTTAAATTTAACTGAAATGAAATATAATCTGGATAAAACGATGGATAAACCGAAGGAAAATGTCACTTGTGGTAATTTAAAAGGGATAACATTAAAAAATGACTCTTATGAAGCTTTGCTCAATAATTTAGGGTGTTATATTACTTTATATTATTATGGATTAATTGAATATAATGAAACCTATCATAATCCTATAACTGATTATAGAAATAAACATGAAGTTACAGAAAAAGATATTTTGAATTTAAAGCATAATTTGAAAAATGATGTTAATTTTTCTTCTAATTTAAAAGGTCTGTTAACGGTAAAAATTGATAAAGAAGGTTCTGGAAAAGATTTATATAATGTTGTTTCTGAATTTATTGATAAATTTGATGGTGCATTTTATGATAGCGGTAAAACATATCAAGAAATTTTTTCATATAAACTTGCTGAAATTTCTTATGTTACTTATTTGTCTGATTGGTTAAAGAATGAATATTATAATCTAGTGAAATATTAAAAAAATACCTCTGCAAAAATGATTTTGTAGAGGTTTTAAAATAATTGAAAAGCCTAGTTATCGACATAAAACTCCAGTAAATATAGTAAAATATGTCAATAACTGGCAATTTCAAGCCGATTTATTAAGAGATTATATAATGATTAATGATTAAAATTAATGTTAATATTGAAGTTTTTTATAATGAAAAATTACATAAATTTAAATTGATAAAACATCGACATTAAAATTGTCGATGTTTTCTTAGTATGTTTTTTCTGAGAAACTGTGAGAATAGATAATTGGTTCCATAAACTCAACATAGTTCAAATAAATTATTCTAATTAAGTACCAAAGATTATTAGTGTTATCTCTGATTATAAGATGGTCTCTGCCTGCTTCTTCAATTATGCCTTCATATACTTTGTTTTGCCATGCGCTACTGTCTGGGTATGAAACATAGGCTTTAATCTTTCTTCCTTTGTTAAGTCTTAGAATATTTTCTATATAACTTTGTTCATCAGGTAAATTATTGTTATTATTTACCTCAGTTACCGCCATATTTCCTGGTGGAGTTTGAAAACTTTGAGTAGGAAATGTTGGATTTTGATAGAAATTACCATTCATTTTTAAAATTCACCTCTAAAACAATATATGTTTTTTAATATTAATAATTGCTAAAAATTAAATATTAGTTTATAATTAATATAGAAAAGTGGTTAAAAAAATGGAAAAGATAAATTATAAAGAAATTATTTTTGATGGATGTTCTTTGGTTTTCGGGTTATTCTTTTATGCTTTATGTTTTAATTTGTTTTTAACTCCGAATGATTTAGTTGTATCTGGTTTTAGTGGTATTGCTATTGTTATGCAAAAAATATTTGGATGGACACCATCAATATTTTTGTTATGTGCCAATGTAATTTTACTTATTATTTGCTATATATTTTTAGGATGGAGTACTACAAAGAAAAATATTGTTGGTTCATTGCTTTATCCCCTTATGGTTACTATTTCCCTTCCTATGGCTACTTTCTTAAGTAAATATCTTATAACTGAAGACTTTTATTTAACATTATTATTTGCCCTTATTTTGTATGGCATAAGTACTGGATTTATTTATAGAAGCGGTTTTACTGCTGGTGGTTCTGATATTATAATGCAAATTATTAATAAATATTGTAAAGTTAGTGAATCAAAGGCTATGATATTTGCAAATGGACTTATTATTGTGTCTGGAATGTTTGTTTTCGGTTTTACTAATGGAGTTTATTCTTTTATAATTTTGTATTGTTCTACTTTCTTTGTTGATAAAATTATGTTTGGTATTTCTGATAGTAAATTATTTTATATATATACTAGGAAAACTAGAAAGATAAAGAAATTAATTTTGGAAGAATTTGAAACAGGATTTACTACGATACCTGGTACTGGTGGATATTCACATAAAAATGGTGTTATAATTATGTGTGCTGTTTCTAACAATGATTATTATAATTTAAAGAAAAGAATTTTAGAAATTGATCCTAGTGCTTTTATGATTATTGATAAATGTTATGAAGTTAATGGAGGAGTAAAGCGAAGTAATATTCCATTTTTATAATATTTGTGATATAGTAATTACGTGATTAATTATGAAAAAAATTGTTATATTTGGTGGAGGAAGTGGTCTTTCTCAACTTTTAAAAGGTATTAAACTTTTTCCCGTAGAAATAACTGCGGTTGTTTCTGTTGCTGATAATGGGGGAAGTACTGGTTTACTTAGAAGAGAACTTAATATTCCCGCGGTTGGTGATATTACGAAAGTTATGCTTAGTATGGCTGATACAAATAGTGATGTTATTGATTTAATGAATTATCGTTTTACTAAGTCTAAATCTTTAGGCATTCATTCTGTTAAAAATTTGCTTTTGATGGCTTTAATGGATTTAAAAGGTAATTTTGCTGGTGCAATGCCAGTTATGGAAAAGTTACTCGATGTTAAGGGTAATGTTTTACCTTTAACTGAAGATAATGTAAATTTAGTTGGTATTACTTCAAGTGGTAAAAAAGTTTATGGGGAACATGAACTTACTAAATGCGCAAATAAAATTGTAGAAGTTAAATATGACAAAGAAATAAAAGTAAATCCTAATGTTACTCGCGCTGTTGAGGAAGCTGATTTGATTATTTTTTCATCTGGTAGTTTACTTACAAGTATTGTGCCACATTTAATTAATAAAAAGTTAGTGCATGCTATTAATAATGCTAGAGCTGATAAAGTATATATTTGTAATTTGTTTACTCAACCTGGTGAAACAGATGATTTTACTGTAAAAGATCATATTGATTATTTGGAAAAATATTTAGGTAAAGGTAGTATAGATGTTGTTATTGCTAATAATGAAGTCATCGATAGTGATTTAGCTAATAAATATGCATCGGAAGAACAAAAAGATCCTGTTATTTTGGACATGCATGAACTTGATGAAAGTAATATTTATGTTATACAAGATAAATTATTTACTATTGAGGATGGTTGGTATAGACATGATGCGCTAAAAACAGGATATTTATTATTCTCATACTTAATGGATGGTAAAAGAAAATGACATTTACGACGAGTTTAAAAGAAGAAATAACTAAAAATGATATTAATTCTCTGGAAGCTAGATATGAACTTGTGGCATTTTTAAATAGTGTTGCTAAGTTTAATAAAGAAGAAATAAGTATTACTTTGGAAAATGCTAGTATAGCTAGAAGAATTTATAAAGAAATAAAAGAAATATATGATGTTAATCCAAGTATTGTTATAAGAATGCAAAAAAGATTTAAAGTAAAACAAATATATATTCTTAATATAAAAGAAAAAATTGATTTTATAAAGAAAGATATTAGTGTGGGAATAAAAATAGAAGTTGATGACTTGGTTAGTGATGAAGAGAAAATAGCGTTTTTGGAAGGAGCTTTTCTTGCTGTTGGTAATGTTTCTAATCCAAGTACTAGTGGTTATCATTTAGAGTTTATTTTTACTAAGGAAAGGCTTGCTAAACAAGTACTTAATTTACTTGAGTACTTTAAATTAAAAGCTAAACTTATTAAAAGAGGATATAAAAATGTTGTTTATATTAAAGCAAGTGAAGATATAAGTGATTTAATAAAAAGATTTAAAGCTACCAATTCGTTATTTTATTTTGAAGATATAAGGATATATAGAGATCATAAAAATATGGTTAATAGATTAAATAATTGTGAGATTGCTAATCAAGAAAAGACTTTTAGAACGGGGCAAATGCAACTAGAAAATATTAATTATTTAAAGACGCATGATTTATTTAATTTACTTGAAGAAAATACAAGGATTGTTGCAGATGCAAGAGTAAAGTATCCTGAAGTTTCTATGCAAGAACTTGCAGATATTGTAACGCTAGAAAATGGTTATAAAATAGGTAAATCTGGTGTTAATCATCATTTTATTAAGATAAATAGTTTGGTTAAAAGACATAAAGAAAGAAGTGAAGAAAATGATAGTTAGACTTGCTGCAGATATACAGCCTGATAGTATTTTAGATGGTTCTGGTATTAGAACTGTAATTTGGTTTCAAGGCTGTTTACATAAATGTGAAGGATGTCAAAATCCTGAAACTCATGATATGTTTGGTGGTTTTGAAATTGATACTAAAGATATTTGTGAAAAATTAAAGAATTTAAAGTATCAAACAGGTATTACATTATCTGGTGGAGATCCTTTTTTTCAAGCTAAAGGAGCTTTGGAAATAGCTAAGTTTGCTAAAAGTATTGGACTTAATGTTTGGGCTTATACAGGCTTTACCTATGAGGCACTTCTTGCTGGTGATAAAGATAGACTCGAACTTTTAAAAAATGTTGATGTTTTGGTAGATGGTAAATTTGTACTTGCTAAAAAGAGTTTAAATTGTAAGTTTAGAGGAAGTACTAACCAAAGGCTTATAGATGTAAAAAAAAGTATGGAAGAAGGGAGCGTAGTTTTGTATGGAGTTTGATGATAACGTAAATTATATTATTCTTTCAAATAATGCTGATAGAAAATTTATGTCTAAGTTTGGTGTGTATCAAATAATTGATATTTTACCTTTTGAAAAATTAAAAAACACTTTAGAAATGTTTCCAAGTAAAAGGGTGGTGTTAAGTGATAGTTTAAGTGGTTTAAGTAATAAAGAAAAAAAAGAAATACTTGAACTATTAAATAAACAAAATATTCATTATATAAATGTAACTAGTAATGTCGAAGATGCTTTATTTGGTGATTATGTAATTGTGTATGATGAAGATATGAAAGTTCTTGAAGGTAATATGGAAATGGTGTTAAAAAATGAAAAAATACTTAAGAAGCTTGGGTTTGGAGTACCTTTTGTAGTTGATTTATCTATTCAGCTTATGTATTATGATATTTTAGATAGAGTTTATTTTGATGTGGATAACTTGTTGGAGGCTTTATGGAATTAAGTAGTTTGGAAGGAAATATTATTGGGGTAATTAGTAAAGATTATAAAGATGAAGATTATAGTGGTAAAGTAGTTAAGGATATTGTTTTAAAAAAAGCAAGTGATGCATTAAAAATGGTGGGACTTGGTGAAAATACACTTGAATGTAATTTTGATGATTTAAGTCATGGAAATCAAAATAGGGTAGTGCTTGCTAGTAAACTTCAAGATAAATGTATAATTTTAAATAATTTTAGTATAGGTTTAACAAATAAAGATATTGATTTTTTTAAGAAATTATTTAAAAGAATATCTGGTTATGGAAGAAAAATAGTATTAGTGGATATAAATAGTAATTTATTTTTTAATCTTGTGGATAAAGTGTATGTTTTAAACAAAGAAATTGTGTATGAAACAAGTGATATGTTTGATAAAACTTTGAGTAAATATATTGACTTACCTAAGATAGTGGAATTTACTAACAAAAGCGAAAATAAAGGAATAAAAATAAATCATTATAAAGAATTAGATGAGCTTTTAAAAGCTATTTATAGGATTAAGTCATGAGATATTTAATTAAGTTTAGTTATGATGGGACGAAGTTTCATGGCTTTCAAAGACAGAATGATGTTAAAAGTGTTCAAAAAACTTTGGAAGATGCCTTAAGTAAAGTTTTTGGTGTGGAGATAGTCATAAAGGGAAGTGGAAGAACTGATGCAGGTGTTCATGCCCTTGATCAAGGGGCTCATTTTGACTATGATGGAAAAGTATCTATCAAGGAAATTGATAGATTAAATGAAATATTAAATAACGAAATAATAATAAAAAAATGTATGAAGGTAAGTAATGATTTTCATGCTAGACATAGTGTAAAGAAAAAAACTTATGTTTATAAAATAAATAATGGTAAGTATAGAAAAGATTATGATGGGTATTACTATCAAGTTAGATATCCTTTAGATATTAGAAAAATGAGAAAAGCAAGTAAGTTATTTATAGGTGTTCATGATTTTCATAATTTTGTGAGTGGATTTAGGGTTGATTATACTACTTGTATTTATAAGATTAGTATAAAAAAACATGGAGATATTATTATCATGAAATTTATTGGTGCGGGTTTTTATCGTTACATGGTACGTCATTTGGTTGGAGCTTTACTAGATGTTGGCAGAGGAAAAACGGATATTAATGTGGTAGAAAATATGCTTTTAAATGAAAATTTAAATAAAAAATTAAGCATTGTACCTGCGGAAGGTCTATATTTAGAAAAAATTAAATTTAATTTTAATGTAAAATAATAAAAAAATGAATTTAAATAGTAAAATTTTAAAAAAAATTGTAAAATTATATGCAAAATGTGTAAAAAGGTTTGACTTTTTGCCATTTTTCTCATATAATTTAAATCGGTACATTTTATTTATGTAATTTGTTTAGTCGTGGGAAAATTAAGCAAAAAACATAATGAAAGGATTAGTATATGAAAACATTTATGCAAAAAAAAGAAAATATCGAAAGAAATTGGTATGTTATTGATGCTGAAGGTGAAACTTTAGGTCGTTTAGCTACTAAAGCTGCTCACGTTTTACGTGGAAAACATAAAGTTACTTACACTCCATATGTTGATTGTGGTGACTATGTAATTATTGTTAATGCTGAAAAAGTTGTTTTAACTGGAAATAAGCTAGAAGATAAGAAATATTATAATCATAGTGGATTCCCAGGAGGACTTAGAGAAAGAACTGCTAAAGAAATGATTAATAATTATCCAGAAGAAATGGTTGAAAGAGCTGTTAAAGGAATGCTTCCTCATAATAGACTTGGTAGAGCTATGGGTAAGAAATTATTTGTTTATAGTGGACCAGATCATAAACATGAAGCTCAAAAGCCTAAGGCTTTGGAAGTTAAATAGGAGGAATTATGGCTAAGAAACAAGAATGGACAGCAACTGGTAGAAGAAAAAGAAGTGTAGCAAGAGTTAGACTTGTTGGTGGTACTGGTAATATTACTGTTAATGGTGTTGATGTTAATGAATATATGCCATTTGCAACACTAGTTATGGATTTAAAACAACCATTAGTTGCAACAGGTAATGAAAACAGATTTGACATTGATGTTAATGTAACTGGTGGCGGATTTTCAGGACAAACTGGTGCAATTCGTCTAGGTATTACTAGAGCACTTTTAGCATTTGATGCTAATACTGATCAAACTAGAGAAGATAGTTATAGACATATTCTTAAGAATGCTGGATTTATTACAAGAGATCCAAGAGTTAAAGAACGTAAGAAATATGGTCTTAAGAAAGCAAGAAGAGCTCCACAATTTAGTAAACGTTAATAGATATTTTGATTTTAATCCTCATGAGCCTTTGGTTTGTGAGGTTTTTTGATGACATTTATTTAGAAATTTGGTAAAATATTTATGAAATGACTGAGATGGGTGGTTAGTTATGAGAATTAGTAATGAATGGAAAGATTATGAATGTTTGGATGCTGGTAATGGTGAAAAGTTAGAACGTTGGGGTAATATTGTTCTTAGAAGACCAGAACCTCTTGCTATGTGGCCAATTGAAATGGATAATGCTTGGAAAAAAATTGATGGAGTTTATTATAGATTTGTTGATGGTGGTGGACACTGGGAGTTTAATAAAAAATTGCCTGATTTTTGGACTGTAAATTATAAAGATTTAAAGTTTAAAGTTAGTCCAACTAATTTTAAACATACGGGTTTATTTCCTGAACAAGCATGTAATTGGGATTTTATGATGGATAAAATTAAAAATGCTAGTAGACCTATTAAAGTTCTTAATTTATTTGGCTATACTGGTGGTGCAACTGTTGCGTGTAGTAAAGCTGGCGCAGGACTTGTTGTTCATGTTGATGCTGCTAAGGGTATGGTTGAATGGGCAAAAGAAAATGCTCAATTGTCTGGAGTTAAAAACAATTATATAAGATTTTTGGTTGATGATTGTTTAAAATTTGTTGAAAGAGAAATAAGAAGAGGAAATAAGTATGATGCTATTGTAATGGATCCACCTTCTTATGGGAGAGGCCCTAGTGGTGAAGTGTGGAAGCTTGAAAAAAATCTGGAAGAATTAGTAAGTAGATGTACTCTTCTTTTAAGTGATAAGCCATTATTTTTTCTTATTAATGCTTATACTACTGGTGTTTCTAGTACTGTTTTACATAATATATTAAAACTAACTGTTGGTAAAACTTATGGTGGTGTTGTTGATGCTGGAGAAATTGGTCTTCCGATAAGCAAAAATGATTTAGTACTTCCATGTGGTATTTATGGTAGATGGCAAGATGAATAAAGTTATTTATGAAGATAATCATTTATTAGTGGTAGAAAAACCTCAGAATGTACTGGTTCAAGCTGATAATACAAATGATTTGGACTTACTTACTAGTTTAAAAAAATATATTAAGGAAAAATATAATAAACCTGGTGAAGTTTATTTAGGTCTTGTGCATAGACTTGATAGACCTGTTGGTGGTGTAATGGTGTTTGCAAGAACTAGTAAGTCAGCATCAAGGTTAAGTAATATGATAAGACTTGATGAATTTGAAAAAACTTATTTAGCTATTGTGGAAGGAAAAGTTCCTGATGAAGGTGTATTTGAAGATTATTTGTTAAAATTAGAAAATGAAAATAAAACTATTGTGGATAAAAAAGGTAAATATTCTAAATTAAGTTATAAATTGTTAAGTTCTAAAAATGGGCTTAGTTTAGTTAAGATAAAACTTGATACTGGTAGATCTCACCAAATTAGAGTGCAATTTTCATCTCGTGGATTTGCTTTGTGGGGAGATCAAAAATATAATTCTAAGGCAAAAGTTGGGGAGCAAATTGCTTTATGGGCATATGAAATTAAATTTAAACATCCTGTGCGTGAAGAGCTAATGGATTTTAAATGTAATCCACCGATGAATGAACCTTGGAACTTGTTTGGAGATGTTTTGAATGGAAAGATATAAGGAAATAGAAAGAAGCATTATAAAAAGATTTAGAAAAGAAATATGGGCTAAGTTTGTAAAAGCTGTTAAAGATTATAAACTTATTAATGAAGGCGATAAAGTTATGGTTTGTATTTCTGGAGGTAAAGATTCTTTTTTGCTTGCTAAGTGCGTGGAAGAATTAAAAAAACATGGGGGAGTAAATTTTGATGCTTGTTATGTTTGTATGAATCCAGGTTATAATGAAATAAATAAACAAATGATAATTAAAAATGCTGAAGTTTTAAATATTGATTTAGAAATGTTTGAAAGTGATATATTTGATGTTGCTAATTTTTTGAATGAAAAAAGTCCTTGTTATATGTGTGCTAGAATGAGAAGAGGATATCTTTATAATAAAGCAAAGGAACTTGGATGTAATAAAATCGCTTTAGGTCATCATTTTGATGATGTTATTGAAACAACCCTTTTGTCTATGTTTTATGGTAGTGAGGTAAAAACTATGTTGCCGAAGCTTCATAGTGAAAACTTTGAAGGACTAGAGCTTATTAGACCACTTTATTTGGTAAAAGAAGCAAATGTACTTGCTTGGTGTAAGTATAATGATTTGGCTTTTATTAATTGTGCATGTAAGTTTACGGATAAAGTAAGTAAAAGTGATGAACATATTAGTAAAAGAAAAGAAATGAAGGAACTTATTAAAAAACTTAGAGAAATAAATCCAGATATTGATTATAATATATTTAAATCTATGGATAATGTTAATTTAAATTGTGTGCTTGGCATACGAAAAGATGGAGTACATAAAAGCTTTATGGAAGATTATGATAAATAATTCTTCTTTTTTATAATATAATTTATTATGAAAAATTATTATGTTAAAATCATGTCTGTTTTTTTAGGTTTATTTATACTTATGTATGATTATCCAGTTAGGGCTGATTTACCACTTCAGGGTAAAGTAATTGTTGTTGATAGTGGCCATGGCGGTCTTGATCCTGGTGCTCTTTATAATGATATTTATGAAAAAGATATAACTCTTGCAATTGGTAAATATTTGGAAAAAGATTTGAGTAAAATGGGTGCTACAGTTATTATGACAAGAAGTGATAATAATGATTTAAGTAATGGAGCTAAAAATCATCGTAAAAAAGCAGATTTTGATGAAAGAATTAAAATTATAAATCAAAAATATGTTGATATGTATGTTTCTGTGCATTTAAATTATTTAACTGACTCAAGATATTATGGTGCTCAAGTTTTTTATAATAAAGATAATGAGAAATTAGCTGAAAGTGTGCAAGAATATTTAAATAAAAATACGAATAGTAATAGAGAAGTAAAAAAAATCCCTACTTCAACATATATGTATGATAAGTTAAAAACTAAAGGTATTTTAGTGGAATGTGGTTTTTTATCAAATTCTATGGAAAGAAGTAAGCTTGTAACTAAAGAATATCAAATGGAATTTGCTCGAGTATTATCTGATGCTATAAGTCATTATTATAATTAAGTTAATATTTCACTTTTTCTTCACGAGTTTTTTACATTATATCCATTAATTAGGTATATATTTATTTTGTCAGTTGTGATATAATGTTTAAAGTAAAGGCGGTATAGTGTGAAATCGAAAACATTTAAAACATTAGATGAACAAATTGACATACTTACAAAAAAAGGTTTAGTGGTTGAAGATATTGAGGCTGCTAAAACTATTTTGTTGCGTGAAAACTACTTTTTCTTAAGTGGTTACCGTCATTTATTTATGAAGCCTGATGATAACAAAACTTATCTAGAAGGTACAACATTTAATGAATTATATTCGATGTTTCTTTTTGACAGACAAATAAGAAATATACTTTTTAAAAATATTTTAGTTGTAGAAAATAATTTAAAAAGTATACTTGCTTATGTAATGAGTAAAAATCATGGGTTTAAAGAAAATAATTATTTGAATCCAAATAACTTTGTAAGGGATTCAAAAAGGAATAGACAAATTAATGATTTAATTAGAAAAATGAAAAGACAGATAAGTGTTAATAGTAAACAACATAGTGCAACTGCGCATTACCTTATTAATTATGGTTATATTCCTCTTTGGGTTGTTGTGAAGGTTTTATCATTTGGAATAGTTGGTGAACTTTATACAATACTTCAGTATCAAGATCAAAAGGAAATTGCTGATGTTTTTGGTGTTAGTATTGATAGTATGGTGGATTATTTACCAATTGTTGCTAATTATCGTAATTTATGTGCTCATGAAGATGTTTGTTATATAAATAGAACTCAAAAAGCTATTGATGATACAAAATATCATAAACTATTGTATATTCCTAAAATAAATGAGGAATATATATATGGAAAGAATGATTTGTTTGCATTAATAATTATTTTAAAACAATTGCTTGATGAAGATAATTTTAATTTGTTTATTAGTGAGATAGGTTATGAACTTGATAGACTTTCAGGTAAATTAAAGGTAATTAAGATAGAAAAAGTATTACATGAAATGGGATTCCCAAATAATTTTAAAGAAATAGTGAGGTTAGAAAAATGAATGAAGAACAAAACAAACAAAGAAAAAAAATAGTTTATTATTTAATTGCATTTTTTGTAGGATGCTTGGCTATGTATGCTGTTGTATATTTTTTTCCAACTAGTATAACTGAAAATATTACTAAACTTGAAAAAGATGTTACAGTTACTGATAAAGGTATTGCTGATGCTGTTGAAAAGGTTTATGATGCTGTGGTAGTTGTTTCTACTTATAAAGATCAAACTTTGATATCATCTGGTACTGGATTTGTATATAAAAAAGATAGTAATAACTACTATATTTTGACTAATCATCATGTTATTGATGGTGGTAATAAGGTAACTGTTACGTTTACAAGTAAAGATGCTGTAGAAACTAAAGTAGTTGGTTCTGATCAATATGCTGATATTGCAGTTTTAAGCTTAGAAAGTACAAAAGATTTGGCTGTTGCTGAACTTGGTAAAAGTGCAGATTTAAGAGTTGGTGATACAGCGTTTGCAGTTGGTGCACCACTTGATACTGCTTATTCTTGGACTGTTACGAGAGGTATTGTGTCTGGTAAAGAAAGAGAAGTTGCTGTTTCCCTTAATAATTCGAGAAGTAATGATTATGTTATGAAAGTTTTACAGACTGATGCAGCAATAAATTCAGGTAATAGCGGTGGACCTTTATGTAATAGTAATGGTGAAGTAATTGGTATTACATCACTTAAACTTGTAAGTAGTGGTGTTGAAGGTATGGGATTTGCTATTCCAATTGAAAATGCTATTACTAAGGCTGAACAAATTATAAGTGGTGAGTCTTATGAATATCCTTATTTAGGTATTCAAATGCTAGATATTACTGATGCTTATAGTTTATATCAATATTATGATTTAATTAAATCTTCTGGTCTTTCTAGTGGTGTTCTTGTTGCAAGTATAGAAAAAGGTAGTCCAGCTAGTAAAGCTAAATTTGAAACAAATGATATAATTACTAAAATAGATGGTAATGAAGTTAAAAACTTGGCTTATTTAAGATATTATTTGTATCAACATAAAGTAGGAGACACTATTAAAGTTACAGTTTATAGAGATGGAAAAACTAAAGAACTTAGTGTTACTTTAGGAACAAATAAGCAAACGACATAGTTTGCTTATTTAACTTTTTGGAGGGTATATGAAATTAAAAAGATTTGTGGCATATTTAATTGATATTTTACTTGTGGGTTTTATTGCTTCCGCTATTGCAAGTATTGATGTATTAAATCCTTATTATGATGATTATTTAGATGCTTATGATAAGTTTAATGAAACACTAGATAAAGTTGATGAAAGTAATGTAATTGATGTAGTTACAAGTGGTGATTTTACTCTTGAATATAAAAGTGTTTTAAAATATGGTGCTTGTACTTCAATTATTTCCGTTTCTTGTTATTTACTTTACTTTGTTGGTTTTCAAAAATGGAATAAAAATCAAACTATTGGGAAGAAACTTATGAAAATTAAAGTTGTTAATAAAGATGGTAGTGATAATGTAAGTATATGGAGATATGCCGTAAGAACAATATTTGCTTATAATTTGTTTTTTAATAGTTTAGGCATTTGTATAGCATTTTATTTTAGTGGAAAATCTTTCTTAATAACATTTATGGTTGTTAGTTTGCTGGGGTATTTAATTACTTATGCTGGTTATTTAATGATTTTGTTTAAAAAAGATGGAAGAGGTATTCATGATATGATTGGTGCTACTAAAGTTGTGGAGGTAGAAAATGTCCCTTGTGAAAGTTAAAGAATATTTAAAATAATATGGAAAAGATAAAGAAATAATAGAGTTTAATGAGTCTAGTGCAACAGTTAGTGAAGTATTGGATGTGGTGAAACAGATATTGCAAAAACTTAATCATATATAGTTGATGGTAAACCTATTTTAATTGTCATGGCTGGTGATAAAAGAAGTGATAATCATAAATATATAGCGAATTTTCATGAAAAAACTCATATGATACCAAAAGAAAATTTAGTGGAATTAATTGGTCATGAAGCTGGTGGTGTATGTCCATTATTATTCTATTTAAGTTTCTTGAAATTATGTTCATTCTTTGACATAGCCAATATTTTGTTTTGCCATTTTTCTTAAGTAGTTCCGTTATATTTAATTTTATCATAATGTATTCTCCTTATAGACTTATTTTATCTAATAAGAAAAATATAAATAAGATACTTGCATTACCCCTTTTTTGGTTTATAATGTTAATCAAGATAGGAGTATACATAATGAAATAATAAAACCAGCAAGTTTAAATGCTTGCTGGTTTTAGTCTTATTCTTGCTTTACCTAAATCTTCTTCAGGTGTTTTGATTGTATAATCTAAATTTGCATTACTTAGTGCATAGCCAAATTTATTCTTTAGCTCATTTACCATGTTTGTGTAGATTTGAACTGCACTTTCATAACGATTTTGCTTAATTAAATCATAACATGGTATTATGTATTTATGCGCTAGGACTATTGAATCAATTACTGGACACTTTGCTAATTCGTTACTTATTACAGGCCCAATAATGTCATATTCTTGTAGTAAATCTTTACCTGAATTAGTTTTCTTTAAATAATTTTCTCTGATAAATCTCAGCGTTTGTAAGACATCGCAATTGTCTTCATATCCAAGAATTTCACAAACTATTGTAGTTATGAAGCAACCAGATGGCTGATAACCTCCTTCAAGTTTTTTTACATAGCTATAACATGCTTTTTCACTTGCGTCTTTATATTTGCAAGTTTCTGTACAGTAATATCTGTCTCCCCAGTATTCTTTTTGATTTTTGTCAAAATGCGCACAATTTCCACAGTAATCTGCCATTTTACTATTCCCCCTTCTTGAGTAATATATATTATAGTCTTTTTTTATAAAAAGTCAAGCTTTTTAATTGTAAGGCACTTGACAATTTTTAATTAATGTATTAATATTGTATGGCGGTGGTGGATATGGAAGATAGATTGCTTTATAATCTAAATTTGTTAAATAAGCTTATTGCGAGAGAATTTATCTGTAATAACAAGGATTTGTTTAATGGTGAACCCAGTGCAACTCAGATGATTATTATGGATTATATTTTAAATCATCAAGATGAAGATATTTATCAAAGAGATTTAGAAGAAGTGCTTCACTTAAGGAGAGCCACTGTTTCTGGAGTTCTTCAAACTATGGAAAAACATGGACTAGTTGAAAGAGTTTTGTGTGAGAAAGATGTTAGATGTAAGAAAATTATTTTAAAAGAAAAAGCTAAGAAAATGTTTGATATGAAAAGAATGGAATTCTATAAAATGGAAGAAGTTGTTAAAGAAGGCTTAAGTGAAGAAGAAATTGAAATATTTTGTCATATAATAAAAAGAATGCAAAATAATATAAATAAATATGCAAATAGAAGAAAGGATTAATTATGTTTAAATTATTAAAAAGTTTTAGAAAAAAAGAATGGTTAATTACTATAGTTAGCACCTGTTTAATAGTAATGCAAGTATGGCTTGAATTAAAGATGCCTGATTATATGTCAAAAGTTACTATTTTAGTGCAAACTGAAGGAAGTAAAATGTCCGACATTTTAATAAATGGTGGATATATGCTTTTGTGTGCTTTTGGTAGCTTAGTTGGAGCTGTTATTGTTGGCTATTTAATTGCTATATTATCTGCAGGGTTTTCTAAGAGACTTAGAGGTAAACTATTTAGAAAAGTGGAAGAAATGTCCATGAGTGAAGTGAAAGATTTTTCAACTAATAGTTTGATTACGAGAACTACGAATGATATTACACACGTAGAAATGTTTGTGGGATTTGGCTTACAATTATTAATTAAAGCTCCGGTTACAGCTGTTTGGGCTATAACTAAAATACTTAATAAGAGTTGGGAATGGAGTATGGTAACAGCTGTTGCTGTAGTTATTTTACTTGTTGTAATTGGGATTTTAACAATTATTGTGCTTCCTAAATTTAAGATTGTACAAAAGTTAACAGATAAATTAAATGAAGTTACAAGAGAAAATTTAACTGGTATAAGAGTTGTTAGAGCTTTTAATGCTGAAGATTATCAAGAAAAGAAGTTTAAAAATGTAAATGATGATTTAACTAATTTACAATTATTTAATCAAAAATCAATGTCAATTATGTCACCAGTTATGTATTTAATCATGTATATGTTAACACTTATTATATATTTTATAGGTGCTTACCTTATTAAAGATGCAATGATGGCTGATAAAATAGCATTATTTGGTGATATGGTAGTATTTTCATCTTATGCAATGCAAATTATTATGTCATTCTTGATGCTTGCTATGATATTTATGATTTTACCAAGAGCAGAGGTTTCTGCATCAAGAATTAATGAAGTACTTGATACCGATATTAGTGTTAAAGATGGTAATGTAGAAACTAAAAAAGAAGTTGGTACAATTGAATTTAAAAATGTATCATTTAAGTATCCTGATGCTGAAGAATATGTTCTAAGAAATATATCATTTAAAGCAAATAAAGGAGATACTGTGGCATTTATTGGTTCAACAGGTTCAGGTAAATCAACTTTGGTTAATTTAGTTGTAAGATTTTACGATGTAACTGAAGGAGAAATACTTGTTGATGGTATAAATATTAAAGATTATAAACTTGAATATTTATATAAATTAATTGGTTATGTTCCTCAGAAGGTAGTTATGTTTAATGGAACAGTTAATTCTAATATTGCTTATGGGGAAGCTAAAGAAGAAATAACTGATAGTAGAATAAAGGAAGCAGCAAAAGTTGCACAAGCAGATGATTTTGTGTCAAAAATGGATGATGGATATGCATCTCATATAGCTCAAGGCGGCACGAATGTTTCTGGTGGTCAAAAACAAAGACTTGCTATTGCACGTGCCATAGCTAAAAATTCGGAAATATATATTTTCGATGACTCATTTTCTGCTTTAGACTACAAAACTGATGCTGTTCTTCGTAAAGAGCTAAAAAAATATATGAAAGACGCAACTAGTTTAATTGTTGCTCAAAGAATTGGTACAATAATGAATGCTGATAAAATAATAGTTCTTGATAATGGAACATCTGTTGGTGTTGGTACACATGAAGAACTATTAAAGAGTTGTGAAGTTTATAAAGAAATTGCTTTATCACAACTTTCAAAGGAGGAATTAGATAATGCCAAGACCAAATAGAGAAGTAGCAAAAGCTAAAGACTTTAAGGGTGCTATAAAAAGATTAATTAATGAGTTATCTGAATTTAAAAAATTAACTATAATTGCATTAGTTTTAGCAGCTTTAGGTGCTATTCTTACTATAGTAACACCTGATATTTTGTCTAATTTAACTGATGAAATATCAAACGGTTTAGTTATGAATAAAGATAATTTTGAAAAAATTACTAAAGAAGTGACTAATAGTTTGAATGAGGAAAATATTAGTAAAGTTATTAAAATAGACTTTAGTGAAAAAAATATAGGCAGTATTATGATGGATAATGGTATTTCTTCAGAAGATAAACAAAGTTTTCAAAAAATACTTGAGGAAATGCAAAGTAATCCTGATAGTGGAATGAAGTTAATTGCCAGTGTTCCGGATAGTATTTTAAGTAAACTTGTTGTAAGTTATACAGAAGATACAATTAAATTTATTAAGAGTTTAAGTGGTAATGTAGAAGTTCCAGATAGTATTGCTAAGGAGTTATTTCACGAATTTGAAATCGATGGCGTTAAAATAAGTGTAAATGATCAAAAAGAATTTTTGAAAATTGTAAGTAGATTGAATGAAAATATGGATGCAACTAGTATATATGCAAAAGTAGATGAAATGCCTAGTTCTATAAAAACACTTGTTGAACCATATATGAATATAGATAGAATAAAAAATATAGCTATAGTTTTAGTCACTATTTATTTAATTAGTGCAGTATTTACTTATTTTGAGTCAATACTTATGTGCGATGTTTCAAATAATTTTGCAAGAAAACTACGTGGTAATATTTCAAGTAAAATAAATAAGTTGCCACTTAAATATTTTGATAAACATGCAATTGGGGATACCTTATCAAGAGTAACAAATGATGTTGATATAATTGCTCAATCTATGAACCAATCATTATCAACTTTGGTTAGCACAATTACATTATTTGTGGGTACTACAATTATGATGTTTGTAACAAATTGGGTTATGGCAATTACTGCAATACTTGCGAGTTTATTTGGGTTTGTATTTATGGCAGTTGTTTTAGGTAAATCACAAAAATATTTTGTGGCTAAACAAAAAGAACTTGGGGCTTTAAATGGTCATATTGAAGAAGTATATTCAGGGCTTAATGTTGTTAAAACATATAATGGTCAAAAAATATCAAATGGAAAGTTTGAAGAATTAAATGATAAATTATATAAAGCTAATTGGAAGAGTGAGTTTTTATCTGGACTTATGATGCCAATGATGAATTTTATCGGTAACTTTGGCTATGTTGCTGTGTGTGTCGTTGGAGCATTACTTGCTTTAAATGGTCATATTAGTTTTGGAGTAATCGTAGCATTTATTGTTTATGTAAGGTTGTTTGTTTCTCCGCTTTCTCAAATTGCTCAAGCTATGACTAGTTTACAATCAACTGCAGCAGCTAGCGAAAGAGTATTTGAATTCTTAGATGAAAAAGAAATGCTTGATGAAAGTAAATTAACAAAATTCTTGGATAAAAAAGAAGTAAAAGGTAATATTGAATTTAAAAATGTTGAATTTAAATATGATGGTAATGAAACTCCAACAATTAAGAACTTTAGTGCTAAAGCAAAAGCAGGCCAAAAGATAGCTATTGTGGGACCTACAGGTGCTGGTAAGACTACGATGGTAAATTTACTTATGAAGTTCTATGGTATTAATAGTGGAGAAATACTTATTGATGGTGTTTCTACGAAAGAATTAACTAGAGAAAATGTTCATAGTTTATTTACAATGGTTCTTCAAGATACTTGGGTGTTTAATGGCACTGTCAGGGATAATATTGTTTATAATACTGAAAATGTAACTGATAAAGAAGTAGAAAGTGTTTGTAAAACCGTTGGACTTGACCATTTCATTAAAACCTTACCTGATGGATATAATACTATATTAAGTGATAATGATTCTGTTTCTGCAGGTCAAAGACAACTTTTAACTATTGCTCGTGGTATGTTGCAAGATGCACCATTCTTAATTTTGGATGAAGCTACAAGTAATGTTGATACGAGAACTGAAGAATTAGTGCAAAAAGCAATGGATAAGTTAACTCATGGTAAAACTTCATTTATAATTGCTCACAGATTATCAACAATAAAAAATGCTGATTTAATACTTGTTATGAATAATGGTAATATAATTGAACAAGGAAATCATGAAGAACTTATGAAACAAAAAGGCTTTTATGCGGATTTGTATAATTCCCAATTTAAGTTATAAAGAGTGCTTAGGCATTCTTTTTTTGAAAATGTAATAATTTATTTTTTTTACATAATGAAAGCATTTAAAACTAAGTATTTTTATGATATACTGGAGTTGAATTTAAATTTGAAAAAACTATATATAGGTGTTATAATAATTCCTAATTTAGGAGGTGACTTTTTTGCATAATAAAATTTTGGTAGCAGAAGATGATATGGATATAGTAGAACTTCTTAAACTTTATTTAGAAAGTAATGGTTTTGAAGTGACATCAACATATGATGGACTTGAAGCTTTGGATGCTTTTAAAAAAGGTAATTACGATATTATAATTGCAGATTTAATGATGCCCGGTTTAAATGGTTATGAACTTATTAAAATTGTAAGAGAAACAAGTAATATTCCAATTGTCATTGCATCTGCTAAAAATATGGATAGCGATAAGGTTCTGGGACTTGATATAGGTGCTGATGCTTATATAACTAAACCATTTAATCCTTTGGAATTAGTTGCTTATGTTAAAGCACTTCTTCGTAGATATTATGAATTTAAAAGTTCTAATAATGAAATTAATACCTTAAATGTTGGTGAACTTTCTCTTGATTTAAGCAAATACATCTTTATGAAAAATAATAAAATTGTGCCTCTTACATCGACTGAAATTAAAATACTGGCAATGATGATGAAGTCACCTGGTAAAGTATTTACGAGGAGCCAAATTTATGAATGTATTAATGGTAATTTTTATGATACTGATGATAATACTATGATGGTACATATTTCAAATATAAGGGGGAAAATTGAGGATAATCCTGCAAAACCAGAGTATATAAAAACAGTTAGGGGGTTAGGTTATAAGCTTGAAAACAAAGAAGAGTTATAGTTTTAGCAAATATATTATTATTCAATTTGCTATTTACACATTAATTATTTTAGGTGTTACTTTATTAACATATTTATCAATTAATTGGAGGCTTAACAATAGTTTTTTAGTATTGGATGATTTTCTTCTTTATAAAGAAAAACTTGAGTATGAAGATTATGATGGCATTCCGATGGCTAAGTTTCCTGGATGTGATTTTGCCATATATGATGAAAATAATGAACTTATTTATACCACAGATGGTGGTGTAAATGATATTGTCGATGGTGATGACTTAGAGTTTGTTAATGATTATAGTGGAACATATTATTATAATATTTTTAATTACAAAGAAAAAAATAGAGATAAGATTTATAAAATTTATAAAACTTTATATGACACTGAAAGTAATGAAGAAATTGTGGTTGGAAATGCTAAATTAAATGAAGACTTGGAAATAGTTGATGGCAATCTTTTTAATGAGAAAAATAGTTTAACTGAAAGAGAACTTGATTTATTAAATGGGTATTATAATGATGAACAAATGGTAGAAAAATATGAATTTACTACATCTTATGATTATGATACTGAAATTGGTGGGAAAAGAACTTTGCTTTTTATGTCACCGACATTTACATCAGAGAGCTATGATACTGCGGTTGCTGATGCTAATAAAGTGTGGTTTATTTCTATTCCAATTTTAATAATAATTATTATAATTGAAACTTATATATTTAATCGTAGAGTCAAAAAAAGTTTAAAAGAGTTGAATAGAGTTATTTCATCTTATGAAAATGAAGAGATAATTGTTAAAGATACTAATTTACCAAAAGAATTTGATGAAGTTGCGGAAAGTTTTGAAAATTTAATGGAAAAGTTAAAGAAATCTAATGAAGAAAAAATGAAAATTTATGAAGATAAACAAAGGTCTATTGCTAATTTATCTCATGATTTGAAAACCCCCCTTACAGTTATTAGTGGTTATTCGAAGGCATTTTTAGATGATTTAGTACCAGATAATAAGAAAAGACGATATATGGAAAGCATCAATAAAAAAGCGCTTGTTGCAACAGATGCTATTGACTCATTGTTTTTATATACACATATGAATAATTCCGAGTATAACTTATGTAGAGAAAAAATTGATATAGTAACATTTACTAAAGAATATTTAGCGGAAAAATATAATGAAATTGAGTCTGCTGGTATGTTTTTAGAAGTAGATATTGAAGAGAGTAAAATAATGTTTGACGTTGATAAAAACGCTTTCAGAAGAATATATGAGAATATAATAAATAATTCTATTAAATACAATAAAAAGGGTACAAAGATATATTTTAAAATGTGGAAAGATAAAACATTAAATATAGTAATCGGGGATAATGGTATTGGAATTGATAAAGAAATAAAGGATAAATTATTTGAGCCATTTGTTACAAGTAATAAAGCTAGGACATCTGGTGAGGGTACTGGACTAGGACTTGCAATTGTTAAAAACTTTGTGGAACTTCATGATGGTGAAATAGTTTTAGTAAGTAAAACACAAAGAAAAATGAATACCGAGTTTTTAATGAGATTTAAAATTTAATAAGTAATTTGTTGCTAAAATAAAACAAGTACATACATGTATGTACTTGTTTTTATATTATAATAAATATATTTTATAAAGTGGCTAAAAGTCAAATTCAATTTCTTAATAAAAATTAAGATTTGGTTAAGAAATAATTTATTATATTAATGTATAATTATTTTGAGGTAAAAATATATGAAAAACGTTTTGGAATATTTAGAAAAAATTAGTAATGATAATAAAGTAATTGATAAAAATGGAAGTATTACTTATAAAGACTTGCAAGTGGTTAGTAAAAAAATAGGTAGTGGACTTGCTAAGTATGTTAAAAATAATGACCCTGTTCCAGTTTATATGGAAAAAGGAATTTCTTGTCTTGAAGTTTTTATGGGAAGTTTGTATGCTGGTGGTTTTTATAGTTTACTTAATGCTGGGCTTCCTAAAATGAGGCTTGAACAAATAATTAGTGTTTTAGATGTAGATTATGTAGTAACTGATAAAGAACATTTGGAAAATGCTAAAGAATTTTTTCCTGATAAGAAATTAATACTTTATGAAGACTTGGTTAACAGTAAAATAGATGAAGAATTGCTTGCTGGTATTAGGGCTAAAAAACTTGATGTTGATCCTGTTTATGCAAATTTTACAAGTGGTTCAACAGGTGTACCTAAGGGTGTTGTAGTTGGAAATCGTTCAATTATTGATTTTATAGATAATTTTACAAGTACCTTTGGAATTAATGAAACAGATATTATTGCTAATCAAGCGCCATTTGATTTTGATGTTTCTGTTAAAGATATTTATCCAGCACTAAAAACAGGGGCAACACTTGTTATTGTTCCTAAAGAATTATTTTCAAGACCTGCGGAACTTATTGATTTTTTGGTAGAACATAAGGTTACAACGATGACTTGGGCAGTATCTGCACTTTGTTTAATTTCAACATTTCATGGTTTAGATTATAAAGTGCCTGAAACAGTTAAAAGAATTATGTTTAGTGGTGAAGTTATGCCAATGAAACATTTGAAAGAATGGATGAAACATTTGCCAAATGCAACATTTGTTAATTTGTATGGACCAACAGAAATTACATGTAATTGTACTTATCACATTATTGATAGAAATCGTGAATATGAAAAAATACCTGTCGGTATACCATTTAATAATGAAGATGTTTTCTTATTAGATGAAAATAATAAATTAGTTGAAAGTAACGGAATAAAAGGGGAAATATGTGTTAGAGGTAGTGCACTTGCACTTGGTTACTATAAAAATAAAGAACAAACTGATAAAGCTTTTGTTAGAAATCCATTAAATGATAAGTATATTGAATATATTTATAGAACTGGAGATCTAGGTTATTATGAAAATAATGACTTGTATTTTGGGGGAAGAAAAGACTTTCAAATAAAATATATGGGACATAGAATTGAACTTGAAGAAATAGATAAAGCTATTGGTGGTTTTGATGGTGTAGAAAGAGTTTGTTCTATATTTAAAGAAGAAAAAAGTAGACTTTATGCCTTTTATATTGGTGACATTGAAGTAAAAGAATTACATGAAAAGTTATCTAAAGAATTACCTATATTTATGATACCTAGTAAATTTGTTAAATTAGAACAAATGCCTTTAACTAAGAATGGTAAGATTGATAGAAAGAAATTGGAGGAATTAATATGATAGATAGTAAAACTATTGAAAGTATTGGAACACCATTTTATGTATTTGATATTGATGTTTTAAAAAATAGAATAAATTATCTTAAAAGTATGATGCCAGAAAATGTTCATTTATGTTTTGCAATGAAAGCTAATCCATTTGTGGTTAAAGAAATAGAGGATGCTATAGAAAAGTATGAAATATGTTCTTATGGTGAATGGAATATTGCAAATGAGCTCGATGTAGCACATGAAAAAATGGTTATTTCAGGTGTTTATAAAGATGAAGACAGTATGATAGACATAATTAATCATTATAAACATGGTGAAGTTATTACAATTGAATCATTAAATCAAATAAAATTAGTTGATAAAATAACTAAAGATAAAAGAGCTCTAGTAGATGTAATTTTAAGACTTACAAGTGGTAATCAGTTCGGTATGAGTGAAGAAGAAATTATATCTATTTTGGAAAATAGATCAAAATATAATTATTTAAATATAATGGGTATTCAATATTTTTCGGGAACTCAAAAAAAATTATCAAGAAGAATTATAAAAGAACTTGAATATGTTGATGACTTTGTTCAAAAATTAAAAAATGAATTAGGTTTTGTAACTGAAGAATTAGAGTTTGGACCTGGTTTTCCAGTTATGTATTTTGAAGCAGAAACAGATTTTGATGAAAATACATACTTAATGGAAATTGCTGATAAGATAAAAAATTTGAAATATCAAGGTCATATTACAATGGAACTTGGAAGAAGTATTGCAGCATCATGTGGAAGTTATTATACTAAAGTTGTTGATAAAAAAACAAATAAAGAAGGTAATTTTGCTGTTTTAGATGGTGGAATGAACCATATTGTGTATTATGGTCAAATGATGGCAATGAAAAAGCCAATGTTAGATGTAATTCCTAGAAGAAGTGGAAATGAAGAAAATTGGAACTTAGTTGGAGCATTATGTACAATTAATGATTTAATTGTTAAAGGATTACCTGTTAATGGTTTAGAGCTTGGCGATGTTTTTGTTTTTAAAAATACTGGTGCTTATGCTATGACTGAAGGAATTAGTTTATTCTTAAGTCGTGATTTACCTAAAGTTTTATTTGTAAAAGATGGTAAAATAGAAGTGGTTAGAAGTAATATTCAAACTTATAAATTAAATATGCCATTTAAAGGAGGTGAAAATTAATGGAAAAATTAATAGAAATATTAGAAGATTTAAATCCAGAAGTTGATTATAATACATGTACTAATTTAATAGATGGACATTATTTAGATTCACTTGCAATTTTATCACTTGTTGCTGAAATTGAAGAAGAATTTGATGTTGTAATTCCAACAGTTGAAATAATTCCTAGTAATTTTAACTCTGCTCAAAGTTTATGGGCTTTAATAGAAAAATTAAAGGAAGAAGATTAGTATGCAATATTGTAGTTTAGTTTATTTGGCTGCTTTTTTGCCAATTACACTATTAATATATGCTTTAACTAATAAGAAGAAAAGATGGCTTGTTTTACTTATAGCAAGCTATATTTTCTTTTTATCTTTAAGTGGTAAATTAATTGTGTATTTACTATTTTCTACACTTTCAATTCATCATTTTGGGTTATGGCTTGATAGATTAAATAAAGATAGAGATAAAGAAGTAGAGTTAAATAAGGAAAATAAAAAAGAAATAAAAGAATTATATAAGAAAAGAATGGGGAGAGTAGTGTTTCTTGCAGTACTTATTCATATTGGTTTGTTAGTATGTTTAAAATATACAGGCTTTTTTGGCGAAAATATTAATAATTTATTAGAAATTTTAAATTTTGATTTTAGATTTAAGATACCTAAAATATTAATACCTATTGGTATATCTTTTTATACTTTACAAGGACTTTCTTATATATTTGATGTTTACAAAGGGAAAATTGATGCTGACTTTAATTTAGGTAGACTTGCTTTATTTATGTCATTTTTTCCATGTATTATGGAAGGGCCAATTTGTAGATATAGCGATACTGCAAATAAACTTTACGAAGGTGAAGATTTAACTTATAAGAATTTAGCTTTTGGTTCTCAAAGAATACTATGGGGACTATTTAAGAAAATGATTATTGCTGATAGGCTTAATCCGTTTATAGAAAAAATATTTTGTGAATATAATTCTTTGGATGGTGGAGTAATACTTTTGGGAGCAATATTTTATACAATTCAACTTTATGCTGATTTTTCTGGTACAATTGATGTTGTAATAGGTTCTAGTGAACTTTTGGGTATTTCCTTACCTGAAAATTTTAGACAACCATTCTTTAGTAAGAATATATCTGATTTTTGGACAAGATGGCATATTACTTTAGGAACTTGGTTTAGGGATTATATCTTTTATCCAGTTTCTCTTTCTAAACCTATGAAGAAAATGACCCTTAATTTAAGAAAAATTTTAGGTAATCATTTTGGACCTTTGGTAGCTGGAAGTGTAGCACTTTTATGTGTTTGGCTTTCAAATGGATTATGGCATGGAGCAGCATGGACTTTTGTTTTCTTCGGTATATATCACTTTATTCTTATTGTTTTAGGTAATATTTTTACGCCACTTATTATTAATATTTGTAAAAGATGGCATATTACTAGAACTAGTAAGCCATATATGTTTATGCAAATAATTAAAACTAGTATTTTAGTTGTATTTGGAGAGCTTTTCTTTAGAGCAACTACTTTATCAAGCGGTTTTGCGATGTTCAAAAAAATATTTACTGATTTTAGTTTTAATTCATTAAAAACTGGTTCAATTTTTAAACTTGGATGTGATAGAGCTGATTTTACAATTATTTTACTTGCTTTAGTTATTATATTTATGGTTGGATTACTTAAAGAAAAAGGCTTTAATGTAAGGGAATTGGTTGCAAAGCAAAATATATTTGTTAGATGGACTTTATATTATTTGCTAATTATTGCTATTGTAATTTTTGGAGCTTATGGGTTTGGTTATGCACCAGTTGACCCAATATATGCTAATTTTTAGGGAGGTATTATGAAAGAATGTTATAAACCAATAGTTTTTGTTATTATTCTATTTTTTATACTGCTTGGAATTTCACATTTTTTTGTTCCTAAAAGTAATGCTAAAGGTAATGGTATTCATGAAGCTCGTGCAAACGGTGTTTTTGGTGAAGCAAAAGATACCATTGATGTTTTAGTAATTGGAGATAGTGAGTCTTTTACAAGTATTTCTCCATTACCTATTTGGAATAAATATGGTTTTACTATGTATAATGGTGGTGTTTCAAGACAATATTTGGTTGATACATATGATTATTTAAGTAAGGTTTTAAAAAATCAAAGTCCAAAGGTTGTACTTCTTGAAGCAAATGCTATTTATAGAAAAATGAATGTTAATAACGTGTTATCAACAAAAAGTCAAAGTATTTTACCAATTTTTCAATATCATGATAGATGGAAGAGTATGACAAGTAATGATTTTACTAAAAAAATAAAATATACATGGACTGATGAATTAAAAGGTTTTTATTATAATATAAGTGTTGTTCCACCAAAAAGTGTAGGAGATTATATGAAAAATAATAAAAAAAGAACTGGTATAAGTTCTATTAATAAATATTATTTAGATAAAATAATAGATAAATGTAATCAAAATGATATAAAAATAATTTTATACACTGTTCCTAGTACCCTTAATTGGAATGAAAAAAGAGATGAAGAAGTTACAAAATATGCCAAAAGTAAAAATATTGAGTATTTAGATTTAAATTTATTGGTTAATGAACTGGGGATAGATTGGAATCAAGATTCTCGTGATGGTGGGGACCATTTAAATTATTATGGTGCTGTTAAAGTTACGGAATTTATGGGTAAATATTTATATGATTTAAATATACTTCCAAATCATAAAGGCGATGCTAAATATGATGGTTGGAATAAAGCCTATGAAAAATATGAAAATAAGATACTTAGTAAAAGTATAAGTGTAACTAATATTTAATAAGGAAATTTGTTGTATAATTATTTTGGTATATGAAAAGAGATGTTTTATTCTCTGAAAAGGACTGTTATTATAACAGTCCTTTTAAACTAGTTTTTCTATTTCTTCTTTGGATAAACCAGTTATCTCAACTATTTCATCAATAGGATAGTTTTTTTTAAGTAAATTAATGGCAATTTCAGCTTTTCCCTTAGCTTCTCCTTCAGCCAATCCTTTAGCTTTGCCTTCGGCAAGCCCTTCATTCTTTCCTTTGGCTTTTCCTTCAGCAAGAGCCTCTCTACGCACTAATTCATCTCTGGTATTTCTAACTAACATTTCATCTTCTTCTGGTGTTAAACCATAAACAAAAGCAGCATCACTATTTAATCTTTTCAAATTATCAACACTCTCCTTAATGATAGCGTTATTCATTTTCTTAGAATACTTTTCTAATTCCTCTTCATCCTTTATACCTATCATGGTTAGAATAGGTGCTTTCATAACGCTTTCTATGTCATTATCATACCAGAGTTTAGCAAACTTTTCAACATTAATTTCATAATATTTAAACCTTGGATCAAGTTCTTCCTCGTGGCTTTTATCATATATGGTATAACATTTTATTAATGGTGTATCCTTCCTTACATTATAATTGAGAGAAATATGTATAAATTCTGACTCAATATCATATTTTTCTCCGGCGATAGTATATTGACTACAGAAAGAAAAATAATAATTCATATTTCTTATTTTATCTTCTTCATTATAAGTAGAATTAAGTTCTAGATTAATTTTTCGTTTTCCAGCTTCAAGAAGTAAATCAACTCTTTTATACCTTTCTTTTTTTCTACGAGCATTTAGTTCAATCGGAATAAACTTTATTATTCTATCAACTTTTGTTTCTAAACATTCACTTAAAAGTTCACATAGTAAATCAGTTTTTTTCTTATCTTCTCCGACGAATATAGCCTTAAACATTTTATCATAATTAAATCCATAAAATGTTTTTTCTTTAATTTCATTTGTCATAAAATTTTCTCCCTTCATATAAGACTCTATTCTATGTTCACTATACAAAAAAAGTCAAGAAAAATCGGTCGACATGGTTCGACAATTATTTTAAAAACGCTGGTTTTTCTTAGGCTTTATGGGCGTCTTTTACTTGCAAATTTTTATAAAAAAGATTAAAGTTTGTAGCACAACTAAAAAGTCACTATGAAATTAAAAATTAATTTCATAGTAGTCATTTTTGTTTATTTCAAAAATATACTTAGCTTATTTATTATATAAACTTTCAATCATTTTATTGATTATTTCTTTATCTTCTTCATCTAGTTCATAATATTTGTTTATTATATTATCACTAAACAAACCATTAATTGAGGTACCTAAAGTTTCTGCGATTTTATATGCAACTGGTAAAGATGGTATTCTTTGGTTGGTTTCGTAACAAGCAATACTTTGATGAGATACACCGACTTTGGTGCTTAATCTAACTTGTGTCATTTTTCTTTTTTCTCTTAATTTTTGCATATAAATGAAATTCATCTCACTATTTTTTAACATAAATATCACTCCTAGTTATATTATGTACCAAAAAATATTAAAAAACTTTCACTCATAGTTGCAATTTCTAAAAAACAATATTATAATATAATTGGATGAAAGAATAAAAAAATAACAACGTTTTACATAATGTTGTCATTTTCTTTCATCTATCCTTTTGGCAATTATATAATGCTGTTTATTGTAGGTAATTAAATCGGCGCTGGTTACACCGAGTACATCGGAAAATTTGTCAAGCAGCTCTAAAGTAGGCTTCCTTTTTCCGTTTTCAAGTTGGTTTATATAAGGAAGGGTACTACCTAAAAGCTCTGCATACTTTTCTTGGGACAGATTTCTTTGGTATCTGTAGTATTTTAAATTAATTGCAAGTATGTCCTTGCTTTCAAGCCGTTTTAACAAATATTTTCACCGTCCTTCATTAACAATTATAGAAAATTGCCATAATTAAGTCTTTAATACACTTGTATTAAATAAAATTTTAGTTTATAATATAGGTGTGTATAATAAAGAGGAGTAGTTTTATGGAAAGTAGAAAAACAAAAATAATAAGTGTAGTGGCAATTGTAGCATTAGCTTTAACAGTAATAACAGCGACATATGCATATTTTAATGCCCAAGTAGGAAATCCAGCAGCAGCGGATGTAAAAATTAATGCTAATACAGTGGATACTTTCACATTTGCAAGTGGTAGTGCAATATCTTTTAGTATTAATCAAGATAATTTTGCAGGTGGAGCAGGAAATCAAAGCGGAAGTACGTATGCTAGTGCTTTGCTTACAGCAAATAATAAGACAAATACAGCAACAGAACATTATTATTTGTATTTAAAAATTGAAAAAAATACATTTACTTATTCAATTAATACAAATACCCCAGAAATAATAATGACAGTAAAGGATAGTAGTGGAACGGAAGTAACAGACATAAGTACACTAACTCATGTTATAGTAACCGGAGCAAATGGAACCCAAGTATCAGGATATGATATAACAAACAAATCTGGACTTATAACTCTTTTTGATAACAGAGAAATAACCACAACATCAAGTAAGGAAGAAAAGTGGAATATAACAATAACATTTGTAAACTATGATGAAAATCAAAATGCAAATGCAGGTAAGAGTATGAGTGCAAAAGTGATGATACAAAAGGAAGAAGAAAAAGTATTCTTAGCAGATTATGTAAAATCACTATATACAGGAACCCAAGGGGATAATAATATTTATTATCATGATAGTAGTTTAACAAATGGAGCAGGAGATAGCTCATATAGATATTCTGGCGCAAATCCAAATAATTATGTATGTTTTGGAAGTAATGAAAGTACATGTCCAACAGATAACCTATATAGAATCATCGGAGTATTTGGAAATCAAGTAAAATTAATTAAATATGATTATGGAACAACAGATGAATTAGGAACAGATGGAGATTATAGTAAAACATATAAAGAATGGGGAATGGATAGCACATATAAAGGTACCTATGGAGATGGAGAAAGAATAGGTGTATATTACTGGAATAACACGACGCAAACAAATACCTGGAGTGAAAGTTTATTAAATAAAACAAACTTAAATACAAATTTCATTAATAATATAGGAGAAGAATGGGCAAATAAAATAGCAACAACAACGTGGAAAGTTGGAGGAAATACATATTCAAATATATATTCAAAAACGCCATCTGTAGTATACCAAAATGAAATAGTGAATCCAGTAACGACAAATACAACAGATAATGCAACAGAATACACGGCAAAAATAGGCTTAATGTATGTAAGTGATTATGGATTTGCAGCAGAACCAAGTGCATGGACTTTAACAATGGGCAATTATAATAATACGACAGCAACAAGTACAAATTGGATGTATATGGGTCTATATGAATGGACTATTTCCCGTGGTGCGGCCTATTCGGGCGATGCGTTCATTGTGTACGGCGGTGGTTACGTGGGCGGCAACAGTGTGGGCAACGACAGTGCGGTGCGGCCGTCCTTCAATCTTGAGTCTTCCATAACCTATTTATCGGGGAGCGGCAGTGCCAGCGACCCGATGGTAATAAACTAGTACTTTAGGACATGCTTGTCTAGCGCGTCCGCG
>CAKOND010000005.1 GCA_934096945.1 uncultured Bacilli bacterium
TCTACACAAACTACGCCTTTGTCTTTATAATATTTAATCTTATCCTTAGTTTCTCTATAAAAAGCATCTGTAGTCCAGGTAGATCCTTTAGTATAATCAAAGTTAAATTTGTTTAATATGTTAATAAATTCTTCTTTATAATCAGGATTAATTTCGATTGTTTCACTTTCAGGTGCATAGTGATAACTTGTACCTTCATCTCTGTATCCAAGGGTTGGAATAATAATGCTACAATCTTCAATTTTTGCATCAAGTACTCCACAATTACCAAAAATAATAACTTTTTCTACTCCAGCTGCATATAACTCTTCAATGTCAGCCGCTATCCATGGACCACTTACTCCTGCCATAAAAAATGTTATTTCAACATCATTATATTTTATAATATAAATATTTCTTTCCATGTTGGCACATGATACATAACCAACTTCGAGTGAACTAAACTTTTCAATAACATCATTAAACAAATGCCTTGAAAATACTCCTACTGCTACTTTTGGCAATTTAATATTTATATCTTGATTTTCTCTATATTTTATTCCATGAGGTCTAATAAAACCTTCTTCTTCACTATATTTAATCATATTTTTTCTCCTTTTTCTAAATAGTAATCATAATTTCCCCAATAGATTTTGATTTTCTTGTTATCAAATGCTATTATTTTATTTGCAAACTTATTTATAAAAAATCTATCATGACTAACAAATAATATTGTACCAGAAAAGTCTTCCAAAGCACTTTCAAAGACTTCTTTTGACTCTATATCTATATGATTAGTAGGTTCATCTAAAATTAAAGTATTAACTTTATTTTGAAGTAATTCTGCTAATTTTACTTTCATTCTTTCTCCACCTGATAAATTACCAACTCTCTTTTTTAAATCGTCATTATAAAAACTAAATCCAAATAGTACTTGTCTTACTCTTTGTTCAGGTAGTCCAGTAACTTTTTTAAAATAATCAAGTAGTGTATCTTTATCATTTGGAAATGTTATTATTTGAGGGATATATCCAAATTTTACACTTGGCCCTATCTTTATTTCACCAATATATGCTAAATCATTTTTACCTATGATAGATTTTATTAAAGTTGATTTACCACAGCCATTGCTTCCTAAAAATGCTATGCGTTCTTTGGCAAATATTTCTAAATTTATATCATCAATGAGCACTTTACCATCTGGCAAAAAAATGCTGTAGTTCGATATACTAATAACTCTATTACTTGTCTTTGATTCTTCTTTTATTTCAATGTTATTTTTTATTTTTTTAACAGGTTTTTCTATAGCATTTTTCTTAAGTTTTTCAATTCTAGTTTGAAGAGCATGTGCTCTAGATGTTAATGTTGAGCTATTGTTGCCATACCCCTTTCCGCAAACATTTTTCTATCGGCTTCTAATTTTTTCAGCAGCAACTGTTGATCTTTATAACTAGCCAATTGTTTTTCAAATCTTTTGGCTTTTTCCAGTAAAAAGCCACTATAATTCGTGGAGTACAACTCTCCACTTTTAGTTTCTAAATCAAGAATCATATTACTCATTTTATCTAAAAAATATCTATCATGTGATACTATAACAATTGCACCTTTAAAGTTTTTAATGTAGCTTTCGAGCCATTCTATTCTTGCAATATCTAAATGGTTTGTTGGCTCGTCCAAAAGTAATAAATCAGGCTTAGAAATTAGAATTTTTGCAAGTTGTATTAAAGTCCTTTCACCTCCACTTAAATTATTAAAAGGCTGATTTAATATTTTTTCGTCTAATTTTAGGCCATTAATGATAGTATTTAAATTTGCTTCCATTTCATAACCACCTAGTTCATTAAATCTATCAATTTGTTTACAATATTTATTGATTATTTCTTGATTTTCAGGATTATCTATCATTTTCTTTTCAATTAGCTTTATACTATTATCAAGCTCAAACAATATACCAAAAGATTCTTTTAAAATATCATAAACCTTTCTATCATCGTTTTTACTAGCTCCGGTTTGATCTAAATATGATACTTTGGCATTTTTTTTGATGCTTATTTGACCTTGATCAGCTTTTTCGATGCCTGCAATAATCTTTAAAAGCGTTGATTTACCACAGCCATTTGGCCCCACAATTGATATTGTTTCGCCTTCATTCAAAGAAAATGAAACATCACTAAATAAAAGTCCAAACCCAAAATTTTTAGAAATATTGTTTACACTTAAAATTTGCATGTTCCCACCTCCGTTTTTTATTATCATTTTTGATATTTATTAAAAGTAATTTTTTATGTTATCTAACAAATTTGTGTTTTTTTCCACTTTAATTGTATTTATTCCTAACTTTCTGGCTTCTTCAATATTTTTATTATTATCATCTAAAAATAATAGTTCATTAGCATTTATTTTATACTTATTTAAAATATATTTATAAAAATCTGCATGTGGTTTTATTTTATGTATAGTAGCAGATATAATTATGTCATCTAGATAATTTAAATCAAATGTTTTTTTAATATATTTTTCTATACAAGATAAATGATTAGTTGCTATAATTATTTTTACACTATTGTTGTTTTCTTTTATTTTCTTAAATAATTCTTTGTTTTTTACTTTATATAATCTATTAATTAAATTTTCTGTTATAGTCATGATATTTGAGTCATTATCAATAAATTTTCTAGCTTCAATTAAATAGCTTTCATCATTCAAATTTGGACCAAATAGTTTTTCTAATTTTTCTTCTGTTTGTGATAAAACTATATCATTTTCATGAACTAATACACCTACAAGGTCAAATGCCATTATTTTTATCACTATTTATCACCCTTTCATACCTGCCATTTTCATATATTCTAAACTTTGAATTTCCAATAATTTTAATTTCATCATCTATTACCAAAATTGTATCATTATCTGGTAAGTATATGGTCTTGTTTTCTTTTGAAAAATTTAATAAATAATCAGAATTTTTATTTCTATTAAATTTAATACCATCATTACGATTTAAATGACAAAGCAAAGAATAATCTTTTATAATATTAAATCCTTTTGTATCTTTTAAATTTACTTTGTTTTCATCTTGCATTTTACATGAATCAATATCTTTACCAAAGATAATTGCTCCGGCACTACCACCAAAAACAATTCCATCATTATTAATATATTCTTTTATTTTGTTAAATGATTTACTTGTCTTTAATTCTTTTAAAAGCTTATATGTATTGCCACCACCTATAAATATAGCACAATAGTTATCAAGACTTTTATTAAATAATTCATTTCCACTTGCAACCATTTCAATGTTTGTTACATTTATTAAACTCATTTCGTTTTTTATCCATTCATAACAGCTATCATATCTACTGCTTTCCATAGCAAGGGGAACATACAACATTGGTTTAGACTTGTCTATAACTTTTTCAAACTCAATCATTGTACTTTTTATAACATTTCCAGATCCTCCTCCACACAAAAATATTTTCATATATTATCACTTCCTCATTTATTTTTTACTTTCTAAAGATATTTCAATTCCTATTACTCCATATTTTCTTTGCTTTTCTTTAGTATAAAATTTTTCTAAATCGCAAATTAACTTTTCTTTAGTCATATTTTTATCTGCTAAAAGAGATATATCAAAATGCTTAAATAGTTCATCAAAAGAATCACATTTATATAGATTAATAACTGTAGCCATAAATGACTCCTGTAATTCTGGTTCCTTCAAAAATTTAATTTTGTCACCTATTTTAATATTTTTTCTTTTTTCATCATTTAATCTTAGTTCAATTTTTTTTGTGCCATTTAAAATGTAATTGTAATATTCTGGTTGTAATTTCATCTGGTGGCATAAATCACTTAAACTTTTACAATATAGATTTTCATCAAAACTTTCACCTTCAATATTAAATTTTGACTTACCAATTAAGGTAAAACCTTTTTTAATATAAAATTCATTTGCACTATTTTGAATTAAAGTACTTACTAAAACATAATCAAAATCTTTTTCTAATCTTTTTAAAGTTTCTTTTAATAATTTGCTACCTACACTTCTACCTTGATAATTACTATCAACATAAATAGCATATATTTCACCATACTTATTAGTAAAACCTTTTTTATTTATACCATATTTAACAAATCCCAAAATTTTATCATTTTCTTCATATACTATATACTCACTTATCTTTTTTTGACATCTAACTATACTTTCTTCTTTTAATTTATCTAAATTATTAAGAAAATCTCTTGGAAAAATATCCTTATATGTATTTTGCCATCCCTTAATATTAATATCTACTATAATTTTTGCATCTTCTTCTACGGCTTTTCTAATCATTAGCTCACCACCTGATTATTTTGTTTTGTATTCTTCATCTAACAGAGAATACACTATTAAATTATTTCTAATATTATCTTTATCTACAACTCTTTTTCTAAGTGTTGCTTCGTATTTCATACCCACTTTTTGCATAACTTTATCTGATGCTGGATTATTTTCCAAAAATTCTGCCCAGATAGTTTTTGCACCACACTCTAAAAATAAAAATTTTATTACTTCATTTATGGCTTCAGTCATAAGTAGTTTTAATGCATCTTTGGCATAGCCTTTACCACGATACTTATATTCTATTAAAACACCACATTCATAATTGTTTTCTTTTTCATTATATTGATAATTTACATAACCTACATACCCATTAATATCACAATCTTTTATGTATGCATAATAACTTTTTTCTTTTTGTCTTCGTTCATAAACTTCTAGCCATCTTTCCTTTTTAAAATCTATACATCCCGTTATAAAATCATAGCCTTCATAATTTACATCATATCCAGCATTATAACTCATTGTACTTGGATCACTTTCTAACTTTTGCTCATATGTATATTCTTCTAGTTTCGGAATAATTAACTCTAAATTTTTCATTTCTCCTCCATTTTCAAAAAGATTCTGCACAATGCAGAATCTTCTCAAAAACAAAACAATATTTAAATATATTAAATAAAGCAAAGTGTGATTAATTCTGCATTACAATTATCCATAATTTGTAAATTTTTCATTTTAATCACACTCCTTTCTTTGAATAACTTACAATATTAATATATTATAAATTATTAGTATTGTCAATTATTTTTTTAGGTTTAATTTATTAAATGCTTTTTTCTAGTATCATAGTTTTAGGTTTCATTCCTATTTTTTTAAAAAAATTTTATTGCATTTTCATTAAATGCCCAGACATTGAGTTCCACAGAGGTACAATTATTTTCTTTGGCTATTCTTTCTATTTCTTTTATTAAAGTTTTGCCAATCCCATAATTTCTAAACTTTGGATCTACTACTAAAGCATCTATAAATAAAACTTTTCTATAATGAGTATAATTGTTTTCTAATTTTTCTTTTATAAAATACATAATAGCACCAATTACATTATTATTAATTTCTGCTACTGTGATACTTTCCATTTTTTTTGATATTCATCTTCTTTAAATATTTCATTATCTTTATGAATATCACTTCTTTTACTATGATGTAAATCTTGAACGCTTTGCATGAGCTTTTTTACATATTTATAGTCTTTTTCATTTGCTCTTCTTATAGTTACATTATTCATCTTTTAAATATTCCTTTATAGCTATTATCATATCTGGTGAAATAACTTCATTCATTTTATTATTTTTTATATTATTTTCTATATACCGAACAGCATCTTTTAATAATACTTTATCTATTTTAAAATGTTTTTCTAGTTCTCCTTCAGTATATTCAGTATTATTTAAATCAATATCTTTATTTGTATTGACTGCATAATAATATATTTCACATTTTCTATTACTGCCTTTAGTTGGCCAATTTCTATTATAATAAATTACTTTTAAGAAAGGCTTACTTATTTCATCATCACTTAAAACTATTCCAGTTTCTTCTCTGACTTCTCTTTTTAAGCAATCAAGTAAATTTTCATTTTCTTCTAAATGACCACCAGGAAACTGTAGTGTTTTATCTTCATTACCTAAAAATATATGCTCATTATTAATTACTAAACCTTTAGTTCTAACAACAAGTTCTGTTACTTCATTTTCTTTTAAATTATCATTATTATGTATTACTTCTTTCATTTTGAACTCCTTTTAAATTTCTAATTCCAATATAGCTCCATTTTCAGGAAAAAATGATAAAAAATCTGTATTTTCATCATAACATATAACATTAAAGTATAAAGCTTTTATACATGCTCCGTGGGATACAACTAATACATTTTTATTATCGTATGTTTTATTTATATAATCTAAAAAATTTTTAGCTCTTTTTAGAACTTCCTTAATTGTTTCTATGCCATACTCATCATAATTAATTTTATAATCCCAACTTTTAGCAGTAATTTCATAATCAAATGGCTTTCCTTCAAGACTTCCAAAACCACGTTCAATTAATCTATCATCTAGTATTAAATCTATCTTGTTATCTGTTACTATCTTTGCAGTTTCAATTGTTCTATTTAATGGGGAAACATAACAAGCATCTATGATATCAATATTGATTTTATTTCTTATAGCCTTTGCTTCTGCAATTCCTTTTTCATTTAATGAAATATTTGTTTTTCCTTGCACAATACCTAATTTATTCCAATCTGTTTGTCCGTGTCTAACTATAAAAATTTTATTCATAAATCACCATACTATCTAATTATAATGGATTCAAAATATTTTTCTTGAAACTCTGTTAAAGCTCGTATGGCATCATCAGAATAATTAACTCCTTCTTTTGATACAATTAATTTATCGTCATCATCGTTTGTTCTCTGAATAATAGCTATAACTTTCCCAGTAGCTTTTTTAACTGGTTCAAACTCTCCTAAAAGATAAGCATCCAGTTCTTCCCCATCACCACTTGTAGTATTAGGGACATAACCATAATTAATATTATACGTGAAGCCATGTTTTGGATGTCTGCTACCAAGAGACCTATCAATTATAATTTCTATGTCCTTTCCTAAATAATCTTTAGCATTTGTTTTTTTCATTAAAAATCACCATTTTTTCTTTGCTAAAAACATATGTTTTTCCAATCATTTCTATATTATTATTTTCGAGTGTTATACAAGATGCATTTGGCACTCCATATATTTGATGCTCATAAGACATTCTTTTAGCTTCATTAGTTTGTTCTTTATTTTCTATATCAAAGTGCGGATCAATTGTTACATCAATTAGATTAAGACCGTCATAAAAGAAGCTTTCCTTGATATCATCATCTTTTGAATAATAACCATATTTTGCAACATTCATAGCACCGCAGCTAGTACATAAGAGTATGCCATTATATTTTTGTAATTTTTCCCCTAAATTGTTTTCTTTAATAAAATTTAATTGAGTTTCATGATTTCCCCCGAGTAAATATATTATATCTGAATTTAGATCTAAATTTGTATTTTCATTATCTATTATGTTTATCTTGGAAAATGTTGTAATAGTCTTTAAATGATTAATCATTCCAGTGATATTTTCATTTCCAAACACATAATTTAAATTTTTCTCATGATTTTCTGGAGACGATGCTATAAAAGTTATTGATTTAGCGTTAATTAAATCTTTCTTTAAATTACATAATACTTCTTTTGAAAATCCTTCTTTTGCGCCTGGGCCACTAAGTAAATATATTTTCTTCATATAAACCTTTCCTATAAAATACTATCAAGCATGATTTCAGCTTTTTTAACAAAGAAGTTAGATGCATCAATTGGTAAATTATAACTAAGTAAATCTTCCTTCATTTCTTCAGTGTCTTTATACTCTCTATCTACATATTCACATTTATTTTCGACTTCAATAAAGATATATTTATCATTTACTAGCTCCACAATAAGCTCACTTGTGCTATTGGCATATACTATACATGTATCACTTATGCTAAATAATTTCTTGTAATCTATAGCTTCCATAAAATTTACTGCTTTTTCAATACTTTCAACTGGACACTTCACTTTTCCTTGCTCTAAAATATTTTCTTTATCATCATATTTTTTATATTTATAAAGTAGTGATTTTTCGATATCTACGACATCCCTAATTAAAACACATTTACTTAAAATATCTAGTTTCTTTGAATTTTTTAAATCTAATTTACTTGATACCATATAAATATCATTTACTACATATTCTTCTTTTTTTACAAAATTTTTCTTTTCAAGTTCCTTTTTTAATGTTTCATAATCCGTTTTAACAAGAACTGTTATTTCTTTTTCCATTTGCATAATTTTTACCTCCTTTATTTAAATGTTTTAACATTTCCAAATAGTTCTAACTTATTATTTTCTCTATTTAATATTAGTGCACCATCATTAAATATTGCATACTTTTTTCTTTAGCTATTTTGGCAAGTAATTTTAAATAGAAATTGTTGTTTGTTGAATGAACATCAATATAGAATGGATTATCACCTTCACTTTATCTAAATTATACAATAAAGTTAGAAAAAATCCAACTGTTTTATTTCATAACCACAATCATTTCCTTTAATAGCATCTTTATTTTTTATTTCATACTCACAAATTAAAGCATTATACTTAGATTTTATGCTTTCTAACATCTCTTTTTCTTTTTTCGTTTCCATTTTAACTTCCCGTCCCTTCATAATTTTTAATACACTTTTTAAATAGTAATATTGATATAACAAAAGGTACAAGCGTCATAAGTGGACTAATTAAATATAAAATGTTTATACTTCTACCCAATATATAGTTAATTGAATAATAATTCACGCATGCCAAAGGTATAATAAAAGTAAAAAACATTAATACTTCTTTTCTAAAGATACTCATCGGATACTGACCAAAATTATGTGAGCCATCTGTAAAAATATTCATAAATTCCATGCCTTCGACTGTCTTAAATGTAAAACATGCGGAAAATATGAAAAGCGATAAGAATATCAAGGAAGAAAATAATAAAAGTAACATCATATATAGATATGATAAAATATTTAAATCATAATTTAGATTAGTTATTCCAATTACAAATAAAGCAATACTTCCAATTACTCTACTTAATTTAGTAAACTCAATATTACTACCAAATACTAGTAGAAAAATATTGCGAGGCCTAATAAGCATAATATCCAAGTTACCATTTTTAACTACATTTGAAAACTTATCAAACCCACGGCCAAAGCATTCAGCAAACGAAAAGCCAAATTGAACTATAGCAATGCTTATAAATAATTCGTATATATTATAATCATTCAAGAATTCAAACTTATTCATAAGAATTATAACAATAAAAGAATTTAAACTTACTGTTATAAGTTGTGCTATAAATGTGAGAATAAAAGAAGATTTATACTCTAAAGAACTTTTTAAAAACATTGACATATATTTAATTGCTAACTTCATCTTAACCTCCTTGATTAAATACTTTCTTTAAAGACTTTTTCACAATAAGATTACCAACAAAAAGCAATATGATTAACCAGATAATTTGAAGAATTATACCAGCTAAAGCATTTAGACTATAAATATTTCCTGAGTATACACGAAATGGCAAATCGCTTATTAATCTAAATGGTAAATAATAAGTAGATTTCTGAATAAATAATGGAAGCATAACAACAGGCACTAATCCACCGGATAAAAGCTCCATAAAAACATTTAAAATACTAGAAATACCATTCGAATTATAAGTGTAAAAAGCTATAGTATAAACTAACAAGTTAAGTGCTGCAACTAACAATATTCCCAATATTAAGGTTATCATAAATAAAAGAAACGATGTAAAACTATAAGGAATTGATAACCCATATGGCTTAGGAAGCAGAAATGCAAATATTAGAACTGGTAAAAACCTAAGTAAACCACTTGCAACTCTTTTTGATAAAACTTTAATATACCACCAAAAATATAAATTATATGGTCTAACTATTTCATAAGCTACATTTCCATCTTTTATAGCACCTGTTATCTCATTATCAGAAATTCTTATATTTATAAACGCAAATAAAGCCTGATGCAACCAAGTATAGGTAATAGTTTGTTCTAACGTTATACCTACACTAGCACCATGCTCAAACAAATTCATATAAATTAAAATCATCATTAGAGCCCAGAAGAATTGCGTTGAAAGACCTGCAATTGCTGAAGCACGATACTGAAAGAATATAATTAATCTCAATTTAAATTCTGTAATATAAAGCCTCATACGTTTAACTCCTCATACAGTTTACAAATAATGTCATCGATATTTTCTTCATACATATTTACATCTGTTATATCACAAACTTTAGAATATTCTTCAATTATTTTTGATGAACTAACAACTCTTGAATCAATTTTTATTTTAATGACTCCGGCATTATTTTCAACTATCTGTGCGTTCTTTATTTTTGGTATACCATTTATTCTTCTATAATATATTTCAATTATTTTACTAGTTTGATATTTCTTTTTAATATCTTTCATACTACCATCATATAATATTTTGCCTTTGCCAATAATAATGAGTCTATCTGTTAAACTTTCGATATCAACCATATCATGAGTTGTAAGAATAATTGTTACATTTCTTCTTTTGTTTATCTCTTTAATAAAATTTCTCACTGTAACTTTACTTACAGCATCAAGACCAATTGTAGGCTCATCTAAAAATAAAATTTCAGGATTATGTAGTAGTGATGCAACAAGCTCGCATTTCATTCTTTCTCCTAAGCTAAGTTGCCTTACAGGTTTTTTAATAATTTCCTCAAGCTTTAGAATTTTAACTAATTCATTTTTATTATCATCATATAATTTATCTGGTATTTTATAAATTTCTTTTAATAAATCAAATGAATCTTCTGCGGGTATATCCCACCACAACTGACTTTTTTGACCAAAAACAACTCCAATATTTTTTACATATTCAACTCTATCAATACTTGGATCCATTCCCAACGAAACAATTTTTCCCTCATCAGGTTTAAGTATGCCAGTAAGCATCTTTATAGTTGTACTTTTACCAGCTCCATTTGGCCCAATATAACCAACAATTTCTCCCTTCTTAATTTTAAAAGAGATATTATCTACTGCCTTAACTTCTTTGTATTTCTTTTTAAAAAAAGACTTTAAAGCATTTTTTAGCCCACTCTCTCTTATAGCAACCTTATATTTTTTTGAAAGGTTACTAACTTCAATTACATTCATATACACCTCCATAACACGCAAAAAAAGCCATTTTTATTTTGATACCACTATAATAAAATGACTTTAATTTAACTTTTTCCCTTTCGCCTTACGACAAATATATCAAATATTTCGTGTTTTGGCAAGTAGAAATTATTATTTTTGTTCTAAAATAGCTTTAATTCTTCTAACACCAGCACTTGATGCTTCTTCTTTTGTTATTTTAAAATGTCCAAGTTCACTAGTATTTTTAACGTGTGGACCCCCACACAATTCTTTTGAAACATTATCACCGATTGTGTAAACTGTTACAATATCTGGATATTTTTCAATAAACATACATTCTGCTCCACTTTTGATAGCATCTTCTTTAGACATTTCTTCTACTCGTACATCTAAGCCTTCTTGTATCCACTTATTCACTAAATCTTCAGTTTTTTGTTTTTCTTCATCGCTTAATTTATGATCACAACTAAAGTCGAAACGCATTCTTTCATCTGTTATATTACTACCCTTTTGATGAACATCTGGACCCACTACAAGTTTTAAAGCAGCATTAAGTAAATGAGTTGCAGTATGATATCTAGTTTCTATTTCACTGTTACCTGCTAGACCACCTTTAAATTTACCAGCTGAAGATGTTCTTGAAAGTTCTTGATGAGCCTTAAACTTTTCGTTAAATCCTTTTGTATCTACTGAAATTCCAGCATCTTTAGCAAGTTCTTCAGTAAGTTCAATTGGAAAACCATATGTATCATATAAATGGAATGCTACTTCCCCATCGATATCTTTATTACTTACTTTAGCAAATTCTCTTAAACCTTTTTCAAGTGTTCTATTAAATTTTTCTTTTTCATTTTTTAAAACATCAAGTACAACTTGTTTATTTTGACTAAGTTCGCTATAATAGCTTTGATATTTTTCAATTATTAATCTTGCTATTTGTTCTTCCCAATTACTATTTATATCAATACCTAGTTTTTTAGCATGTCTAATTGTTCTACGAATAAGTCTTCTTAATATATATCCTTGGTCAGTATTACTTGGTTTAATTCCTGCTGGATCACTACTTATGAATACTGCAGTTCTAATATGATCAGCAATTATTCTCATACTTTTTTCATTACCTTCATAAGGAAGGCCGGCAATACTGCTTATTAAATCAATAACATCGCTCCAAATACTTGATTTATAATTATCTTCAACCCCTTCAAGAATAGCAGTGACTCTTTCAACACCCATACCAGTATCGACATTTTTCTTTGGAAGTTCTGTGACAGTTCCATTTTCATCTTTGTAGTATTGCATAAAGACATTATTCCAAATTTCAACCCATCTATCATCTTCAGGATCAAAAGTTTCTGGAGCTTCTTCATTACTTCTAAAATAAAATATTTCTGTATCAGGACCACATGGGCCAGAAGCTCCAGCTATCCAGAAATTATCTAATGTAGTTTTAGCAATTCTTTCTTTTTTTATTCCTAAACTAAGCCATTTATTGTAACTTACTTCATCAAATGGTATTAAGTCATTACCAGCAAAAACTGTTACAGCAAGTTTTTCTACTGGAATATTTAACACTTTAGTTAAAAATTCAAAACTCCATGTAATACTTTCATCTTTAAAGTAGTCCCCCAAAGACCAATTACCTAACATTTCAAAAAATGTATGGTGAGTTGTATCGCCGATAGAGTCTAAGTCATTAGTTCTAATACATTTTTGGTAATCACAAAGTCTTGTTCCATAAGGATGAGCCTCCCCCATTAAATATGGAATTAATGGTTGCATACCTGCAGTATTAAATAAAACCGATGGATCATTTTCTGGAACAACTGGGCTACTTGGTATTTGTTTATGTCCATGTTCAACAAAAAAGTTAATAAATAAATCTTTAATTTTCATTTTCTAAACCCTCCAATATTTTAAATATCTTTTCTTTAGTTTTAGCTAAATCATCATTGGCTATAATAAAGTCAAATTCATCATAATTTTCTAAAGCTCTTTCAGTAATATCACTTTGTTCTTCTAAAGTAAGCTTGCTTGGTGCAAATTGATTAATTACTAGAATACTTGTTACATCATCAAAGTTTTCTTTCATTTCTTCAAATTCAAGAGGCATCCTAGCATCACTAATAATTACTATATCTGCTAAACCTTCATAAAGTGTTATATCTTCAACCATTCTCTTAGTTAGAAATCTTTCATCATAACTTCTTACCTTAGCACCAAATGTTTGTAAAAATCTTCTGGGCTTATTTTGACTTACGCCATCCCAATCAGTTAATTCTTTAGCAAATAATTTTATGTATTTACTAAATTCTGTTATAGCGCATTTTTTTAGCTTATAAGTGTAAAACTCTTCAATCATTTTGGCAACTTCGTTCTTGCCACTTCCACTTTTTCCACCGACAACAAATATTTTCATTTTCATCTTTCCTTTCAAAAATAAAAAGAATGATACCAAAAGGAGCCTTTATGGCGGTACCATCCTTTAATTTAACTTAATTATTTGTAACGTAATTACCCGATTAATCTCTATGAGTAGCAATTATATACCTCTTTTGTTAGTTTCCATCTACCACTAACTTTCTGTAAATAAGATTTATATAACATCTCACATCAACGATTACATTTAATAATATACACATATTTTTTTAGCTTGTCAAGAGGATTTGACAAATAGCCACACTTATGTTATTATGTATTTAGCAAAGGATTTTGCATAAAATAATGAATGGAACATCCAATTTTGCATGTTGGATGCTACCTGTTTTGGTGAGCATCTTAATCAACATGGTTGATTAGATGCTTTTTATTTTCCCTACTTTAATAACAAAACTAAAATGAGAAGAATAATGATCAACCATAACCCGATGATAATACCATCTTTAGTCATGTATCAAACCTCCAATTTAATGAATTAGAAGGCAGCATCCAAACAACTGGATATTTCATAAATACTATTTTAACATATGATTATATTAAAAGCAATATGTTTTATCATATTGCTTTTTCTTCATTACTATTTCTTTGAAATAACTCAAATTTTTCAATAATAAATTCAAGTATTACTTTGATAACGGACATTATTGGTGATGCAAGTACCATACCTACAATACCAAAGAAATGACCAAAGATTAATAATCCGCAGATAATTACTACTGGATGCAAGTTAGTAGCTTTGCTCATAACAATTGGTTGCAGTACATAAGACTCAATAAGTTGCACCACACAAGCGATGATAAATACGCCCAGACCTATAAGGGGACTTTGTGTAAGACCTACAATTGTTGCAACTGCTGTTCCGAGGTATGGTCCTATATATGGAATTAAATCTGTAATACCACAGAATAATCCAAATAGTAATGCTGATTTTAGCCCAATAATTCCAAAGCCAATTGTATCACAAACAAACACCATGCAAGCAACAAGTAATGTACCATTAACACATTTTCTTACTTCTGAGCCTATTTTTTCTACCAAAGATGCAACTTCTACTTGATGTTTTACCGGTATTACTTTAAGAAGTAAGTTAGTTACATTATCAAAATCAAACAACATATATAAACCAATAATTAAACCAAAGAATATTGTACCAAGTCCACTAAATAAATTGGACATTATAGTTACAATCGTAGTTGGTAAATTGCTTGAAATACTTGTTCCATACGTAGTAATTGCATCTAGTATATTAGTTTTGATAGCCTCAGTATCAAATGTTTCACCATTTATTTTATCAAAAGTATTGTTTATAAAATCTGTAATTTTACTTGTTATGTTAGGTAGTGTTTTTATAAGTTCATTTAATTCATTATAAATAATTGGAATAAATATTCTGAAAAAAACTAATAAAAATGCAATAAATATTACATACACTATCATTGATGCCAGAATTCTTGACATACCATTTTTGGTCATTTTGTCAACTAAAGGAGCAAATAACCATGCAACTATAAAACCAATAAAAAGTGGTGCTAAAACATTTAGAACACTACCAAAAAACTTAAACATACCAAGTTCTTTTAAAAGAATAGTGCCTGCTAAAATTATACCTATAATCAGGATAACAAATAATAATTTTAAAATATTTTTGCTTAAATATATTATTTCATTTAAGCCACCAGTATCTAATTCATTTTTCTTTTTAAACATTTGAAAATCACTCCCTAGTTATATTATAATACAAAATTATCAAAAAAAACAGCATTTTATGCTGCTTTATCTCTAATTCTTTCTTGTAATTTTATTTTTTCTAAATCTTTGTTTCTTTCGATTAGTAAATAAATAATAAATTTTCTTAAAGTTAAATATGGTAAATTAAATAAAATATCTATAGCCAAGTCTAAATTATTATTTTTAATTGCAAGTATAAAACTATTTTCAATAACTTCATCTTTACATATACTTCTAAATTTATTTAAAACATTATTTAATTTAACTTTATTTTTCATAGTTTCACTTAAATACAAATCTATTCTAAAATTATTATAAAATTCTTTATCTATGACATCAATTGGATTATGCTTTTGGTTATCCCCAATTACTAGTTTACCATTTAAGTATTTATCACTTACTAAATTTGCTCTTTTTATAGAAGATAATATTTCTTCTCTAGAAAAGTGCATAGTAAATGAATCTACGCCTGCTAGATTATAGGGATTGTAACCATTTGATATATCAAGCTTAGATATATCAATAAATATATAATCACCAATTCTAGCCATTAGACTTAAAAAATGTTTTTGTTCTTCTTGTTTCTTCATTTCATACCACTCTACTTTCTTGAAGTGAAGAATTTATTCTACCATAAAAATTACAATTTGTCAAAATGCAACTTTTGCACATTTTACATTACTTTTATTTTAACTTATCTACTTCTTGCAAAAATTTATTAAGTGATTTATACCAATCATACATATTTTGTTTTTTATTAGAATATTTTTGTAATTCTTCTTCAGTATAGTTTTTATTATTTTCTTTCCATCTTTCGATGCATCATATAAATAACCTTCAATTTCTTTGACAAGACTATTTACATTTTTTCGATCATTTTTATTACCGTGTGAAATAAAATCATTCCACTCTTCTAAAACCTCATTTATATTATCCTTATTAACTTTATCTTTAAATATTGCATAAGCAGTCTTATTATAATTCATAACACTTACAACAGCTAAGGCTTTATAATATGATTTTTCGGGTATTTTAGATATTTGATAAAAATGAAGTGCTAAATCATCATCAACTTTCTTTGGATTACTAATAATAATTTTATTAGTTCTATATATTGTGGTGGCTCCATCAAGCCTTATATTTTCTGCATCATCAGGAATAGTTACATCATAAATTGTATCTCCGCGATGAAGCTATCTTAATATACACTTTTCACTACAATAATTAAAGCCTCCAAAATCTTTACCATTTTTAGCATCTGGGTTCCAATTGTTCGCTACGTTCACATTACCTATTTTATAGCTGAAATTTTTATCTGCTCCACTTGTTAAATCAAACATTACTTTTACAAACTTTTCCATTCTTCTCCTTAAATAATCTACTTCATGTGATTATATGTTTCCATTTATTTTAGTTTACTTATTTCTTTTATTATAAGATTAACACAATCATCTAAAAGGTTATCTAGCTCATTTTTATTAAAAAGACAATATTTATGTTTAAATATTTTTTCAAATAAACTTAATTTATTAAACTTTGAAAATCTATTTTCTAAATAGTTAAATCTTGTATCTACGAGTTCTTTATTTAAAAATTGGGGTGTTAATACACTAATATTAGATAAAACTATATTTTTATCCGATGGTATTTCTATGAGGTTATCGTTATAAAGATAACGACCATATAGTTCAAAATCTTTGTGCTTATACTTTCTTTTTATTCTTTTTTTGTCTTCTTTATCAATATATTTTATTTTACCATTTTTGAATTTTATACCAATAATGTCATTATTCTTGTCTTGTATCCAGCATTTAGAATATACAGCATTATTGAAAAACAAATCTGTAAGTAAATGTGAGTAATATCCAAGTACTAGATGATTATCTAACTTTTCATTATAAGTCTTTAAAAATTTATCTATATTAATCATTTTCTCTTTCGGGCAATTTGGATACGGGATGTCATCATAAAAATGAGCTTCATACCTACTTATAGATGTTTCATAATCAACATCGGGAATTAAATTTCCATAATAAAATAAATCTTGATTTAATTTTAATTTTTTATTTGCTTTTTAGCAACCATTAAATGTATGGACCAACTTGGCATAATTTTAACTCCTTAATTTATTTGTAAAATTTTTCTATTATTTTTAATTTTGCATAATTAATTAAAGATTCATCTGTAAAATCTTCATTATAAATTTTAGCATCTTTTTTAAACTTTTCTTTCATGTCATTTTTATAATCTTGAAAACTTTTAAAACCAGTTAACTTATAATTAATCATATCTTCTTTTAAATCTTTAAATTTTAATATTTCTTCACTATAGGATTCAACAATACCTAGAAACTCACTGTCATAAGAAACTAAATATTTCTCATTTTTAATTGGTTTTGAAAATGAATAATTAATATTTATCAAATAATCTTTTTTACCACTCATAATAGCTATTGCTATTTGCTTTTTATCAATATTCATAAAACAATAAGATTGATACTTTAAAACTTTTGAATTAGAGTATCTTTTTAAATTATCTTCATATTTTAGTTTTTTTAATTTTCTATCATAATTTTTCAGATGCAATTTATCTTTTATATTCTTATGTTTTTTTGCATAAATACGATCAAATTCCATATCTAGTTTATTTATTTCTTTAGAACGCTTAATATCTTTTAGACCAATTAAATGAAGATAACTTTGCGTTTGCTTTAAGTACCCTAGTTCTTGATTGCTATATTCATATAAAAATTCATCTGGAATTATAAAACTTTCTGGGTAATCATATAAAGCTTGAATAACCTCATCAAAACTATGACAATGATTAATCATTGGAGAACATTTAAATTTTTTGTCTTTTACAAATTCAAAGGCATTTGCCTTATAGTGGTATGTAACTCCGGCTCTAGCAATATCTCCGATAGCATAAAGCAAATTTGGTTCAACAATACATTGTTTGTTCGTATACTTAACCCATTCAAATGTATCTCGCTTACTATCAAAAAACGGATATGGTAAATTGCAATCTTTAAATTTTTTATAGCGTTTATTTTCTTTAAGCTTATAAAAATACAGTTTAATTTTACTAGATAAATGCATTTAAAACACTCCATTCATAAATATTTTGTATATAATAAAACTCGAATATTATATTCGAGTCAAATTTCTAACTGGTGCAGGCGAAGGGACTTGAACCCCCACGGAATATTCCACTAGATCCTAAGTCTAGCGCGTCTACCAGTTCCGCCACGCCTGCAAAATAAATGGTGGACCTCATAGGACTCGAACCTATGACAACTCGGTTATGAGCCGAGGGCTCTAACCAACTGAGCTAGAGGTCCATGACAATATTAATATTACCACATATTTTTATTTATGACAAGTCTTTTTTTCATAAAAATTAAAAAACTTAAGCACCCCCCGAAGCTTAAGTTTTTTAAACTAAATTATTTATCTTGTAACATATTAAGTAAATCAATTTTAAACATATCCTTAGATGCGTTAGCTTTAGAAATCATAATGCCTTTATATGTTGTAAGTTCAGATCTATGACCTTCTAAAAGAATATCTGATGGTGTAATAGTTTCTAGAACTACTACTTCATCTTTTTTGTGTACTGTGTAAACTAATTTAACTTCACCATGGATTTGAGCAAACATCTTATCACTTGGTAATTTAAGTTCATATGTTTCTGTACCATTTTTCTTATTTACAGAAATAAGTTCACCTACAAAATTACCATTTCTAAGTGCTGGATAATAGTCAAAGTTTAATTTCTTAAACGCTAACATATTATACTTTTTTAAAGCCCTTTCCAATTTTTTAAATTCGTTTTCACAAACGTATTCTAAAACGTATCCTTTCATTTTTCCATACCCCCTAATTACTCGAACAATTATATTATACCACAAACTGCAATTTTTGTCAAATTCGTGTAAATTTATCATATTGTTCATAGTATTTTCACATTGGAGCTAAATTATAACACGTTCGACACCGTTTGTCAAATTTTTTACCTCAAATTATGAAAAAAAGCCCATTTTAGGCTTAATTTTCGAGCTTTGCACTAACTATTTTACTAACACCAGACTCTTGCATTGTAATACCATATAATGAATCCGCATATTCCATCATTCTCTTTTTGTGAGTTATAACTATAAACTGACTTCTAGTCTTTTCTTCACTTAAATACTTACCAAACATATCAACATTTACTTCATCAAGTGCTGCTTCTGCTTCATCTAAAATGACAAATGGTGATGGCTTAACTTCAAGCATTGCAAATAGTAAACATATCGCTGTCAAAGCTTTTTCTCCCCCACTTAAGGCAACCGGTGAGTTTATTTTCTTTCCTGGTGGAATAGCTATAATATCAATACCTGTATTAAGTAGGTCATCTGGGTCACTCAAAGCAAGTTCCCCTCGTCCACCTTTAAACATCATCTTAAATATTTTACTAAATTCTTGTTTGATACTTTCAAATGATTTAGCAAACTTTTCAACCATTATATCATCCATTTCCTTAATAATACCTTTAAGCTCCATAGATGCACTTTCCAAATCAAATTTTTGACTGGTTAAAAATTCATATCTTTTAGAAATTCTTTCATATTCTTCGATTGAACCCAAGTTTACATTACCAAGTTTATTTAATTCTCTTTTTAAATTAGATACATGGTCACGTGCTATATCAGCATCCATCTCTAAAGTATAACTTGATGATGCAGCTTCATAAGTTAAATTATAATTATTATTTAAATCCCCAAGTAAATTATCAAGTTTAACTTCTAATTTTCCTGATGAAACTTCCTTACTCTTTAGTTCATTATTTACTATATTATAACTACTACTACTATCTCTAAGTTTTTTATCTAAAATATTAATTTCATCATTTAAATCATTCTTTTCTTTAGTAATTAACTTAATATCTTTTTCAATTAATTCACGTGTTTTACTTAGATTATTTATTTTTTCCATTAATTTCATCAAATGATCATAAAGGTTATTCGACTTCATATCATTTATACCTTCAAGTTCACTTAATACATTCTTATGTTCTTCATTAAGTCTACTTAAATTTGTCTTTTTATTAAATAATTCATCATTTAATAATATTACATATTTATTTAAGACGTTTTCTCTTTCTTCAAGTTCTTCCATATTATTGGTAATGTCATTAACTTCATCAGTTAAATCTTTAATCTTAATATCCATTTTTTGAAGTTCACTCTTAAGTTTATTAAGTTCATTCTTTTCATTTAACATTGTATTTTTCTTACTTGTACCCCCGGTAATAGAACCACCTACATGAAGTATTTCCCCATCAAGTGATACAACCTTATATTTATAATTAATAAGTTTACCTATAATATTTAAAGTTCTTTCATTATCAACTACTACTACTTGGCCAAGTTGGTTTTCTACTATATTTCGGTATTTTGGATCAAAATCTATTAAATCACTTAATATACCAATATAACCATTAATATTTTTAATATCATCAATTACTTCATTATTTACATATTTTCCTTTTATAACATTAAGTGGGAAAAATGTAGCTCTACCAAGTTTTCTTTCTTTTAAGAAATCTATGGCATTTAATGCAGCATTTTCATCATCAACTACTAAAAAGTTACTGCTTGCACCTAATGCTATATCAGTTGCTACTAAATATTTTTCAGGAATATCTATAAGTTTACCAATTGTATTATGAATACCATGAAGTCTTGGATTATTTAAAATATTTCGCACAGATACCGGAGCAGATTCAGCACTTAAAATATTATTTTCTAAAATTTGAATTTTATTTTCAAGTAAGAATTTAGCTTTACTTGTATCCATTAAAGTATTACTTGCTGTACTTTTCTTAACCTTTAAAACAAGCAAATTATTTTTTACATCTTCTCCCTTGCTTCTTTCTGAATTTATACTATTTTCAATATCTAAAACTTCTCTTTCACAAAGAGTAATATTTTTATTTAATTCAAGTTCTTTTTCTTTAAGTTTAATTAAATTATTTTCAAGTACATCATTATTTGCTTCATATTTTTGTCTTTCAATAGTAAGTTTCTTTTCACCATTTAAATCACTTAAATTTTCTGTTACTTTTAAAAGTTCTTCTTTCTTTTTATTTAATTTTTCTTCAAGTTCTAAACTTCTAAACTTAAGAGCTTCTAATTTACTATCTTCAGTGTTATCTTTTAAAGTAAGCAATTTTTCTTTTAAGTTCTTAATTTCTTCAGAAATTTTAGTATATTCAAGATTTAAATCTGTTATATCCTTAGCTATTAAAGCGATATCTATACTTTCAAGTTCATCTTTTATATTTAAGTATTTTTGTGCCACAACACTTTGTTCTTTTAATGGTTCAACAGTTGTTGATAGCTCATCAATAACCAGTTTAATACGCATTAAATTTTCTTCAGTTTTTTCAAGTTTTTTAAGTGATTCTTCTTTACGTTTTTTGTATTTTAAAACACCTGCGGCACTTTCAAAAATAACTCTTCGATCACTTGATTTTGAATTAACAATATCTGTTACATTTCCTTGACTTATGATATTAAAAGCATTTGTTCCAGCACCAGAATCTATAAATAAATCTGTTACATCTTTAAGTCTAACTCTAGCATTATTTATAAAATATTCATTTTCACCAGTTGAATAAACAATTCTTTTTATTTCTACTTCTTTAAAATCACTATGTAAATAATGATCACTATTATCAAAAACTAAAGCAACCATAGCTCTTTTTTGAGCTTCTCTTGACTCACTTCCACTAAAAATACAATCAGTCATATTATTTTGACCACGCAAAGATTTTACAGATTGCTCACCTAAAACCCATCTAACAGCATCAACAATATTACTTTTGCCACTTCCATTTGGTCCAACAATCCCAGTTATTCCTGGATTTATTTCTAAATCTAATTTATCTGCAAAAGACTTAAAGCCTTGTGCTCTAATACTTTTTAAATACATCTATTTCACCGCACTTTTTTTCAAAGCATCTAAAGCTGCATTTTGCTCTGCTTCTTTTTTGCTTTTGCCAATTCCCTTTCCATATACAATATTATCAATTTTTACTGCCATTTCAAATGTCTTATCATGAGCTTCACCATATTCATTTAATAAAACATATTCAAGTGAGCGTCTTGTTGTTTGTACGGCTTCTTGAAGTATTGTTTTATAATCTGTATTAAAATCTCTTTTTTCTTTTATATAAGGAATAATTATATCATCTAAATACTTTTTAACAACATCATAACCTTGATCAAGATAAATAACTGCTGCAACTGCTTCAAAAACATCAGCTATAATTGTATCATTTAAATTATGAATTTGCCCATGTCCAAGCCTAATACATTTATCAATACCAATATCACGAGAATAACACGCTAAAGCTTTTTCACAAACATAATTTGCTCTAATTTTAGTCATTTCTCCTTCTTTATAATCCGTATTTAAATAAAGATATTCACTAGTTACAGCTTCAAGTATAGCATCTCCTAAATATTCAAGTCTTTCATAATTTTCACAATTATGTTCATTTGAATAACTACTATGCGTAAGGGCTGTCTTTAAAAGTTCTTCATTATTAATTTTAATGCCCATGTTTTCTAAAAATTTCATAATATCATATCCATTTCTATACCATTATAACAAATTTTTTCTAATTTGAAAACATTTACAAACGAATAATTTTATAGTACAATTTATAAAGGTGATGTATTTGAAAAAATTAATCATTTATTTGATACGTGGATATCAAGTTACACCTCTTCATAGCCATAGTATGTGCCGCTTTACTCCGACTTGTAGTGAGTATATGATTGAAGCACTAGAAGCTTATGGTTTACGAAAAGGCCTACTTCTTGGCATAAAAAGAATATTTAAATGTAATCCATTTGGTAAATTTGGTTATGATGAACTTAAAAAGGAAGGAAAAAATTTATGAAAAAAATATTTTTATTAATACTTAGTTTATTTTTACTAACAGGTTGTAGTTTAAAAAAGGATAATTTAGAAAATACTACAATTTATACTACGATTTATCCAATTAAATACTTAACAGAATTTATGTACAAAGATTATTCAACAATTGAAAGTATTTACCCCGCTGGTGCTGATGTTACAACATATGAACTTACTGATAAACAATTAAAAAATTATGCTAAAGGAGATTTATTTATTTATAATGGTTTAAGTAATGAAAAGACTATAACTAAAAACTTAATCAATAAAAATAGAAATCTTCTTATTATAGACGTTTCAAATGGCCTTTCATATACTTATGGTATTAAAGAATTATGGATGAGTCCAAATAACTATTTAATGCTTGCTAAAAACATTAGAGATTATTTAAAAGAATATTTAGAAAGTAAAATTATATCTGAATATGTAGATGAAAAATATAACGATTTATCAGAAATTTTATCAATAAAAGATGCTGACTTAAGGGCAATTGGTAAAGAAGCACAAAGCAAAGGTACAAATACTTTGGTAGTTAGTGACAATACATTTAAATTTTTAGAAAATTATGGATTTAATATTGTATCTTTAGATGAAGAAACTTTAACTGAAGGAACACTTAATTCAATAAAAAATAATTTTAAAAAGGAAACTTATACGACAATATTTGTTTTAGATAATAATTATACTGATAATATTAATTCTATTGTAAATGATTATAAAGCAAAAACTATTGATGTTAAGTCAATGATTAATGTAGATAGTAATGATAATGATGATTATTTAACTGTTATGCAAGATTTTATTGATAATATTAGAAATTTTTGCATTAGATAATTGACAAGAACCTACTTTTATATTAAAATATAGAAGTAGCTTATGGAGTAGTACTCAAGAGGCTGAAGAGGGATCCCTGCTAAGGATTTAGGTCGGCGAATGCTGGCGCGGAGGTTCAAATCCTCTCTACTCCGCCATTTAAGCAATTAAAAAGCTTCCGATTTTCGGAAGCTTTTTTATGATACATAATAGCAATTAACTTTTTGGCTTGACATGTGATAAAAAATTATTTACAATTAAGTCAACAAAGGATTTTTACATCCAGTTAATTGATTTAATGGTCTATACGACCCAGTTAGGATAGTTCTTATATAAGAGCTGTCCTTTTATAATGCAATATGTCTATACTTTAGTTTTAATGGTATAACTTAACAATAACTTTTTCAATTTATATTAAAACTTACAAATAAAAAAATGAGCTTTCCCCCGACTAAAGGAACCCACAAGGCAAGCTTGCTGGTATGTAATTTACATATCCTTTAGTAACTCGGCGAACTACTAACTCACCTAGCTAATAATAACATAAAATTCATTATTTGTCAAAAAGCAAAAACATCATGGATAATTTATAATTTTTGTGATAAATTTTTACCGCCGTTTTACCGCATAATATATGGAAAAAGTGGAAAATATGGAAAATACAGATGGTAACAGAAAAAGAAAAAGCCCGTTTTATCGGACTTTTGAATACTAATTGGTGACCCGTACGGGATTTGAACCCATGTATGCATGCGTGAAAGGCATGTGTGTTAAACCGCTTCACCAACGGGCCATACTTAATGGTGGGCTTGGGGGGACTTGAACCTCCGACCTCACGCTTATCAGGCGTGCGCTCTAACCAGCTGAGCTACAAGCCCACTAACAAAACCTTTTTCATTTTACACTATTTTTTTAAGTTTTGCAATAGTTTTTTGAAAATTTCTTTTTAATTTTTTCTTTACATCTTAACGACGTAATAAAATTATACTATATAATTTATGTCTTGTAAATATAAAAATGATATTTTTGTGAAAATTTGTCAAAAAAAGAATATTTATAGTTTCTTTATAAATATTCTTAAACTGTTTAACACTGATATTATAGTTACTCCGACATCTGCAAATACAGCAAGCCATATTGGTGTTATACCTAAAATTGCAAGTACTAACATAATTATTTTAAACATTATGGCAAATATAATATTAGACAATACTATTTTCTTTGTTATTTTGCTTATTTTGATAGCATCAGCAAGATTACTTAAATCATCTTTCATTAAAACTATATCACTAGCTTCAATTGTGGCATCACTACCTATTCCTCCCATAGCTATACCAACATCTGCACATTTTATAACCGGAGCATCATTTATTCCATCACCAACAAAAGCTGTTTTATTTTTCATTTTATATTCTTCTAAAATATTCACCTTATCTTGAGGAAGTAAATTACCATATGCTTTATCTAAATTTAACTTTTTTGAAATAATATTTACTACTTCTTCAGCATCACCAGATAACATTATTAAATTATTTATACCATCATTTCTTAGTTTATCTAAACTTTCTTTAGCATTTGTCTTTATTTTATCACTTATTACTATATACCCAAGTAACTTTTTGTTTTTAGCAACATATACAATTGTACCTAGTTCTTTATTTTCTTCTACATCCATTTTGTTATATTTTAATAATTTTTTATTACCCACTAAAATATTATCTTTACCAATAATGCAGCTTATCCCCGCTCCGCTTATTTCCTTAGCATTAGTTATTTTACTTTTAATTTCCTTTCCATAAGCTTTTTTAATAGATAAGGCAATTGGATGATTAGAGTTAGCTTCTGCTTCTGCTGCAAGCTTTAATAGCTCAACATCTTTATTATTTGCACTATATATCTTTGTTACTTCAAACACTCCTTCTGTAATTGTACCAGTTTTATCAAATATAATAGTATGTATATTTACTAAATCATCTAATATGTTACTACCTTTAACAAGTATTCCTTCTTTGCTACATTTACCTATGCCAGAAAAATAACCTAAAGGAACTGATATAACTAAAGCACATGGACAAGAAATAACAAGCATTTCTAAAGCTCTATATAACCATGTGTTAAAATTGCCCCCTAAAATGGTGGGAATAATTATAATTAAAATGGCAAGAAGGACAACAATTGGAGTATAAACTTTAGAAAATCTAGTAATAAACTTTTCAGTTTTAGTTTTCTTTTCTTCTGATTTTTCTAAAATTTCTATTATTCTACTAGCTGTACTTGTTTCAAATGTTTTAGTGGCCTTTACTTCAAGTACACCTTCTAAATTTATTGTACCACTTAAAACTTCACTATTTTTATAAACTGCACGTGGCACTGTTTCACCTGTTAGGCTTGAAGTATCTAAGTGACTTTCACCTTTTATTATAATTCCATCAAGAGCAACCTTTTCACCAGGTGTTACTACAAAAATATCTCCAACATTTGCATTATTTACATCTGTAATACCAATATCTTTCAAATTTATTTTATCACTTCTTAAATCCATTAATTCCACTATTGCTTTTTTAGAGTTATTTACTGCTAAATCTGATAAATATTCACCAATTGAAAATAATAACATGACTAAAACAGCTTCTGGATACTCACCGATATAAAATGCACCTAAAGTTGCAATAATCATAAGAAGGTTTTCATCAAATATTTTCCCTTCTCTAATATTTTTAAAAGCATTAAAATAAACTTCTTTAGAAATAAAAACATAACTTATTACTAAAAGGTATATATTTTCATTAAAAATCATGCCTAATACTAGTAATATAATACTAATTATTATTCTAATTAAATCTTCATTTATCTTTTTCATAGTTTTATTCCTTCTTTAATGTGTTCAAGTCCACATTCTATTATTATTTTAATATGATTATCAGCAATACTATAATATATTACTTGTCCTTCTTTTCTAGTTTTAACTAAATTAGTACTTCTTAAATAGCTTAACTGGTGAGATACAGCTGATGCACTTACTTTTATTTTGTTTGATATATCACCAACAGAGGTTTCGTTTTCAAGTAATACTTCAAGTATTCTAAGTCTTGTTGTGTCACTAAATACTTTAAAGAACTCACTTAATTCATTAATTATTTTAATATCTTCCATATTTTCTCCTTATATGAATATCTGTTCATATATTCATTATACTTTTATTATAGGATTATCGCAACTAAAAAGAAGTAACTTTACATTACTTCTAAACTATTTTTTTAATATATCTACATTTTGGGTAATTATTGCATCCCATGAAAGGGCCATATTTTCCACTTCTTTTAACCAATGTTCCTCCACATCTTGGACAAACATCATTAGTTTCAAAATCTTCTTTAGTTTTATCATTTTTTCCACTATTACATCTATCACATAAAGTTTGTAAATTACTCATGATAGTCTTTCCACCTTTGGATACTGGAATAATATGATCAACCTCAAGTTTTGCACCATCCTTCGATGTTATTCCACATTTTTGACAAGTAAAATTATCTCTTTTTAAAACATTGTATCTGATATCATCATTCATAATTTTTCTTTCTTGCCTTTTAGTTACTTCATACTTATTACCATTTTCCCATTCTTTATAAAGTTCTAATAATTCGTAATAATTTCTAAATCCGGTTCTTCTCTCATGAACATTACCGCCATTACTTTTATAATATGCGTCTAAATAAATTTTTATTAAAAAATCTTTTTTAGTATAAATTACCTTTTTCAGCACATTTTTTTCTATTCTTTTGTATGTTTTATCAGAATATTTAGTATTATTTACTGACTCTTGCTCTAAAATTTTCGCTACATTCTTCTCATACTCATCAAGCAAAGAAATATTGTATATTGAATTTTCAATATCTGTTCTAAGTCCTTTAATATTATTTTCAATATGATATTTAATGATATCATTACCATTAACTCTATCTAAACTTTTTCTAGAATACTCTCTTTGTATAATATCACGTTTTTTACATCTTATTTTTTTAAAATTTTTATTAAGTTCTTCAATTTGTTTTATTTTTTCACTATTATCTTTAATATTTTTTTCTCTTTTTTGGGATATTGTGTTTACTGTTATTAAAGAAATAGATATAGAAAGAATTAACGCAAGCATATTCAAATTTTCATGCATTTTATTATCAGTATTAAAATTTGATAATAAAGAAAATAATATTAAACACAATAAAAAACTAATCCCCGTTACTAATATAACTTTTTCCCATCTATTCATAAATTACACTTCCTCACAATAATTTTAACAAATATTTTAAAAAAAGTAAAACCAAATTTAGCTTTACTTATTTGTATTGATTATTATACTTCCAATACCACCATCTATCTTGATGTCATTTACACCTTCACCCACTGTTGCATCCTTTGAATAGTCTTCTCCATTAATAGTTATGCTACCAAAACCTTTGCTTGCTTTAATAGTATAATCATTACCATTTAAATCAAGTATTAATTCTCCAATACCTTGTTCTATTTTATTATTACCATGTAAACTACCACTAAAATAAAATTTTCCAGCTCCCATGTCTAAATCCAAATCTTCTAGTACTGAACTCATAATATTAAGCTCACCTGCTCCACCATCAATATCTGTTTTACCAGAAATTAAATTATTGATAATTACTTTACCTGCTCCTTGATCTAAGTTAAATCTACTTGTGTTTATATCACTAATTTCGAGCTTTCCAGCATCAACATCAATACTTAAATCTTTTAAATTATTTGGAATAGTAATTATTACTTTACTAATGCTTTTGTTTCTAAAAACATTTACACTTTTTTCTTTAATTGTTAAAGTATTACTTTCTTCATTTACTTTAAATCTTTTACTTACATTATCTGCAGTTACATTTAATGCATCACCTTTTTTAATAACTAAATTGGATGTCCCCATATCAATTTTAATATTCTTTATTTCACTAGAATAGTTTTCATTCATATTTATGTCATTATTAACTGAAAATATACTTGATGCAAAGTAAACAACAATATTAATTACGCTTACAATTATAAATATTGCTAAACATATCGCAAAAGCTTTAATTAGTTTTTGAGTTGTTTCATTCATTTTATTTCAATGCCTCCGAATAAGGCGAAACCATCTACATAAATTGTTTTCTTCGCATTCTTATTTGCTTTTTCATCCATACTTTCACTTGTTACTCCGCCGAATATTGGTGTAGATTTAATCTTTACTTCTACATCTTTTGGAACGAGAATTGTTATACCTGCAAAGATAGCACTTGCTTTAATATATGTTTCATTTTTTAAATCAGCATCTCTTAAGTCTAATTTAATAGAACCAAAAACAGCATCTAAATTAGCTTTTTCAAATTTTTCTTCAGATTTATTAATATTTTGTTCTCCGAATGTCGCAGTTATTACTTCAACATTTGAAAAATCAGCATTATCTATTTTTTCTTTAACATCTGCTTTAATCTTATTTCCAAATATTAAAGAAAGACCTATGATAACCACTATAGCTGGTAACAAAATTTCCCATAGAATGTCAAAATCAAATACATCTAAACTACCTAAAAGAAGAAAAATACCAATTACTAAACATATCGCAGATGATACTTTTCCATTATTTTTAGGGTTAACTAAAGATATAGCACTTGGCACAATAATAAATAAAGTCCACCAACCATCAAAGAATATGTTAATGTCTGTTACTCCGGTTCTGTTTAAACCCCAGATAACACCAATAACTATCAAAACAACTCCCCATAAAATACGACTTAAATTTTTCATCTAAACTCACCCTTTCTTAAGTCTTAAATATTAATTGGATTAAAATCTATTTCTAATCTAATATCCTTATTCATTATAAACAAATTATCTAGTTCTTTCAAGTATTTTCTTAAATTATCACATTTTTTATATTTTAATATTATTTGCATTCGGTATTCATTATTAAATTTAAATACTTGCGCAGTTGTTGGTCCTAGAACAATTACATCATTTAAATTTTTATCTAAGTAAGTTTTAACTTTCTTGCTGGTTTCTATTGTATTTTGATAATCTTTACCTATTACTTTTAAACTCACTAAATAAAAATATGGCGGATATTTAAGTTTTTGCCTAAAGTTCATTTCATGAAGATAAAACTTATCATAACTATTTTCTTGGACACATTTTATCACATAATTATCGGGATTAAATGTTTGAATAATAACCTCACCAGGTGATGTGCTTCTACCACTTCGGCCCGCGACTTGATGAAGAAGAGAAAATGTATTTTCACTTGCCTTAAAATTAGGGATATTTAGTGTAGTATCAGCATTAATAACTCCAACTAGGGTTACTTTAGGAAAATCTAATCCTTTACTAATCATTTGTGTTCCTAGTAAAATATTATATTTTTCATTTTTAAAATCTTCAATTATTTTTTCATGAGTGCCTTTATTTCTTGTTGTATCTTGATCCATTCGAACAATACTTGCACTAGGCATTAACTCTTTTAATTTTTCTTCCAGTTTTTCGGTTCCAAGTCCATAATAATTTAAAGCCTTTTCATGACACTTTGGACATACATCTTCACAGCGCTTTTGATAACCACAATAATGACATATTAAATTATTAGTACTTTTATGATATGTTAGGGTTATATCACACGATGGGCATTTATATGTAAAACCACAATTACTACATGTAATAAAGGTTGAAAAGCCTCTTCGATTTAGAAGTAAAATAATTTGTTCATTTTTAGATATTTTTTCTTTCATTTTAGAAATAAGTAGATCACTAAAAATCATATTTTTTTTCTTCATTTCATCTTCCATATTTACTACATATATCTTAGGTAAAATGGCACTGCCCACTCTATTTTTTAAAGTAAGTAACGTATAAACGCCTTTATCTGCTCTAGCTTTACTATCTAATGATGGCGTTGCACTTGCAAGCACAACAGGAATATTATTATATTTTCCACGGTATATTGCTATATCTCTGGCATGATATCTTGGATTATTATCTTGTTTATAGCTACTTGCATCTTCTTCATCAATAATTATAATACCTAAATTTTGAAGGGGAGCAAATATAGCACTTCTGGTGCCTACCACAACATGAACTTCCCCGCGATATATTTTTAAATACTCATCATATTTTTCACCTTCAGATAAAGAACTATGTAAAATAGCAACATCACTTCCAAAGGCTTCATAAAATCTTTTGGCAATTTGATGTGTCAGGCTAATCTCAGGAACTAACACAATTCCTGTTTTACCTCGATTTATAACTTCTTCGATTAGCTTTATGTAAACTTCAGTTTTTCCAGAACCAGTTATACCATAAAGTAAGAAAGGTTCATACTTTTCAAAGGAGTCCTTAACTTTTAAAAACACTTTATTCTGATCATCAGTAAGTTTTTTTCTTATATTACTCCTTTCTTTATTAATTCGATATTTTTGTACCTTTTCAATATCTAGCACACCATTTCCAAGTAGTGTTTTAACTAAGGCTAGACTATAATTTTTCTTTAGGACTTTACCTTTTTCTAATAATTCATCTATTATTTTTATTTGACTCTTTCTTTTATTTTGGTAAAGATTTTTATATTCTAATGCTTTTTCTTTATCTTTAATAAATATATATTCATCATATAAATCATAATTAGATTTTTGCTTTTTTACTTTTAAACTAGAAGGAAGCATTGTTTGATAGGCAGTAATTAATGTACATAATGTATTTTCAGATAAATACTTACCTAAATCCATCAGTTCTTTATTTAAAACTAATTTTTCATCCACAATGCTTGATATGTACTTAATTTCATATGATACATCTTCTTTTAAAGTATTTAAAATGTCAGTTATGAAACCCACGACTTCTTGATAACCAAACGGAACCATTACTTTCATTCCCACTTTAAGATTATCCCATAGAGCATTTGGAATCATGTATATAAATTCTTTATCTAATTTTTTGATGCTATATTCTATAATAACTTTTGCGTACATTAAAGCCTCCATGTAATAATATTTTATCATGAGCCACAAATAAAACTCAAGCATTTTTCTACTTGAGCTTGTATTTTTTTAACATGATTTTTTTAATTTTTCTATTTGTTTTTCAAAATCTTTTGACATACAGATAAATGAACCAGAAATTACTCCATCAGCATCTAATACTTTCTTTATTGTTTTATCATTGATGCCACCATCTATATAAATCTCAAAGTTATTTTCATCTTTATAAGATAGTAATTCTTTAAGACGGTCTTCTGTTTCTTCTAAAAATTTTTGACCACCTTTACCTGGTACAACACTCATTAAAAGAACTCTGTCTACATAAGGAAAGTAATGGGAAAAATCTTTAATACTTTCATCAGGATTTATAGCAATTCCTCTTTTTACTTCGTGATAAGATAATTCGTTTAATATTCCAAGTGCTCCCGGTTCAGTTTTGGGATGAATATATACACACTCTGGATATAATAAAAGAATTTTATCTAGGTATTTACTGGGTCTATTTACCATCATATGAATATCCACTGGCTTGGTATTATCTTTAAATAGTTCTTGTAAATAATCTATATCAAAATTTTTTGTTCCAGCATAAATGCCATCCATCAAATCAACGTGCACACTATCTGCACTTGTTTCATTAATTAAATCTATTGTTTTTTTTACATCGTATATACTATTTATATAACTTACGGTTATTTTCATGGCACTCCTTTATAAATCTGGTATAATTAATGTATCTTGAAGGTAGTATTTCTTCCTTAGTTACTCCATCAATTACTTTGCACCCTTTTTCTTTTAAATGATTACAATCTTTAAAATCACAACTGTATTTATTAAATTCTAAAAAACTTTTTTTTAATTTTTCACCATCTATATTTTTCAAGTCTAGAGCTGAAAATCCTGGTGTGTCAACAAAATATATTTTCCCAATTTTGTATATTTCTGTATGTCTGGTAGTATGCACACCACGATTTAAAGCATCACTTATTGGTTTAGTTTCTAAATTTAGCTTTTTATCTAATTTGTTAAGTAAACTTGATTTCCCCGCTCCGGTTTGACCAGTTAAAACCACTAGTTTATTTTTAAGTAATTTCTTTAATTTACTTAAATGTTTATTATCAGTTACTTCAATACCTATTTTTTTATAATATTTTATTAAGTTTTTTAATTCACTCATTTCTTTTTTATTTAGTAAATCAAGTTTAGTTAAACATATAACTGGTTTAATATTATTTGCTATAATAACACATAATTCTTTATCAAGTAAACTAAGTGATAAATCAGGCTTTTTTACACTTGTTACAATTAAGGCTATATCAACATTACTTACAACTGGCCTGTCAAGTTCATTTTTTCGTGGAAGTATTTCTTCAATAGTTAGAGTTTTCTCATCTATTTTTACTATATCACCCACCAAAGGGGAAAGCCCTAAATTTCTGAACTTTCCCCTGGGGCTACAAATATAATTTCCTTCTTTAGCTGTAACTGTATACTGGTTACTTATTTGTTTTGTTATTCTACCTTCCATCGAGTTCACCATCGTCGGGATTTTCTGTATTTCCACTTGGTTCTTTAGCAATTTTTATTGTAAGTTTTGCTCCACTTACTACGGTTGAACCAGCAGTTCTACTTTGGTAAATAACCGTTCCAACGGCATATTCGGTTGTTTCAACTTCTTTTTTGGTTAAAACTACTCCATATTCTTCACAAAAATCTTCAACTTCTGATACACTATAATTATCCGCAACAAAATCTGGGTATTTATTGTCAAGTTTTGGAATATATAAAGTTATTGAACTTCCCTCAGAAACTTTTTCACCAGCAGCAACTGATTGCTCAATTATAATTCCTTCTTTGTAGTCATTAGCTTCGTCACTATTTATTTCTTTTTTGCTTATAATAACTTGCAACTTTAAGGCTTCAAGTTTGCCTTTAATTTCATTTGCATTTTTTCCTGTATAGTCTTCAATTGTAACTTTAACATCACCAAGAGAACGATAGATGATTACTTCTGTTCCTTCTTTTCTTATGCTTCCTATAGCTGGTGACGTTCTTGATACTTTTCCTTCTTCAATATTTTCATTGGCTTCTTCTCTTTGTTCATCAGAAACGACAAATCCAGCATCTTGCAAAGCTTTAATGGCATCGGTTACTGTATAATTAGAGACATCTGGTATTGCTGTTTGTCTAGCTGATGTCATTTTGGGAATAAGTACAACAATGGTGGTTATTATTACTACTAGACCCACAAAAACACTTGCAAGAGTAATAAGCAATTTATTTTGGCCATCATTTGCTTCTTTAGTTTTCTTTGCCACTACAACTTCACCACCTTTTTCTTTACTAACATCTTTTTTCTTTTCTGGTTTTATAGTTTTTAAAAGTTTTGTATCATCATAATCATTTTCAGGATATTTAAATGTTATCTTAAGCTCATTAGCTCTGGATTCATCTAAACAAGTTTTTAAGTCTTCATGCATTTCTCTAGCATCACTATATCTATTCTTAGGATTTTTTGCTGTTGCTTTTAGAATAATATTTTCAACACTTTGAGGTATATCAGGTATTTCATCTCTGATACTTGGCATTGGTTCTTTCAAATGCTTAAGTGCTATTTCTACGGCATTATCTCCGCGGAATGGAAGTTTACCTGTTAAAAGTTCATACATTAAAATGCCAATTGAGTATATATCACTTTGAAGTGTTGCACCTTTGCCACTTGCTTGTTCTGGGGGAAGATAATGAACACTTCCCATTACAGAGTTTGTTTGCGTAAGCTGAGTTGCATTCATTGCTACTGCGATACCAAAGTCTGTTATTTTAATCATTCCATTTTCAAGTATAAGGATATTCTGAGGTTTTATATCTCTATGGATAATGTAAGAGTCATGAGCAACACTAAGACCATTTGTTATTTGCAGTGTTATATCAATTACTTCAGGAACGGTAAGCTTACCACGTTTTTTAAGAAGGGCTTTTAAATGCTTGCCTTCAACGTATTCCATAACGATATAATATTCACCATTATCTTCACCAACATCATAAACTTCCACGATATTGGGATTAGATAGGCTACTTGCTGATAAAGCTTCTCTTTGGAAACGCCTTACAAATTTTTCATCATTTGCTAAATCGCCACGGAGAACTTTAACTGCTACATTTCGATCTAAAATAGTGTCGTATGCTAAATAAACATTTGCCATGCCACCTTCGCCGATGGATTTGATTATTTGGTATCTATCACTAATTTTTTGCCCCTTCATAATCATGCTAATCATTCCTTTCTCTAACTAGATATGCAATTGATATATTATCATTTCCCCCTCTTGCATTACATTTTTTTATTAATTTTACTACTTTTTCTTGTACACTTAAGTCATCTTCGTTTAATACTTTTTCAATTTGTTCATCACTTAGCATTCCTGTTAGGCCATCACTACATAAAAATACTGCGCTACTACCATTATCGACGTCAAAAATGTCTGGTTCACATTTTTCAGCGGCACCTAAAGCTTTCATTAAAACGTTTTTCTTTGGATGATTTAAAGCCTCTTCAGGGGTTAAATCTCCAGCATCTACCAGTAAATTAACTAGTGTATGTGGTTTTGTTACTCTATGTAATTTTTTGTTTTTCATAACATAACCAGATGAATCACCAATACTCGCAAATATTAGAAAATCTTTAGTTACAATGGCGGCTACAACTGTTGTTCCAAGTCCTTTGGAATTTTCATTTTCTTCGCCATAATTAAGAATTTCTTTATTGATTTCTGCAATATTATCAGAAAGCCAATTAACAGCATCTATTTTAGTACCTACTTTTGCACTTTCTGTAAATCTTTTACCTAAATGGGCAACAGTTAAGGCACTAGCTACTTCACCTTTTCTGTGTCCTCCCATACCATCTGCAACAACGCATAAGTATTCACCACTTATATTTTTTAAAATTGTTACACTATCTTCATTATGTTCTCTAACTCTTCCCGTATCGGTTAAATAAAACGCTTTCACTTTTAATCACTCTCGCTTCTTAACTGCCCACATGCAGCTTTAATGTTTCCGCCAAACTCACGTCTAACAGTTACATTTATACCACTTTGTTTAAGTGTTTCATAAAATATATCTATTCTTTTTTTATCGCTTTTGGCAAAATCTATATTATTTGTTTCATTATATGGTATCAAATTTACATATACATTCATTCCACGTAATAATTTTGCAAGCTCTATGGCATCTTCTTTTTTATCATTAACCATATTAAGCATAACATATTCTATAGTCACTCGTCTATTAGTTTTTGCAATATAGTCCTTAAGAGCATGTATAACTGTGTCAACATTATACGCTTTATTAATAGGCATAATCTTATTTCTAATTTCATCAGATGGGGCATGAAGTGATAAAGCTAAGTTAACTTGTAAATCTAAATCACTAAATTCTTTAATTTTTGGCACTAATCCACAGGTAGATACCGTAATATGTCTTGCTCCAATAGCTAGGCCTTTAGCATCATTTATGATTTTAATAAATTTAATAATATTATCATAATTATCAAAAGGCTCACCAATACCCATCATTACGACACTATCAATTCTTTTACCAATGTATTGTTCGATAAGTAAAATTTGTTCTACGATTTCATAAGTTTCTAAGTTTCTCACCTTTTTAAGTCTTCCAGACTCACAAAAACGGCATCCCATATTACAACCAACTTGACTTGAAACACAAACTGATAAACCATAATCATGTTCCATCAAAACTGCTTCAATCTTTTCATCATCTAAAAGCCTAAATAAAAACTTTTTTACTAAAGGTCCTTCTTCTACAACTTCTATTTTAATAAAATCTGTATTAAAATCTTCACTTAATTTATTTTGAATATCTTTTTTTATATTACTAAACTCATTTATATTCCACTTTTTTTGAATATATAACCATTCAAAAACTTGAGTTGCTTTAAATTTTTTCTCACCTATACTTAGAAAATACTCTTCTAAATCTTCGCGTGTTAAATCAAATATATTTTTCATATTATCACCTATTTTTCTTAGATAACGTTCTAACTAATTTTAAATTACCATAATCTTTATATTTTTCATAATATTCATGTTCAAACATTATTTTCTTAAATGAAACATTACTTATTTCTTCTTCTACTTTCTTTTCTTCCTCTTCTTTTGTCTTTATAAATTCTGGTGTCATTTTTTTATTTTCATCAGAATATTCTTTTACATAACTACCTAAAGTTAATATTTCACTTAATACAAGAGGAATAAACAAAACACTAAATAACTTTATCTCATTTAATTCATTCATTTTAATTGCTAAACTTGTTCCTAAATAATTTAAAAATGTTTTGTCTACTAGAAGGTATGATAAAGAAATAACGATGCCAGCAACCCACATTTTTACCTTTCCAAGCATGTTCGACTTAATGTTCATCCCTTTGTTATATTTAACACTTTGGACATAAGCAATACCTAGTTCAAAAATAATAGGAATAATTGCAAGCGGGGAGATTTTCATAAGTAGAATCATATTTATAACTAGAAATGCTTTGTCACTTAAAGCATCAAATAAACTACCAAAAAAGGTAGAAGATTTTAATTCACGAGCCATTAAACCATCAATACAATCAGTTAGAAAACAACTGGCAGAAAGCATAAATGTTGTAAATCCCCCATAGATTTTATAAACTGGAATAAGAGCAAAAATTCCAATTACTCTTAGTAATGTTACAAAATTCGTAATTAAAAAGTTAAATTTTTTCTTATTCATAGACTTTCCTCACAAATCTAAATTTCAAGATTTATCTTATCACAAATTCCTATTTTTGTAAATTGCATTTCATAACGAATGCTATCTTTAATAACTAAAATATTAGTGATATTTTCTAAATTAGTTTTAATAGTTACTTCTAAAGTGCCTAGGCTATATTTTATACTTCTTTCTAAATCATTTTTATCCTCAGTATAACTATATTCATTTAATGTATTAAATAAATTACTTAAATTTGTTTCTTCTTCAAAATATTCTTCTTTTTCATTTAAATTTAGTTTATAAGTTTTTTCATTTTCTTTTATATACTTGGTTATTCCTTCACTATTTTCTTTATACCAAAGTTCTTTTTGATTACATCTTATGCCTTCATAAATAATAATATTTTCATTATCATTTACTTTATATTTATATGTTAAATTATCTACCAGTAACGCTTTTTCCATATCAGATATGTTTTTAAAACTTTTAACACTTGGCTTTTCTTCTGAAGGTTCATTATTTTGGCTAGGACTTTCATTTTTAGAAAATGCAAGTAATAATACTGCAACAAATATTATCCAAAAAATAAGTTTTAAAAGAGCATTTCCCTCTTTAGTTTGTAAAAATTTATTTTTCATAATTCTACCTCTTTATATTTTTCTTTATCAATTCCGTTTATAAAACTTTCTATATTCATTACTTTTTTGCCACTTGGTTTTATAATATTTAAATAAATTATGCCATCTTGGCATGTAATGCCCATTTTCTTTTTATCTATGATAATTTTACCTATTTCTGTGCTCTTTCTTTTTACGAATTCGGCATCAATAACTTTAATTTCATGACCTTGAACTAATATATTGGCAAGGGGCCATGGGTTCATTCCTTTAATTTTGCCTATAATTTTATCACCAGTTAAATTAAAATTTAGTCTTTCATCTTCTCTTTTAATCATTGGTGCTAATGTAAAGTCATTACCTTGTTTTTCTCTTTTTACGTTATTGCTAAATATTTTGGGTAAAATATTTTCTAGAGTTTGTGCCCCTAAAAATGATAATTTATCGTGAAGAGTTCCAACATTATCACTATCTAAAATATTTATCTTATCTTTTTTTATAATATCTCCAGTATCCATTCCTTCATCCATATACATTATTGTTACCCCGGTTTCTTTATCACCATTAAATAGTGCCCACTGAATTGGAGCAGAGCCGCGATATTTAGGTAAAAGTGAAGCATGAACGTTTATACAAGCAAACTTTGGCAAATCAAGGACTTCTTTAGGAAGTATTTGACCATATGCACAAGTTACAATTAAATCTATGTTTAATTTCTTTAAAATCTCATAATCATTTTTTATTCTAGATGGTTGAAAAACAGGGATATTATTTTCTATTGCTTTTCTTTTAACGGGGCTCATAACAATTTCTTTTTTTCGACCTACTTCTTTGTCTGGTTGTGTAACTACCATTATAACATTTACATTTTTGATAAGCATCTCAAGTACTGGGACAGAAAAATCTGGAGTTCCCATAAAAACAACATTTTTATCTTTCATTATTTCACCTTTTCTTTATAATATTCGTTTACATCATTTGCAAGACTTTCATTAAATGCTTTATTTTTAATCATTTCAATTTCAAACTTATATGGTGGATTTCCATCTATATATGGAGTTTCTAGTATCTTAGGTATATTTTTAAAAATATCCATATAACAAACATTTATTAGGGTTTCAAAACCTATCGTACCATATCCTAAATTTTCATGTCTATCTTTATGACTACCAATTGTATTCTTACTATCATTTAAATGTATACATTTAACTTTTCCTAGTCCAATTACTTTATCAAATTCTTCTAAATATTCATTAAATTTTGAAATATCTATACCTGAGTCATTTAAATGACATGTATCTAAACAAATTCCAACTTTTTCTTTTAAATTTATTCTATCTAAAATAAATTTAAGTTCATTTATATTTATTCCACATTCAGTTCCTTTACCTGCCATAGTTTCAAGTAAAATCATCGGTTTAGTATTTTCATCTATTATTAAATTAATAGCACTTGCAATATTATCTAAAGCAATATTTCTATCCATTTTCAAACTATTTCCAGGATGCACTACAATATATTTAACATTCATCTGTGTTATTCTAGATATTTCTTGCTTTAAAAATGAACATGAAAATTTCCAAGATGTTATATTTTCTCTATTAGCTAAATTAATAATATAAGGTGCATGACATACCACGTTATCTATATCTATATCATTTTCTTTCATATATTTAAGTGCTTCAAGTGTTAAATTATCATCTATTTCTTTTCTGATAGTATTTTGAGGTGCTCCGGTATAAAACATAAAAGTGGTGGCACCAAAGCTAACTGCTTGCTTAGCACTACCAAGTAATTGGTTAGCACCAAAACTTACATGTGAACCTATTATCATTTTTATCAACTTCTTTCTTAAATTTTACCTAATCCATTTTTATGAGAACTTTTATTTTTGTTCCCCACTTTTTGTTTATTTAATTATAACATATTTTTTGTCTATTTTATAATTTTTTTTGTGCTATCACCAGATAAATAACTTACAGAAGTCTCTAAATAAAAAGTGGGTCTAATACTATGATTACTATAAAACTTCAATTGATTATCTTATCGGAAGAACTAATGAAAAAAAGCCATATGATAAAAATTAATATATTGATAGCAAATTAAAAAAGCAAATAGTAAAATTTTAAACTATTTGCTTTTATTTTCTAGTGATTCTTCCATTAAATTCTTAACAGTATCATAAAGTAATTTATTCGCTTCTTCTAGCTTTATATCTGTTACTTTAAATGGTTTACCATATTTAATAATTAAATTTTTGCTTCTAAAGACATAATCCCCAGTTATACCAAATGGCACTAGATATGCATCTGTTTTCTTAGCCATAGAAACAGCTCCAAATTTAAATGGCAACAAGAACTCTTTGGTTTTATTTCTTGTCCCTTCGGGAAAGAGTCCAATTGCTCCACCATTTTTAAGGGTCTCAATTGCTTTTTCTTTAGCTTCTTTATCATGAATACTGCGATTCACAGAGATACATCCAACAGATTTAAAGAACCATCTGGTTTTTTTATTATCAAAATATTCTTTTTTAGCCATATATTTTATGAATCTTTTGGTTGAGATAATTGATAAACATTGATCATATAAGTGTTTGTGATTACCGACGATTAATATCGCACCTTTTTTTGGTATATTTTCCTTTCCAATTATAGTAGGATTATAATACCATTTAAAAAATGGCCCTAAAATAATTCTTCCTACTTTATATAAAATTGGCATTTTATTCATCACAATCACCTCTTGTATCTTTTTGTAAACTTTTAAAATCAACTTTACCAAGCTTTGTCTTAGGTAGTCTTTTTCTAAAAACAAATTCTGCTGGAATCATATATTTAGATAATTTTTTCTTGCAATATGCTTTAATATCTTCTTTTATAAACATTGCTACATATCCTTCTTTTAAAACAATGAAGGCTTTAGGAACTTCTTGTTTATAAGGATGTGGGACACCCACCACTGTACATTGTAAAACAGCTGGATGAGATTCTATTACTTCTTCAATATGAGATGGGTATACGTTGTAGCCACTTGAAATTATCATTCTCTTAAGCCTTCCTTTGTAAAAAACAAATCCATCTTCATCCATGTATCCTAAATCGCCGGTATGAAGCCAGATGTGTCCATCTTTGTGAACTTGAAGTGCTGTGTTAGTTTCACTTTCATCATTTAAATATCCTTGCATAAATGCTTTAGAATGAACACATATTTCACCAACAACACCATATTTTAAAGTCTCTCTTGTAGCAGGATCGATTATTTTGACTTGATTTCCAGCAAGCGGAATTCCTACTGATCCAGATTTATTTACATCATCACATGCTAAGCATACTGCTGCTAAGGCTTCTGACAAACCATAACCTTGAGTAATTTTGCCTGGAGAATTATGTTTTTTTAAATATTCATTCATTTTATTTTCAAGACTCTTTGGCAAAATATCTCCGCCTGAAACAATATATTTTAATTTAGATAAATCTAAGTTTTTTACATTATTATTACTCATTAGCGCTTCATATAAAGTTGGGACACCTAATACGCAAGAAGGCTTTTTCTTGGCAAATATAATATCAAATTTTTTGGAATTAAACTGAGGTATTAAAATTGTATAGCATCCAAGTGCTAAAGGAGTATGCATTAATACACTCAAACCAAACCCATGAAAATTGGGCATTATAGCAAGGCAACAATCACCAGCATGCAAATTTTTCATTGATATCTTTTCTTGAAGAGCCCCAAGGATAAAAGCTCTATTTTGAATAACAACATTTTTAGGAGTTCCACTTGTTCCTCCACTGTGAATTATAACCGCTGGGGTATCTTTACCAAACTTAGGAAACTTAATATAATCGTCGTTATAATATTTTTTGTAAAAGCTTTTCCAACTTAAGTAAATATTTTTTTTAGGGTGCTTTTTATACTTACCTATTTGACTTAGATTATATCCCACTTTAAGAAAGAAAGGCATGTAATCCGATGCACTTGCAAATATGACTTCTTTTACTTCTGTTTTATCAATAATGTTCTCAATTTTTTCATAGAATGTATTTAGCATTATTAAATATTTACTCTTTGTTGATGTTAAACTAAATAGTATTTCTTCTTCACTTGATAACGGATGAACCATATTAGCAATAGCACCAATTTTATTTAATGCGTATAAACTTACTAAAACATTAGGGATATTAGGCAGCATAATTGTTACAATATCTCCATGTTTAACCCCAGCTTTAGTAAATACCTTCGCATACTCATTTATTTCGTTAATAAATTTTTTATAACTACTTTTGTAGCCCATATATTCGTAAGCAATGTAATCTGGGTATAAGTAACTACTTTTTTTAACTTGGTCATACATACTTATATCAGGTATTTTTAAATTAAGTTCTTCCTTAGTATAATATTTTGCCCATGGCTCAGGTATGGGTTTTCTTCTTCTTAAAAATGCAAATAAATTCACTTTTGATTCTCCCTTTCCTTTTTAATTATATTCATTAATCTTTCAGTTTCTTCCTTTATATTGTTACTGCATTTAATTGGTTCTAAAAATTTGATAGTTAAATTTTTGGAAAATAGCTTGTATTTGCCAGTTATTACAAAAGGAACTATTAGACTATTAGTGTCAATTGCCATTTTAACAGCTCCCTTTTTAAATTTTAACATTTCACCTGTTTTTTCTGTTGTTCCTTCAGGAAATATTCCAATAAGTTTTTCTTTTTTTAAATATCTTTCCGCCATGATTAATGCGTTTCCATCTTTATTTTTTCTGTCAACGGGAATAAGTCCAAGATGCCCAAAAATAATTTTTTTGGGTCCGTCCCAAAGTTCTTTCTTAGCTAAAAAATGGACGTTTCTTTTGGTAGAACTAATTAAAAGAGGAGCATCAAAAATACTCGTATGATTGCCAGCTAAAACAACTCTTCCGCTTTTGGGAATATTTTCTGTGCCAATTATTTTGGGTGCGAAAAAAACTTTATAAAAACCAGTAATTAAAGGTCTTAATATTTTATATAATGTTGCATCTTTCATATATCTTTCCTCGTATAATATTTTACCAAATTTCTTTTATTTTGTAAATTTTAAATACGAATAATATTTTAAATAATGCTTTTTCTTTTTAAATTTATCTACTTTTTTTGTTTGCTTATTTCATAAGCTTTTTCTATTTCAGCTTTTGATAATCCAGTGTAATTACTTATTTTGGCAATACTTTCATTTTCACGTATCATTTTCTTTGCAACAGCCATTTTTCCCTCATTTATTCCTTCATTTATACCAAGTGCCTTGCCTTTTTTCATGCCACGAGCTTCACTTTTTTCTTTTATTAAATATTCTCTAGCATTTTGCATCATTATATTTTCCTTTTCTGGTGTTAGATTCCAAAATGATTTAATTGAATTTTCATTTAATAACATAAGTTTATTTGCACACTCCTTATTTTTTATTTCATAAGCTTTTCTATTTCAGCTCTTGATAATCCGGTTGCACTTTTAATAATATCTGCACAAATATTCATTTTAACTAAATTCTTTGCAACATCTATCTTTCCTTCATTTATGCCAAGTGCCTTGCCTTTTTTTATGCCACGAGCTTCACTTTTTTCTTTTATTAAATATTCTCTAGCATTTTGCATCATTATATTTTCCTTTTCTGGTGTTAGATTCCAAAATGATTTAATTGAATTTTCATTTAATAACATAAGTTTATTTGCACACTCCTTCACTTCTGGGTCATCTACACTATCTGCATATATAATTATGTCATCTTTATTTCTTAATGAAATTAGTGTTAATAGCGACCCTTTCATATTTTCTTTAGCAACATTATCATACCATACTTTTTTATAATTATCAAGATTTACATGCATAAATCTCAAATTAAGTAATATCTTTTTATACTCTTCTGGCATATTTTCACTATCTATTATTAATCCTCTTTCTAATCCCATATTATAGTTTAAAGAGATATGAACAAATTTTGTTATTGTATCAAATCTTTCACCAACTTTTGTAAACTGTGAATAAAAACTAAAGAAAAAGCAATTATTTCTTACTATTGTTTCTTCACCCCATGATGTATTAAGTTCCATATGAATCATTTGCCCATTTGATTCTACGAGTAAATCTAATCTTTTAGTCCTTTCCTCAGTATTTTGTACTGCTAGTTCTGGTGACATTATTTTTATTACTTTAGTCTTTTCTTTAGTTACTTCACTTATGAGTCTTTCTAAAAGATGATAATCCTCATTTTTAACTACTTCTTCACTACAAAAAATAGCTTTAAATACCCTATCATAGTAAAAGGCATAAAATTCTTGTTCTTCATTTTTATATTTCACTTTTTTAATTGTTGCAACGTTTTGCATGTTTTCACCTCATTTTTGAAAAGTTTATATAATTTGTCCCTTCACTATATATATTTCCTAAAGTGACTCATTTTTTACCCTTTTTTTGAAAAGATTTTTCATATGCAACAACTAACAGCTAAAAATTTTGAATATATTAGCCAAAAACACGGCAAAAAAAATTTATTTTTTCTCATAAAAATATGTGTCAAAAAGTATAAAGTTTGTCAAAATTCGATTAAAAATGACAAAAAAGACTATTAGATGTATTAATTGTTTTTCTAATAGTCAATATCTTATTCGTTTTTTAATTTTGCTAATTTTTCTTCTTCAGATCTTAAAGTAAGTCTTTCCTTTTCTACAAGCTCTTTTGGCGCCTTAGCAACATAGTTTTCATTGCTTAGAAGTTTTTTTCTTCTTTCGATAGAATTTTCAAGTTCAGTAATTTGTTTATTTAAAAGCATCATATCTTCTTCAGTAACTTCTTTTTCGTAATAAATATCTAAGTTATAATTTTTATAAATTACACTATATTTAGTACCTTTTATTTCTTTATGTTCATCTAAATCTATACGAAGAAGCTTCATTATTAAACCATAATCTTCTTTATTATTTATCTTTATGCCAAAATCCTTGCCAATTTTATTTTCAAGTTTTATATTTCTAAATACTTTGATAAATTCGATAATATTTGTAAATTCTTCATATTCTTTATCAAATACTTCAGACTTATTATATTTTGGATACCTTGATAAAATTATATTTTCTTCATGCAATGGCAGATTACTATAAAGTTCATCAGTAACATAAGGCATAAATGGATGAAGCATTTTAAGTATACAGCTAAGTACGTAACAAAGTACAGATTTAGTTGTTACATCATTTAAACTAAACTTAGCAAATTCAATATAATTATCACAAAAATCATTCCATACAAAACTATAAATTTCTGTTCCAACGTTATTAAAATCATATTTTTCCATATTCTTAGTTACGCTTTTAATGGTATTATTTAAACTTGTTAAAATCCATTTATCTTCCATTTTTAAATTATCAAAATTTAAAGTATCTAAGTCTTCAATATTCATTAGAACAAAACGTGATGCATTCCATAGTTTATTGATAAAATTCCAGCTTGCTTTTACCTTTTCTTCATCGTATCTAAGATCAGTTCCTGCAGCAGAAGATGTTGTTAAGAAAAATCTTAAAGCATCAGCACCATAGGCATCTATAACATCCATTGGATCTACGCCATTACCTAAAGATTTACTCATTTTTCTACCCTCTTTATCACGAATAAGCCCATGAATTAAACAATCTTTAAATGGTCTTTTTCCTGTAAAATGAAGTCCCTCAAAAGTCATACGATTAACCCAGAATGGAATAATATCATAGCCAGTGACTAAAACATTATTTGGATAAAATTTCTTAAAATCTTCAGTTTCATCTGGCCAGCCAAGTGTTGAAAATGGCCATAAAGCACTTGAGAACCATGTATCTAAAACATCATTATCTTGAACCCAACCATCACCAACGGGTGCAACTTCACCTACGTAAACTTCATCACCTTTATACCAAGCAGGGATTCTATGTCCCCACCAAAGCTGACGAGAAATACACCAGTCATAAGTTATTTCCATCCAGTGATTCATAATTTTTTCATATCTAGTTGGTACAAAATTTACTTTAGTATCTTTATTTTTTTGATTTTCCAATACTCTATCTGCAAGTGGACGCATTTTAACAAACCATTGTTTAGAAAGATATGGTTCAACCATTACTCCACTTCTCTCACTATGTCCAACATTATGCATTATTTCTTCTACACTTATTAGTAAATCATTTTCTTTTAGGTATTCTACCAACTTTTCACGAGCAACAAACCTATCAAGTCCAGCAAACTCTCCAGCATTTTCATTCATTGTTCCATCAGGATTTATACAAACAATTCTCTCTAAGTTATGTCTATTTCCAACTTCAAAGTCATTAGGATCATGAGCTGGAGTAATCTTAACAATACCAGTACCAAATAGAGGATCAGCATGCTTATCACCTACAATTGGAATAAGTTTTCCAACTACTGGTAAAATGACGTTTTTACCAATTAAATCTTTATATCTTTCATCATCTGGATTAACCGCAACTGCTGTATCTCCAAATAATGTTTCAGGTCTAGTTGTGGCAACTTCTAAATACTCATCACTATTTTCTAAATAATATTTAATATGATAGAAAGCGCCTTTTACTTCCTTATATATAACTTCTTCATTAGAAAGGGCTGTCATTTGGGCAGGATCCCAATTTATAATTCTTTCTCCACGATAAATTAAGCCTTCATCGAAAAGTGTTTTAAATACATGATTAACAGCTCTATTTAAGCCTTCATCAAGAGTAAATCTTTCTTTTGAATAACATAAAGCAAGTCCTAGTTTTGCCCATTGTTTATGAATATTTTCAGCATATTCATTTTTCCAATCCCATGCATATTTAAGCCATTCTTTACGAGTTATTCCACGAGGGTTAATTCCCATATCCCTTAATTTAGCATCGATTTTTGCTTGGGTTGCTATACCTGCATGATCCATTCCTGGAACCCATACTGCATTAAATCCTTGCATTTTTTTAAAGCGAATAATAATATCTTGAAGTGCTGTATCCCAAGCATGACCTAAGTGTAGTTTACCTGTGACATTAGGTGGGGGAATAACTATAGCATAAGGTTTTCCTCCTTCTTTTTCTTCAAAATAACCATTCTTAACCCAGTTTTCATATTTACCATTTTCAACTTCTAAATGATTATACTTTTTTTCTAACATAAAATACCCTTCTTTCCAAAAAAAAGAATGATACCTAAAGGAGTCAACAAGTGACGGTACCATCCTTTTATTTAACTTATTTGATTTTATTGCATCTCTGCATTTATTTTTCATTTTGCAACCTTCATATACATTCTTTATTAGCTTCCACCAAATGCTAACTCTCTTTAAAAGTAATATATATTACTCCTCAAAAATCACTAAAATATGACTATATTTTAACAAATTATTTAGCTAAGTTCAAGTGTTTCCGTAATATTTCCATCAATTATAATATTAATACCTTTTTCTTCAAGTGAAAAATATAAGTCTTTATAATCTGGAAGAGTTACAAATTTAACTATTGATCCCTTAGCATCTTTATATATAAATAGTTGCTTATCATTTATAATAAATAAATAATTTCCTACCCCATAGACATTAGTTTTAGGAATAGCACTTAAGTATTCAATACCATTATAATCAAATATATGGTAAGTATTATTATCATAAGTTATGTAATAATTATCATTAAAATCAACTATTTCATTAGCTATGGCATTAATTAAAGGTGTACCATCATCTTTTAAAATAAACCATAAGTTATTTTGCTTAACTATAAATTTAGATGTATCAAGCTTTTGACCTATAAAATGAGATGGGATAGCTATATAATCATAAGTACTTTGGATGGCGGTTTTACCTATTTCAAAAAAGGTTATTCCCCATCCACTTTTTTTATGGTTTATAATAAAATTACTAACAGCATCAACGTTATAATTCTTTATTTCTTCATATTCATCAACTATGCTCTTACCCACAATATTATATAAGATGTAGCTATTATCCTTTTTAAAGATACTAAAGAATTCATTTATGGGGGCATCTAAAATTTTATTTCCATTTTTGTATGAATTAGTATGATATTGGTTATCATCTATTACAGTATCTGCTATAGCACAATTGTTACATTCATAAGTACTAATAAGTTTTTCACCCACAAAGAAATATACTTTGTTATTTAAAATAAATTCTTTATTTGGATTATTTAGGGATTCATCAATTTTCTTAGGGCCTTTGAAATGTTCTATAGTTCCTAAAATGCCAAGAGGAAGCATTATTATAAGTAAAATTATAATTGTTATTAATGTATTTTTATCCTTCATTTAAAATACCTACATTTACTTCTGCAGTTTTAGTGCTTCCGTCTTCGACATATGTTAAATAAACTATATCACCTTTAATTTTATAACTTAAGTTTTTGCTTACATCGCCTTCATCAAGTTTTATTTCAAGTTCAGCTGCAATATCTGTTTTATTATTGTAATTATATACTCCGACCATATTATCTTTATTAATTGTTATATAAAACTTATTTTCCATAATTATATTTTCAAATTCATTACTTACTATTTTACCAGTTTTATCATATATTAGATATTTATCATTATTTTTAACCTTTACATATCCATCCATGTATTTAACAATTTCATATTTTGTTGTTATATTTTTGGTAAGTTCTGTTCCTTTGTCATCGTATAAGTGATATGTTTCATTGTCTTCTTTAAATAAATAATAATTATCAAGCATTTTAAAGGCAACATTTGTGGATACTACATTTCCATTTTCATCTTTTTTTCTAAATGGTACTAAAATATTTACATCACTACTTATAATATTTATTATGCCATACAAATCATTTGTATTTTTGGCTAAAACATGGGTTCCTGCAGTATCAACAAAACTAATATTTTCAGTAATGTCATGGAAAGCAGCATCAACAGATTTATAAGTTGCTAGTTTCTTCTTAGATTTTAGATCCCAAAGAATTATATTGTCATTTGTATTCGGAGCTTTAGTATCACTTATAAATACATATCTTTTGTTAAATATAGGTAAGTAACCATTATCTACTTTTTCTCCACTTCTTAAAATATTACTTTCTTTAGCTATAAAACAGTTTCCTAAAGCCTCATCACCTTCAGATATAGAATTTGCATAACTACATACGTAACTACCTAAAAGATCTGTTTTTTCACTATCACTATATATATATAGTTTACCTTCAAAATAATTAATATACTCTAGTTTTTTATTAAACTTACCTTCATTTAAATTAATTCTTGCTGAATCTTCACCATATTCTATGCGCATTGAATCGTTAGTAATTGTGGCAGTAAATGCTTCTTCTTTACCTATTTGCCTTAAATTATCATTAAATATTAATTTGGTATTGTAACTATTACTATTTATTCTAATTCCATCCATATTCATTGGACTACCTTCTTTATCATAAACATAAAGTTTTTTACCATCAGCCACTATTGCATAATTACTTACAAATCTTACATAATCATAAGAACTATCCACTATTACTTTTCCATCATAACCATATACATAGTAATTGCTTCCAACCTTGACACTTAGCATATTACTATCAAAGGCTTTGATCGCACCGGGAACACTTTTAGATTGTTCCTTTCCATCAAAATCTATTAAAGAATAATTACTATTTTTAGAGACTACTAATTTATCAGTATCTTCAATATATCCCATGTAATCGTATGAATTTTTGATTCTTTCTTTTACTTCTTTATCTGTTATTTCAATTAAACCATATTTATTATCTTTTTTAAATATTATATTATTATCTTTTACTTCTTTAACTAGGTTATAGGTATCTAATACTTTTTCTTTGTTTATATCATAAAGTATTACATCACCATTTTCTTTTTTCATGTTATCATATATAAAGACATAATTATCAAGTATTATATCAGTTCTATTATTTATAGGTAAACCATTTTCATATACTCTTTTAAATGAATCAAAATCATCTTCATTACTAAAATTTGCTACATAACATAAATTTTCGCTTTTATTTTCACAAGTGTAACCACCTAGTTCTTTCTTGTCTTTATCTATAAATATTAGTTTACCATCTACATATTTATAATTGTCTTTTTCTAAGACTACAACTGGGTCTTTTGGCTTATCTTGATTATTATCTTTATTAAATACTAAAAAGTATAATAAAACACCTGCGATAATTAATATTACTAGTACTATACTAATTATTATAATTATTTTCTTCTTATCCATTTTACTTGGCTTTTTTTCTTTTTTGCCTTTAGGCACACTTACTTGCTCCATATCATATTGAGTATTACTTATTTCTTCATTTTCATCAATCTCAATTATTTCATTAGCATTATTATTAATTTCTTCTAAAATTTCTTCTTCCATAAATATTTATCTCCTTTATAAATTTTATTTTAATAATTTTTTACTATGTCAGTCTAATTTATTATGATTGGGTCTTCAGCTGTACCTTGGCCTGATTTATATGCCGTTGAAGATGAGAGACTGAAGGACGGGCGCACTCCATAGATGCCGTCCACACCGTCGTAGTTCACGAAACCATCGTAGTACACACCGAACGCATGGTACGAACCGCCCGCAGCACGGGAAATAGTCCATTCCAAGACTCCTCCATATAACCAATTTTCTCCCTTCGAAAATCTATAATCCTTTGTTGCATCAGTATTATTAAATCCAACCAATGTCCACGCTCTTGGTCCTGCCGCATAATAATAATCACTTACATACATCAATCCTATTTTTGCTCTATATTCTGCTTTTCCATCTGTTGTATTTGTTGTTACTGCATTTGTTATTTCATTTTGATATGCTACTGATGGTGTTTTTGAAGCTATATTTTCAAATGTATTTCCTCCAACTTTCCAGGTTGTTGTTGCTATTTTTTTTGCCCATTCTGTTCCAATGTTATTTAAAAAATTTGTATTTAAATTTACTTTATTTAAATTACTTTCACTCCATGTATTTTTTGCTGCAATATTCCAGAAATATAATGAATTACTTGCTGGACTTTCTCCTTGTTCTCCACTAAAGTAAGATGAATATTCTTGTGAAAAAACTCCATCTGTTCCTAGTAAACTTGATTTTGCGTAATCCCATTTGATTAGTTTTACATTATTTCCAAATACTCCAATTATTCTATATAAATTTTCTGTTGGACATGGACTTGATGTCGAGCCAAAACATACAAAGTTATTTACATTATCTTTTGTCAAATATCCTTTTTCTACTGCTTTATTTAATGTTTCTTTATATGTTTGATACTGTGTTGTATCTCCCTTTATTAAATAATAATGTGCTTGTGATGCATCGCATTCATAACCTACATATTGTTTCGTTCCATTACAATAAAAATCTATTAATGCTGTTGTTACTGTATTATTATATCCTATCATCATTGTTGCTCCGGTTGCTTTTCCTGTTTCCGTTAAGACATAATCTCCGCCTGCATATCTGTAACTATTGTCACCTGCTCCGTTTGTGAGACTACTATCATGATAATAGATATTATTAGCTCCTTGAGTTCCTGTATATAGTGATTTTACATGATCAGCTAATAAGTTTATCTTTTCCTTTTGTATCATCACTTTTGCACTCATACTTTTTCCTGCATTACCATTTTGATTAGCATCATAGTTTACAAATGTTAATTTTATATTCCACTTTTCTTCTTTACTTGGACTTGCTGTTATTTCTCTATTATTAAATAGTGTTATAAGTCCATTCTTATTTGTTATATCATATCCTGATACTAATGCTCCACTTCCATCTGTTACTGATGTATGTGTTAATCCTGATATATCTGTTACTTCTGTTCCTGCACTATTTGTAACTGTTAATATTAATTCTGGTGTACTTTCATTTATTGAATATGTAAATGAATTATTAGAAATATTTAAATATACATAATAATGTTCCGTCGCAGTATTTGTCTTATTATTTGCTGTAAGAGTTGCTTTTGCAAAAGTGCTTCCAACTGCATTACCTTTGCCACTTGCAAATGAACTTTGATCAGCATAGATACCTATATCATCACCTGTTGTAAAAGTAAATACATCTGTTGTATATGTTGTTACATTTAAGTTTGCTGATGTTGGTTCTCCACCTTGGGCAGTAAAATATGCATATGTTGCTCCGATTAATAACAACATAAATGTTGTTATTGCTATTACACTTAATATTATTGGTTTATTTTTATTATTTTCCATGTTATGACTTCCTTTTTTATCCTAAATTAATGATAACAAATATTTTATTATTTGTAAATAGTATACAGAAAAAAAAAGCTACTACAAAATAATATAGTAACTTATAAATCTAAACTATTTTCATTTAACAAAAATTCAGTTTCTATTGAATTTAAAACTAATATATCCTCCATTACGAATTTTTTCCGTTTACGTACTTTTTTCGTAATGATTATTTACTACTTTTAAAATTTTGATACCAATCATTTAGTTTATCTTTAGTACTTGAAAATAGTATTGATCCTGAATTTTTCACTAAATTAAAAGTACTTTCACTGAACTTCGCAAGTTCATCTTTAGCATATATAATTGAATTATAATTTTCTTCCCCTAGTTTTTCTTTAGCAAATTCATTTAAATTATTTGCTCCATTTGCAATAATTTCACTAGCTTTTTTATAAGCATTACTGGTTTTACTAGATATTTCTTCTTTATATCCTGGGGCTTTATTTTCAAGATGCATATCTATTTTACTAGCAAGTTCTAAAATTTTTTCTTTACCACTTGTTGTAAGCTTATCAAAAGTAACATTTTTTATGGTACCATTAAAAAACAAAAAATCTACGATTGTTATAAATGTTTCTTTGGCTTTATCACTAAAATTAGGCAAATTTGCTTCTTTTTCTATACTATCTAAAGTATTATTTAGCTCATTTATTACTAATAAATCATTATCACTATATGATGTACTTTCTTCTTTAGGCATTATTCTTTCTGTCTTTTCTTCATTACTTTTAAATATTACATCTTTTTTAGTATAAACAATGCCTATTAAAATACCCATGATTAGAAATGTAATACCCACTCCTACAGTTATTAATGTGCTTTTTTTCATATATTTACCTTTCTATAATAAATTGTCATCAGTTTTTTCTTCATTAATATATTTTTTAGTTAAATTTCTATTTAAAATACTCATTAAATAATATCTATTAGTATGTAAATTTGTTAAAAAGTCATAAATATCTCTTTCTTCATTTAAAATATATACTCGATCTTTAATAAATACTTTTTCGTCTACTTTTACATATAATTTGTCTATATCATCTGAAAGTATTTCTCTTTTGTACTTGTTTATTCCCACGAACTTTATTGATTTTGTTATTCCATCTTTATGCCCGATTGGTACCAAAGCTACATACATATCCTCTTTAGCTACATAACTTCGCCCTATTATTTTACCTTTAGGTACTTTTTTTATTTCCATTACTTCACTTGTAATATTAAATATTAATTCTAAGTCTATATTAGGAAACTCTAATACGCCATATTCTTTTTCTATTTTCCTAATCCTTCCTTTTGTAAATATATCATCATTTACATTCTCTTCAATACCTAAGATGGATAAATCAAATCTAATACCATTTACATATTTAATTTTGTTATGATACATGATTGGTTCATTTAAATGAATAATTAAATCATCATTTGCAAAAGATTTAACTATTTTTAGAAAATTATTAACCTGTTCATAATAATATGCATCTTCAATACCAAAAGTAGTTATATCAGAATATAATCCTACTAATTTTAAATGCTTAGTTTCATTTATTTTATTAATAATGTATTCTAAATCACTTTTTTTATTTATTCCTTGTAAATTAGAGCCATTATCAATTAATACTTCAACATTTAAGTCATCTTTTAATTCTAAATTACATAATATATCAATATATTTTTTGTTATAAATTGTAATGGTTATATTATTATTTATACAATCATATATTTCATCCATTGTTACATAATAACTTGCTAAAATACCAACATCTTTATTAAGTTTTCTTACCTTTAGAGCTTCTTTTAAAGATCCTACAAGTAAATAATTTATGCCATATTTAGCGAGTGTATTTACAATACCAAATCCCATGCCATGGGCATTATCTTTTAAATCTACTATTTTATATTTATAATCATCATAACTTTTAACAATTTTTTTGATATTTTCTTTTAATTTTTTTAAATCTATTTCTAAAATCGTTTCATACTTCATATTTTTTACCTCGTAAAATTATTATAAAGTATAGACTAAAATTTTGCAATATGATAAAATTATTTTACCAAGAGAATAAAATGGATGAAACCAGATGAATTTCAATTAAAAGCTATAAAATGTGATAATAATGTTTTACTTATTGCAGGTGCGGGAGCAGGTAAAACCTATACAATTACGGAAAAAATAAAATATTTAGTTCAAGAAAAGAACTTAAAAGAAGATGAAATTTTAGTAATTTCATTTACAAATAAAAGTGTAAATGATCTAGTGAAGAAAATAAATTATAATGTAAATATTATGACTTTCCATAAACTGGCAATGAGTATCTTAGATGAATTTAAGGTAAATTATAAATTAGTAAGTGATTCTTATTTAGAATTTGTTACTAATGAATATTTTAAATCACTACAAAATAAAGAAAACATTGATGAAATACTTAAATATTTTAAAAAATATAATTATGATGATTTTTTAAATAGTTATGATTATAAAGAACTAAAGATGCTTATAATAAATTTAATTAAAATATTTAAAACTAATAATAAAACTAAAGATGATTTTAAAAAATTATTTAAAATTGATTCTTTTTTAAGTAAATATACTTATATTATTAAATGTTTTTATGAAAATGATTTAGCATCTAGTAACTCTTTTGATTTTGATGATTTAATAATAAAAGCAACTCATGTTTTAAATAAGACTACTAAATATAAATATATTATTGTAGATGAATTTCAAGATACATCAAATATAAGATTTAATCTAATAAATAAAATTAGAGTTTTAAATAATGCTACTTTATTTTGTGTTGGAGATGATTATCAATCTATATATCACTTTTCTGGTTGTAATTTAAATATTTTCTTAAATTTTACTAAATTAATTCCAAACTCTGTTATTTTAAAACTAAAGTACACTTACCGTAATAGTATAGAGCTTATAAGTGTTAGTTCAAGATTTGTTATGAAAAATAATTCCCAGATAAAAAAAGAATTATTAAGTAATAAACATTTAGATAGACCTGTAGAATTTATTTATTATTTAAACCCTAAAAGAGCATTTATAAAGATTTATAATAAACTTAAAATGAAGGGAGAATTACTTGTTTTAGGTAGAAATAATTTTGATATAAAAACTTTTAGCCAGGAAGAAATACCAGAGTTTATGAGTGTTCATTCTTCAAAAGGCTTAGAAAGTGATAATGTGATACTTTTAAATATGACTGATGGTATGTATGGGTTTCCTAATAAAATAATTAATTCTAAATTACTTGAAGAATTGCACCCATCTGATAAAAGTTTTTTATATGCAGAAGAACGTAGACTTTTTTATGTTGCTTTAACTAGGACTAAAAACAAAGTTTATATTTTAGTTCCAATTTTTAAAAAGTCGTCTTTTATAAAAGAACTTAAAAATTTGACAAAAGCCATATAATAGCGTATAATAACTCATACACAAAGGGGTGTTTTGGTCATGTATTTTATTGGGTGTACTAAAGATAGTTTTACGCCAGAAATCGTTTTGGGTTCTGGGTGTGAAGGAAAAGTTTATTATAATCAAAAAACTCAAGAAGCAGTTAAGATACATTATGATAATATAGGTAAAGAATCATTAAGTGAAGAGGATGCTTTAAAGTTATGTGATATTTCTACTTCAAATATTTTACTTCCTAGAAGACTTATTTATGATGAAAATGGTGTTTTTTTAGGTTATACAACTAATTTTGTACCAAAATATAAACATGTTGAAGAACTAGATGTAGAGCATTATACTGTAGATTATTTAATTAATATTTTATCTAAGCTATACAAAGATGCACAATTAATGAGTGAAAAGGGCTTAGTTTTAAGTGATCTACTATCAGATGGAAATTATATATTTAATGGTAGTTATTATTTAACTGATCCAGGATTTTATCATTTTGTTGAAAAAGATATGAAGACAATTTTAATAGAAAATATAAGAAAATTAAATGCGTTTTTGGATGCTACAGTTTTTTGGTGTAGGATAAACAATTTGCAGGAAGAACTTTTAAGAAGAAATGCTACTTATACTATTTGTGATTATTTAAAAGATGAAGGCCAAAAAGATGAGACTTTAAATAGTTTGGTTAGAAGAAAGGTTTTATAATGACATATTATGTTGGCTTAGAAAAGGAAGAATTTATACCTAATATTTATATTGGGGCTGGAAGTGAAGGAATAGTTTATTATAATCCAAAAACTCAGGAAGCAATCAAGATATTTTATCTTTTTAATGGATATGATGCAAACATGGATGAAATGGAAGCTTTAAAAATGAGTAAGATAGAAACAAAATATATTTTACTTCCAAGAAGGTTAGTATATGATGAACGTGGCATTTTTATGGGGTACACTACTCCTTTTATAAGAAAATCTTGGAATATGAAAGAAGAAGCTTTACTTAATTATCCTAGTGTATTATTAAGATATTTGTTGGCAAAACTATATAAAGACACTGAAATAATAAGTAAGCACAAATTAATTATTAATGATATATTAAATAAACCGGACAATTATATTTTTAATGGATCATTTTATTTAGTTGATCCGGGATATTATTACTTTTGTGGTAATTCTGAAGAAATTGTTAAAATAACAAATTTTAAAAGAATAAATAATTTTCTTTGCGAAACTGTTTTAAATTCTATAATTCCTGATTTATCCAAAGAATTAAGTGAAAGAGGTTTAACTTATACTTTATGTGATTACTTAAAAGATGAAGTAAGACCTAATGAAACATTGATGAATTTAGTAAGAAGAAAGTAATAAAACTATACATTAAAAAGCATGATTAAGATGCTTTTTTGTTTTATTTAAGCAAGAATTAAGCAAAATGAAAAGAACTCACATGAGCAAGTTCTTTTCATTTTTTATAAAAATTAGTCTTTATTTTTAGAATTTTCTTTCTTTTCTGGTTGGGGTAAACATTCTTTACGAGATAGATTTAATCTTCCTCGATTGTCGTATCCAAGTGATTTAACCATAATTTCATCACCAACAGATACAATATCTTTTGGTTTATCTACTCTTTCCCAAGCAAGTTGAGATACGTGTACTAAACCTTCACATCCTGGCCAAAGTTCTACGAAGCAACCAAAGTCTTCAACTTTTGTGACTTTACCAGTATATACTTTTCCTTCTTCAACTTCACGAATAACATCAAGTATCATTTGTTTAGTTTTAGCAATTATATCTTTATCAGTATGGTAAATTATTACTCTTCCATCATCTTCAAGATCAACTTTTACAGCATCTTTATCATTAACTGTGGCAACATTTGAAGCTTCAAGAATAATTTTGGTAATCATTTCTCCACCTTTACCAATAATATCTCTAATCTTTTCTGGATCAACATTAAATGTTTCTATCTTAGGTGCATACTTACTTACTTCTTTACGTGGCTCAGGAATTGTATTTTCCATAACATCTAAAATTTCCATACGAGCTTTTTTTGCTTGAGCTAGAGCTTCACCAAGAATTTCTTTTGTTACACCCTTAATTTTAATATCCATTTGAAGGGCTGTAATGCCTTCGCGAGTACCTGCAACTTTAAAGTCCATATCTCCCATATGATCTTCAAGACCTTGAATATCAGTAAGAATTGTATATTTACTTCCATCTGGACTAGTAATAAGTCCCATAGCAATACCTGCAACTGGAGCTTTAATTGGTACACCTGCAGCCATTAAGCTTAAGCATCCAGAACAAATTGTTGCTTGGCTAGATGATCCATTACTTTCTAAAACTTCACTAACAACACGAATTGTGTAAGGAAATTCTTCTTCAGATGGTATAACTTGAGCAAGTGCTCTTTCACCTAAAGCACCATGGCCAATTTCTCTTCTTCCCGGAGATCCATATCTTCCAACTTCACCAACAGAAAATTGTGGGAAGTTATAATGAAGCATGAATCTTTTTGTATCTTCAATACCAAGACCATCAAGTATTTGATGTTCACCTAAAGCACCAAGTGTTGTTGTTGCAAGTACTTGAGTTTCTCCTCTTGAGAATAGGGCTGAACCATGAGTTCTTGCAAGTAAATCAACGCCTGCATAAAGTGGTCTAATTTCATCCATGCCTCTACCATCTGGTCTAATATGTTCATCAGTAATAAGGCGACGAACTTCTCCACCTTCAATTAAATGAAGTACTTTAGATACTTGTGCCATCTTATTATTTTTATTCTCATCTTCAGCATAAACTTCTTCAAAATGAGCCATTGTATTTTCTTTAACTTCATCTATTTTAGCATATTTTTCTAACTTATCTTTAATTTGAATAGCTGCAAGCATATCTGCTGTTGCAAAGTCCCTAACTGCACTTTCAATTTCTGAATCTATTTCAGCTTTAGGTAGTTCTACCTTTTCTACACCTATTTCATCAATAATACTTTGTTCAAATTCACATAATTTTTTTATATTTTCATGAGCAAACATTAAGGCATCAAGCATTAATTCTTCACTAACTTCTTTAGAACCAGCTTCAACCATGCATATTGCATCTTTAGTACCCGCAACTGTTAAATGTAGTGTGCTTACTTCATTTTGTTCAGCTGTTGGATTAATAACAAATTTACCATCAATTAAACCAACGATAACACCTGCAACAGGTCCATCAAATGGAATATTTGATATACCTAAACATAAAGATGAACCAAGAAGTGCAGCCATTTCTGGTGAATTATCTTGATCAACAGATAGAACTGTATTAATAACTTGAATTTCATTTCTTAAATTTTCATCAAACATCGGTCTAATTGGTCTATCAATAAGTCTTGCCGCAAGTGTTGCAGCATCACTAGGTCTTCCTTCTCTTTTAATAAATCCTCCAGGAATTTTACCTACTGAATATAATCTTTCTTGATATAAAACTTGAAGCGGAAAGAAATCTTGTGAAACTGGTGTTTTTCCCATTACACAAACAGATAATACTGCTGTATCCCCATATCTTACTAGTACTGCTCCATTTGTTTGTTTAGCTAGTTCTCCAGCTTCTACTACAAGTTCTCTTCCATCAAAATCTAATTTAAATACTTTCTTCATATACATCCTTTCTAAAAATAAAAAGACACTAAAAACAAGTGCCCTTTAATTATTTTCTTAAATTTAATTTCTTAATTACTTCTCTATAACTTACTACATCATTTTTCTTTAAGTAGTCAAGTAATTTTTTACGACGACCAACTTTCATAAGTAGACCTCTTTTTGAATGATAATCATGCTTATGTTCTTTTAAATGTTCAGTTAAGTTATTAATTTCATTTGTAAGAATTGCTATTTGTACTTCTGCACTACCACAATCATTTTCAGATTTAGCAAATTCTTTAATGATTTTTGCTTTTTCTTCTTTCATTAAAGCCATAATATTTTTTCCTCCCACTTTCTTAATTGGTTTAATCATAGTATTGATTTGGAGATATCAAAACCAAGAATAAACTTCATATATTTATTATAATTTAAAACTCACTCTTTTGCAAGCACTATTTTAAAGATGCAAGTAATTCATCTTTTTTCATTGTTGAAAAGCCTTTTACTCCTTTATCTTTAGCAAGTGCTTTTAATTCTGCTAAAGTTTTTGAACTTAAATCTTCAGAAGTTTCTTTTTTCACTTCTTTCTTTTCAGTTTTTACTTCTTTAGTTTCTGCTTTAACTTCTTTTTTTAAAGCCTTTACTTCACCATTTAAAGCTTTTTTAGCTGTTTCAACTAATGCTGTAAATGATTTAGGATCATCAATTGCCATTTCTGATAACATTTTTCTATTAATTTCAATACCAGCTTTTGCAAGTCCATTTATAAATTTAGAATAACTAATTTCATTTTCACGACATGCAGCATTGATTCTTGTAATCCATAATTTTCTGAAATTTCTCTTATTTTGTCTTCTGTCTCTGAATGCATAAGCACCACTATGGAATACTTGTTCTTGAGCAGTTTTGTAAAGTCTATGTTTACTTCCAAAATAACCTTTTGCTTCTTTTAAAACTTTTCTTCTTCTATTTTTAGAAACGTTTCCGCCTTTAACTCTTGCCATTACTTATTCACCTCCATGATTAGATAACAGATTTTAATCTGCTACTATCTCCTTTTGCTAGTGTTCCTTTATTTCTTCTTTGTCTTACTGCTTTTGCTGTATCTTTTCCAGTCTTATGGTTACTTCCTGATTTCATATAAGTTAAAGTACCATTTTTCTTTTTGCTAAACACTTTAGAACTAGACTTATGTGTTTTTTGTTTACTTTTTGCCATACTAATTTCCTTCTTTCTTTTTTGGTGCTAAAATCATTGCAATTTGTCTTCCTTCTTGTTTTGGTTCAGTTTCAATTACTGAAACATCACTTAAGGCATCTGCAAATTTTAGAAGTACATCTCTACCAAGTTCTGGTCTTGCCATTTGACGACCTTTAAAACGGATAAATGCTCTAATTTTATGTCCTTTTTCAAGATAATCTTTGGCATTTTTTCTTCTGGTTTCAAAGTCTCCAACATCGATAGTTACTGATAAACGATATTCTTTCATCTCTTTATTTGCTTCTCTTGCTTTCTTTTGACTTTCTTTTAGCTTTTTTTGTTTTTCATAACGGTATTTGTTATAATCCATTATTTTAGCAACAGCAGGAACGCCATTACCATTCATTAAAACTAAATCAAGTCCAGCATACCCTGCAAGTGTAAGAGCATCTTTACGTTTTTTTAGTCCCATCTTTTCGCCATTTGGCCCAATTACCATCAATTCATCAACTTTAATATTTTCATTGATTGGCAGTTCATTACTATCTATCTTTGCTATAATAAGCACCTCCAACGTCATTAAAAAATGGATACATTTAGTATCCATTCTCCAAAAGTATATCAAAGTAATTTTAAATACTTAACTGGCATTTACCTATCGCTATTTGCAATCAGGTGGATACTAAATCTCTTTCCTTTTTTCAAGTAACAATGTTATTTTACACCATTATTGTATGTTTGTCAAATATTTTTTATCACTTTTATGGCAATCGTGTGAATAATTTTTGAAAATGTCAGTATATTATTTAAAATACTTTCCTGTATTCAAGGAGGTTTTTTTTATGTTAAACGAATGCGAATTTAAAAAAATTGATATCAAAAGAAATTACAATAAAAGAAGTTATGGAGGCTCTAAGTTTTTCTGGTAAAACTAATTCCTCTATTTCGGGTAAGTCTATGCTATCCAAAAGAGCATGAATAGTAAATAATTTATTACTAAAATAGCTACCACTTGTGCTTCTTATCATTTTGATGACTTTATCATCATTTAAAATAATATCTCCTTCAGATGTTGTCCCGCATATGCAAGGCAAATTCAGTATTTCTTCTTGGGTAAAATTTCTTACTTGCATAAATACCTCCTACGCCTTTTTCCTCGCTAAAGCATATGCTTGTTCTATTAGATTTCCATTTTTTATTTTTTGGATTTGGTCACTTAATACCGCTTTTGTATAAAATACTGCTTCGCTAAGTTCTACGCCTTTATCAACAAATTGATACTTTTCTCTCATAAGTTGCCATAATTCTTCATGCCTTTTAACAAATTCCTTATTTAAAAAAGCTGCACTTACTTCATTTAAATTCATTTTATACATAAGAAGCATAGTTTCAAAATATAAAGCAAATTTATCTGAATCATAATCTTTACCAAAAAGCATATAAATATCATAAAAGTCTTTAACTCTCGTATTTAAAACATCTTCTTTGGTATTATGGGCAATAATGTAAAGTTTTTCTGCAATATGTTCTTCAAAAGATGGTGTATTTATATAAAATTTTTCATCACCTGTAAATAATGGTTCTACTGCTTTAAATTGAGTTTCAAAAATAACACGATTATTTTCTTTGTAATCAATTGGAACAGGTACTACCATTTCTTTACTACCTTCATACTTCACTTTAGCAATAACTGGTATTTTATATACACCATTTTTTGTTTGTCTTGGTAAACTAGAAAGATCAAAAGATACGGTGTTACTATACATATCATAAATTGCTGCAAATAAAAGGTTAAGTGGTATTTCATGTGATTTAATTGATGATAAATCTATATCTAGTACTGGTCTTGATAAGTTTCCTAAATGAACATACTGACTAAAACTTCCCTTAACTACTAGGTCACCATTATTTATTAAAGCAAGTTTAGAAAGTAATAATCTTGCATAATATGTGGTATAGGCAGCCATATATGAAATACCTAATCTATTAGCCTCTTTTTTCATATAAGCCTTTTCTTGATCCAAGTTATTAAATTTCATAGTTTTTCCCCCTTAAACTGGCTACATTATATCACATATTAATTGAAAATGCAAATTTATAGATCAAAAAAAGAGAATAAAACTTTATTCTACTTTTAATTTTAATATTGTCTACCAATATATAATCTAGTTTTAGCTTCTTTTTTACATACAACACATGAACCACTTACTTCTTCATTTTCAATTAAGCATCTTGACTTAATACCAAAATCATCTTTTATTTTGTTTTCACATTCAACGTTACCACACCAATTAATTTTCATAAATCCACCATCTTTAGTTGTAGCTAATGTTTTTAGTTCATCATAAGTTTTAACATCATATATCATACTATCACGTCTTGCTTTAGCTCTTTCAAACATATCTTTTTGAATAATATCAAGAAGTTCATTTAATTTAGGAACTACTTCTTCAAAAGTAACTTCTATTTTTTCTAAAGTATCTCTTCTAACTAATGTAACTTGATTTTTTTCTAAATCTCTTTTACCCAGTTCTATTCTAACTGGATATCCTTTTACTTCAGCTTCAGCAAATTTAAATCCTGGAGTTTTATCTCTTTCATCAACTTTAAATGTAATATTATTATTTTTTAAATTATTTTTTAATTCTTCAAGTTTTTCTGAAACATCCCCGATAGGAATAATAATTGTCTTAAATGGTGCAATTTTAGGGGGAAGAACAAGTCCATGATCATCACCATGAGTCATTATGATAGCCCCAATCATTCTAGTTGATACTCCCCAACTAGTTTGATATGGAGTTTTTTGGGTATTATCTTTATCTGTAAATTTAATACCAAAAGCTTTAGCAAAATGATTACCAAAATAGTGGCTTGTACCATTTTGAAGAGCATAACCATTGTACATCATAGCTTCTAAAGTATAAGTTTCTTCAGCACCAGCAAATTTTTCTTTTTCAGTTTTTTTACCTGTTATAACTGGAAGTGCTAAATATTCTTCTTGAAATGTTTTATAAACATTAAACATTCTAAGTGTTTCTTCTCTAGCTTCTTCAGCGGTTGCATGCATTGTATGACCTTCTTGCCACAAAATTTCTCTGCTTCTAAGAAATGGTCTAGTAGTTTTTTCCCATCTAACAATTGTACACCATTGATTATAAAGAATTGGTAAATCTCTATAAGTATTAATTATTTTTTTATAATGATCACAAAATAACACTTCACTAGTTGGTCTTACACACATTCTTTCTTCAAGTTTTTCTTTACCACCATAAGTAACCCAAGCAACTTCAGGAGCAAATCCTTTAACATGTTCTTTTTCAATGTTTAAAAGTGACTCAGGAATAAACATTGGCATTTGGACATTTTCATGACCTGTTTCTTTAAACATTCTATCAAGCACTTTTTGTATTTCTTCCCAGATAGCATAACCAAGTGGCCTTATAATCATGCTACCCTTGACGCTTGAATAATCTACTAAATCAGCTTTTTTACATACATCTGTATACCATTTAGCAAAGTCTATATCTCTATTTGTTATATCTTTTACTTCCATAACCTCACCTATTCTGTTTTAAATTCTTTTAATTCATTATCTTCAGTTAAAATTTTATTTACTTTTTGTGTAGCATCATTTAATTTTTCACCACAATATTTAGCTAATTTCATAGCTTCAGTATATTTATTGATAGCATCATCTAAATTAACATTGCCACTTTCTAATTCTTTAACTATAGTTTCAAGTTCCCCTAGTGAACTTTCAAAATTTTTATTTTCTTCCATATTATTTTTCCTTTCTTTTTTATTATATCAATTATTTTAATAATTTACTATTACTAGTTATTATATTTTTATTTTCTTTTTCTAATACTTTTAAACTCTTTTCTGGAGTTGGAAAATCTTCAGGCATTGTTCCTCCTAATTCTTTTATAGTATTTCTTATTTTTTTACCTACTTCAAAGTGCACATCATTTGCATTTACTTCTCCCTTTACATTATCTCTTTTTAATTTTTGTTCTGTTTGAGAAATTCTAAAAAGATTTGCTATTAATTCATCACTACCCATATTATCTAAGATATCTTCTCTATATCTTAATCCTTTTCTTTTGGCAATATCATTAGCAGTCTCACCATTGTATAAGCCTTTATAACCAGCATTATGAAATTTATCAAAGTTCTTTACTCCCGCATCTTTAGCTGCTTGGTTCAAAGAATAATTACCTTTTTTAGTTAAATTTCTTTGATAAAATCTTTTTTCATCTTCTGTTAAACTAGAATATTCTCTTTCTGAAATTTCTTGTTTTCTAGTTTGAACAGCAAAATAAGTTTGAGCAAGTGCAACAGTTTTTTTTCCACTATCACCATTCTGAGCAATTAAGTAACATGCATAACGGGATAATTTATAATCTTCAATTTCTCTTTTTGTTTTAGAACCAATATCGACCATTTTTCCCACTAGGGAAAAATGGTATAACAACACTATTTTTCTACAACTTTAGCTTTAATAGCCCCTTCATGTAATTTAACACTAATTAAATCACCAATACTCACATCATTACTAGATTTAATTACTTTATCATTAATTGTTGCAAGTGAATAACCTTTTTCTAAAATACCTAAAGGATTAACAAGTTTTAAAGTATTAATAAGTAGATTATATTCATTTTTCTTCTTATCAATTAAACTCATTGGATTTTGAAGTGCAACAGACATTTTAACTTTATTAAGTTTTACTTCATTATTTTGAATTATTACTTTAATATCTTTATTTAAATTATCAATTAAAGTATCTAGTTTTTGTTCTTTCATTTCATACATTGTCATTGGATTTTTTAAAATGAAACTATTTTTTAAACTTCTCCATTTAATAAATTTAGTATTAACCATATTTTTAATGTTCTTATTAAGTCTAATTTTATAATTATTAAGTAAAGTATTAATATCTAACACAGTTGGCACTGCCATTTCTGCTGCCCCAGTCGGTGTTGGAGCTCTAAGATCTGCTACAAAGTCGGCAATTGTCCAATCAATTTCATGACCAACAGCACTTATAATCGGTGTTTTACATTCATAAATAGCATGAGCAACAATTTCTTCATTAAAAGCCCATAAGTCTTCAATTGAACCTCCACCACGGCCAACAATAATGGTATCAACACCAAATTCATCTGCTCTTTTAATTTGTCTTACAATATCTGGTGCTGCATCTTTTCCTTGAACTAAACATGGGAAAAGTATTGCTTCACAAACTGGATATCTTCTTCTTATGGTACTCATGATATCCCTTACAGCTGCTCCAGTTGATGCGGTAATAACGCCAATTTTCTCAGGAAACTTTGGTATAGCTTTTTTATGCATAGCATCAAATAATCCCTCAAGAGCAAGTTTTTTCTTTAATTTTTCATACTCTATATATAAAGCTCCTAGACCATCAGGTTCCATTTTTTCAATATAAATTTGGTAAGACCCCTGCGCAGGATATGCACTAATTCTTCCTTCTACTAAAACATTCATTCCATCTTCCGGTGTAAATGTAAGTTTTACTGCACTACTTTGAAACATAACAGCACTAAGTCTTGATGTATCATCTTTTAAAGTAAAATAAAGGTGTCCTCTGGTATGATTTTTAAAATTACTAATTTCCCCTTTTAAATATACTTTATTTAAAAATATATTATCATCTAAAATATTTTTTATATAATTATTTAAATCACTTATTTTAATGTATTCTTTGTCCATTTATAAGTCCCCTTTCTATAAGTAAATCTCCAATTAATCGGTAATTTTCTTTGTATAACTTCATATCATATTCCTTATCTTCAATTATAATATTTTCGTTTTGCTCAATTTCTATAAATGTGCTTCCCACGACCTCTGGAGTTAGTTTATGATAAAATTTTACGACTAAATCATTAAATTCTTTTGATGATGTTGCTAAAAAATATTCAAGTGATTTTATATTTTTTTCCATACTTAAGGTAGTATATTGTCCTAAATCTATTTCACTATATTTTTTTAGTTCATCTTTAGAACTAAGCCTTGAATCAATTAATGCTTTAAATGCTGCTTCAAAAACATTGTCATTATCATAAATATATAAACTATGTTTTCCATTTTCATTTAAGACTACAAAATTGCCTATATGTCTGTCACCATTAAGTAAAAATATGTCAAATATAAAAACTTTTACTAAATCAAACATGAGTTTTTGGCATTCATGAGGATAATCTTTTTCAAAAACATTCCATAAATCATACATACTATTAGAAAAAAACATTTTGTTAATCATTAAGTCAGATCCTCTTTTAAAGTCTCCGATATTATAAAAACTATAACTTAAATAATATAACTCGTCATTTATATTTACTATATAATCTTTAGAACAATTAATACCTACAATCCCTGCCAGTTTATTAGCAACAAGTTCTATGCCACCGCCTTCTGCATATTTACAAAAATACTCTACGCCATCCAAATTTATAAACTGGTGTTCACTATCTAAAATAAGATTTTCTTCTTTTTTAGTTAATTTCATAATTATGCTTTCATGTACTTATCAAGGACTGCATTAATAATTTTTCTAACAGCATCATCACAATATTTTTTAGAAAGTTCTATAGCCTCATTAATAACTACTATCTCAGGTGTGTCAGTAAATTTTAGTTCATATAAACCTATTCTAAGAATGGCTGCACCTGTTTTATCAATTCTATCTATAGTCCATCCATCAATGTATTTATTAGCTATTTTATCAAGTTCATCTTTGTAGGTAGTTACTCCATAAACAATATTTTTAACAAATTCATTATCAACTTCTAGATTTGCTTTAATTACTTCATCTATTTCAAACGGGACTTTTCTATCTTCATAAATGTCTATTTGATATAGAATAATCATTGCTATATTTCTTAATTCACTTCTAGTTTTTGCCATAACTACCGCCTCTTTAAAGATTATAACAAATTTTTATATAAATTCATAGTTATTTTTGAAAAGAATGCAACTTTTTTGTTACATTCTAATGATATTTTAGCTAAGTGCCACTATCTATTTTTAATTTTGCTTCAATTATTAATTGATTTCCTTTTACTATTTGGTCACAGGTAGTAAGTATTAACTTATTTTCTTCTTTTTTAATTTTTATTTTACCATTTTTCTTTACACTTTTTATATTTTTTACTTCATATTCAAGAGCTTTATCAGCAAACTTTAGGTATATTTTATCTTTATTTTTTATATATTTTAGATCATTAAAATAAGCAAGATGTCCGGTGCCAGAATGAGCTGCTAAAATGTATGTATTTGGAATGCCTGAATCAATAAATGTTACATTTTTATCTACATCATTTAATGAATTTCCAATATTGAAAAAACCATATGTCATATCTATACTTGGTATTATTAAATAACCGTAGTATTTTTCATAATCTAAAGATACTTCATTTTTTATTATATCTTTTTGGCATCCAGTTAAGAAAAGTAATAATATAACAATTATTATTTTTTTCATAAATTTTCTTTAAAGTAATACTTATTTTTAAAATATATTATGTTTTGAGTATTTATTTCAGTATTTGGAACATCAATTAATATTTCTTCATCAATTGTTATATTTTCATCTTTTTTAAAATCTTTATTTGCATCATCATTTTCAAATTTTTCGTTTTCACCTAAAGTAGTATTGCCAGCGGATTCTATGCCATCACTTGATTCGTTATTATCATTTGTAAGATTTGAAATTTCTTTTTCATTATTTCTTTTAACTGATGGTACATTATTTTCCTTGTCGAAAGAATTATCTTTATCGTTTGGGCCTTGGTTATCATCCTCATTATTTAAAGAATCATTTTCATCATTTGAATTATTTTCCTTATCTAAATTTCCTTCATTATTTTCTTTGTTTTCATTATTTGAGCCTTGATCCTCTTCATTATTTTCTTCATCACCTGGTTTATTTTCATCGTTTAAATTTTCATCACCACTTGACTCATTTTCTCGGTTTTCAAAAGTTTCTTTATCATTTTCACCTTTTTCGGTTTCATCATTTTTGTTACCAGAATCTTCATTTTTTTCCCCATTTTTGTCATCATCATTAATAACCTCATCTTTCTTACTATATTTGTAAAAGATACCTTCTAAAAATATATAGTAATATTTTGATTTATCACCCATGTCATATTCTTCACCATTTATAGTTATATAATCTTCTGGAAAAACTGGATCATTAAAATAATAAAGTTTTCCTTTTCTAGTTACATTTTCTAAGTCTAATTCTTCTTCACTATATATGCCATCTATATAATACCTTGATAGATAAACAGTTGTCTCATTTAAAACGTTTTGTCTTGTGGTAAATCCGAATTTATTATCTTTGAAAAAATAAGTTCCTGGCAAAAGTGATATTAGACAATCACCACCAATTTTGCAAGCAAATACTTGATTAAAATTTTCATCATAAATAGTTACATCAGTGTATCCATCTACAACTTCTATGTATTTTGCATAACCTCTGTAAATGGTTTTGATAGTTACTTTTTTATATCTAAGTATTCTTTCAACTGTTATGATTTTACTTTCATCATAGACAATTATGTCATCTAATGGTTCATAAGCACTATTATACGTGTCTTCAACAAACCTAATATTTAAACCTTTGGCATACTTGTATTTCATATCACCAGTATTTAAATAAATTTTTTCCAAAAAGTCTCCGGTGTCCTCATTATAAACTTTAAAGGATATTCCGTTATAGGTGGTGTCAATATTAAACTCAGTGGTATTTAGATTATCACCAAAATAATACTCCTTTGTTTCTTGGGCATAACAATTCATTATGCCAATTAGCATTAAAGCTAAAAATACTATAATTTTTTTCATAAATTTTCATCTCCTCGAAAATTAATTTAACACTAAAATTTCTAAAAGTATATAGGAGATTTTGTCAAAAAAAGAAGGATTTTCATCCTTCATGTCGACTTTTGTCAAATTATATACTATTTGCTTTTCTTTTTAGTATTTTTGTTGATTAATCTTACCTTTACACCTTTATATAAAGCAAATTGTTTTTTAACGCCTTCAGGTAAATTTTTCTTAAATGTTTTCATAAACGCACCTCGCTTCTTTTCTTATAGATTATAACATATTATTTATTTAAATATCAATAAATTTAGCATAAATTTTGCTTAAGTTTTTGTATTCTAACCCATAGCCCTTGGCATAAAGCATTAATTCTACTATCTGACATATCTGTTTTACTTTGATATTTTTTAACATTTTTTCATAATCAAGTGGTAAATCATTTAATAAATCTATATTTATATTTTATCACGCTATAACTTAATGTGTATATCATTTATTTATTTTTGTATCTTTTATATATACTTTCAAATACTTTTATGCCATCCATAGCGCTTGTTGTAATACCACCAGCATATCCAGCTCCTTCGCCACATGGATAAATACCTTTAACGCTTGAATTAAAATCTTCATCACGGACAATACGAACAGGACTACTAGTTCTAGCTTCGGGTGCTGCAATAACTGAAGTATCACCATTAAAACCATTGATTTTATTATTAAAATAGTCTATTCCTTCTTTTAAACTTTCATTTAAGTACGCTGGAAAAATATCATTTATATTTGCTAAATGAGTTTTACCTTTAAAAGCATCTATATCAATATTTTCTGAAATAGTATTATTTTTATAATCAACATACCTTTGAATAGGAATAACACCCTTTCCAATATTATATGCTTTTTGTTCTAAACATTCTTGAAAACTTATTCCATCTAAAGGATTATTACCATAATCTTCAGGTGATACAGTTACAACAATGGCACTATTAGCAAAACCTGAATCTCTTTTATAATTACTCATTCCATTTACACAAATGCCATCTGGGGTACTTCTACTATTTACAACATAACCACCTGGACACATACAAAAACTATAAACACCACGTCCACTTTTACTTTTATATGTAAGTTTATATGATGCTGATGGCAAAAATGGATAATTTATTGGATACTGATTTTCATTAATCATTTCTTGAGGATGAATTATTCTAACGCCAACTGCAAAAGGTTTAGCTTCCATATAAATTTTTTTACTTTTTAGCATTTTAAAGGTATCACGAGCTGAGTGACCAATAGCGAGTATTAATACATCAGTTTCATAATACTTATCACCTACTTTAATAGATTTTATTTTATCATTTTCTACTATAATATCTTCCATACAAGAATTATAATGAATTTTCCCTCCCATAGCTATTATTTTTTCTCTTAAATTTATAACTACTTTTCTTAAAATGTCAGTACCGATGTGAGGTTTACTATCATAAAGTATTTCTTCCGGAGCTCCGCACTCAACAAAAATCTTAAATACTTCCCGCATTCTACCAGCTTTATCTTTAACTAAAGTATTAAGCTTTCCATCACTAAATGTACCTGCTCCGCCTTCACCAAATTGAACATTACTATTTGATACAAAATTATTATTTTGCCATAAGTCTTCAACTGTTTTAACTCTTTGTTCTATTTTTTCACCACGTTCAAAAAGTATCGGCTTATATCCGTTTTTAGCAAGGCAAAAGGTGCAAAACAAACCTGCTGGACCTGCCCCAATAACTATTGGCCTTTTATTTAATGTTTCTTTTCCCATCTGAGGTAACACATAATCTTCATTTTCCACTTTAGTTATGTTTTCTTTCAAGAAACTATTTTCATTATCTATTTCAACATCTAAATCAAATACATAAGAAAACATATGCTTACTTCGAGCATCAATCGCCTTTTTATGAATAATTACTTTTTTTAAATATTCTTTATTTACTTTTAGCTTTTTACTTGCAAGCTCATAAATATCAATATTTTCTTTAATTTCAGTTTTAATATTTTTAATTCTAATCATGATTATCACCTGCAACTAGTCCAGTTATAAAACTTATAGTTAAGTTATAGCCTCCACAATCGCCATCTAAATCAAGTACTTCTCCAGCAAAATAAAGATTTTTAACAAGTTTAGACTCCATTGTTTCTAAATTTATTTCTTCTAAAGATACACCACCACTAGTTACCTGCGCATCTAAATAACCTTTAGTATCTATAATTTTAACTTTAAAATTAGTTAAAGTCTCGATAAATTTATTCTTTTCATCTATTTTTAATTCACACCATTTTTTATCTTTAATTTTTAAATATTTAAGAAACAAATTAGTTAATTTATAATCTAAAAATCCATCACATATATTGGTTAAATATTTATCTTTATTTTCTTCCATGTATTTGCTTAAATCATCTGTCCATGGGCAAAAGTTAAGTTTTACTTCACATGTTTTTTCTTCGTTTAAAGCAAGTCTTATATCACGACTTAAATTAAAAATACAAATACCACTTAAACCAAAACTAGTAAGTTGTAGTTCACCATGTTCTTCTTTTACTTTTGCTTTATCAATATAACTTGAAACATTTACCTCGCATCTTGTGCCAGTCCACTCTTTTTCTAAACCGGTATTTGTTTCTAGTGCCATTAAAGATGGATTTAAATTAGTTACTTTATGGCCAAAAGCTTTAGCTAATGAAAAGCCTTCACCAGTACTTCCAGTCTTCGGATAACTAAGACCACCGGTTGTAATAATTACTTTATCAAAAACTTCACCATTAATAATAAATTTATCATCTTTTCTTTTTATATTCTCTATATAAGTATTAAATCTCAAATCTACATCTAAAGAATTCTTTAGACATGATAAAACACTAGATGATTTTTCACTATATGGATAAAGATAGCCATTTTTATCTTTTAAAACTAAACCTATTTCTTTGAAAAAGTTATTTACTTTATCTAAATTTTTATCATTTATTATCTTTTTTATAAGTTCTTTATTACTTGAATGATACTTACTTAAATCATTATTAGTATTACCAATATTACATCTTCCACTTCCAGTTAAAAGGAGCTTTTTACCAGCATCACTATTTTTCTCAAATACCACAACATCATGCATCTTTGACATGATTTTAGCTGCTGCTAAACCTGCTGGGCCTGCCCCAATAATTGCCACTTTCATGCCATCACCTCTATTTCTTTTACTTTGTTATCTAGTATTGAATATAAATATAAGTAAACTTCTTTATCACTTATACTTTTTACATAATCATAATATATACTTAATTGTTTAATATAGTTTTCATCATCTATATTTTTAAGTTTGTAATCTATAATAAATATTTTGTCACTATACTCTAACATTAAATCTATAATACCATGATATTTAATATCATCTTTTTCAAACATAAACTCTAGTTCTTGATAAACTTCTGCATTTTTAAAATCAAAATTTTCTAATAATTTAGTTATATACTTATTATCAGTTTTGACAGTTTTAAAATCAGTTAATTCAAATATTTCATGCATTTGAGTACCAAATTCTAAAGTCTTAGCTTCTTCTTTAGTTAAAATGTTCTTTATTGTTTTAGATGCATGTTTCTTTTCTATTTCTTCATACAAAACTTCATCATCATATATGACCATTTCTTCTTTTGAGCTTTCTAAATTTCTGCTTATTGCTTTACTAAATTCATATTCTTTAGATAGACCAATATTATTTAAATTAATACTTGTTACATATTTTGCTATATTACCATATATACTTTCTAAAAAATTATAAAATGACCTAAAATTTAAACCTTCCAGAAAATCCACTTCCTCGCAATGTCTAGTTTTATCTTTTACTTCAGGCATCACCATGATAATCTTTTCTTTAGCTCTGGTTAAAGCTACATAAAATAGTCTTATTTTTTCTGCTACTTCATTTAAATAATATTCATTTTTAACAAGTTGTTTAATAAACACTTCACCAATACCATCTTTATAATATGGCGATATAATTCCATACTTATTATCAAACATAAATTTATTTTTTAAATCACTTAAATTAAATGTTTTGGGAAAACCTGTAAAATAACATATTGGAAATTCAAGTCCTTTTGATTTATGAATATTCATCATTTTAACAGATACACTACTTGATTTAGCTTCTTTATATTTTATTTCACTACCAGAAGCTGCTAAGTCTTCGAGATACTTACTAAAGTCTTCACTTGTAAAACCTAAGCTTTCCACATTTTCAGCTAACCCTAGCAAATAATTCATTCTCTTTATACCAGCATCAACATTACCCACTAAAATAAATTTTTCATAAAAATTAAAATCTTCAATAATTTTCTTTAAAAGCATACTAGGTGTTAGTTCATCTATAATCTCACTTATTTCTTTACAGATTTTAAATACTTCACTTCTAAATATGCCATGATTTTCTAAATCATTAAATATTTCAGCATCATTTAAGCCACCAATATAGCTTCTAGCAACACTAGTAAAATAATATCTAAACTTTTTATCATAAACTTCATTTTTAATAGAAAAACATAAATTAATAATATTTTTAATAATATAAATATCATTTTCTTCCATTAGATTACTATCTTTATATATTTCCATTGGTATATTAAAGTACTCAAATACTTTCTTAAATAAATTCATTTTACTACCACGATCAAGTATAATACAAAAATCATTATAAGTAGCTTTTCGATTTTTTTCTAAGTCAAAATCATATACTTCATAATCCTCAGTAATTTTCTTCTTAATATCATTTGCTATTATAAAAGCTTCAATTTCATCATTTGAATACTTCTTATCATCATTATTATATGTATAAATATCCATATAATTATTGTTATTATTAGCCCCAAGAGTAACATAAGCCTTGTTACCAAATATCATAGCATGACTTTCTTTATAATTTATACCCCCGAGTTCTTTAGTCATAAGGCGAGCAAATATTTCATTAATATTAAATAAAACTTCTTCTCTTGACCTAAAATTTTTAAGTAAATCTATTTTTATACCACCATCATGATTACTATATTTATCATATTTATTTTTAAAAATTAAAGGATTAGCATTTCTAAATCTATATATAGATTGTTTTATATCTCCGACCATATAAACATTATTATTTTCTATATATTTAATAAAGTTTTCTTGTAAATCACTTGTATCTTGATATTCATCAATCATTATTTCATTAAATTTATTTTTAAGCTCTTCTCTGATACTTTCGTTTTCTTCAACTATTTTAATAGCCATTTTAGCTATATCTGTAAATTCATAAGCATCAAATTCTTTCTTAAAAGCATTTATTTTATCATCAAGTTTATGAATAATTTCTATAATTATTTCAGCATAATCTCTAGTACTTAAATATGCACTTTTTAATTCTTCTTCACTATAAAATATTAAGTCACTTAATGTTTTAAATGTATCTTGAATATTTTCTTTTAAAGCCTTACCTTCTTCATCTAATTTAGTAAACTTTTCTAAAGTACAATCTTTATACTTATATAAATCATTAAAGTTATGCGGAGAAAAAAGATTAGAAACACTATCATATAATTTTTGATAAGATGTACTATCCATAAACTCACCTATTTCAAGTACCATATTTTCTAAAGATTCAGCTAAAGATTTAACATATTTAAAGTATTCATCAAAACATTTATTTACATATTCATCACTATAAAAGTTATTTACATAATTACCTAAATAATTCTCTTTATCATATTTTAAATCAAGTAATCTATTAATACTTAAAACTGAATCCTTTATTAATGCATCATCTCTGTTAGTAAAATCTTCAATTAATTTTAAAAATCTATCGTCTTTTTCTTCATAAAATTCTTCGAATATTTCTTCTAAAAATTCTTTTCTTTTTAAATTAATAATTGATGCATCAATTATACTAATATCTTTGCTCATATTAAGAACATAATGATACTTTTTAACTAAATTTAAAGCAAATGCATCAAATGTGGTAATATATGCTTGATCTAAATATTCAAGTTGGTCTTTTAAACCTGCTTTTTTTATTTTTTTTCTAATTCTATCAGCCATTTCTCCGGCAGCTTCATTAGTAAATGTTAGCATTAAAATATTTCTAATATCTATGCCATCTTTAAGTTTTCTTATCACTCTTTCTGATAATACTGCAGTTTTACCAGAACCAGCACCCGCAGATACTATAATATTTTTACCTTCTAAGTTAACTGCCTCATTTTGTTCAAAAGTTAAATTCATCTTTTCCACCTCTTTTAATATCGCACATTAAATTTTGTTCATTCATACGGATATTTTATAATTTATCCGTATCATCGTCAATTGGTTTTGCTATCTTCAAGTATTACTTCATCATCTTTTGTTTTAAAACATATATCTTTAAATTTACAATAAGTACATGCTATATTTTTACCACCAAGTACCTTGGGATTAATATTAAAATTACCTTCCACAATATTCTTTATAACATCATCTATAATCTCATTTACTTTAATTATTAAATTATCCATCTCTTCATTAGATAACACTTTACTAGTACTATAAAAAGAACCATCTTTCTTAAATCTTAAACCTTTTATCATTTTACTATCTTTATAGTTACTATCAAGAAGACTCATTATAGTTTCATTACTATTGGTATAGCCAGATAGTCTTAAGTTTTCTTTCTTTAAAGTTTCTAAAGACTTAACTTTATCTCTATTTAAAACATTATTAAGTACTCTTTCTATATAAAAACCTGCAATAATAGAGTCTTTAAATCTATCACTTGTTTTAAGTAAATATAAATATATTGGAAGTTGCATATTAAGACCATATTCTAAAGTATCAAGTTTTATATTCTTATCCCCAGTTTTATAATCTACTACTGCTATTACTTCTTTATCATTATATTTAGTGGTCATAACTTTATCTATAAAACCTTTAAAGTTCACCTTTACTCCATTATACTTTTTTTCCACATTAAGTTCTGTTTCAAATAAATAATCATTTAAACTACTTGTCTTTCTTTGTTCTTTTAAATATTTAAGTAAAAAGTCTATTTCTTTAGCAAGAATATGAATATAAAATAGTTCTCTTTCTTTAAATTCAAAATCTAATTCTTTAATAAATAAACTTATCTCTTTTTCAATATCTATTTCTTTATTTATACCAATCTCTAATATATGATGCACAATCTGTCCAATTATAGTTTTAAATGTTTCTTCAAAAACATCAAGATTTAATACTTTAGATAAATAATATCTAAAACTACATTCATTAAAATTTTCAAGACTTGTATATGAAAGTGTTACTCCTTCTTCAAGTCTTTCTTTAAGTAAAGTATTATCTACACTAGTAAATTTATTATTATATTCTCTATATGGAATATTTAGATTATTTTGATATATTTTTAAATACTTACTTTCATCATTATATTTATATAAATTATCTAAATCCATAGCATACTCAAGTTCACTATATTTTTTGCTGAAAGACACTTTTTTATCTATATCTATTTTCTTTACCTCAAGTCCTAAATCTTCAATTAAGCTTGATGGATATAAAGCTCCATTATCGCCATGCATAGAATAACTTATACTTAAACTTGGAATATTATATATTAAATTTATAACATTATCTTTATTTATCTTATTTATTTCTAAAGATGTATCAAGTCCTAATTTATTCTTTATATTATCACTTAAAAAGTCATCATCTTTTTCTACTTTAGGATAACTACCTATATTAAAGCCAAGTAAAAACACATAGTCACTTTCACTATAAACCTCTTCAAGAGAATGTAACTCTATAGCATTTTTATATATAGTATTACTAACTTTAGCTTGTTTTAAATCCCTTTTAATAAACTCTTTTCTTATATTTTTATTCTTTACTTGTACAGACTTATTTATAATAGTAATAAGTTCATTTACATTACTATACTTACCACTTAAATATTCTATTACTTCATCTATTTCTTTATTATCATAAAATTTCAAAAATTCTTTAGAAATACTTAAACTTAAAAAAGATGTACTACTTTCTATATTAATTGGTACTTTAAATAATTTAAAATAGTATTCTAAATGTTTATAATATTCTTTACTTGCAATTAGTTTGATATTATTAATATTTATCCCTTTTTTAAGTAATTTCTTTATTTCAATAATTACATGCTCTACTTCTTCACATATATCTTTTGCTTCATATACACATGGCTTATAACTATTTTTTTCTAATTTTTCTAATTTATAGTTAATACCATCTAAAATTAATTTTTCTTCTTTAGTTAATACATCTTTACCATAGATGGTAACTTTTTGATTAAGCATATATTTTCTAAATTTATCATCATATATAAGTAAATTTTGTTCATCTAATTCTTTTCTTAATTCATTTAAAAACTTTACTTTTTCATCATCAATATCTTTTAAAAAGTATAAATTATCTAAATAAATCTTAGCTATATTAATATTTACATTATATTTATTTATAATATATTCTAAAGCTCTATCATCATAATCAAAGAATAACTTTTTTTTAAGTTCTTTAAACCCTAAAAATTTATTATTATTAAATTTCTTTTCCATATTTATTTTCTTCAATAATTCTATTTTATTAAATTCATTAGTTATTACTACATTCATAATATACCTCATTAATTAATACATTAATATTATATCATTAAGCTACTTAAAAAGATAATGTTTTTTGCATTATCTTTGAAATTTTGAAACTCTACGTAATTATAATGGGGTTACTTATAAGTATGTTGATAACTCGGCGCCGCTGCCTCACCTCGCACAAACCGCGAGACTCGGCAGTTGGGTCTTCCACCACGCCAATCTCTTCACTTCGCATTATTTTGCACCCGGCCTGACCTAGCACGCGGACGCGCTAGACAGGCATGTCCGATCCTAGTTTACCACAATCGGATCAGCGGCTGTGCCGCTTCCCGATGCATAGTTCACGGAAGATGAAAGATTGAAGGACGGCCGCACCGCAGTGCTGCTGTACACAAAGTTGTTGTACACGTAACCACCGAAGTACACAAAGAACGCACTGATCGAAATGTCCGCACTACGGGAAATAGTCCATTCTGTAGCACCTATATACATCCAATTTGCACTTTTGATGTCTGTTCCATCATAATCATAAAAATTTGTTATCCATGCACTTGGGGCTGCTGCAAATCCATAATCACTTGCATACATTAAGCCTATTTTTTTATTTACACTTGGTGATGAATTAATTTCATTTTGATATACTGCTTTGGCTGGTTGGCTAATGCTAATATTATTAAATCCTCCAACCTTCCATGTTGTTTCTGCTATATTACCTTTTGTTGTTTCATCAAATGCATTTAAAAAATCATTATTTAAATATGTATTTAGACTTGATGTTGACCATGTATTATTACCATTACCATCCCAGGCTTTTCCTCCTACAGATGTTGATTTGATTAATTTTACTTGGTTTCCAAATACTCCTATTATTCTGTACAAATTATCTGTTGGACATGGTGTTGTACTTCCAAAACATACAAAGTTATTTACACTTTCACTTGCTCCGGCATATCTATAACTATTGTCACCTGCTCCATTTGTTAGTGTACTAGTATGATGATAAATATTATTTGCCCCTTGAGTTCCTGTAAATTTACTTATAACATAACCTGCTAATAATTGTTTTTTTTGTATCATCACTTTTGCACTCATGCTCTTACCAGCATTAGCACTTTGACTTGCATCATAGTTTACAAATGTTACTTTAATATTCCATTTTTCTTCTTTACTTGGGTTTGCAGTTATTTCTCTATTATTAAAGAGTGTTATAAGTCCTGATTTATTTGTTATATCATAACCTGATACTTGAGTTCCATTTGCTCCAGTTACGATAACATGATTAAGTGTACTTATATTGGTTACTTCATTACCACTACTATCTGTTACTGTCATTATTATTTCTGGTGTATTTTCATTTATTGAATATGTAAATGTATTACTTTCTATATTCAAATACAAGTAATAATGTTCTGTTGCTGTATTTGTTTTATTATTTGCTGTGAGCATTGCACTTGCATATGTACTTCCTGTTTGATTTCCTTTTCCACTTGCAAAATTATCTTGATTTATACTAAATGATATTGCACTACCACTTGAGAATGTAAATGTATCCACAGTATTTGCATTAACTTTGATGTCCGCTACTGCTGGATCCCCTACTTGAGCTTGAAAATATGCATATGTTGCAGTTACTACTGTGAGCGCTAATGCTACTATTGCTACTATACTTATTATTTTTGCCTTTTTATTTTCCATAATTTACTTATCCATCCTTTAACAATATCACACTGGATATTCTCTTTACTATATACTATATTTTAAACAACAAAAAAATAAAAAAAAACATCATATTAACGCAAAATTAAAATTTGGCCTAAATATCTTTTCTATAATATTATCATATAAACAATATACTTATAAATTTTCAATTAAAAATACCAACACCTGCAAATAAACTTTAAAAGTATTTTCATCTACAAATCCAAGTAATGTTTTTTCTGATAATTTAACAAAGAAAATTCTTTTGATTTTGCATTAGGTTCAATCACAGAATATTGAAATTTTTTTGATGCATTTTGAAGTTGCAAAGATAATGAATTATATATTTTTCTAATTTTTAAAGTTTCTAAAGAATTGTTAACATGATTGTTCATACCATTTAAAAAAAGTTAAGTCATGCAATAATTCAGAAACACTATCAGGCATACCACCAGAAAGTAAATATTCTTTATAATATGATAAAGCTTTATCATGTATAAGCCCCATAGCTTTATTTTTATCAAAACATTCTTTAATTCTATCAAGTAATGCATCTTGATTAAAAGTCATTAAGAATTCTTCAAAATCTATGGGATACATATCAATTCTAGAAACTTTACCTACTGGAAAAGGTCTATTTAATCTTGATAATTTAACCCCGAGTAAAGAACCAGCACATATAATTCTTACATTACTATGTTTTTCATTGAAAAATTTCAGTTCTGAAATTAATTCTTCATATTTAAAATTATTTTTTATAATATTTAAATTCATTTTTACAAAATTCATTCATAATATACCTCATTAATTAATACATAAATATTATGTCATTATCTTTAAAATTTTATTTCTTTGCTTCTACGATTACCTGAAAGCATACCATTTGCAAAATAATTATTATATTTTTCTGTAAATAAATTTTAAGTGGTGTTGAAGATCTTAAATTTTAGCAAAAAAAGATAGAAAACTTAATTCCTATCATTTATTTTTCACTTTTGTTTTTAAATTGTAACATTATAGGTGTTCCATCAAAGTCAATATTATTTCTAATTTGATTTTCTAAATATCTTTCATAACTAAAATGAACTAATCCTTTATTATTTACTGAGAATGTAAATTTTGGTGGACATGTTCCAGTTTGACTTACAAAATATATTTTAAGTCTTTTGCCTTTATATGATGGGGGTTCATGCATGCTTACTGCTTCCATTATAATGTTATTTAAAACTGATGTTTTTACTTCTTTTCTGTTATTATTATAAGCATTTATTACCTCAGGCATAAGTCCCGATAATCTTTTTTTAGTCTTAGCACTTAAAAATACAGTGTGAGCATAAGGTATGAATTGGAATTCATTTTTTATATTCTCTTTCCATTTTCTTATATCACTATCTGGATTATTTATTGTATCCCACTTATTTACACATATAACTATACCTTTTCCAGCATCTAAAGCATAAGATGCAATATGTTTATCGTGCTCAATAATACCAGTTGATGCATCAATTACTAAAACACATACATCACTTCTATCAATTGCTTTAAGACTTCTAATTAAACTATATTTTTCAACACTTTCATAAATTTTACCTTTTTTACGCATTCCAGCAGTATCAATTACCGTTATATCTTCATGATTATATTTAAATTTAGTATCAATTGCATCTCTAGTTGTACCCGCTACATCACTTACAATAGCTCTTTCTTCATTTAATATAGCATTAATTAAACTACTTTTTCCTACATTTGGTCTACCTATTATACAAAATTTAAGAGAACTATCTTCTATTTTTACTTCTTCTGATAAATCACTAGTAATTGTATTTAATAGGGTATCAAAACCTATGTTGTGAGATGCACTGACTGCCATTAGATCACTAAATCCAAGTTCGTAGTAGTTATATAGATTTTCTTTTTTCTTATCATTATCTATTTTGTTTACAACTACGATTACTTTTTTACTACTTTTATGTAGTATTTCTGCAACCTTTCTATCACTTGCATCGGGGTCATCGTTTCCATCAACTACAAATAAAACTAAGTCAGCTTCATCTATAGCAAGGGTTGCTTGAGCTAATATATCTTTTTGAAAATCATCTTCTCCAAGAGAGATTCCTCCAGTATCAATTAAGTAAAAACTTTTATCATTGTGACTTACTCTACCATAAATTCTATCTCTTGTAACTCCTGGGGTATCCATTATAATAGATTTATTTTCTTTAATTAGTCTATTAAATATACTGCTTTTACCTACATTGGGTTTACCTACTAAACATACTGTTTGCATATTAAAACCTCCTTTTTATATTATATTTTTTCTTCTATTATACTAAGTATTTCACTTCGACCTTTTTTAGTAACTGTAGAAAAAGTTATAAATTCATCATCTTCAAATTTTAATGTATCTTTAATTATTTTATCTTGCTTAATTCTACTATTTTTACTTACTTTATCATATTTAGTTGCAACTATAGTTATATCTAAGTTATAATATTTTAAAAATTCATACATTAACAAGTCATCTTCAGTTGGTTTATGTCTATAGTCTATAAGCATAAATACGTGTTTTAAATTTGGTCTTTCTTTTAAATATTCTTCAATCATTAAACCAAACTTCTTTTGAGTATCTTTACTTACACTTGCATAACCATAACCGGGTACATCTACTAGATAAAATGCATCATTAACTTTATAAAAATTAAGGGTTTGTGTTTTTCCTGGTTTAGAACTAGTTCTGGCAAAGTTCTTTCTTTCTATTAAAGTATTTATAAAACTACTTTTACCAACATTACTTCTGCCAACAAGTAAAAATTCAGCCTTTTTATCTTCGGGATATTGACTTCTTCTTACTGCTATTATTGGTTCATTTACATTTTCTATTTGCATAAACTGCATCACCCGTATATAATTATATATTATTTCATGGAAAATTGCAAATTTTCATAAGCTTATGGTAAGGAGGAATGTTATGCACAATACTAATTTTCCTCCGAATATAGACCCACATACTTTTTCTTTAATTGCTGTTGCGGTTGGATATGCTTGTGTTGAAGATTATAATGCTAATGAACAAAACTCTATTGGTAACTGGCTTATTTTAGTGGGGCAATATATTTTAACTCATGCAGCACAGCAACAATTGATAGAGTCAAGAATAGAAAATAATAATATTAATATAAACTCTAAAAAACACAAAAAAGGCCAAGGTGGCCCTTTTACTGATAATGAACAAAATAAAAGTAATCAAACTCAAAGAAATGAAGTAGAGTTTTTACTTGATGCACTTAATAAAATGCAAGATGAACTCAGGAAGATGAAATAATTAAAGGCTTATTTTTTAATTATCATACTACCAAAGTTCTTACCTACGGACAGTTTTTAAAATAAAAGAAAATGATATAACACACCAGTTATATCAAATCCTCTTGAAACTCTTT
>CAKOND010000006.1 GCA_934096945.1 uncultured Bacilli bacterium
GTTCTTACATCTATATTATAATACACTTTTTTTAAAATTAAAAGACTGTTTTCAAAATTTCTTTGTCAACAGCCTGAGAAGATGCTTATTCAGCATCTTCTGTTTCTTCTACTTCGTTTACAATTTCTTCAGTATCTTCGATAATGTCATCATTATCCATAAGTTTTTCTTCAAGTACTTCTTGAGCATCATCATCTAAAACTGCTTTTTCAAGTTCTATATCAATACTATTATAATCACTATAACCAGTACCTGCAGGTATTAGTTTACCAATAATAACGTTTTCTTTTAGACCTTGAAGTCTATCAACTTTGCCATGAATAGCAGCATCAGTAAGTACTCTAGTTGTTTCTTGGAATGATGCAGCAGATAAGAATGAATCTGTTTCTAGTGAAGACTTAGTAATACCAAGCATAATTGGATTACCTTTAGCAGGCGTTTTACCAGCCATAATAACTGGTTTATTACCTTCCGTAAAGTCTCTTAGAGATACTGCAAGACCTTCAACAAAGTCTGAATCTCCGCTATCCGTAATTCTTACCTTATTTATCATACGTTTACAAATAATTTCAATGTGTTTATCTGAAATGTCAACACCTTGTAATTTATAAACTTTTTGTACTTCTTTCAAGATATATTCTTGTGCAGTAAGTGGGTCAGTTACAGCAAGTAATTCTTTTGGTGAAATAACACCTTCAGTTAATTTATCTCCAGCTTCTACTTCATCACCTATAGCAACACGAAGTTTCATATTGTAGTTTGTAATGTGTTCATGACAACCAGCTTCATTTTCAATTGTGATTGTATGTTTACCATTGTTTTCTTCAATACCGATAACTTTACCAGCAACTTCCGCAATTGTAGCTTTTCCTTTTGGAATACGTGCTTCAAATAGTTCTTCAACTCTTGGTAACCCTTGAGTAATATCATCACCAGATGCAACACCACCGGTATGGAATGTACGCATGGTAAGTTGGGTACCTGGTTCACCAATTGATTGAGCAGCCATAATACCAACAGCTTCACCTTTTTCAACTAAGTTACCAGTTGCAAGGTTACGTCCATAACATTTTTGACATACACCATTATTTGATTTACATGTTAGAACACTTCTAATTTCAACCTTTTTAATACCAGCTTTAGTAATTTTAATGACAGCATTTTCATTAATCATTTCTCCAGCTTCAACAATAGTTTCTTTAGTTTCTGGATTAACAATTTTCTTAGATGCGTATCTACCTAAAATACGTTCAGCAAGTGGTTCAATAACTGAGTTATCTTTTTCATTAAGTAGGTCATATACAACAAGCCCTTGATGAGTACCACAATCAAATTCTTTAACAATTATATCTTGAGCAACATCAACAAGTCTTCTTGTTAAGTATCCTGAGTCTGCAGTTCTTAAAGCAGTGTCGGCATCCCCTTTACGAGAACCGTGTGTTGATAAGAAGAATTCAGACACAGATAGACCTTCAATAAATGATGATGTAATTGGAATTTCTACAGTTGAACCATCTGGTTTTGCCATTAAACCACGCATACCAGCAAGTTGGGTAAAGTTTGAAATCTTACCACGAGCACCTGAGTTCATCATCATGAATAATGGATTATCAAAATCATTTTCACTTATTGCTTTAAGTTCGTTCTTAACATCATCAGTTGCTTTAGTCCAAACTTCAATAACACTTTGATATCTTTCCCCATCAGTAATTAAACCTCTTTGATATTGTTTATTAATTTTGTCAACTTTAGCTTTAGCAGCTTCAATTATTTCACCCTTTTTTTCACTTCTTACAACATCCGCAATAGATACTGTAATACCAGCAATAGTTGAATATTTGAAACCTAAATTCTTTAATTTATCAAGCATTATAGATGTTTCAGTTGTTTTATATCTTTTAAATACTTGAGCAATTAATTGACCTAAAGTTTTTTGAACAAATGGAGGAACTAATTCCATTTTAGCTATTTCTTCAGGAATATTTGAACCCATTGGTAAGAAATACTTATCTGGTGTAATTCCTTCAATATTAGCTTTAGTACCCTCTTCTACATATGGGAATGTATCAGGTAAAATTTCATTAAATTTTAATTTACCTACGGTTGTAACTAAGTATTTATCTCTTTGTTCTTCAGTAAATAATTTATATTTAAATGAATTAACTGGAATAGCAATTCTTGTATGTAGAGTTATTTCTTTTCTTTCATATGCCATTAAAGCTTCATTAGGATCTTTATAAACATGTCCTTCATTTTCTTCTCCAGCATATTCAATAGTTAAATAACAGTTACCAAGTACCATATCTTGTGATGGAGTAACAATTGGTTTTCCATCTTTTGGATTTAGGATATTATTAGCACTAAGCATTAATATTCTAGCTTCAGCTTTTGCTTCTTCAGAAAGCGGAATATGGATAGCCATTTGGTCACCATCGAAATCAGCATTAAATCCTGCACAAACTAGAGGATGCAATCTAATAGCCTTACCACCAACTAAAACTGGTTCGAATGCTTGAATACCAAGTCTATGTAGTGTTGGAGCTCTGTTTAAAAGTACTGGATGTTCAGTAATTACATCTTCAACAATATCCCAGATTGATTCATCACGGGAATCTATTAATTTTTTAGCACCTTTAATATTGTGAGCTAAACCTCTTTCAACGATACCATTAATTACATGTGGTTTAAATAGCTCAATAGCCATTTCTTTTGGAAGACCACATTGATGCATCTTAAGATTTGGGCCAACAACGATAACAGAACGACCAGAATAGTCAACTCTCTTACCAAGTAAGTTTTGACGGAAACGTCCTTGTTTACCTTTTAACATACTAGATAAACTCTTAAGTGGTCTATTACTTGCTGCAGTAATACTTCTTCCTCTTCTACCATTATCAAATAATGAGTCAACAGCTTCTTGAAGCATACGTTTTTCATTTTGAACAATAATAGTTGGAGCGCCTAATTCTAGTAATTTCTTTAAACGATTATTTCTATTGATAATTCTACGATATAAGTCATTTAAATCACTTGTTGCAAATCTACCACCATCAAGTTGAATCATTGGTCTTAGTTCTGGTGGAATAACTGGAAGGACATCAAGTACCATCCATTCAGGTTTATTACCAGATTCTTGGAAAGCAACTAAGCAATCAAGTCTTTTAACAAGACGAATTCTCTTTTGGCCAGTTGTACCTTCAAGTTCTTTTCTTAAATCTTCAACTTCTTTATCAATATCAACTTGTTTTAATAATTCTTTAATAGCTTCAGCACCCATACCTACTTTGAAAGTATTTCCATACTTTTCATAATAAGCACGGTATTCCTTATCAGATAAAGTTTGTTTAACTTCTAGTGGTGCAGCACCTGGATCAATAACTACATAACTTACGAAATATAGTACTTCTTCAAGGTCCCTTGGTGACATGTCTAGGACAAGTCCCATTTTAGATGGAACTCCTTTAAAGAACCAAATGTGAGAACAAGGAGCAGCAAGTTCAATGTGCCCCATTCTTTCTCTTCTTACCTTTGAACGGGTTACTTCAACACCGCAACGGTCACATATGATATTTTTATATCTTAATCTTTTATATTTACCACATGAACATTCAAAGTCTTTTGTTGGTCCAAATATCTTTTCACAGAATAATCCATCTCTTTCAGGTTTAAGGGTACGATAGTTTATAGTTTCAGGTTTTTTAACTTCACCATAAGACCATGCACGTATCTTTTCTGGTGATGCAATACTAACCTTTATACCTTTAAATTTACTAACATCTATCATTATTCTTCACCTTCCCCATCATCTTGGATATCTTCTTCGATATCACCTGGAAATTCTAAATCATCTAAATTTTCTTCATCTTCGAAGCCATCATCTTCAAAGTCATCAATATTATTATCAATTTCATCATTTTTATTAAGTTCATTTGTTGTAACATCTATTTCATTAATACTAAATGCTTCATTATCATCTTCGTCTTCTTCAATATCTTTGAATTCTACAACATTATCATCATTATCAATTACTTGAACATCTAATGCAAGTGCTTGGAATTCTTTAACTAGAACACGGAAACTTTCTGGAACACCAGCTTGGTCAATTGTTTTACCTTTAACTAGTGATTCATAAACTTTAACACGACCAGTAATATCATCGGCTTTAACAGTTAAAATTTCTTGTAAGACATGTGATGCACCATAAGCATATAGTGCCCAAACTTCCATTTCTCCGAAACGTTGTCCACCAAATTGAGCTTTACCACCTAAAGGTTGTTGAGTAACAAGTGAATAAGGTCCTGTTGCTCTAGCATGAAGTTTATCATCAACCATGTGGTGTAATTTAACCATGTACATAACACCAACATTAATTCTATGGTCAAATGGTTCTCCAGTACGTCCATCATGTAAAACAACTTTACCATCTGGAGCCATACCAGCTTCTTTCATTTCTTCAGAAATATCATCCCATGTTGCACTATCAAATACTGGAGTTGCATAATGAACACCTAATTTTTTACCAGCCATACCTAAATGTAATTCTAAGATTTGTCCGATATTCATACGAGATGGAACACCTAATGGATTAAGCATTACATCTACTGGTTTACCGTTTGGTAAGAATGGCATATCTTCTTCTGGAAGTATAAGAGAAATAACCCCTTTATTACCATGACGACCTGACATTTTATCTCCTACTTGGATTTTACGTTTTTGAATAATATATACTCTGATAATTTTTGAAACACCAGCAGGTAGTTCATCGCTATTTTCTTTAGTATAAACCTTAACATCATGAACGATGCCACCAGCACCATGTTCTACGCGCAAAGATGTATCTCTAACTTCACGAGTTTTTTCACCAAATATTGCATGTAATAGTTTTTCTTCTGAAGTAAGTTCTTGCATTCCTTTTGGTGTTACCTTACCAACTAGAATATCTCCATCTCTAACTTCAGTACCAATTCTTACAATACCATTTTTATCTAGGTTCTTACGAGCGTCTTCTCCAACATTTGGAATATCTCTTGTAATTTCTTCTGGTCCTAGTTTAGTATCACGACAATCAATATCGTAATGTGATATATGAAGTGATGTGTAAACATCATCTTTTACCAATCTTTCATTTAATATAACAGCATCTTCGTAGTTATAACCTTCAAATGTCATGAATGCAACAGTTAAGTTTTTACCAAGTGCTAGTTCACCCATATCAGTAGATGGGCCATCAGCAATAACTTGACCGCGTTTAATAGCATCCCCAGCTTTAACAATTGGGTGATGGTTAATACAACTTGATGCATTACTTCTTTCGTAATTTGCTAAATGATATGTATCTTTACCACCAGCAGTTTTAACTATAATTTTTAAGCCATCAGCATATTCAACTACACCATCTGCTTTAGCAACAATAGTTGAACCTGAATCTCTTGCAGCAATGCATTCAACACCAGTACCAACAATTGGAGCTTCACAAGTAAGTAGTGGAACTGCTTGACGTTGCATGTTAGCACCCATCAAAGTTCTGTGAGCATCATCAAATTCCAAAAATGGAATACAACTTGTTGTAATTGCAACAACTTGACTTGGAGCAACATCGACATAATCTATTTTTTCACGTTTTACATAAATGGTATCGCCATTAAAACGAGCTACTACTTCATCATCAATGATTCTATCATTTTCATCAAGTTTTACAGCAGCTTGACTAATTGCATGGCCCTTTTCTTCATCAGCAGTTAAATAAACTACTTCGTCAGTAACAACACCATCAACAACTTTATGATATGGAGTCATTATAAATCCATAATCATTAATCTTAGCATAACCTGCAAGTGATGTAATAAGCCCGATGTTTTGTCCTTCTGGTGATTCAATCGGACAAATACGACCGTAGTGTGATGCATTAACGTCACGAACATCCATACCAGCACGTTCACGAGATAGACCGCCTGGTCCTAGACTTGATAAACGTCTTTTATCAGTAAGTTCAGCTATTGGGTTAATTTGATCCATGAATTTTGATAATTGTGAAGAACCAAAAAACTCTTTTAATGCAGCTGTAACTGGTCTAATATTAATTAATGTTTTAGGGGTTACAGTATCTAGTTCTTGAGTAGTCATTCTTTCACGAATAACTCTTTCCATTCTAGCCATACCAATTCTAAATTGATTTTGGATAAGTTCACCAACTTGACGTACACGACGATTTCCTAAGTTATCGATTTCATCATCAGAGCCAATATTTTCATGTAATCCAATATAATAACTTAAAGATGCATAAATATCTGGAATTGTTAAACGTTTAGTATCTATACTTTGATCAACACCAATAATGTTGATTGTTTTCTTTTCATCCATTGGATCTACAACTTTAACAATTTGCGCAGTTTTATAATCATCTAATTCTTCATTTATTAGAATTTCTTTAACATTTAAGCCATTTTCAAAATATGGTTTTAATTTTTCAAGTAATTCCTTTGTTAAAACATCTCCAGCTTTAGCTAATGTTTTATTGTCAGCTATTAAACTTTCTGCAAGTGTTAAGCCTTCAAGTCTGTCCATTACATTTAATTTTTTATTAAATTTATAACGTCCTACTTTAGCTAAATCATAACGGAATCTATCAAAGAATCTTGTAATTAATTGGTTCTTTGATGAATCAAGTGTTGCTGGTTCACCAGGTCTTAATTTTTCATAAATTTCAATTAAAGCTTCATCAGTGTTGTTAGTTGAATCTTTTTCCAAGGTATTTTTAATAAAGTCATTGTCTCCAAATACACTTATAATATCTTCATCGCTGGATAAACCTAAAGCTCTTAAAAATGTTGTTACAGTTACTTTTCTAGTTCTGTCTATTCTGACATATAAAACATCCCTAGCATCTGTTTCATATTCTAGCCAAGTCCCTTTGTTAGGAATTAGTTCTCCACCTAGTATGTGACGTCCATTTTTATCTATTTCTTTTTTGAAATATACGCTTGGACTACGAACTAATTGTGATACAATTACACGTTCTGCTCCATTTATGATAAATGTTCCTGCATCTGTCATAAGTGGCATGTCTCCAAGGAAGATTGTTTGTTCTTTTACTTCACCAGTTTCATGAATAAAAAGACGTGCTTCAACCTTTAATGGAGCGGCATAATTTACCATTCTTTCTTTTGCTTCTTTGATTGAATATCTTGGTTCATCAAAATAATAATCACCAAATTCTAGTGAAATATTGCCAGTAAAGCTTTCAACTGGGAATAGATCCTCAAATATTTCTTTAATACCTGTTTCTAAGAATTCTTTGTATGATTTTTTTTGAACTTCCAATAAATCATTCAATTCTAAAACGTTTTTCGTTTTCGAAAAACTTCTTCTTTCACGATAGTCACCAAATTTTTTAACTTTATAAGCCACGATATCACCCCATACACAATTTTTTAAGACTATTTTTTCTTCGTTTTTATTTAAAAAATAAATACGCCACCAATTTAAAATTGTAAAGCCAAAATGTTAATTTGTCAATCTATTTTTGCTTTAAAAACATAAAAACCTTTACTTTTTGCCAAAACTTCAACATTATAACACTCTTTTAAAAGTTTTTCTACTGATTTAGCCCCTTGGTCTTTATTTATGACAAACCATAATTCGCCACTTTTCAAAAGATGATTTTTAGCTCCTTTCAGTATTTCTAATACAATATTTTTTCCTGCTCTAATCGGTGGATTAGTTATTATATATTCATATTTATTTTTTACACATTCATAAACATTACTTTCGTATGCTTTTCCTTTTACTTCATTTAACTTTATATTTCTTTCACATAAATGAAGCGCTCTTTTATTTATATCTACTAATTCTATATTTATATCTAATATTTTGCCCGCTACAATTCCTAGAAATCCATAACCACATCCAACGTCTAGAATAGTTTCATCTTTTTTTATTTCTTTATGATTCTTTATGAATGTTTCAATTAACAATTTCGATGCATAATCTATTTTATTTTTGGCAAAAACGCCATTGTCACTAAAAAACTCAAATGGTGTGTTATCATAATTGTATGTAAGTGTTCTTATCTCACTTTTTAAATTTGCATTGTTTGTAAAATAATGTTCCAAAGGCTCTTTCCCCTTTTCTCGGTATAAAATCATTATACTATAAAAACTTGCACTTCGTCAATTGTTTTGTGCAAGTTTTCTTAAAAAGTTTTAGCCACTTAATCTAATTCTAATTCACAAATTGTGCTATCAACTTTATTTTTTTGATTAGCTACAATTGTTTTACCATTTATGCATTCAATTAAATCAAACTTTTCTAATTTATATTTCTTAGCTATCTCTATATCGTCTTTATCTTTGAAAACTTCAAACTCTTTATCTTTTGTCAGTTCATTAAAATTGAATCTATTATCTGTTATAGCATAACTAAGTTCATAGATATTATCAGAATCATATTTTATATTAACGGAATTTAACCCATAGTAGTAATAATTTTTTTCCTTAACTAAATTACTTAATTTATTATTATCACCAGATATTATTTCAAAACTATAGTTATCGTAAATATCACTTGCTACTAATTTTGCAAATGTTAAGGTAATTTTACCATCTTTAAGGCTTTCAACTTTGCCATAGACGTCAATATAGTCATAGATTCGAAATTTACTTAAGTCTTCTTCAATATTTACCACTAAAATATTATTTAAATTGAAATTTACATATCCATTTAATGTATTTTTGCTTTGAGTAAATGATGCTAATTCTATATTTTCATTACCAGTTATTTTACTTATTTTACCATGAATATGTACAAACTTATGATGATATTTTTTATATGAAGCTTCGGCATCTTGCATAAAACTATTTATATTGATACTTTCAAGCAAATTATCCTCACAAACATAGTTTTTAGTGTATCCATAGTCCAAGATTAAATCTCCATTGCAATCATAAACTCTATAGAAAAAACTATTATATGTTTTCATAGAACTACTGCTTTTAATGGCATAACTAAATACTGGTACTCTTTTTAAGGTATAAAAAAGTAAAGTGTCTATACCATAAGTAAATACGAGCATGAATAAAGGCACTAAAATAATGTAGAAAATATTTCTTTTTTTCTTTAAACAAAGACTTATAGTTACTATAATAATACCTATTAGTAAACTTATAATTCTAAATAATGAAGATGTATTTATTAAAAATGGCACTATCATAAGTGTTAGGCCTACTCCAAGTAACATAATATATCTTTTTTTCATATTTACGCCTCTTTTCTTATTTATATTATATCCCAATTTGAACAGAAAAAAAAGTTGAATTTAATCAACTTTTCATTTTTTTACTAATTTAAAGCGTCTTTTAATTTGCTTCCAGCTTTAAATGAAGCAACTGTCTTAGCAGGAATTTTGATAGCTTCTTTAGTAAGTGGATTGATTCCTTCTCTAGCAGCTCTTTTTTTAGCACTGAATGTACCGAAACCAACTAAAGTAACCTTTCCATCTTTTTTTAATCCAGCAGTAATACCTGCAATTGTAGCATCAAGAGCACGAGCAGCATCAGCTTTAGAAAGTCCAGCTTCTTTTGCAATTAATTCTACTAATTCTGTTTTAGACATATTTAATTACCTCCCTATTATCTAAAATATTTCGTAGGAACATTGTCCTTACATATTAAGCCTACCAAAAAAACTAAGTAAAATCAATAACAAATTGCAATATTTTTTATATTTTGAGTATTTTTTTATGATTTTTACAAGATTTTGACATTTTAAGGGATAAATGGATGTCTTAAAGATCCATTATTTGTCCTTTCTAAATAGGAAACTTCACATTCTATTTCTGGTTTAATGTAGACAATTTCTTTATCTTTTATTTCTAAAATTGGTTTTATAGCTTTTTCGTTCATTATTTTATTGGCCAAACTTCTTTTTTTACCTATACATACTTTGCCAACATATTTAAGTTTACCTTTTAAATATTCACCTAGTATTAAACTTATTACATAACTATTTTCCTTATTTATGAAGCCCAGTACTATAAACTTGCCTTTTTGATAATTTTTTATTTTTACCCAGTCATTGCTACGTTCGTTAACGTGGTATTTACTATTTATTTTTTTGGCAACAATACCTTCCATATTCATTTTTTTAACAATATCAAATAGCTTTTTACCATCCCTTTTTATGTATGCACTTTTTATAAATACATCGCTATCTTTATATTTATCTAAAATTTCTTTTCTTTTTATAAGACTTAAATCTGTTAAATTTCTTTCTTCATAAAGAATATCAAAACAAATAAATATTACAGGATTAGTTTTGCTTAAATAATTAATTGTTTTTTTATTTTTCAAATGTATTCTTTTTTGTAGCTTGGAAAAAGAAACTTTACCATTTTCAAACATAATTATCTCGCCATCAAAAATGGTTTTATTTTTAACTATTTTGTTTAAAGTTTTAAGTTCTGGAAACATTTCAGTTATATCAATTCCATACCTGTTTTTTATTATAACTTCATTTTCACTTACAAAAACTAAACTGCGGATGCCATCGTATTTTATTTCATAAAGATATTCGTCACTACAAAATGTTTTTTCTACTTCATCAAGAAGCATCGGGGCAAATTTTTCATTCCAGAGGTTCATTTTTTCTCCTTTAGGCTTTTTTCTAGGGCTTTCATTAAGTCGTTTATTTGTTTTTTATTAGTATTTTTAGTTTTTGTAATTTTTTTACCATCTAATTTGGTATCAATGGCTTTTTTAATGTTATCTTGATATTCATCTTTGTACTTGTTTGGTTCAAACTTGCCTTCCATGCTATCAATTAGTTTGACTGCTAATTCTAGTTCTTTGCTAGTTATCTTAGTTTCTATATCTTTATTAGGTATTCTGATTTCTTCTTCAAAATAAAGAGTTGTTAGTATTATGCCGTTTGGAACAAGTTTTAAAATTCCATAATAAAATTTAGGCCCAATCACAGTCTTAATTAGGGCAACTTTCTTTGTTTTTTTCATAGCTTCATAAAATAAATTGTACGCTTTTGATTTTTTTTCAGTATTTAAAAAATAGCTTTTTTCAAAGTACCAGGGTGGTACACTTCCTTCTTTTATAAAGGATATAACTTCGATTTCTTTTTCATTATTTGGTTTTAAACTATCTAATTCTTCTTTACTAAATAAAAGATAGTTATCTTTTTCAAATTGATAACCTTTTATGATGTCAGTTTCTTTTAAATCTTTTTTGCAATGAGAACAATATTTAATGTATTTTACTCTGTTTAAACATTTTTTATGTAATTGATTAAATGATGCATCATTATTTTTAATGATGGGATTTAGTAACACAGGAATGTTAACCAGTGCAAAAGAAATACTAGAATGTATGTTGGGCATAACCATCACCATTTTTAGTATCTTCTTTTTTATAGAATTTATACAGTATTTATTTTAGAAAAAAATAAGACCTTTTAAAGTCTTATCTTGCTCTTGTATATCTTTCTTTTGGATCTAAATATTTTTTTCTAAGTCTTATTTTTGCTCTATAAGACAATATTTTTACTTCTTCGATTGCCTGAAAGTAATCCATTTGCAAAGTAATTATTATATTTTTCAGTAAACAATGTACAATGTTTTATTTCTTCTTCAATATGTTCATGTTTAATTAATTTAATTTTTTTATTTTCTATATTTATACCATGTTCTCCGATATTCCATTCTTCCATATACATAAATTTACTATTTTCAACATTATAAAATCGGTGTCTATGTACGGTAGTTATAATTGTTCCATCATCAAAATACCAATTATCATAACATGTATGTTTTTTATTCATTTCTCCATCACATTCAATAACTGTATCTGTATCTAACTCTAGTGTTACAGGGTTAATGCATATTACTTTATCTCCGACTTTAATATCTTTTAGTTTTTTACGTCTTCTTCGTTTCTTACCTTTTTCATCTATTTCTTCAACGTCTATTAAAGTTTCTGGAGTAAGGCAAGTTGCATAAGTTTCACTTACAAAATATTTATTTTCTGTTTGATGTGTAAAATAGTCATTTAATAATTGCAATTGATTTTTAATGACCTTATTTCTCATTATAATGAATGTTTCGTTAGTATAAAAACTTTCCGTCATATTCCCATTATATGGAACTCCATCTTGTATTTTTGCTAATGCAAGGATTGACATATGTACACCAGAACCAATGACAAACAAATTATCATTAATTTTTTTCCCTAAGCAATATGGATAATAACCATCTTTTGAACAAGTATTATTTTCTGGCCCAGAATATGCCACTATTTGACTTTTATAACCCCAATTATCAGAATAACTCGAGTTGAGCCATTCTTCCCATGTCATATTTGGTGAAGCTTGAAACAATACATTATCTAAGTAAAAGTCAAAACCAACATCAAAATATACATAACACTTATCTAAAGTATTTCCTGACATAAGCACTGTTTTATTTGTATCATCCCATGAAAGTTCTCCACCATTTTCACATTTTGACAATTCTGAATTAAAAAAATATCCTTCTGTTGGCCAACTATCTCTTGTAGTCATCTCATAATTACCTGAACCAGCTTCTGTTTCTAACATCATTGATATTGCATTTTCATTTTTTATTTGTTTTTTATTTTCTTTTTCAAAATTATCATTTTTTTCATGTCCTATAACAATTCTTAGTGATAAAAAAGATACCGCAATAATCATCATTAATATTATATTTTTCTTCATATGTACTCCTTATCAGCAACTTATCTATTGTAAATATATAATACCGCAAATATGTTCACAAGTCAACTCACATGTTGTGAAAATTGTTACAAATATTTTGGTGATAAATACGTACTATACAGAGAGATTAAAATGGGTTAGAGATTGCAAAAATGTAACACAAAAACAATTATAAAATTGGTAAATATCAATTTTATTTTTAAAAAAAATAAGACCTTTTAAAGTCTTATCTTGCTCTTCTATATCTTTCTTTTGGATCTAGATATTTTTTTCTAAGTCTTATTTCTGTTGGTGTTACTTCAATATATTCATCATCTTCGATAAATTCTAAAGCTTCTTCCAAAGTAAATTTCTTAGCTTTGTTAAGCACAATTGCATCATCAGCATGAGCACTTCTGGTATTTGTAAGTTCCTTATTCTTGCAAGGGTTAACATCTAAGTCCCCTTCTTTATTGGAAATACCAATAATCATACCAATATATACTTCAGTTGATGGATCTACGATCATTGTTCCACGACTACTTAAATTGTAAAGAGAATATCCAAATGTTGTACCATTAACCATAGAAACAAGGACACCATTTTTACGTCCTGAAATAGGTCCAGCATAAGGTCCATATGAGTCAAATGAACGAACCATGATACCTTCGCCTTTTGTTTCAGTAATAAATGACCCACGATAACCAATTAATCCTCTAGTTGGCACTAAATATTCGGCTTTTGTATATCCTATTTCACCCGGAGTAACACTTTGCATTATACCTTTTCTTTCATTTAATGAATTAATTACTGTTCCTGAATATTCATTTGGGACATTAACAATAACTTTTTCATATGGTTCTTCTTTTTTACCATCTACTTCTTTAAAAATAACTTCTGGTTTTGATACAGATAATTCATATCCTTCTCTTCGCATGTTTTCAAGTAAAATTGATAAGTGTAATTCTCCACGACCACTAACTTTAAACCCATCAGCACCTTCTAATTGTTCAACTTTTAATCCTACATTAGTTTCTAGTTCTTTTTCAAGTCTATCTTTTAAATGTCTGCTTGTTAGAAATTTTCCACTTTGACCTGCAAAAGGAGAATTATTAACTAAGAAGTTCATTGATAATGTTGGTTCTTCAATAATAATTTTAGGAAGTGGATCAATAACATCTTTTTCACAAATAGTATCACCAATTGATACATCTGAACATCCAGCAACTGTTACAATATCACCAAAGTAAGCAACTGGTACTTCAACTCTTTTAATTCCTTCATTAACAAATAGTTTTGTAACACGGAAACATTCAACTTTTCCTTCATTTGTTGCAAGTGATACAGTTTCACCAGCTTTTATTTTACCTTTGTTAATTCTACCTATACCAAGTCTTCCAATATAATCATCATAAGCAAGTTGACAAACTTGTAATTGAAGGGGATCATTTTCATTTCCTTCAAAAACTTTAGTATTATTTACTATTGTTTCAAATAATGGAGTTAAATCTTTGCCTTCATCACCCATATTGTATACTGCATAACCACTTCTAGCACTACCATAAAGAATTGGAAAATCAAGTTGTTCATCTGTTGCACCAAGTTCCATGAATAAATTAAATGTCATATCAACAACTTCTTCAGCTCTTTCATCTTTTTTATCAATTTTATTAATAAATAAAATTGGTTTTAAATTATTTTGTAATGCTTCTTTTAAAACGAATCTTGTTTGAGGCATTGGTCCTTCAGCAGAATCCACAAGTAAAATAACTGTATCAACAGTTTTAATAACTCTTTCAATTTCACTTGAAAAATCAGCATGGCCTGGAGTATCCACAATATTAATCTTATAATCCTTATATTTAATAGCGCAGTTTTTAGCAGTAATTGTAATACCTCTTTCTTTTTCAATATCTCCGCTATCCATTACACAATCTACTAATTCTTCATTTGCTCTAAAAACACCACTTTGTCTAAGTAATCCATCTACTAAAGTTGATTTACCAGCATCGACGTGTGCTACTACAGCAATATTAATTATTTTATCCATAAAACTTCACCCTTTTTTTCGTAAATACCAATAGATAATAATACAAAATGAAACAAATGTCAAGAAAAACATTAATATTTTAGCCGCGAAAATTAACAAATTTTATGTTTTTTCTCAAAATAATTTGACATACACATAGAATTATTATATAATACACTTGCAAGTTATTTAGGCAGAGTTGTACCTATAAATAATGTGTTTGAACCTTAATGGAATAAAGTATTCTTTACTGCCTTGAAGAAATTATTCAAACTCCCTATTTAATGGATATAACAGAATAAATATTTTGCAAATAAAATGAAAGGAGATTTTATGGCAAGATATACGGGACCAGCTTATAAAAAATCAAGAAGACTTGGTTTTTCTACATTAGAAAATGGTAAAGATTTAGCTAAAAGACCTTATGCACCAGGAGCTCACGGACAAGATCGTCGTCGTAAGTTAAGTGAATATGGTATCCAAATGCAAGAAAAACAAAAGGTTAGAATTCTTTATGGACTTAATGAAAAACAATTCCACAAAGTATTTCTAAAAGCTTCAAAGATGCATGGTATTGCTGGGGAAAATTTACTTATCCTTCTTGAATCTAGACTTGATAACATGGTTTATCGTCTAGGTATGGCTAGAACTAGAAGAAGTGCTCGTCAAATTGTTAATCATGGACATATTTTAGTAAATGGTAAAAAGGTTGATATTCCTTCTTACACTACTAAAGTTGGTGATATAATTTCTGTTAAAGAAAATTCTATGAATCATCCAGCTATACTTGATTCAATTGAACAAAAGAGAACTGTTCCAGCTTTTCTAGAAATGGATGAAAAGAAATTAACTGGTAAATATGTTAGACTTCCTGAAAGAAGTGAACTTAATCCAGAAATTAATGAACAACTTATCGTTGAATTCTACAACAGATAGTATGTTAAAAACCAAAAGGTCATTGTTCCTTTTGGTTTTCTTTTGGCAAAAATACGCTTATTGCCATGTTATCAGTATCTATTAACTTAATTAAAGCATCTAAATCTTCTAAAGTTTCTTCTTCAAGTATTTCTTTTAGATTAGTTACAATCTTACCATTATTTAAAATATCATCTTGTAATCTATAGCTTACATTTTCAACATCTTCATAATCAAGAATGAGCGTGGCTATCGCAGCATTCTTTTTTCTTTTAAAGTCTATTTCATTAACACTTAAATCATTTAATTTACTCTTTACTCTTTTAATTAATTCTTCTTTGAAACTCGTTGTTGAAGTAATTGTTATAACAAAATTATCATCGTATATATCATTTGCTACAGATAAATTTTGAATAATACCTTTTTCTAGTAAATCTTCTCTAAAGTCTGATGTAGCACCAAATGTTATATTAAATAAAAGATTTGTTAGTATTTTAAGTTCTAATTTAGAGTAATCTTTAAATCTATTCATATCCATTTTTAATGTAAATTTTACCTGTGGATATGTTAAATTAATTTCTTCTTCCGTATACTTTTTGGTTACTTTTCTTGGTTCATTTTCTTTAATTATTATTGGATTTAAATAATCTTTAAATTCTTTTTTAGATAAGTTTTCTTCCACTATACTTGCCATTTCATATGGATTAAAATTTCCTGTAATAGTTAAAAACATATTTTGGGGATGATAAAAGGCATCAAAGGCAAGTTTTACATCGTCAAGCGTTATGCTTTCTACTTCTTCAGGAGTACCGGTGATAGTGTTTCTAAATTTGGATTTTTGTAAAGTGTTTTTTAATGTATGGAAAAATATAATACTATATGGATCATCTATTCCCATGTTGGCTTCTTCAATGATTATACCTTTTTCTTTAGCTATGTTTTTCTTCGTAAAATATGGTGTATAAACAAAATCAAGTAATTCTTCTAGATTTTCCTTTTTATTTTTAGTAGCAAATACTAAGTATGATGTATAATCAAATGTTGTAAATGCATTTGAGTCTCCGCCAATTTTATAAAACTTATCATGAGCTGTAGTTTCTTCATCAATATTGAATTTAACATGTTCAAGAAAATGAGCAAGTCCATTTGGTACTTCATATGTTTTCTTCCCTATTTTAAATTTAGTATGGACTGAACCATATTTTACTGATAATGTAGCATACATGCTACTTATTTTTTCATTAACCCACATATATATTTTAAGACCAGTTTTAGTTTCATAAACATATATTGTTTCATTTAATCCTTTTAGTTTTAACTCTTCCATTATTTATTTCTCCCTTCTAGGGTAAATACCGTATTTAATTTTACTTTCTTAGCAACATTTATAATATCTTCCTTTTTAATATTTTTAAACATTTCAATTCTTTCTTCAGGCATTGGTAAGTTGTCAAAAATGTGGAAGACGTAATTATTTATTATCGAAACATTGTTATCTAGTGACATATCTAAAGAAATTATCATATTATTAATTGCATCCTTGAGCTCTTCTGAAGAAAAGTTTCCATTTTGCATATTTTTTAATTCTTTTTTTACTAGTGATGTAGCTTTTTTAACATTTGCTTGTTCCAAAGAAATATGCACTAGTAATAATTTATCATATTTTAAATACATACTACTTATTTGATAACATAAACTATTTTTTTCTCTGATACTTTGATATAGTTTTGATGTAAGGCCACCACTTCCATATAAATAATTAAAGACATTGAAAGTAATATTCTTTTCTATTTCTGTTAAATTCTTTAAATTAAATATCATTACTAAATTAGCTTGAACATTATCTGATGACATACTTCTTACTTTTGGCTTTTTAACTTCTTTATTATCTACCATTAAATCAAAGTTTTCTTCAATAATATATCTATTTTTAAAATATTTTTTTATCCTTTCCACGGTTTCGTCCATATCTAAATTGCCAATTAAAAATATATCTACTTTAAAATTCTTTCTTAAATTTTTATAGGTTTTGTATAGACTTGAAGGAGTTATTTTTTCTAAATTTTCTAAATTTCCTAATAATTCATATGATGTTGGTGTGCTAGTATCCATAGTTTTAATTGCTTCTTTAATACTTTGTTTGACAGGATTTTCTTTTAAACTATTTATTTCTCTTTTTATTCTTTCTTTTACTATGTTAAATGTTTTTAAATCAAATTCATCATTTGTTATGTTAGGATTTTCTATAATATCAAATAAGGTTTTAAATACTTCTTCTTCATAGTTTTTGTCATCTATATATTCTGGATTGATAAAATCTAATGATACATGAAAATCTAGTGTGTTTCCTACTCTTAAAGTACTTGCAAAAATTACAATTTTGTATAGTTCTTCAAATCTTGTAATTAAATCTTTCTTACGTGGATACTTTTTACTCGACTGACTTAACATATCTGCTAAAAAAGAATAAGCTCCCATTTCTTCTTTATTTGCAATATCCCTAAATATTACTTCTACATGACTAGTCTTAAATCTATCTGTTTTAATTGTATGAACATTAAAAGAATTACAGTTATAAGTTTTATATTTCATTTCGCACCTCTTTATTATTATGTTTAATTTTTAAAATTTTATTATACTCTTTTAATGTATAATCATCCGTCATGCCTGCGATATAATCAATTACTATTCTTTCTCTTTTATTTTTTTTGTATTCATCACACATATTACTTAAATAAGACTTAATTATATTACTTTCTTTATTATTTGTTTTTAAATCTTCCATGTATGTGTCAAATAATGTGTTTATCATAGTTTTTAAAAGATTTCTTTCTTCATCTGTATAAGCTTTATAATAAATATTTTTATAATTGAAATCCTTTAGATCACTTATAGCTTTATAAACGTTTTCACTTAATTTTATATAGTTTTTACCTTCACTATTTTTTATTATATCATTTATGATAGTACTAACTATTTCACTATTATTTTTTCCTAAAACTTTAGTTATATTTTCTGGTACATCTTCCCATTTTAAAAGTTTCATTCTAATTGCATCATCTATGTCACGACCTAAGTATGCAATTAAATCACTAATTCTTACTACACAACCTTCCAAAGTCATAGGTGAAAGTTTTTTACATGCATCTTTATCTTTATAAGTACTTTCATATTCTTTTAAAAAGTCTTCCTTGCTTTTTTTGCATGGCCTATATATACCTTCTACTATTTCTCCATTATGACAAAGAATTGCATCTAATGTTTGTAATGTTATATTTTTTCCTTTTCCATAGTTTTCAATATTCATTAAAAGTCTTACACTGTGAACATTATGATTAAAATATCCACATCCATTTTTTAAACTTATTTCATTTAGTATTGCTTCACCAACATGGCCAAATGGTGTATGCCCTAAATCGTGACCAAGAGCACCAGCTTCAATTAAATCTTCATTTAAGCCAAGGCTCCTACCTATTGTTCTAGCTATTTTACTAACATATAAAACGTGTATCATTCTTTTAGTTAAATGATCATTTTCTTTAAAAGAAAATACTTGTGTCTTATCCATATATCTTGAAAATGCTAAGGAATATAGTATTTTATCTATATCTCTGAAAAAAGGTGTTCTAAAGTCACTTTCAATTTTTTCAAAATATATTGCTTCTTCATTTTTACATGCGTATTTTTTCATTTTTTACCTCCATTTTTATTTAATTTATCTATAAAACCACAATGCTTACATAATGGTTCTACTAGTTTTCCTTCTTTAAAACCATCTATCATATTTTGACACCTATCACTATTTATTATGGCTTCTAAATTATTTTCAAAAATATTTCCTAAACTTATGTTACCATTTCCATCTAAACAACAAGGAACAACTGTACCATCAACTAAAATACCTATGTGATCTTTTAAAGCATAACACTTACCTTTTGTTTTACAAATATTATTATTTAAATCTGGCCAAGTAAATTTTTCGTCAAAATCTATGAAAACATTTTCTTCAAGCTTTCTAGAGTCTTCAATTTTTACATTATATTTTTTCTCTAAAAACTTTATTATCTCATCATTTTTGCCCGTCCATAATCTGTAATTTATATAGGTATATTTTTTTAATTTATTTGTTACTTCAAATATATTTTCTAAATAGTTTTCTCTATTGTTTTGACTACTATGAAGTGATATATTTATTTGTCTTACGTTTTTATTATCTTTAATATTTTTTAGCAAATAACCATTTGTTGTGATATTTACATAAAAATATTTACTTGCTTCATTAATAAATTCATTTATCAATGGATGCAAAAGAGGTTCTCCGAGAATGTGGAAATACAAGTATTTTGTATAACCTTTTATTTTATTTAGAATTATTTTAAATTCATCCATGCTCATAAATTTAGGTGTGCGTTTATTATGAATACAAAAACTACAATTAAGGTTACAATTATTAGTTATTTCTATATATACTTTTTTATACTTCATAGAAAGAATAATATATCTATTTTCTCCATTATTTCTTCATTAAATAAGTTTGTAAGTCTTAGTATTCTAATTGATAAAGCAATTATAAAATATATACTTGCTATACATAATATTAATCCTATTACACCTTTAATTTTAAAAATTAATTCAAATATTAGAACAATTACACTAATAAGTAACATAATACTATATTTTTTTACATCTTCATTCATATTTACCTCTTTCTTGTAATTATTATTTTATACTAATTTAATATTTTAAGCAACTAAAAAAAGAAAAAACAGAGCTATGCTCTATTTTAATTCGTATGTTTCTCCGTTTACATCTTCTAAAAGACTTGATTGTTCTTCTTTTTTTTCACTAATTAAAGTTTTTGGCTCTTCTTCATCTTTCTTAAGTGTTGGTAAATCCATATCCTCATCATCATCTTTTATTATAAACGTTTTAAATGCATCATCATTTGCTGGCTTTTCATTTTCTATTTTTGTAATCTTTTCTTCTTCATTGTTATTTTTCATATTTTCTTCATTTTTGTTTACAAATACAGAACTAAATATTTGAGGACTGGGCTTAAAAATTGGTTTTTCAATTTCTTTTGGATTTTCTTTTACTTCAGGAATACTTATATTGTCAAATTCATTTTTGATTGATTCTAAAGTATTTAAACCTGTTGCAAGTTGTTCATCCTTTTCATCAATATTTATTTTTTCTAAATCATTTATACTAATTGGACTTTCCTCTTCTTCATGGTCAGTGAAAATTGGTTTTGCCACAACTGGTCTTTCAACTTCTTTTGGAAGTTCAATTTCTTCAGGTTCATCGATTTTGGGTTTAAATTCTGTTACTGTAACATCTTCGCTTACAGTTTCAATTGGTTTTATTTCTTCCTTTGTTTCTTCTTTTGGATCAATATTTGTTTTAATAGCATCTTCTTTTACTTCAAGCTTAGATGGAGACTCTTCTTCTTTTTTAAATGCATCTAATTCAATTTTTTGAAGTCTTTTTGTTTCTTCTAGTTTTTCATCTTTTTTACCTAAGAAAAACACCAATACAAAAGCTATAATAAGAATTACTAAAATTATAGTCAAATATAAAGTAAAATTATCATTCATATATAGTTCATGAATAAAATCCATCATAATTAATTGCACCTCTTTATTCTATATATTAAATATTATCAAAATATTTAGAAAATGTAAATATGTTTTCTAAAACTTTACATTTATTTTAGTATAATTACATGCAACTAATGGATAAAATATGTGTTATGAATTAAAAATAATGGACAAATGATTATTTTTTTGATATAATTAGTTTAGTTCAGTAACTTTATGAATTAATTTAGTTTTTAAGAAAGAAGGAATTTTTTGAATGGAAAATAAAAATAATATTGCCACGAAGGTTATAGCTTTGGGTGGTTTAGGTGAAGTTGGAAAAAATATGTATGTTGTTGAACATAATGACGAACTACTTATTATAGATGCTGGAGTTATGTTTCCAGAAGATAATTTACTTGGTGTAGATTATGTTATACAGGACATTACATATTTAAAGAAAAATGCTAACAAAATTAAAGGTTTATTTATAACACATGGGCATGAAGACCATATCGGAGGTATTCCATTTTTACTTCAAGCAATTGATGTGCCAGTTATATATACACCAAAAATTGCTAAGGATTTAATTGAAAAGAAACTTGTGGAACGTAATATAAAGTATGAAAATTATCAAATAATTACACCAGATTTTAATGTTAAAACTAAGTATTTTGATATATCATTTATTAATACTACCCACTCTATACCTGATAGTTTTGCAATTGTTATAAAGACACCAAATGGTACTATTTTTGAAACTGGGGACTTTAAATTTGATTTAACTCCGGTTGGACCAATGGCTGATATTCATAAAATGGCTAAGTTTGGCTCTGAAGGCGTTACTCTACTTCTTAGTGATTCAACTAATGCTTTAACAAGTGGTTACTCTAAAAGTGAAAGTGCTGTTGATGGAACACTTAATGATATGATTAGTAAACATCATGGTAGAGTTATTATTGCAACATTTGCATCTAACATTTATCGTATTAAACATATTGTTGAAAGTTGTAAAAAATATGGAAGAAAAATAATTGTTTTTGGTAGAAGTATGGATAATAGTATTGAACTTGCTTTAAACAATGGACTTATTAATGATAAATCAATGTTTATTGATGCAAATGAAGCTAAAAGTCTAAAGAGAAATGAAATATGTATTTTATGTACAGGTTCTCAAGGCGAACCACTTGCGGCTTTATCTCGTATTGCTAATGGACAACATAAACAAATATCACTACTTAATGATGATTTAGTAATATTTTCATCTAGCCCAATACCTGGTAATGCTGAAAGTATTAACAAAATTATCAATAAACTATACTTAAAAGGTGTTCGTGTATTTACTAATTCAGAATTTAGTGACGTTCATACTTCTGGACATGCTAAAGAAGAAGAATTAAAATGGATGCTTAGAATTATAAAACCTAAATATTTTATGCCTATGCATGGTGAATATAGAATGCTTAAAAAACATACAGAAATTGGTGTAATGTGTGGAGTTAAACCAGAAAATACATTTATATGTACTAATGGTGATGTTATAGAACTTTTAAATGGTGAAGTTAAACGTGGTGGTATGGTGCAAGCTGGTGATGTTTATGTTGATGGTTCTCGTGTTGGGGATATTGGTTCTGTAGTTATTAAGGACCGTAAACTTATGAGTCAAGATGGGATACTTATTACTATTTTAAATATTAATACTTTGCAACGTAAACTATTACTTAAACCTAATGTAACTGCTCGTGGATTTGTTCTTGTTAATGAAAATCAAGAATTAATGCAAAAAATTGAAAAGAAAATTAGTGAAGTAGCTAATAATGCTTTAAGTAAAGCCCCTTATAGTTATATAGATTTAAAAAATCAAATTATTTTAGAACTACTTCCATTTATTAATAATTTAACTGGTAGAAAACCTATTATATTACCCGTTATTATGGAAGTAAATCAAGCATAGAAAAAGAAAATTAGCTCATCTAATTTTCTTTTTTTGTACTAAATTTTATTGAAAATAAACTTAGAATAAACAATATGATATCTATTATTACTTTGATTAGTATTATATGAGATTTAACTAAAGATAAAATAACTGCAGTTATAATATAGTTAATTATTACATATTTTAAATTTACATGATTATTAAATATCATTTTTATTAAACATGATACAATTTTACTTAAAAGTAAGAATAATGGTATTACATAAAATGCACTATTTATATCATAAACTTTAGCAAATATAATAGTTTCTATAATATAAGCAAGTAATGTAAATAGTATATATGATGCAAATAAACGATATACTCTGATTGAATCTTTAACAGGATTAAAATGACTTGTTTCATTATCATTAATATAAATCGTTTCAATTACTACTTCTTTTATAGGTATATTTTTTAGTTTTGTTTCTATTAAGACATTTGTTTCGTACTCATATCTTTCTCCGGATACCGCAATTAACTTTTTTGCAATATCTAAATTCATTGCTCTTAGTCCTGTTTGTGTATCACTTACACTTTGACCTACGAATGAATATAAAACATTTCTAGTTATAACATTACCAAATTTTGAACGTGTTGGAACATTTTTATCTGAGAAATCTCTAACTCCAAGAACCAAACAATCTAAATTTTTCCTAGCAACATCACCACATTTTTTTATATCTTTAACACTATGTTGCCCATCACAATCCGCGGTTACTATAACTTTGGCATCCGGATAATTATTTAAAATATAATTGATGCCATTTTTTAAACCTCTTCCTTTACCTAAATTAACATTATGTTTTACTACTGGATATTTCTTAGCTAACTTCTTCATGTATTTATCATGTTTTTCACTACAACCATCATTTATAAATACAATATTTTCAAATTTTTTAGTTAACTTTTCTAAAAATGTATCCATTATCTCTTCATTTGGATCATATACTGGTATTAATACCACGATATCTTTATTCATATTATTCCCCCGATCTTATATTTACCACTTTCCACGCATTATTATCCTTTATAAAATATATATAATCATGCATTGTATCTATTTGTTCTTTGCCATTTACTACCATGTGTTTATCAAGATATACTTCACAAGAAAAGGCATTTTTACTATAAACAGTAAAGTTACTTAACTTTTCATTTGTAAATGGTGGATTTTTTAAAGTATGCTTACTTGTAAACATAATATCTATATTATGAGCCCAGTTGTAAGCTCTACGATTCATTTCGGTTCCATCTATAAAATATGGTTTAATTGTATTATAACCATGAGATAAACCTTGTAAATCTTTTGTTAAGAATAAACTCCATTTATGAGCAAAATCCCAGATATCTACTTCACTACTTAAATATTCTTTAGCTTCATCATAAGTATCAAATGATAAATAATTCTTTTCTGCTTTATATGCAAATTTATTTTTCTTTAAACTTACTTCTTTTCCATACTCATTTGTTACTTTTACATCTACTTCTTTAGTTAAATTATTTACTTCATATGTTACTATATAAGGCATTGAATCATTTTGATACATGTAATCTAAATTTTTATATTCTTCCTTTTTAACTGGATTTTCAACTTTTTTCCCATCTATACTAACTTCATATGTTGATGGCACTATTATATCATAATAGATTAATCCTCTTTCTAAATGCGGTGTTATTTTAGTTATATCTCTAAGTTCATAACTAAACATACCAAGCTTTGTTTCAGTTTTTAAATATTTTGTTTCAACATCAAATAAAACTCTTTCGTTTAACTCTACTTCAAAATTATTTTCATCTTTTTTGATAACTTTGATATCTTTATCATTTATTTGTTTTTTATATTCATCTAAAAGATTTTCATTTTGATTATTATTCTTTAAATAACCTTTTAATGTATCATTATCTAACTTAGCTATGGTAGATTTTATAAATGTTGTTGTTTGATTTTTTTCATATGTTTTTAAAGTTACAAATATATAAATTACGAAAGCAACACATAAAATTGCGGCGATAACTGTATATATTAATAAACTTTTTTTAAATTTTGATTTTCTTCTTGATTTTGCCATATTAATTATCCTTTACTACGAATGCTGTTGGTAATCTCCATGATGAATTTGAATAGTAGAATGTTACACTAGTCATTAAATATTCTTTATTGTAATACATTGTTGATGAACTTCCGCCATCTAAGTTTGCTGCATTTACAGCACCATATTCTGCCATTATTTCAATTAAATCTGATGCTGTTGCACCTAAATGACCATTTTTACCACGGCCATCTGTTACAAGTATAAGTACACTTCCGTCTTTTCTTTGACCTATGGCAGTTCTCGGATTTGCTCCACTACCCATTCCATTTAGTTCTCTTTTTTCACCATTAATTATAAGTTTAACAAAGTGATTATTTTTGTCTGATGATTCTTCTTGAAATGATATTGCATCTCTGATTTTTTCTTCTTTTAACATTTTTTCAACTGCTGCTTTATTCATACCTTCCAAATTTATAATACGGAGAAGATTATTTTCATCAAAACCAATTAGGTATAAACCTGAAAGCCCTAAACTTATATCTTGAACTTCACTATTACTAACAGTTACACCATAAGGTCTTCCACCCTTATTACCACTTGAGTAGTAAATACCACCATTTACACCAGCAATAGCACCAGCATCGTCAACTAATACTCCAAGTTCTTTACCATATTCACTCCATGGATATGTTGTTGCTAAACTAATTTTTGACGGATCATTAACTATCATCATTGTGCCTTCAAAGTTATTACCACTAACTTTTTTTATTTCTATTAATTCTTTTTCTTTGTTAACTTCAGTATTAATTAAGTCAGTATCTACCTCTGCATCCATATCTTGAAGTGAATTTTTATCAACAATTTCTTGTAATTCTTCTTTAGTTAAAAAGACATTTGCTAAAAACTTTAATTGTCCCGTTTCAAGAATTGTTGTTGCAAATAATTCTTTGGCACTTTCACTTGGGCCATGACATATCAAAGTTATTGTTAAAATTAATGCCACTAAAATCATACCAATTGTTACTCCTAAAAATGATGCTATTTTACCCATTACATTTAAAGCTTTTTTCATAATTTACTTCTTACTCCTTAATATTTTCTTATGTATTAATAATATCATAAAACACCCAATTAATAAAGCTTTTTTACACAGAAAAAGAAGAAACTTATTTAGCTTCTTCTTGTACTCTTGTTTCTCTAATAACTGTTATTTTTATTGTACCAGGATATTGCATTTCGTTTTCAATTTTTTCTTTAATATCCCTTGCCATTTTATAACTTTTAGCATCATCAACCTCTTGAGGTTTTACAATAACACGAAGTTCTCTTCCAGCTTGCATTGCAAATGTCTTTTCAACTCCTTCATAAGAGTTTCCTATTTCTTCAAGTTGTTCAAGACGTTTAATATAATTTTCTAAAGAGTCATTTCTAGCACCAGGGCGTGCTGCTGATAAAGTATCCGCAATTGCTACTAAAACTGCAATTGTTGATTTAGCTTCAGTATCTCCATGGTGTGATGCAATAGCATCAAGTACTACTTCTGGTTCATGATGTCTTTTAGCAAACTCAAGACCAATTTCCACATGACTTCCTTCAACTTCAAAGTCAATAGCTTTACCTATGTCATGTAAAAGTCCTGCTCTTTTTGCAAGTGTTACATTTTCACCAAGTTCTGATGCCATGAGTCCACAAAGATTTGCCACTTCAATTGAATGTTTAAGTGCATTTTGTCCATAACTGGTTCTAAAATTTAATTTACCAACTAAAGTAACAAGCTCAGGGTCCATTTTAGTAATTCCTAAATCATTAATTGTTTGATTACCAATTTGAATTATTCTAGCATTTACATCTTTAACTGTTTTGTCATACACTTCTTCAATACGTCCTGGATGTATTCTACCATCTTTAATTAAAGTTTCAATTGTAATCTTAGCTATTTCTCTTCGAAGTGGGTCAAATGATGACAAACTAATAGCTTCTGGTGTATCATCAATTATTAAATCAACACCTGTTACAGATTCAATTGTTCTAATATTTCTTCCTTCACGACCAATTAGTCTTCCTTTCATATCATCATTTGGAAGTGCAATCGTACTTACTGTTTGATTGCCCACTACATCATCAGCATATCTTTCCATACTACTAACAATTAGTTGCTTAGCAATTTCATGAGCTTCTAACTTAGCTTTTGCTTCTTCTTCTTTGATATAATTAGTAATTTCTAATTCCATATCGTTTTCTACACGTTCCATAATTACTTTACGTGCTTTTTCCTTGCTATATCCAGCAATTTTTTCAAGTTGCGCTATTTCTTCTTTCATTAGCGCATCCATTTTGTCCTCTTTTTCTTGTAATTTTTTTTGTTTTGCTAATAAATCGTTTTCTTTTTCTTGTAGAGAATTATCTCTATTTTGAAGCATTTCTTCTCTTTTATCAAGGTTATTTTCCCTTGTTAAAAGACGATCTTCAGATTGTAAAATTTCTGCTTTTCTGTTTTTTATTTCAACATCTGTTTCTTGTTTGATGCGGTATGATTCTTGTTTTAATTCAAGTAAAGCATCTCTTTTGTTTTTTTCTGCTTCTTTCTTAGCATCTTCGATTATTTTATTAGCATTTTTCATAGTTTTTGAAGCTTTATTCGAAAGAATAAAATAAAGTACTCCACAACCAATAAGAATTCCAACAATAAGGGATAAAATGGCGAATAATAAATTATCCATTTCAATCCTCCGTTTTTCTATAGAATATATTTTTTTAATTTATATCTCTATAAGTTTATTATAATGGTAAATGGATAATTAATCAAGAGCAAATTTTAAACACATTTAAAAAAAATTTTTTATTGTTCTTTTTCACGTAGTTTTTCAATAAGTATACCTACATTTGTGCCAATTTCAGACTCTAATTTGCTTAAGTCTTCACAATATCTCTTTTCTCTTTTAATTGCATCATCGATTTATTAACAAAGCTTGAAAATTTTAAATTAGCTTTATCATAGCCAATAATGTTGAAAAACATTTTATCAGTATATTTTCTAGCCTTTTTACCTTTTGGCACCCTTTTGTTTTCAAGTATTTTATTATTTTCTAAATCATCAAGCTCATCGAAATGCATAAGAAGCTAAAATTCAAAGCAAGATTACTAACATAGAGTTTAATATTATTTCTTTCACATTTTCATTAGTTATATTTATTATTATCATAGTTCTATATCAAATGCATATTCATAATCTATTTTTTTCTTCATTTATCATTTTCTTTATATTATTACCTTTAAATGCTTTTATTTTTTCATCTATTTTTATATAATCATTTGCACTACTTCTTTCCTTACTTTCAATTAAATATTCGTTTATAGCTTCAGGATTATTAATTAAATTTTTAATTGATACCATATATACATCCTCATCAGTACCTATAAGTTTTAAAGTTAAGTTAAATATCTTCGAAGCACTTTTTAGTACCACTTTATACAATTACTTTATATTTTTTCATTTTCCAACCTTAGTACTTCATAACCGGTTTTTTTGATAACTGGTTTTGATGACCGGTCACCATCTTTTTTTATTATGATTTGTTCACTAACTTCATTTTATATTTTCTACACTCAAGCATATTAGTTGTAACAATTATTTCATTTGTATAACATTACAATAAAAAAAGCAATGAATCATTTCATTACTTTATTGTCTACTAAAATACGAAGTTATTGCATCTACTATTCTCTCACTTGCATGACCATCCCCATAAGGATTAGAGGCTTTACTCATTTTTTCATACTCTTTTTTATCAAGAAGTAATTTTTTAGTTTCTTCATAAATGTTTTTAAAAATTTAAATTGTAAATAATATTATAAAATTTTTTTAAGTTCAGTGTAAGAATTCAAAAAATACTTTAATACATTATTTCCTCGGTCAACATCTTCTATAATCTCTGTTAAACGATTAGAAAATATTTCCGCACCAGAATCACTCATATGTGTGTTGTCATAAAAAGATGTTTCTTCGGGATATAATTTCATTCTATTTTTATCTAAATTAAAGTCGTAATATTCACAATTATATTCTTTAGCTAAATCGATATATTGAGAAAATATATCATCAAGATTACTATATTCGAGTATCATTCTTTCTGTAACTGGAGTTACAACCAATATAACTCTTATATCATTTTCCTTACATAATTTAATTATTTTGTCAAAATAGTTTAAACTTTCTTCTTTTATTTTAGTATCTAATACATTTGTGTTTTTTACTTTCTCTTTGACTTCATCACTTAACAATTGATTATTACTTGGCATCGATAAGTAGCCAAATGTTTCATATTGTTCAATTGTATTGTGTATAGAAAAAGAATTTTTTGATCTTACAATTATATCTGAAAGTACTTTTTTATATTCATCGGGTGTGAATGCATTTGTGAAAAAGTTTATTCTTTCAAATACATTATCAAATCTACCAAGAACATATAAATCTCCTTCAAGACCTAAAGTTTTTCTATCTAATGTTAACGCATTATAGGATATTTCAAGATAAACTGTTTTTATTGGGTTTCTTTTTATTTCTTTTTCTAACATAGCATATCTACCATACATACTCATAAGTGGTGATGATAAATTATATGCTTTCGTATTTAATTTTTCATTTAATACTGTTGGTTTTATAGAGCGAAGTGCATGTGATGAGCCAATAACTAGAGTATCAAGTTTTCCACTAAGTGATGTACGTACTTTATAATCTTGATAATAGTAACTTTCACCCCAAAAATATGGTAATGTCGAACAAATTAATATAATTATTACAAAGAATACTAATAAGGCTGTATGAAGAATTATTTTCTTAAAATTGTGCATACATAAAACCTCCTCCAGTGTTATTAGTACTTAATGTTACTAATATTGTAATTGAAACAAGCACAGCTAACATAAATACTCTCACTATAGTAGGTAACTTATTCAACTTGTCTCTAACTGGTCCTTTTCTTTGAATTAAGCTAACTACAAACATTAGCACTACACCACAAACTATAATAATCAAAGCAGATTTACTCGCAAATGGCAATAAATTTTTTAATGATGTAGGTATTGTATGTTCTGTAAATATTCTTTTCCATAATCCTAAGCCATTTTTTAGACCATTAGCCTCAGGTAGTACTTTAATAAATGTCACTAAAATAAATGTTCTTATTACTTGAATACATCTCCATATTGGTCCACCAATTTTTAACTTTGTTTTAATCCAATTATAAACCGGTTCCATCCACATTGAAAATATAATAAAAAATCCATTTAATCCGCCCCATGCTATATATCCCCAATTGGCACCATGCCATAATCCTGTAGTAAGCCATACTACTACTAATGCAATACTGGCTGGTAAGTTTTTTCCTACAAATTTACCAAATTTTTGAGAAATATTTTTTCCTAAATTTGTATTCCATTTTGAAACTGCTATAGGATAATATATGTATGATTTAAACCAATTTCCTAAACTTATATGCCATCTTCGCCAATATTCTGCTATAGATTTAGAAAAGTAAGGACGTTCAAAATTTTCTGTTAATTCAATTCCCATTATTTGACATAAACCACATATTATGTCCATATAACCAGAAAAATCTGCATAAATTTGCACACTATACATAAATATCCCAATTAAAACAGTTATTCCAGCATATTCATTATAATTTATAAACACATCAATAACGTAACTTGATAATAAGTCAGCTATTGCTACTTTCTTAAAAAATCCCCATATCATTCTTTGTACACCATAAAGCCAATGATTATAATCAAATTCATGTGAAGTAAACAATTGAGTAGATAACTGATTATAATTACTTATTGGGCCTTGTGTAATTTGAGGAAAAAATGATGTGAAAAGCAATAATTTCAAAGGATTTTTGCAAGCTTCATTTTTATCCCAATAGACATCTATGAGATAACCCATGGTTTGAAAGGTATAAAATGATATACCCAAAGGAACAATTAAAGATAAACTGTTTATTTTGTTTCCTTTACCAATTAAAGCAATAATTGAATTAAATTGTTCTATAGCAAAATTTGAATATTTGAATACACATAATATTCCAAAATTGAGTAATAAAGTTCCAATTAAAATTAATTTTTTTCTACCCTTTGACCTTGCTTTGATGATTTTTTTCTCATCGGCAGTAATATCTTTTTTATCTTTTAAATAATTTTTTGTTTTTAAACTTATTTTTTCTATCCATATTGCACTAAACCAACTTGAAAATGACGTAATTAATATATAAATAGAATTTTCTATTCCAGCAAAAGCATAAAAGATTAAACTAAATATAAGTAATACAAACCACTGAACTTTTTTTGGAAGTAGAAAATAACATATTAACAAAGCTAGACAAAATAGAAGAAACTTGAAAGATATCAGAGACATATATTATTCCTCATTTTGAATTTTTTGAATCATATTCCACATAGCCTCTGCACTATTAAAATTTTCAGGTATTAAATACTTAGGACTAATTTGTATATCAAATGCATCAGATATTTCTGCTACTAAATTGACAATACTAAATGAATCTAAAAGTTTGTCATCTATTAACTTTGTTTCCTTTTGATAATCTATGTCTGGGTTAATTTCTATTAAAATTTCGATAAGTTTTTCCATAATTCATTTCCTTTCTTATAAACTTTTCTTTAATTCCTGGCGATTTATTTTACCATTGGCATTTAATGGTAATTTTTCATATATTTTAACTTTACTAGGAATCATATAGTCTGCTAATCTATTTTTAAGTAGACTTCTTATTTCTTGAGAAGTTAAATCCCCATTTATTTCACAAAATAGTGTAATCATTTCTCTTTTTTCATCATATAAACAACAGCATCTGTTTATTTCTGATAATTTATCACACTCTGCTTCAATTTCTCCAAGTTCTATTCTTCTTCCCATATGTTTAATTTGAAAATCTTTTCGAGAAACAAAACACAAATTTCCAGCTTCATCATAACGTGCTAAGTCACCAGATTCAAAAATTCTTTTACCATTTTCTTCAAAGAAAACTTTTGATGTTCTTTCTTCATCGTGATAATAACCAAGAGCTAGTGCAGGACTACTAATAAATATTTCACCAATAGTATCAGAATCTTTAATTATTTTCTCATTATCTCTTAAAGTAATTTCACAATTTGGCATTGCTTTTCCCATTGGTAAAACATTTATATTATCTAAATTACCAGTAACTTCATAATATAAGCAAACCCCAGCAATTTCAGATGAACCATAAAGATTTACAAATTTAACATCTGGTAGATTTTCAAGCCATTTTTTTAAATGTTTTATTGGAAATACTTCACCTACAAAAAAAACATTTTTTAAATAAATTGGTTTTACTTCCAAAAAAGTGTTAAGTTTTGAAATTAAACAAAGTATTGATGGTACCAAACAAATCCAATTTATTTTTCTCTCATTTAAATAATTAATTAAACCTACAGGCAATATAAATTTTTCAGTAGGTATTAATTCTAACGTTGCAGCATTATATAACGATAAGTATAGATCTTTTGCAGCAGCGTCATAAAATAATGGTGCTTGATTACCAATAATAGTATCATCAGTAAATGGATAAAGGCTACTAAAAGCTTTTAGAAAACTAATCATTCCACCATGACTTTTTAAAACTCCTTTTGGTTTTCCAGTTGAACCAGATGTATAAACCATATACAACGGATCATTTCCACTTAATGGAGAAAATTCAAAATCAATATTTTCAGATTGTGCACATGTATAAAAATCTACCTTAATATCAAGCTCATTTATTAATTTTTCATCTTCTTCACTTCCTAATACTGCAATAGGATCTGCATCGGCAAAAATTGCTTTAAGTTTTTCCTTGGGCAGACTTGCGTCTAATGGAATATAATAATTACCACTTCCTATAACAGATAAAATTTGGACAAGAGTATCCACACTTCTTCCCGCAAAAATAACAATAGGATTTTTAGTTTGATATTTAATTAATTTACCAGTCATTAATTTTACTTTTGCAAATAATTCTTTATATGTATATTTTGTATCTTGATCTGCAACAGCTATTTTATCAGATTGATTTTCAACTGCATTTAAAAATATTTCCCATATTGAATTCATATAAATTCTCACTCCTTTACTTAAAGTATACAATAAAAAAATTTTTTTAGCAATACATTCTAATTCGAATTATTGTTTAATTTTCAAAATATTTTATTATTGCATCTACTATTCTCTCACTTGCATGACCATCCCCATAAGGATTAGATGCTTTACTCATTTTTTCATACTCTTTTTTATCAAGAAGTAATTTTTTAGTTTCTTCATAAATTACATCTTCATCTGTGCCAACAAGTTTTAAAGTTCCTGCTTTTATACCTTCAGGTCTTTCTGTTGTATCTCTTAAAACTAAAACGGGTTTTCCTAGGCTTGGTGCTTCTTCTTGTATTCCTCCACTATCAGTTAAAATGATATATGATTTATTTTGAAAATTATGAAAATCAAATACTTCAAGTGGTTCAATTAATTTAACTCTATCAGCATCACCAAATACTTCATTTGCTACTTCTCTTACCTTTGGATTCATATGAATTGGATAAATAACTTTTACATCACTAAATTCATCAACAATTCTTTTAATAGCTCTAAATATATGACGCATTGGCTCACCTAAATTTTCTCTTCGATGAGCAGTAAGTAAAATCATTTTTTCTCCAGGTTTAATCCAATCAAGTTCTGGATGGGTATAATTTTCATCAACAGTTGTACTCATTGCATCAATTGCAGTATTTCCAGTTATATAAATTTTACTTTCATCAATATTTTCTTTAAGCAAATTATTTTTACTTATCTCAGTCGGAGCATAATACATATCACTTAACCTATCAACCATTTGTCTATTCATTTCTTCTGGATATGGTGAATATTTATCATAAGTTCTAAGTCCAGCTTCAACATGTCCAATAGCAACTTGATTATAAAAAGCTGCTAGTGCCCCTGCAAATGTTGTGGTAGTATCACCATGAACTAAAACTATATCAGGTTTAACTTCTTTTATTACCTCTTCAAGCCCAACTAATGCCCTAGTTGTAACGTCCGCAAGACTTTGACCTTGCTTCATAATATTTAAATCATAATCTGGTTTAATATCAAAAGTATTTAGCACTTGATCAAGCATTTCTCTATGTTGAGCAGTTACACACACAATACTTTCTATTTCTTTTCTTCTTTCTAATTCTTTTACTAGAGGTGCCATTTTTATAGCTTCTGGTCTAGTTCCAAATATACTCATTACTTTAATCATTTAAAACACTTCTTTCTATTATATAATTTTGTCTTTTCTTATGTTCTATGCATTTTCGAAAAATTGTTAAAAATAGCATTATTATCTGGTATAATTAAAATCTAAAATATATAAATGGATTATATGAATTACTTACCAAGAACATAACAGAAATTCCGAACAAAACTCCAAGAATTAAATCCTCAATTAAAGTAAGTACTATTCCATTTGATTTATCAACTTTTGTTTTAAACCATTTATCAATTGGCAATGATAAAAATATTCCCAATATAATATAAGGTATAGTAGAAATAAGAATAGCATTATTATTAAACAAAGTGATAAAACTACTATTATTAAAACTAAACATTTTTTTAATTACTAATATTAAGTCATTTATATTTTCAACTCTAAATATTACCCAACCTAACGTTATAAAAAATAAAGAATATAGTATTTTTAAAACTTTTGGTAATTTTTCAATATACTTGCCAGTAAACAGCTTTTCAATTAATAGTAAAATAGCATAATATAATCCCCATAAAATAAAATTATAGCTTGCTCCATGCCATATACCAGTTAATAACCATACAATAAAAATATTTCTAATAAACTTTATTTTACTAACACGATTTCCTCCAAGAGGAATATAAACATAATCTCTAAAGAAAGTTGATAAAGAAATATGCCATCTTCTCCAAAAATCAGTAATACTAGTTGCTATATATGGATAATTAAAGTTTTCTAAAAAATTAAAGCCAAACATTTTTCCTAAGCCGATAGCCATATCACTATATCCTGAAAAATCAAAATATATTTGAAGCGTATAACAAACAGCTGCAACCCATAAAATATTACTTCCATAAGAAGAATAATTATTATAAACATAATCGCAAAAAATTGCTACATTATTTGCTACAATGACTTTTTTTGCAAGTCCCCAAATAAATCTCTTGAAGCCAGATATAAAGCCATCTAAGGTGGTTTTTCTATCACTAATTTCTTTTTCTACTGTCTCATATCTAACAATCGGACCAGCAATTAATTGAGGAAAAAATGAAACATATAAAAGTAATCTAAAATAATTTTTTTGAACTCCAACTTTACCCCAATACAAATCTATAACATAAGATAATATTTGAAAAGTATAAAAACTAATACCTATTGGTAAAACTAGTTTTGTTAAACCAATATTTGTTTTAAATACACTATTAATAATTCCAATACTAAAATCTAAATATTTAAATATGAATAAATTTAATAAGATGAGTATTACGCTAATTACTAAAAATAATTTACTTTTCTTTTTATCATTTCTATATTTATCAATTAATAATCCAAACACATAAGCAATTAATACCGTAATAAGCATTAAAAATATATATTTAGGTTCTCCCCATGAATAAAAGATTAGTGAAAAAATTAATAAAATTATATTCCTATACTTAATATTCTTAATTGGAAAATATAAAATTAATAAAAGTGTTAAAAACATAAATATAAATGTTGTACTACTAAATAACATAATTGCCTCCTAATTAACCATAAACTCATCCATTACATAAAAGTCTACATTTCCTATAAATAAAACTTTATTAATATTATACTTTTCTTTATAATATTGAAAATCAAAATCCTTTTGCATATAATACTTATAATTTCTCAAATCAATGGATATTGTTGTATTATATTTTTCAGCCAACAATTTTAATATTGCATTATCATAAGATTCACCAATTACAAGTAAATTATCTTTAGAATCACTATTATTATTTTTAAATATTACTTCTCCATCATCCCAACCATAAAAATTACCATAAGTAATATTTAGGTCAGTAGTATTATTAAAAAATTCAGCTTGAGCACCATAGTCTTTTTTCTCACCATTAACAGTAATATCTAAATTACTAAAATTAAATTTATAAGCACAAAAATCATCTTTCATAATTCTATTAAAAACAGATGCACTTGCTTTTGACCCACTAAAACTTTTACTTAAACAAATCTCATCAGCATACTTAACTGGATTACTTATATTCATTAAATCCAAAACTTCAGTATAGGCTTTATATGAACCCTTATAGTTCCAATGATGATCAGTTTTATAAAAATATTCTTTAAAATCTTCAAAGTTATCAATTTCAAACTTAGAATCTTTAATATTATTTAATCTTTTTTGAAGATATTCAAAAATATCAATTTTTTTACCAGTTTTAAAGTTTATATCTGTATCTTTTTCTATATAATATAAATATACATCAACATCTTTATTCTTATTTGCAAAAGAATTATAGTTTTCAATTTTTTTATCTAAATATTGAGATATATTATTTAAATCTCTATAATAATAAACCAAATTTTCAGGACCATAAAAATTAACATCGCCTGCATTTAGGTAATCTAAATCATGTTTTTTATAATATAAATCAACATACGCTTTTAATGTTAAACCTTTTATATAATTGTTACCTTTTTTTAATCTTGAAGACAATATAACTTGATCAGATAACGTGTTTTCTATATTTTTTTGTATACTCCCATCAACATACTTTTTTAAAGAAATTGAATCATATTTATTTGCATACCGATTTTCCATTTCAATAATTTCATCTGGTCTAACAAAAGACCTTATTAAACTAAATAAAATATATATAAAAATACATATCAAGAACATTATGTTAATTAATTGTTTGATCTTTACTTTATTCATTTCATTTTCCTCTATTTTCTTTAATAACTTTATAAATTATAATCTATTTTTCTTTTTTTATTTTTAATATAAATTTAACATTATTATTCCAAAATCTTTTTAATCTTTTAGGTTCACACATAATTCTATACAGCCATTCTAAATTTAATTTTATAAATATTTTAGGGGCTCTTTTTTTAGTACCACTTAAAACATCAAATGAACCACCAACACCAATGAATATTCCTTTCTCAAAATCTTTTAAATGCTTATAAATTAATTTTTCTTGATAAGGAATTCCCAAAGCAACCATGATTACATCAGGTTTAGCTTTTTTAATATTTTCAAATTCTTTATCTTTATCTTCAATGTATCCATTTGTAGCACCTACTAGTTTTATTCCAGAATATTTTTCTTCAATAACTTTCTTCATTCCATCTATAACTTCTTGTTTACTACCAAACAAATAAACTTTTTTCTTTAATTGTGATGCTTCATGTAACAAATATTCTGCAATGTCTACCCCCGCAATTCTTTCTGTCACAGGAATATCAAGCGTTTTACAAGCCTTAACAATAGCGATTCCATCAGGAACTACACTGTTATTTTTATCTAGTAACATCTTACTTACTTCTTCATCAGTTTCAGCCATCGTTAACGTTTCTGGATTAGCAGTTATGATAAACTTCTTTTCATTATTTTCTAAATACTCTTTTAACAAATTAAAATATTCTTTCTCACTTTTTTCATATATTATTTTTAAATATTTTTTCATTTTTCATCCTCCAACAAGTTCATCCATTTTTGCTTTACTTCATCCATTGAATACTTTTTGCAAGTATTTAAAGTCTGTCCAGCAAGTTTTTTTAATCTTTCAGAATCTTTAAATAATTTAATAATTTCTTTTGCCATATCTTGGCTGTTTCGATCACTTATTAAAACACCATTATTTTCATTAATTATTTCACGGGCACCAGAAGCACAATCAAATGCGACACAAGGAAGTCCGTAACTCATTGCTTCAATTAAGACAAGCCCAAAACTTTCGGTATAAGAAGTCATAACATATAATTTCGATTCTAAATAAAAATTTTTTATTTCTGATTGAGATAAAAATCCTGTTAATATCACTTTACCATTTAATCCATAATTATCAATTTTTTCTTTTATCAATGGCATTTGATTTCCATCACCTATTAAATACAATTTTGAATCATCAATTTCATTATTCACTAATTTAAAAACATCAATCAAATCTACAAACCCTTTTTCTTTTGAAAACCTTCCAACTGCAACAATGTTATTTTTATTTAATTTACTTTTTTCTTTAGGAATAAAATCAATAGTATTTGGTATATATACAACTTTTATACGGGATAATTTGTCATAATAATCTTTTAATTCACTTGAAACTACTACTAAAAAGTCAAAATTATTTACAGACTTTAAAAGTTTATTTACATATTTCATATCATTATTATGATAATTATGTTCAGTGGCTATTTTTACTATATGCTTTTTTGCATATTTTCCAACTAATTTACTATGAAATTCTCTAGTAGTAATAATGTAATCACTTTCTATGTTTTTTATAGCTTTTATGTTTAAAATCTTCTTCAATAATAGTATTTTAACAGCCTTAAAACCTTCTTTAAAAGTTTTTAAAAGTTTTTTGTTTTTTAAACAATTTTTAAAATCTTCTTTATTAGGCATACTATTTATTAAATACCTAATTTTAATTTTTTCACTAAATTCAAAAGCTGGTTTACTTTTATATGTAACTACTAACTCAATATCATAGTCGTCTTCAAGCATTTTACATAATGAAGATATATACTTTTCTACTCCTCCAAAATTCAAATGTAAAGCTAAGATGGTTATTTTTTTCATATCTACTCCTTTAATACATAAATATTTTTTTTCTAATAAAAGGTATAAGCCCTAATATTTCAGTTAAAATCAAACTCAAAAACACCACAAACAGCGTAAAAAGTGGAACTAATACTACCTCATTTATATTTGGAACATATTTATAAAATATTGATATTAACAAAACGTGTATCAAATAAACACCAAAAGAACGAGACGACAAATATTTTATTGCACTAACCCATTTATGGTTATTTTCATTAATTTTAAAACTTTTAAATATAATAAATATAGCAATAGTTGACATAAAAATATTTACAGAAAAATAATAATAAACATTTAATAATGTGGCAGTTCTATTATTTATCGATATGTATGTCCCAACAACAATAGTATACAAAATAGATAAAACATATACAACATAAGCATATTTATTATACTTTTTCATTTTTTCATTCCAATAAGTATCAATATAATATCCTGCAAAAAAATATAATATATAATTAATTTTTAAATCAACTCCCATACTATGAACAAAGTTTACAAATTTTAGATTTTGAAAAGATGAAAAAGTTGTTAAAGTTGGAAAGAAAACAGTAAAAATAAATCCTATAAGTAAAAAATATTCAATTTCTTTTTTTGATGAGTTAGCAGTTATTTTTCTCAAAATTGGAGTTAACATATATAGCCATATTGCAGCATACAAATACCATAATTGCTCAGCAGAAGGATCCCCATTAATGGTTCTAACTAAAAATAATTTTATCCACCCAAAACCTCTATAGCCATTCACAATAAAATAAAAGTATAAAATATAAATCAAATTGGTTGCCAATAAAGCTATCAAAACTCTAGATATGTATTTATGATATATTCTCTTAGTTGTTAATTCCTTCTTAGGGTTTAGAAAAAAAGCACCAGATATCATAATAAAAGCAGGAGCAGAAAACCTAACTAAACTCGTGAAAGCATTAAGAATGATAAATCTTTTACTATTTACATCAACTGAATAGAGGTAAAAACCATTAACATGAATAAGTACAACACCGATCATTGCTACAATTCTTAACAAATCATAATTTAATATTCTTGCTTTACTTTTCATTGACATTCTCCTTTTCGGGCAAACATAAAAATAAATAAAACATAAACATAACTATTTGTACTTCAAGAGTATTATAAAATAAACACAAAAGCATAATACAAAAAATAACCGTTAATTTTAAAATATTTCTTCTGTATTTTACAATTAAAGAAATAACAAAAGCTGCCATTAAAACTGTACCCAAAATACCACATTCAACAATTATTGTTAAATATTGATTATCAGAATAAAAATCATCTTCTAAATCATATTTTTCATAAAAATCGATTGGATTTACCATTAGACTAGCACTATCACCAAAAGTGCCAAAGCCACTTCCAAAGATAGGATAATCTTTAAATACTTTTATACCTACCATTATTTTATATATTCTTCCATCTTTAGCGCTCAAATCGTATATGTCACCTTTAAACAAACTAACAATTCTGTTTATTAATCCGCCACTTTCTCTTTTAGAAATATCATCAATAATATCAGAATTATCTTTGCTTGGATTAGGATTTAGTGGATTACTAGGTCTTTGTCCATTTTCATCAATAATTACATCAATAACATCAGCTGGCTTTTTATCAACAACAGTAGCAAAATAATAATTATTTGACATTTTATTAATACCAAAAATACAAATTGAAGATATAAGTGCAATAACTAGCAAATTTAACAACTTATCTTTATATTTATTTTTTATAATTAAAATCAAATAAACAAAAATATAAACAGCAAAAATAATCATTGCACTACGTGATGCACTTAACCACAAATTAATTAATAACAAAATATAAATAAATTTATAACATTTTATATCTTTATAATATTCTAAATAATTTAGCAAAAAAAATGATAACACAATAAATGTTGCATAAGTATTCGGGTTATTAAATACAGAATAAACTCTAGCAAAATTATCTTTATATACAATGGAATTTGCCCATGCATTAGGAAACCAAAAATCTTTATTAAAGATTTTTTCCACTATAGAAAATATAGAAACAGAAATAATAACTAAACTTAATACTTTGGAAAATAAATTCCAATTAATTTCAATTTTTGTATTTTTTAAAATATAATATAGTACATAATATAAAAACATACTTCTCAATTCTAACAAAAATGGTAAAATTCCTCTTTGATTAAGACATATATTAGTAATAAAAGTTACTAAAACAAACAATAAAATAATAATATCCGATGTTGAAAATCTAATTTTGATTTTTCTAAATAATAATAAAAAAACAAAAGTGACAAATATAATTATATCAGGAAGAAATTTGATATAAGATATTGTATAATATGATATATATTCTCTAAATGGAATAAAGCATACCAAAAAAACAATCACTAAATTTATAAGATTATTTACATTTTTTTCATTTAAATATTTACTAATTTTCATTGTACATACCTCACATCAAATTTTCCCCACTAATTCATTTTATCATATAATTTTAATAAAAACTACTAAAATATTTAATTTCTATTTCTTTTTTTATACATTCAAATCTTCTTTCTATTATTTGTAATTCATTTTGTATCATATTTATATCGATTTCTGAATAAATTAAATTATTTTTTTCCATAGGATCTTTTTCTAAATCAAAGAAAGTTATAAATTTGTATTTTGAAAAATCATTTAATGGAATAGAAAGAACAAAACTAACTTTTTTATTTCTTAAACCTATAAGTAAATTTCTTCGATAATAATCTGGACATCCTCCGCCCATATATTCAATCAAAGCATAATCTCTTCCATCAAATTTTAACAATGATTTAGAATCTATATCACTAGATACTTTAAGACCAACTAAATCCAAAAGAGTTGGAAAAATATCCTTTGACATAAAAAAGTTGTCTAAACACTTAGGTTTTAAATCTTTATCATATATAGCCAAAGGAATATGATATGTTTCATTATAAAAATTTGTCACAAACTGTTCCCTTATAGGGTTATAGTAATATGAAAATCCATGATCAGCTGTAATTAAAATAATTGTATTATCAAGCATCTTTTTACTATCAAGTTTTTCAAAAAATCTTTTCAATGTATTATCAGCATAACTTAATGATAAATCATAAGCAATTGAGCCCTTATATTTTCCATTAATATTTGATAAATATTTTTTTGCTTCATCAAATTCTTGGTCCAATAACTCTTCATTTTCTTCATCATATGTAAAAAATGTTTCAGGAAAATGGTTATCTTCTGCATGTATATATGCAAAAACTGGCCTATTGTCACTTCTATTATCATACCAATCCAAAAAATGATTAAGCATTTTATATAAACTAGGAACCATTTTAACTCTGTCATAAAGCTTTAATCTTTCTAAAAGATCCTTATCTATTAAAGCATTTAAATAATTTATAAAATATCTAATAACTTTTTTATATTCCTTAGCTTTAAGAAAATTCTTTATTGTTTTAAATGAAAGTCGATTGTTTTTTAAATTTAGCCAAAAATTTTTATATAAAACTTTTTTTAAAAACCTCATATACTTTTTTTGCATATTTTTCTTAAAACTTTCATTTACTCTATTCATTTCTTCATAATTTTTAATTTTAGCTAAAATATGTTCATTTTTTAATTCTAATACTTTTTTTGCGTAAGAACTTTTATTTTTTTTAAAATTATTATATTCATTTTTCAAAATATTATAACTATTATCAAAATCAGTCAAATCTAATGTATCATATATTAAATCTAATGATTTTGATTTACTTTGAATATCTTTAAAATATTTAAGCCACGCTTTAAAATTATCATTTAAAATATCCACTACTAAATTTAATTCATCATTACTTAAATCTTTTATTTCACTAAAATATTTAAGCCTATAATCCCACTCTTGAGAAAATAAAAAAGGAAAATTATAAAATCTGTTTTCAAATTCATGCATTTGACCACTAGGATAAATTGCTGGCTGATACGCATTAGAAAATATTTCATAACCATTATCTTCAAAAGTTTCTAAAAGAGTCTTATGATTTAAGTTTCTTTTCATATGTCCTGTTTTATCTAATGTATTATCACCACATAAAAGTGAAACTAAAGCAGCTTCAGTATAAGGGGCTTCAGAATACACTTTTGTAGCATTAATTCCTTTTTTCATTAATGAATGTAAAAATGGCATTGGACAAGTCTTTCCAGTATTAGATAAAGTATTTTCATATGTTACAGAATCCAACACAATCATTATAACGTTTTTTTTCATGATTTTCTCCTTTTAAACTTTAACAAAAAATTGTTTATTGTATTTAAAGTTATTTGATCTTTACTTATTAAAAGGCCAAATACATAAATTAAAATACATAAGCCCATAGTTGATAAAATAACAATATACATGTTGCCAAATATATGATGAGTAAAATAACTAACTAATACAAAACTCAACGAAAGTAAAAGATATAAAAAGTTGTTTTTCTTAAATATTTTTACATCCACATTAACTTTCTTTTTTATGTACCAAAACTCTAAACAAACTAACAGAACATATAATATTCCAGTACTTAGAGCTGCATTTAATGGATTAAATAAATTTATTTTATAAAGAAATATATTAACAATAAGATTTAAAAAACCAACTAAAGAGAATATTTGAAGAAGTTTTTTTTCTTTGTTATTAATATATATTATTAACAACGTCATAAAAGCTTCAAAACCAATAAATATTCTAGTAATCGAAAACACTTTTAACAAAGCAGCTGATTCTAAATATTTTTGACCAGCATATAAATAAATTAATTCGTCAGAAAGAGCAAAAACGCCAAAACATACAGGTAATATTAAAATCATAAAATAAGAAAAAACAGAACTAAGTTTATCTTCATATTCTTTTTTTCCTTTTTCAGCCAGTATATTTGATAATCTTGGAATCGACACTGACACTACAGCTGTTGGTATAGTTATTATCATTGACATAATCATGTAAGGAATTTGATAAATAGACACAGATACATCACTAACTAATTTTCCTAACATTACCTTATCTAATTGGAAATATAAAATCTCAACTGATCCAATAAGAAAAATCATTAACAATGGTTTCAAATATCTCTTCAAATTTAAATTTTTAAAATTAAATTTTATATATTTTTTAATATATAAATAACTAATTATGTTGTTAATAAAAACTACACCAGAATATATAATTGAATACAGTATTATGTCATTTTCATTTTTTACAAAAAGAAAAATGCATAATAAATATAAAATTCTAACTATTAAGGTTTTTTCTGTAATAAATTTGTAATTTTCTAAAGCTTCATTAACAAATTCCATGTAAAAAATATTGGCTAAAAATTGAACTGAAGAAGTTAAATAAATTATCAAAACAATTCCACTAGAAGTAAAAAAGGCATAAAATAAATATATTATGCAAACAATTAAATTAGTAATCAAAGAAATTACAAATAAATTTGTAAACATATCATTTACTTTTGCTTTATCATTTCTTATTTTGCTTATCTCTTTAATTCCATAATTATAAACTCCAAAACTGCCAATAACAATAAAAATATTTAGTTCTGATATTACCCTATTGAAAGAACCATATAAATCAACATTTAGCAAATGTGTAACATATGGTCCAATAATTAGTGGAATAATTATATTACAAATTGATAACAAAGCTTTAAACATTGAATTTTTAAATAATGAGTTTTTCATATAATACTCCCTTAAACATCATAAGTTTTATCAATGGCTTTTAGTTCATTAAATGTATCAATTTCTATTATGTCTTCTTTTTGGCATTCTCTTAAGTATATATTGTAATTTTTCTTACAAATATCAAGAATTACTTGTTCCCAATATTTTTCTTTTCCACCCGGAGACTTAAAAACTTCTTCCATGTCTTTTTCAATATTTTGTCCGTCATTTTCATCATAATAAGAAATACCAACCATTTGATAACAGTTTATTCCCCCAACTTTTTCTTTAGTTATTATTCCATTTTTAACTTCAATACACCAATCATCACTTCTATCAACATAATATCCTAAAAAATTACTATGATATTCATATTTTCTTATTAATTTTGGATTATAAAGATATAAATCAGATTCTAAAACATATGCATTTTTTATTAAATTTCTAACTAAATACGCAGATGAAATGTTATTTGCTTCATTATACATATTATTTTCAACAAATTTTATTTGAGGATATTTTTTCTTTAAAATTTCAAATTGTTCTGATAAATATCCTGTAACAATATAAATTTCCTCTATTTCTGCTTTAACTACAGCATCTAATAAAGTTTCAATTATTCTTTTTCCATTAACTAAAACCAATGGTTTTGGTGTATTTAAGGTTATTGGAACAAGTCTAGAACCAAATCCTGCAGCCAAAAAGATAGCTCTTTTAACTCTATATGGTTCTAAAGCTTTTAAACCATTCTGAGTAATAGCATTCTCTTTGTCAATTAATTTATTTTCTAATAGTTCTGAAATAACTTTATTAATTGTACCAAGTGATAACTTAGTTTCTTTAGATATATCCCTCTGAGATAATTTTTTTTCATTTCCTTCAATTGTTGTTAATACTTCAAATTGATTAATTGTTAATTGCATTTTTACTACTCCTATTCTCTTTTCTATTTATTAAGTATACCACACTTTTAGCAATTATGTTAAAGAAAAGTATGATTATTGATATAATTGCAGCTTCACCCAATAACATATTGCCCTCATAGGTATTAATTAAAAGGGAAAGCGGCATAGTTCTCGTATTAAATAAAAATGCCACTGCAGATATTGTTATCATTGAATTCACAAAGAAATAACAAATCATTTCACGAATAGTTTTCTTTGTACAAGGTATTATTACATCTTTAATTATTTTAAAAGTATTAATGTTATACGTTTTTGCCACTACTTCATAATTTGGATCTACTTTTTTTAATGCGTTATAAGCCATTAAGTATGGGCTGGCCATAAAATGTATAATATTAACTATTATTAAGATAATAAATGTATTATAGATAAATGTCCCACTAAAACTTATTGTGTATGATAAACCTAAAACAATACCAGGAATAGCTAAAGATGAAATAGCTAATAGATGAATAATTTTAGATACTTTATTATTAATTCTTGCAGTGGAATATGCTGTAAAATAAGTTATTATTGTACCAATTATAGCTGTAAATATTGATATTAATAATGAATTAATTATAAATTTTACAATATTATTGTTTAATACATATTCAAAATGTTTTAAAGAAAAAACTGGGTTAAGTCTGGGATTATCAATAAAAGCAAAATAAATAAATGAGCCTATTATCAAAAATATTATTCCTATAATTAAATAAACAAATATTGTTAAAATAATATCTCTTTTTTTATTATTTTCAAAATTAAATTCTTTATTATAATTTCCATTTGAAAAATCCTTAGAAAGATAGTCAAACATAAAAGATATAAAAGCTGGTATAAGTAAAAATAAACCAATTATAGTTCCACTTGAAAAATTTAAAAGCCCTATTACTTCTTTATAAAGATAAACAGGCAAAGTTAAAAATTTACCACCTACTGCTAAAGGTACTCCATAATCTGTAAAAATCATTGTGAAAACTGCAAATATTGCAGATATCAAAGGCTTTTTCATATAACAAAATGTAACTTTTTTAAATGTTTGCCATTTATTTAAGCCTAATACTTTTGCTGTATTATAAAGATTATTATCAACATAATTAAAACCATCACAAAACATTAAAAATGCTATCGGAAAAGAATAAAGAACAGAACCAATAATTATTCCTATCGGACCTATAATATTAAAATCAAACATTTTAGAAATTATACCATTATTTCCAAATAAATTAATCAAACCAAGACCATGTGAAATCGATGGAATTAACATTGGTACAGTAATTAGCATTTGAAGAACAGCTCTATGTTTAATCGGAGTTCTATTAATTGTAAATGCTAAAATATATGCAAGTATTATTGATATAAGCGTTGATATACTTGTAACAATTAATGAATTATTTAATGCTTCTTTAAAAGCCAAAGAATTAATTATTTCATTGAAATCAGCCCAGTCAACTTGCACTAACATTTGAACCAATGGATAAAAAACAAAAAATAACAGAAAAATAAATACAAATACATTAACTTTACTAATCTTTTTCATTATAAATCAATTCCTGTACATTTTTCAATTGAACTTACTTTTTCAATTAAATGATTGGTAACAAATTTTTTTACATATTCATTGGCCGGTTTATTAAATATTGTATTTGGTGTATCAATTTGTTCTATATTTCCATCTTTCATTACCATAACTCTATCAGACAAAGAAAAAGCTTCTTCTTGATCGTGTGTTATATAAATCATAGTTGTTTTAAATTTACTTTGTATATTTTTAAGTTCTTTTCTTAAAGTTAATCTATTATCAGCATCTAAAGCAGACATAGGTTCATCAAATAAAATTATATCAGGCTTTAACACAAGAGTTCTAGCAATTGCCACCCTTTGTTGTTGCCCGCCTGATAACTCATGCGGATACTTATTTTTATGTTCTTCCATTTTTACTAACTCTAACATTTCCAAGCTTAATTTTCTAGCTTCATCTTTATTTTTTATTTTAATATTTAAAGCATACATAACATTTTGCAAAACCGTCATATTTGGAAAAAGGCAATAGTTTTGAAAAACTATTCCCATTCCTCTTTTTGATGGATCAGCCTTTGTTATATCTTCTTTACCTTTAAAAACACTTCCGCTGTTTGTTTTTTCAATTCCAATAAGTATTTTTAAAAGAGTAGTTTTCCCGCATCCAGATGGACCAAGTATTGATAAAAATTCTCCAGATTTTACTTCAAAACTAATCTTATTTAAAACAGTTTTCCCATCATATATTTTTGTTAAATTTTCAATTTTTAAATTATCCATTAACTTTTCCCCACAATTTTGTTAAGTCTTCTTTAACTTTAATATCATCATAGCCTTTCATGTTAGCAACTTTTTTAATTGTTGGGTAATTTTTAAAGTTTGAGATTTCATCTTTTACTATGCCTTCTGGAAAAAAGTTTTCAGAATTAAATTTAATGCCTTTTTCTATTAAGTATTTATATACTTTTTTTACACTTTCATTTTGTTCTTTTCCCTTTATAATTGCAAATGATGTGGTATTATAAGGCATACCAGTTTTTAATTCAGTAATTGAAAAATCATAACCTTCATTTATTGCAGTTGCACCTTGACTTACCATTCCCATTGCAATAGCAATTTCACCTTGTTTAAGTAAATTTGAGGGTCCAGAACCTGATGCTGTAAATTCCCTAATATTCTTTTTCAATTTTGTGAAATATTCAACAGCTTTGTCTTCTCCCATTTCATTTACAGCATTTAAGAAAAATGCATAACCAGTACCAGAAGTTTTTGGATCTGGCATGGCAATTAAACCTTTATATTTTTTATCTAATAAATCTTCATATGTCTTCGGAACATCTAATTTATGTTCTTTTAAGTATTTATTGTCAACTATTAGGCCAATACTATATTTAGTCCATAGTAAATATTTATCGGAATTATTTATTCCATCTGTATACACACTTGTATCGTATGATGATATATTTGCAAAATTATCCTTTAAATTTTCTGCATGTGATGTTTCTAAATCTAGAACAATATCTGCTTCAATTTTTGAGCCTTCCGTTTTAATTTTAGCTGCCAAATTACCAGTTGAAATATTTTGAATCACAACATCTACATCTTTTAAATCTTCTTTAAATTTTTGATTTAATGCTTGTGTTACGTTTTCCTCTGTACAACCATAAATAATAACCTTATCTTTTTTATTACCACACCCTGTTAAAAGAAACAACCCCATTATTAGAACAATTATTTTTTTCATATATTTTCCTCCTTTAATGTTCATATTTTGATTTTATCATTTTTTTTTGAACGTGTCAACAAAATTTTGCAAAAAAAGAAAATAATTACTATTAAAAAAAAGAAAAAAATGAACACTTTCACTTTTTCTTTTTATGTTCAAATAGAATATCTGTTCTAAGTATAACAAATAGCAATAGAATCATAAGTACAACATAAATTGCAATTGCAAATTGATTATCACCAAGAACATAAAGTATTGATACAACTGCAAAAGATATATCAATTGCATAAATAATTAGAATACTTGCAACTGGACTATATTTCATTTTAAGAAGTTGATGATGAAAATGTTCTTTGTCAGCAACTGCAATACTTTGACCTTTTAAAAGTCTTCTTAGAATTGCAAATAATGTATCAAATATTGGAATAGCTAAAACCACAATAGGTACAACAAGTGATGTAAATGTCGTAACTTTGTAACCGAGCAATGCTATAACCGAAATCATAAAACCTAAGAATAAACTACCAGTATCTCCCATAAATATTTTAGCTGGTGGAAAATTATGAAATAAAAATCCAAGAGTTGCCCCAAGCATTATTAGCGAAAGTATTATATCAATACCCCCAAGCTTATTAGTTATTAAAGCTATAACAGCAATTGTTAAGAAATATATAGAACTAATCCCACTTGATAAGCCATCTAAACCATCAATTAAATTAATAGCATTTGTAATTGCAACTATAAAGAATATTGCAAGTATATTATTTATAAACATTGGAAAATGAAATGATAAACCTAAAATTGTTAGTTCAGAAAAACCAAGCTTACCATAAATGACTACAACTGAAGCAGCTATCGTTTGTACTAAAAATTTATATTTTGCTGGAACAGAGTTTATATCATCAAAAATACCAACAATTATAAGCAAAAAACTTCCAATAAGAATAGATATCATCTGAGTACTTATTTGTCCATATAAAATATAGCCAAATAAGAAAGCAATATAAATTGCAAGTCCCCCTAATCTTGGCATTGGAACCTTATGTACCTTTCTTGCATTTGGTACATCCATAGCCCCAACATGTTCAGCAATCTTTTTTACTATTGGCACCAAAAGTACACTAACTAAAAATGTTACAAAAACAATTAAAAACACATTATGATTATTTACAACTAAATTCATACTATCTTCCCTTCGTACTATTATTATAAACTAATTTTAAAGAAAATAAAAGAAAAAACAGATTAAAGGTCTGTTTTTATGTAAATAATTATTATTTGAATAAAATTCTATTCATTTTTATAAATTACTCTTCATTTTTTTGTTTGCGATATTAATACGTTTTACAATGTAATTACTCTGTTTTCTATACGATTCAATAAATAATACTAATAATAAGATTAATAATGTTATATACAGAAAATCACCATTAATTTTATTAAAAATGTTACACATCGATAATATCTTTAAAAATATTAAGATTATTATTAACATACAAAAGCTTCTATACATATTGCAATCTTGATTAAATATTACAATTTTTTCATCTAATTTACTAGCGTTTACATATTCTTGATAAGGTAATCTAACAAATTTTTTGTCTTTGCTTTTCTCACCTATCAATGTTAAAATTTTATCAAGTCTTTTCTCTAAAGCTATTGAAGATAATCTACTAATAACAACTCCAACAAAATATGCTATTACAAGCATTGAAAATAAATCATCTTTAACTAAATTTACTCCGATTATATTTCCACCAAATATCAAAAATAAATATCCGGGCAAAACATTATTAAAAATATTATAACTACTTATTTTTTCCACAATCTTATCCATTTTAGCCAATCCTTTCAAACGCGTATTTCAATTTTTCTTTTATTAAATAATAAGGACAATTATATAAATTCAATTCTTCATCTGTAATATCAAAATCAAAACCATAATCTTTTCCATTTAATTTATAGGTAATATAATTAGTTGAATACATTTCTTTATAAGGAAATCTTAAAATTCTAATTATACCTTGGTAACACGAAATCATTACTATAATGTTTTCCTTTGGAAAATTTTTAATTAACCAATTAAAAACATCATTATTATGTCCATTAATGAAAATTATGTTTCCATATTTTTCTGGAATCGACCTAAATTCAATATAGTTATCATATATAAAAGGAATTGTATATATATTAAAAATATTATATAAAAATTCTTCTCTAGACCTTATTTCATTAATTGATACATTTTTCTTAAAAAGGATATATCTCATTTTTTAATGCCACCTTCCTCTTTGCACCCATTAATTCCGGTGTAATTAGAAAAGAGCCATTTTTTGTTGTTTTAATAATATGTCCCGAGGTTTTTAAATCACCTGATCCACCATTTATTAATGCCCCTTTATTATCAGAAACAATATACATAACTTCATTTCTTTTGGCATTTTTTTCAAAAATTAACTCTGCCATATCACTATTTCCGTGATGTGGTAATTGAATAGCATCATAATAACGTATTTTATCATCAAAAGCTGCAATATCTGCATCACCAGTTAGTAATAATATTTTATCATCAAAAGATATTTCTAATTGAACACTTATGGCATTCATTATTGTACTTTTGTTTATATTATTACTTTCATTTGGTGTAAATTGTTTTGCAACCGCCTCAATAAAATAATCTAATGGCGGCCCTACAATTTTCAAATTAGGAGAAAGCACAATATTTTTATCAAGGGCATCGCGTAACCTCTTTCCTTCCAATGAACTTATATTACAATACAAATCTTTAATATTATTTGCCAAAGAATTGTTATTAACTCTTTTATCGTCAATTTTGTCCAGAATTAAATTTTTATACTTTAATAATAATAAAGTTGTCACTGAATTCACCACATCATTTTCAATTAGCTTTGGTATTCCATTAAAATGATCTTCATCATTATGTGACAAAATCACATCTATTTTATCTGTTATGTTCCTATCCTTAAGATAATCAAGCACCTGTTCTGCCAATTCCTCAGAACCGCAATCATAAACCGTAACGATACCATTATCATTAATAATAAAGCAATCACCATAATCAACATTTTCTTTTTTTTCTTTTGGAGCAAGTACTAACACTTCCATTTTTCCATCCACCTTTCTTAATAATTATAATTTTATAAAAACAATTAAGTTTTACAGAAATATTATTCTCTGTTTTTAATCAAATTCGAGACTTCCTATATAAATATATCCTTCTAGTAATTTTCCATAAATCATTTTCAAATTTGTTGGAGGAGTTTTATAGTCTGATTTACTTACGAAAAAATCAGCCGTTTTTCCCTCACACTGAATAACAATATCGCCAGCAGTATTTTGTGTAATCGTTTCATAGCCAATGTAATAATCTAAAAACTCGCTGGGAGCATTTCCTATCACTACTATTTTTGGATTAATTTTTTTCAAAATCTCCGTCGGAATTCTTCCACTACTTCTACCATGATGTGCAGCAAAGACAACATCCGCCTCTGACCAATTAACATCCTCAATTATATCATTCATATAATCAGTTTCCAAATCACCAAACCAATAAATTTTGATGTTGTCTTGCAAACTATATGTTATTATTGGAGAAATATTATTTGGTTTTTCACCCTTATTAGCTTCAGCCAAAGCATTTAAGAAAAATACATTATCATAGTCTGGCCATTTAATGTTTATTCCCGCACTTCCTCTTTCTTCCGTTGTTTGATTCATCCATCTACGACTACACCCTTTCTTTATATGGAATACTTTAGAAGAATCTCTTAATTCACAGTATTTCTTAAAATCATCTGTTTTGGGAAACTTTTCAATTTCATTTTTTACACAATAAAAATTTATTATCGGTTCGCTTTCATCTAGATATTTTAAGCCTCTTATATGATCTTCATCTGGATGTGTTGAAATAAATCTTTTAATGCCCTTATATTTACTTTCCAATTTTATTTCACTTAAAATATCATCCTTTTTTTCTTCATCTATGCAACAATCTATAATAGTAAAATTATCACTATTATGTTTTATATAAAACATATCACCATTTTGTGTTTCATAAGACTTAATTTTTACCATGTTCTACCTCCCTACTCAAATCTAATTTCTTCTTCAGCTTTATTATAAATATCAATTTGATTTTTATATATAATAGAGTTTACATGCCAGCCATACAATCTACAATTTCTTACGAAAGTATCTATTCTATTTTTATTAGTTAAGTCTCTCAAAGTAACAACTAAACCAAACTTAATATTTTTACCGTCTTCATAATTCAATCTTTCTTTTTTTCTTATAGATATTCCCCAAGTTGGTTTATTTGTATTTAAGATACTTTTTTCTTGTTTATTATCAAATGTTTCCACTATCCGTTTTGTATTATCCCATTTTCTAAATTTTTGTCTGGCTTTTTCTTCTGTCGTAAAATGACCTTCAACACTTTGATAATTTTCATTTATTGTTTTAATAGGGTTTTTACTATCTAATCTACCAAAACTAAATTCTAATTCAGTATTAGTATAATCTACCCCTTGACTACGATTACAACGAGGAAAGTAACAAAGAACAGCTCTAGCAACATATGGAAATTTGTTATTACTTATTGGAACTGGTAAATCATAATTGTAGTTTTCATGAGCTGTACAAACACCATTAATTATAAATCTTATTTCATTTTCTGGAGTATTTATAATATCTTCAATTCTTGTTGGCACAATTCCATAACCAAGTTTTGAATAATCACTTAGCATTTTATTTTTATCCCATCCAGCAGCTGAATCAATTAATAATGCTTTGGCACATTCCATACTAATACCTAAAACATCGATAAGATAAGCAATTTTTCTGGCTATCCATGGAGCGGCAAACGAGGTACCTTTAACATAGCTCTTACCATTTGGTCCCCAAGCAGTCATAAATTTATTAATATCTCCACCGAAACAACTTATATCTGGCTTATTAAAAAATGATAATACTGGGCCACTTCTAGCATAACTTGGAGGATTTCCATTTTTATCAACCGCATTTACAACTACTCCATTAATACAGTCAGCAGGTGCCCCAATTCTATTATTATTTTCTCCATTTTTTTTATTTGTCCCAGCTATTACAAAAATAACATTATTTTCTTTTTGAATTTTATCCAAGATAGATGCTTCGACAGAAATAAAATTTTCATCTATTTCACGTTCTTGTCCTAAAGATAAATTCCAAACATGAATATCATTATTTGTTTTAACAATGTCTTGAATATTTCTCATTATTTGAAATGAACTCATCATAGAACTTTGCACTAAACCAAAGTGTCTAACTTTAAAATGTCCACATCCATCATCAAGCTCTTTATTTAAACTAGGTCCATCCACTATTATAGAATCTACCATAGTACCATGATCATAACTTTCATCACTTATTAGTAGATCATTTATTTCAGTTTTATCATCAACCCAATCACTAAAATACGCTTTTTTATCAAATGGTGTATCAATTACACCTATTGTTGGTTCATTTTTGGGAAGAGAAATAGTCATATTATCACTAATAACATTCTCTTCCTTTACTCTGGGCATAAGCTTCATCATATCTTCACTTATCATAGCTATTAAGTAAGGAGCTTTTTTCTTTATTATATTTAATTGACTAGGAGTTAATAAGACATTATCATCAATTATTCTTAAGCCAATAGTATTTATTCCTAATTTTTCTAAAACTGTTTTTATATCATCTGTTTTATATAATGATACAACTACATCATTTATATCTTTTTGGACATCAATACTAGGTTTATCAAACTCTTCTACATTATAAGCATCAGATACATAATGACCAAATTTACTTTTACTAATGTCTTTACTTTTAAAGTCAGAATCTCTCCCAGTAACATTTTTCAAAACTTCATCATTAATAGAACCATCAAAATTTTCAATTAATACTTTTTTTAACAATTCAAGTCTTTCGATAATTGTAATTATATTATTTTTAGAAATATAATACGTAATTATATGTTTAGATTTATCGGCATTGTATTTAGCCCCTACAATAAATGAATTTGCATCTTTTCCTTCAAAAGCAAATAATTCTTTAATTCTTCTAGTTTTTGATACAATATTTGTATAACGCACGCTTATTAAAGCACCATCAATGTATTTTTCACTTTTCCAAAAAACATCTAATGCTTTTAAGTCATCAATTAATTTATCAATGTGACTAGTATTTAGAACTGCTCCAACAGGTAGTGTAGCTGGGCCCGCATTAGTCCCATTTTTTTGTTCAAATTTTCCCTTTAAAACTAATATATTATTCATTATTCTTTAACCCCCTTGAAACTGTACTTTTAGATATTCCAGTTAGGGTTTCTATTTCTCTAACAGTAAACCCTTCTTCTTGTAACTCTTTTATGTTAATTTTATCTTTATTGTTAAGTGTTAAATAAAGTTGTTTTAAATAATCATTTTTGTTATTAACATCACTAAATGCAATAGATGTTTTAATTATGTTTTTTAAATCTCCCGGATAAGGAATTACACGAATATTATTTAGAATTTTTTTGAATAATCTTATATTATTATTTTCTAAATTAAATAGTTTTAAATAGTCATCTAATATTACTACTCCTACATCAATTAAATCTTCTTTTTCATAGCAGTTAAAATTAATAACAGAATCAAATCTTCTAATCAATGCTTTATCAAACGATTTAAAAAGGTTTGTAGTTGCTACAAAAACAATTCTATCATCTAAATTATCTAGTTCCCTAAGTATTGTGGATGTTGCTCTTCCCATTTCTCTTAAATCGTTATTATTAAGTCTATCTAGTGCAATAGCATCTATTTCATCAAATAATATAATTACTTTTTCTGGATGAGATAAGTTTTTTATTTCATTAAATAAATTAGTTATATTTTTTGAGGTTTGTCCAAGTTTACTATCTATCACCATGTCAAATTGAACAGCATATAAATCTCTATTGAGAAATGTTGCTAAATGTTTTGCAGTCTCAGTTTTACCAGTACCTGGATCACCCTCAAATAAAAATTTATTAATACCTACCCTTTTTGAAACAGCATTAATAATACCTTCTAATTCGCGATATAACTTTTGAGGAATAGGCATTTTTGAACTGCTAGCTTCAATTTTTTTAAAATATTGTAAATTAAATTCATCGCCTTGAGGCTCAAACACATTAGTTCCAGAGACAATACTAATTATATACTCACTAAGTTCATAATCTCCTATTTTCTCAAATTCATCAGCAATAATATAAGCTTCATTTTTAAAACCCACATCATTATTTTCACAATAATACTTTATTAAATTGATAATATTTTTTTTCTTCATAAATATAATCCTCCGTTTATTAATTGGATTATATCATGTTTTGTGAGACAAATCAATACCATTTTTGGGACAATTTACACTTTTTGATTTTATCTATATAAAGTTTTCTTTAATTATCAGCACCTATTATAGTTAATAACAAACAAAAAGTTGAATATTTTTAATCAGTTCACACTAATTATCTCCCTTTTTAAAAAAATATTCAATGTTTTATTTATTATTTTTACAATTTCTGTTTATTTGTATAAGTTTTTAGTAAAAATATTCAATAAATCATCAAGTATTTTTTAAAAGTTAATATAAGTACCAACAAAGTTAGCAGTAATAGATATAGTATTGAAAAAGTAAAAAACTACTTAATTAAAAAGTAGTTTTAACGACCCAGTATAACTTTATTCTTCATTACTTTCCTACAAAAACATACTCATATAAAGTGGTAAACTTAAGACTCCATTACTATCATATCCTATATTCTTCGTAGATAGTTTAATACCTTGTTTAACTCCATAATTATTCATAATTGAATTTAATGACTTTGATTTGGTATTATCTGCAGATTTAACTTCTACCGCAGTTACCTCATTATTATATCTAATAAAGAAATCTACTTCCAAAGTTGAATTTTTTTCAAAATAATATAGCTTTTTACCAGATTTAGTAAAGACATCTGCAATAATATTTTCGTAAATTGCTCCCTTGTATATACCCAAATTTCCATTCATAATTTCTAGTTGTGAGCCTTCATCCATCATAGCCATTAAAAGCCCAGTATCTTTCATATATACTTTAAAAGAATCAATAATTTTATTTCCTTCAAGTGGTGCTTCAGGATTTCTTAAATTATAACAGAAATTAATTATACCAGCATCATATAACCATTCAAGAGAATCTAAATATTTTTCACTTTTACTATTTCGTTCAACAATACTAAATTTAAATTTTTTATTATCTTTTGCAAGCTGAGCAGGAATACTATCAAAACATGCTCTAATTTTTGCTCTATCATTTGCACTAGCGTATTTAACAATATCATCTCTATAGTCATTTAGTATTCTCTTTTGCACTTTTATTGCGCTATCAAAATTATTTGACAATAAAAACTCATTTATAACATCTGGCATACCACCTAAAACTATGTATTCCTTAAATAATTCAAGCATTCTATCATGTGAAGATGAACTAACTGTTTTTTTTGTATCATAAAACTCTTTGATGTAAGAGATAGCATCTTCACTTATGCCTCTAGCCCATAAAAATTCTTCAAAATCAAGTGAGTTCATATATATTCTATCTACATAACCTACAGGAAAAGAAGATGCTCTTTTATAAGCTATACCTAACATAGAACCTGATGCAATACAGTCAATTCTTTTATCTTGAGCCAAAAATTTTAATGCTGTGATTGCTTCTGGGCATTCTTGTATTTCATCTAAAAAAATAAGAGTATTTCCATCATCAATTTCAAAATCTGAAATTCTGATTGATAGTTGTTTTAAGATATTATTAGGACTTAAGTCTTCTTTGAACACTTCCTTAAATTCTTTATTTTCAAGAAAATTTAACTCATAAAACTTTTTATAATTATTTTTTGCAAAGTCTCTGATGATATACGTTTTACCAACTTGTCTTGCTCCAATAACCAGTAAACAATTATTTCTATGATTTTTTTTCCAATTAATTAAATCATTGACTATTTTCCTTTTTAGCATATTAATCACCATCCACTCAAATAATAACACTTTTCTCTCTATTTGTCTATAAATTTTGTACACTTTCACTATTTTTCAAAGGAATAATTACATATATTTTACTATTTTTCAAAGGAATAATTGTATGTATTTTCCTATTTTTCAAATGAATAATTAATTTACAAAGGATTTTTTCAAAGGAATAATGTTAAAAACAAAAAAATATTACAAAATTATAACTTTTGTAACATATTATTTTCTAATACAAAACTAATTAGATACACTATCTAACATTTTTTCCTTTATTTTCGTATTTTGTTGAATATAATATTGCTTTTTCGCTTCCAGCCATCACACTTTTAGGCCATTTAAAAGAAATATTATCTATTTTATCTTCTTTTGTTGCGTGTGGTCTAATTTTTGTAAAAAAATTTTTAGGAAATTTCGCTTTCTTTTCCATAACTACCTAACTCCTCCTTAGATTAAATATTTTGAAGAACGAAAAATTCAAGATTTTCGTTCTTCAAAGTTATTGGCGAAAAGATATCAAATATTCTTCAAAAAAATACTTTTGCTTATTTTTCTTTTTTATATTCTCCATTTTTAACCATATTCTGATTAGTATGAGTTACATTTGAATCTATATCCACTATTCTTCTTTGATTACTTTCTAAATTATATCCATAAGGATTGGAATATTCCATTCTAATTTTTTCTAATCTACTTTTACTTTCAATATCATAACCTTTATAGTAGTAATCACTCATCTTAAACATAAATATCACCTAGTAATATTATGTTTATTTTTTTTAAAATTATAACAAATCACTAAACTTATTTTCTTCTTTTATACCAACTTTTATTGTTGTATGTCCTTTTATTGCCTTATAAATTAATTCTTTATATGGTATTAATGCTTCATATTCTTCACATAGTGCTGGACTTGGATTAATAACTGGATGTTTAGGTACAAACACTGTACAACAATCTTCAAAAGGAAGCGTTGATATATCATATGTACCAATTTTCTTTGAAATATCAATTATTTCTAATTTATCAAAACATGCAACAGGTCTTATAACTGGCATCTTAACAACTTCATTTATAGCTCTCATACTTGTTAGAGTTTGGCTTGCAACTTGACCAATTGATTCACCATTTACCAAAATATTACATTTATTTTCATTTGCAATAATAGCACTTATCCTATACATCATTCTTCTCATGATAGTAATTAAATATTCATGAGGTATATTCTTAAGTATAGTTTCTTGAATCTCCGTAAAGTTAATTACATGTACCTTTACTTCCGTATTATATTTAGCTAAAACTCTAGCAAGCTTTAAAACTTTATCTTTTGCAGCATCACTAGTATGAGGTGGACTTTCAAAATAAATTGCTTCAAGTTTAACACCACGTTTGATAGCAAGATATCCCGCAACAGGAGAATCTATTCCCCCACTTAGCATAAGTAATCCTTTACCCAAAGTTCCAACTGGATAACCACCTAAGCCTTTAATACCTTCAAAATAAAAAAGCACTTCTTCATTTCTTATTTCAATATTTACAGTAAGCTCAGGATTATGAACATCAACTTTTATATTACTAATATTTTTAAGTAAATGCCCACCTACTACTTTACTTATTTCCATTGAATTTATGGGATAATTTTTATTACTTCTTTTAGTTACAACCTTAAATGTTTTAAAATCCTTACTACTTACTAGATCTAAAACATTATTATTAATATCTTCTATTTCTAAATTATTTGATGTATAACCCACTAAAAGTTCTTGTATTCCAAAGACATTTTCTAAATGTTTTATAACTTCATCAAAATCATCAGTTTCAATAAACATTCTACCAAAATCATAATAAGTATTATGATTAATATTCTCTAAAGTAACTTCAATATTATTTTTAAGTTTACTTATAAAAAAGTTTTTATTATCTTTTTTAGTGCTTAATTCACCATATTTTATAATAATTATTTTTTTCATAAATGCACCTCTTTCCTTACGTATTTTAACACAAAACAAATAAAAAGACTATTACTAATCTTTTATTTTATCATATTTTTTAATTTATTAATTTGTCTATTTAACAAAGTACATAGTCCATCAATTCTTGCATCAGAATATCCCGTTATATTTTGATATTCATATAAAGTACTTTTAAACCATTCAACTAAGCCATCCAGTTTACTTACATCTATTCTCTTTATATTCTTAACAACTTTAATAATATCATCAAAAGGCATAATAAGATAGAATAATCTTCCTTCTCCGGATACACACATTTCTTCTTCATTATAATATTCGATATTTAAACTTTGACCATTATCAAATATTGGAGCAACATCTAGCCATTTTAATTTATTTACATCTCTTATAATACCAAAATTATTTAAATGTCTATCTTCATTCATAATTAAAAAGTCTAAAATATACATATTCTCTATTTTAATACGTGCATCTTTTATACCTTTATCTTCTAACATTTTTATATAATTTTCATAATCATCCAAATTTTTATGCTTTTCCATATTATTTATTATTTGACTACAAGTAATAAATTCTGTATCTTTAGTTATAAAACAAGGACACTTTGATACTATATTATCTTTATAAACATCTAAAGTATATTTTACATGACTAAATCCAAGCCTATCACAGATTTCACTAGCTAAAACTTCATTAAATGGTTGCAAACTTTCATTCTTATATCCACCCTTAAGTAAATATCTAGTGCCATTATCTATGATCCAAGCTTTTTTTAACATTCCATCCGTTGTATTATTCGGAGTTTTTAAAGACTTTATACTTTGAATAATATTTCCATTTTTAGATAGAGATGCTTCCATAAATTCTGCGTAATCAAAATCATTATCAAAAAAGTTAATATCATCATACTTTATATTGGCATCAAAAGGCTTTAACCAGTATTGGTCAGATAATGATAATCCAAAAGCTTTATCTAAAAGCTCACATGGAGCACTTACATTTAATCTATGAAGTAGTAAATCTAGTTTATCCCGCCATGAAGGAATGCCACGGCCTTTGAACCATTTACTTAAATTTGCTCTAAAGTCATCATTTATTTCATTATTTTTTTTATACACTTCTTTTAAAATATAAGGGGCATAATCTATATTATACACATCAAAAATTTGCGTAAAAACCCCGGTAGCAGAGTCATACAAAGCAGATAAAACTTCGGTATTTTTATTCATTAATATACATTTCATACAATTTGTTCTCCCTACACTTATTATATAACAAAACAAATAAAAAGACTATTCTTTTTTGAATAGCTTATTTTAAATTACTTAAGTTTTCGTATTCTTCTTTAAATATTTCCAAAAATCTATTTACTTCTTCAGTTGTTGTTACATAAGATAAACTAATTCTTAAAGTATGTTTTGCTCTATTTATATCATTATAAATAGCTATAACACTATTTGATATATCTCCACTTGAACAAGCTGTATTAGTACTTACATATATTTCATGTTTATCTAAAGCATGTACCATAACCTCAGGCATAACATCCATAACACTAACATTTAATATCTGAGGAATACTATATTTAGTTTTATTTATAATAATATTTGGATATTTACTTAAACTAGAAGTTATTTTATCATTAAGTAAACTTACAAATCTTTCTTTTTTTTCAAGGCCATCATTTGCAAGTCTAATAGCTTTTGATAAAGCTGCAATCAAAGGAAGTGGTGGTGTTCCAGGTTTTAAATCATTACTTTTACCACTTCCATATATAAGTGGTGTTATTTTAACCATACTACTTTTATATAAAAAACCAATACCTTTAGGTCCAAATATTTTATGTCCAGACATACTAGCAAGGTCAACATCATGCATATTAACACTAACTTTACCAATAGCTTGTGTCATATCGGAATGAAAAATTGTTCCCATGTTTTCTTTCTTTATTATTTGCCTAATCATCTTTAATGGTTGTCTTACTCCAATTTCAGAATTAACAGCACAGATACTTACTAAAATTGTATCTTCTCTAACCTTTTCTTTTAAATCATCAAAATCAATTAAACCTTCTTTATCATTATTAACGTAACTTATTTCAAACCCCATTGTTTTTAAATAATCACATATAGCATATATTGATGGATGTTCTAGTTTTGAAACAATAATATGTTTTCCTTTTTTATGATTGGCCAGAGCTGTTCCAATTAAAGCCATATTATTTGCTTCAGTTGCTCCACTTGTATAAACTATTTCACTAGGATTTACTCCGAAGATATCAGCAATTTGTTTCGTAGCACTTTCTAGTAGTGTACTAGATTTTTGTCCTAAACTATGAATAGAATTAGCATTACCAATAAAATTCTTAGTTACAGTTGAAAGTGTATCAAAAACACTAATATCAACAGGTGTTGTAGCACTATAATCTAAATATATCATTATTTTCCTCCTTAACTTTGTGATTCTTCAAGTAATTTTTTATGAATACCAGGTTCCACAATATTTATGGCATTTATGGCATTTTCCAAACTATTTTTAAAATTACCTTTAACAAATGCATTTTCTGCTTTTGCAAGACCAAAGTCTACTTCTTTATTTACTACTCGATATCTATTTCCATACACAATAGCTGTTTCAGCCATCTTAGCAGTTTTTACAGTTTCATTGACAGTGTTATAAACTTTAAGTACTAAATCTCTCGCCGTATCAACACGAAGATTAAGTATTTTAATAGATATAGGTCTTTTATCAAGTTCACGAACAAGAACATTAATAGCTTCCATAGCTTCAGATGCTTCCACATAATAATTTTTAGGAACACATGGAAGTTTATAAGAACGTATTCTTTCTTTAGTTTGTGATAAAATCTTCTTTATTTCATCAAGTTGCTCACGAGCCCTAAGTTCATCTTCTTTTAAGCTACCTAAAGTTTTTAAAGCTCCATTTAGTTTTTCTTCAGTTTTAATTAGTTTAGAATTTATAATTTCCATTTCTCTGGCAAGTTTAGTATATGCTAAAATCTTGCTTCTTGCAGTATCAACTACTTTATCATAACTTGCCCTGATACCCATAATCTCTTCTTTTATCTCAGCAATAACAGCAACTTCATCATCAGATAAATCATAACTATATTTTATATCACCAATTTTTTTGAAAAGTTCATTATTTACCTTTTCAAGTTTAGTTGCCTTAAGAAGGATACTTCTACTATAATCTTCATATATTTTTTTACTATATCTTTCTTTATCAAAATCACTATATAATGAGTCAAAATAATCATGCATCGTTTTAAGTTCAAAAAGTGAATCTTCAACATTTAACACATTAAGTCTTTGAAATATATCTTGTATTTTCTTATTAGCTTCATTTATATTATAATCAATATTTAAATATTCAAGATTAAACCCATCTCTAGTCATTTTATCAGCAATATTTTTGATGTCTTCTTCCTTTTTAGGAATTAAATTTTTACCTAGCATAACTATAGGTCTTGCTTCATCAATAATTACTTTTAAGTTACTTATAACATCTGCTATAGCTTTAACAATTTTACCAACTTCTGTATAAGCGTTAGCTTCCATAGAACTTTCAAAAGCAGCAAAAAGCTTATCAACATTTTCAAATTGAAGTTCTAAAGGAACTTTAACTATTTCATATTCATCTTCAAATTCTTTATAAGTACTTAAAACTTCACGATATTCAGCTTTTAACTTAGTTATTGTTTCTCTATTTCTCTCTTCACTTAAAGTAACATCTTTTATTTCATCAAGTAAAAAAGATGCTTTAGTTTTTAAAGTATTTAAATCAAAATCAGCTTTTAAAACTAATCCCTTTAATTCTTTAAAATTCTTTTCTTCAAATAGTTCTTCAATTTCATTTATAGTTTCAGTTATCTTAGGCATTTCCGTATCTTTAATATCATTAAATCTCTTTTTCCAATCATCTAGTTTTTCTCTCATTTCATCATTATTTACTAGAGCTTCAACTTTATTAAGTTCTGATAACATACTCGCAGAAATAACCATATTTTTTTCTTTTTCTAATTTTTCTATTTCTAATTTCAATTTTTTCTTTTCTTTATTATTTATTAATGCTAAAACAACTATTACCAAAATAATAGTTACTATCCATACTAAACCTGCTATTAAAATAAAGGTTATTCTATCCATATGCTTCACCACTATATTAAGTTTATCACATATTACTAATTTTTTAAAGTTTAAAAAAATAACTTTTCAGTTATTTTTGCAAAATATAATTATCAATTAAATCAAATATAGCAACTATCACTAGAAATGCACCCGCAAATTTAGTTATTGCATCGCCAGAAAAAGGATTAAATATCAGTACTATTCCAAGTATCGTAGTTATAACACCAATTACTAAAGTGCCTATCCAATTTGTATTTATTTCTTTTAATGTAAATGAAAGACGCACCTTTGATAAACCTGTTATACTAAGAACAATACCTATACCAATGGCAATACTTCTTACAACAGAACCTGGAGAAATCAAAATAATAATTCCAAGAAGTGTATATAAAATTCCACTTATTAAACTTGACGTAAAGCTAATCTTACTTTGAATATAAGTATAAATACTACCAAGACCTATAAGTAAAAGAACAATACCTACAATAATACCTAAAATTTTATTTAATGTATCCGGCATAAGAACTAAAACTAGACCAACAAGTCCCATTATTAAAGTTCTTGTTAATTCTTCTTTGCCATAATTTTTATTTACTTTATTTGCATTTTTCTTTTCTAAAGTACCTTCGACTTTTACCATTTTTCTTCACCACATTCATTATACACTAAAAGTGGCTAATTTGTAAATAACATTTTGACTTTTATACGTGCGTATATTATAATAAAAAGGAAAACAAAATAATTGATGGAGGTAATATTATTTGTTAGCGCCAGACTTAAAATGGTTAACGAGGATGATGTTTATCGAAAATTCGGCGGATGCATCACGGTAAAGTATAATCGAAAGATATATTACAAAAAGCAAAATCAACATTGTAATAAAAGATATATCATATACAACAAGGAAGGAATTTTTAATATGTGTGGAATTATTGGTTATAATGGAACAAAAAAATGTGTTCCAAGACTTATTGGGGCTCTAGAGGCCTTAGAATACCGAGGCTATGACTCTGCAGGGATCGCTTATGTAGAAAATAGCAAGGTAGAAATAAAAAAAGAAAAAGGAAAAATAAAAAATTTAAAAGATATTGTTAATATGGAAGCTAATTCTAATTTGGGAATTGGTCATACAAGATGGGCAACTCATGGGGAAGCTAATAAAATTAATGCCCATCCTCATAAATCTGGTGTTGTTACTTTAGTACATAATGGTATTATTGAAAATTATATTGAAATTAAAAATGAGTTAATAAAAAAAGGCTATACGTTTAACAGTGAAACAGATACTGAAGTAGCAGCAGCTTTACTTGATAGCTTGTACAAAGAAAATAAAGATATGGTAAAGACTCTTCATGAAGCAAGTAAAATAATCAGAGGTTCTTATGCTTTTGCAGTTCTTGTGGATGGAATTGATGTGCTTTATGCAACCAGATGTGCAAGTCCAATGATCGTGGCTATATCTGATGATGGAAATTATGTAGCATCTGATGTACCTGCTATACTTGCATTTACAAATAAGTATATGCTACTTGATGAATATGACATTGTAAAACTTGAAAAAGATAAAATAACAATATATGATAAAAATTTAAACGAAGTAAAAAAAGAAATTAAAATTTTCGAAGGCACAATGGATGCTGCCACAAAAGCTGGCTATGAACATTTTATGTTAAAAGAAATAAATGAACAAGACAAAGTATTTAAAGATACTATTAACTATTATTTTGATGGTACAATCAATTCATTAGAAAAAAACTTTGGTTTTATAAAAAACTTTAAGAAAATAGATATTGTTGCTTGTGGTTCAGCTTATCACACCGGAGTTGTGGGTAAATATTTAATTGAAAGTTACGCAAACATTCCAGTAAATGTTGAAGTAGCAAGTGAATACCGATATAAAAAATGTTTTTATGATAAAGACACTTTAGTTATATTAGTTTCACAATCTGGAGAAACTGCTGATACTCTCGCTGCTTTAAGAAAAGCTAAAGAAGATGGCATTACAACAATGGCAATAGTTAATGTACTTGGTTCATCAATAGCTCGTGAAGCTGATCATACGATTTACATAAAAGCTGGATTTGAAATTGCAGTGGCAACCACTAAAGCATATTTAGCACAACTTGCTATATTTAGTTTAATTACTCTTTATCTTGGTGTTACAAATAAAGTTATAAGTAATGAAGAATATAAAAAAATAACAAATGAAATTGATAAAATGCCAGAATATATTAAAGAAACAATAAAAGATAAAACTTATTTGCAAGTAGCTAAGAAAATATTTAGCAAAAAAGAAATATTCTTTATAGGTCGTGGTATTGATTATGCCATTTGCATGGAAGCTTCACTTAAACTAAAGGAAATCTCTTATATTAATAGTGTTGCTTATCAAGCCGGAGAACTAAAACATGGTACAATCTCTTTAATTGAAAAGGATACTCCGGTAATTGCTATATCAACTGATGAAGATTTAAATGAAAAAACAATAAGCAATATCAAAGAAGTTAAAGCTCGCGGAGCTTATGTAATACTTGTTACAAATACAGCACCACAAGAAAAATTCTATGATGAATTAATTATCATAAAGAAACTCCACCCTATCATGGAATCGATTTTAACAATTATACCACTTCAATTACTTGCTTATGAAATTGCAAAAAACAATGGTTGCGATATAGATAAGCCTAGAAATTTAGCTAAATCTGTTACTGTTGAATAATTAAAATTGAGATAGTTTTTCAAAAACTATCTCTTTTTAAATGGATGTTTTAACTTATTTTTTAGTTCTCTACTAATTATTTCTATAGCTACATTATATATTTTAGTTGCTTTATCTAAATTTGTATTTAAACTGATTACTATTTCACTTATTATTTTATCTTTATATCTTTTGCTAATAAAGAAATTGTTTTCAAGGATATTATTCACAATTAAAGATTCTTCTTTGGTTAATCCTGTTTGTTCAGATAAATTTTCAATAAATTCTTCTTTATTCATTATAATCACCATATAATTTAGCATTTCTATCTATGCCAAGAAGTCTTCCATATTCAAAAATATAGGATAAACTAATATATTTTACTTCCATTTTGGGCTTGTCTTTCTGGTGTTAAAATAATACAACCTTTTTTATTTTCAGCTCTGAGTATTCTGACTTCACTTTTTATATCTGCAATTCTAATCGAATTAAAATTAACTACAACTATTACTTGCTTTCCAATTAAATCTTCTAGTTCGTAAAGTTCAGTTATTTGAGCTGATGATTTTTTAATTTTTAAATCTTTTCCTAAATCAATTTTTAGTTTATATGCTGGCTTTCTAGCTCCTTTGTTAATTTCTGATTCTATGATTGTTCCAACTCTCATATCAACCTTTTTAAAGTCTTCTAAACTTATCGTTTTTGCCACTCCATTATCTATTTTTATGATTTTTATATGAATAATTGCAAAAAACTCTTGTCAAAAGCTATTTTTTTTGGTATTATTTAGTAGTCATGGCGAGATAGCTCAGCTGGCTAGAGCATCCGGTTCATACCCGGCAGGTCGGGGGTTCGAGTCCCTCCCTCGCTACCAATATGAGTAATAATAGATAGAAATATCTATTTTTTTATACATTTTAATCTTATTTGACATATCAATAC